>NZ_BAAHBG010000028.1:0-123746 GCF_054776855.1 Spirosoma migulaei | reverse complement strand
GTTCTCGGGATCGTCGGAGCGAAGTTCCATACCTTGAGATGCAGATTTTTCGACGATAAAACCGCTCACTGGGGCCTTCACTACATAAACGGCACCATTACCGCCTACAATCCGGCGTCGTTCACTCACACGGTTTACTTCGCCTTTAGCCGCCAGCAGTTGTTCCTGACTGGCCACCAGTTCGCGCTGGGAGCTCAGACCCGCTTTAGTCATGTCTTCCGCAACCTGTAGGTTTTTCTGAGCTACCGATAATTGCCCCTTTGCTTCTACACTCTGTTGTTCTAAATCGGCCAAATCGCCCGACCGAATTACAGCCAGGGTCTGTCCCTTTTTAACATAGTCGCCTAAATCAGCCTTGAGGGTTTCTATATGCCCACCTACCAGAGGAAATACTTTTACAACCTGATCCTGATTGAAGGTAATTTTACCTGTCAAATTCAATTCATTGCGGGCATTCTCATACTTAGCTGTATCGAAGGCGGCTGTGGCAAGTAAATTCGTTTCCTGACGCTCTTTGGTTGGTTCACTTGCTTCGGATTTTTGCGCGGTACTACTACAGCTACTTAGTCCGTTTATAGCTATAAAGCCCATTGTAACGATCATTGCCCAGGCTCGTACCGACTTAGCCGTATACATAGGGGCTGGGCAAACAACTAACCCAGTTGGATACGCTCGTACGTTTTTATTATCGTCTATAAGCCTCTGCCAGTTACGGAGCAGTGAGGAAGCAAAGGCAAATGGGTATTTTTTCATAGTATTATGACGCCTGAATTGGTATAAGTATTACCTGACTGATAAGTAAAAAGGAGCCGTCACAAAAGTCTCCTTTGCCAATTAAAGGCTTCTTAAACCAATATTAAAAGGCTATTAAACCCATCATGCGTATAACGCAGCAGCGCCTGCCGGGTATGGTCCGGTAGGCGCTGTATATTTCAAGAACGTTGAGTAAATTGGATGCTAGTACTTAGCTTGCTTTTACTGAAGATTTTGCATTATCAATACCTGATTTGGCATCGTCGGCTAATTCGTCAACTTTATCGTTATAATCACTCTTGAGCTGATCTTTACTAAAAGTCGCCTGTGCCTGGTCTTTATACTGGTTGAACTGTTCTTTAGCTTTGTCGGTATACTGATTTACCTGACTTACCGCCTGCTCGTACCCCTCTTTCACCTGAGATACTCCTTTTTCCCATTGGTCCTTCAAATCGCCTGTGCGTTTGCTGGCTTCTTCAGTCAGTTTTTCGCGTGTTTCTTTACCGCTTCGGGGAGCTGTTAAAAGACCAATAACAACACCGGTAATAATGCCGGTCAGAAAATCTCGTGTGCTTCTCATCGTTTTATGTGTTTTAGGTGAGTGTTTATTTTAGGTGATTAGCAGGAAGCCTATTGCTTTGCTTTCTTCTTGGCCTGACTAACCAGATCCTGTGTTTTTCCGGCAGCCGAATCAACATATTCGTTATATTGACTTTTTATGCTATCCAGGCCAGACTGTAGTTGGTCCTGTAAGTCTTTAAAGAACGAATCTGACTCAGACGAGATACGTTTACGCGTCTTTTGGCCGCTCTCTGGAGCAAGCAGAATACCGATAACTGCGCCAACTGCTAATCCCACTAAAACTCCTGGTAGTGATTTCATGATTTCTAACTTTGGTGAATGACTTATGGTTCCAATATCGCCAATCTACTAGAAAATACTGTACCACTGATTAGAAAAGAGGGTAAGTCGTTGTATATGAGTGTGGTACAATATAGTGCTGGTTTGGGATGTTGAGGATTTTTTTCTACAAGGGCGTCCACGTTTTACGCAATGACCCCAACTGGTTGCCGAGTCTCGAACTACGAGAGATTCTGTTGATTCTTTAGATGCTGATGATAACTATTGATACGCAGATACGGTATAACCCACATCATCTGAATTCTACAGGCACAAAAAAAATCCCCGCGCTCAACTTGGCGCAGGGATTCCGTACCCACCGTAACTTGTACTTAACCTAAAATGAATTGCTTCGGGCTAACCCGAGTCTAACACAATTGCTTGGTTAGAAAATGATATGTATCACAGGTGATATCTCTATGACTTGTTGACTACATGTACTCCCTTCTTCACACCCCGCGCCCCTGTATTAAGCGTAGAATAATCGCAATCACCGCAATCACTAGTAGAATATGAATTAAATTACCACTAGCAATACCTGTTCCTAACACGCCTAGAAAGCCCAGGAGCCAGATAATGATCAAAATCACGGCTATAGTGTAAAGAAGGTTTCCCATGACGTTTATTGAGTAAATCAGAATTAACTATCTCGCAATTGACAATCTTATTAGAAAAAGTTGTGCCAATAATGGTAAATACATGCAATCGTTTCCTATATATACCCTTATACGCTTGTAAATGAGCATTTAATTAGGTCATATTCTTCACTTATTATCGAAACAAGAAAACCTGTTGCAAACCAAAAACTGTGGATTAATTTCTACACTTGTAGAATAAACGTAGAAAAATAGCTCAATCCTCAACGGCTCTTTAGCGGGCGAATTAGTTTATAGCCGATATAAATTAATGAAATTATAAGCGCAAACTGTTAATCTAATGGACATTAATGTATGTTGCTACTTGATTTTTGACTCAGGCTTACACTTTCGGCACATATTTTATAATAGAGTGTGTAAGAAGAACACAAATGAAAACGAAATGAGCCGTGGTAAATACAATAACAGGGGTTAGCATGGGACAACAATACAGGCCGGTCGCCATCAATACAGCACCTCTTGCAAAACGCGTATTGATTGTTGATGATGAAGCCGATATCTGTCTGTTGCTATCAGGGTTGTTACGTCGCCTGGGCTATCAGCCTACCTGCGCCCATTTTATTGAAGAAGGACGTCAATGCCTCCATACACAGAAATTCGACGCTATTTTTCTAGATTTAAATTTGCCCGATGGACTTGGGTTTGATTTATTACCATTCATCAAAGAAGATCAAACCGAAGCTAAGGTTATTATGATCAGTGCCTTTGATGGACAGGCTGAACGTCGGCGGGCTACTGAGCAAGGAGCTGATTATTTTATTGGTAAACCCTTTACTCGCCGTTCGGTAGAGATGGCTTTGCAAACCATTCAGGTTTGAGTAACTTTGTTCATACAGCTTTCATACAGCTAAGGTAGATTCATTCGTTGTTCATTACTGGACATGGTCTGTCTGAACAAGTTCAATGCCGCTTCATGGAAAAAATTCTGATTATTGACGATAATAATGATATATGCCTGCTTCTTGAGCGTTTTCTGAGCAAGCAGGGCTATAAAACAGCGTCGGTACAGCGGGGCGATGATGGGCTGGTTCTGTTACGGAAAGAAGCTTTTGAGTTAGTCATCTGCGATTTTAAACTTCCTGATATTGATGGCCTGGAGATGCTTCGTCGCATCAAGGTTATGCACCCCACCACCGCTGTAATTATCATCACCGGCTATTCTGATGTTCGAATGGCGGTGCAGACGGTTAAGCATGGGGCTTATGATTACGTAACAAAACCACTCTATCCCGACGAAATCTTATATACGATAAAAGCAGCCCTTGAACGGCGCGCCCAATCGTTAAATCAGTCGAAGGGTTCATCGGCCACTACTGCTACTGGCATACCAAAAGCACCTGCTGTAAAAGTAGCGCCTGCCAAAACGCAGTTAACCCCGGATGGAAAACGCTTCATTTTTGGTAGAAGTCGGGCTGCCGAACAACTTCAGAAACACATTGACTTGATTGCTCCCACCGATATGTCGGTTATCATTACCGGCGAAACAGGTACGGGTAAGGAGTTTGTTGCCAATGCAATTCACCTCAAAAGCAAACGAGCTGATAAACCATTTGTGGCCATTGACTGTGGCGCTCTTGGGAAAGAATTAGCCGGTAGCGAATTATTCGGGCATGTGAAAGGCTCCTTCACCGGCGCTATGTCGGACAAGCCCGGTAGCTTTGAATTTGCCAATGGTGGCACCATCTTCCTGGATGAAATCGGAAACTTGTCGTACGACAATCAAATCAAGTTGCTTCGTGTATTACAGGAGCGTAAGATTCGGCGTATTGGCAGTAATCAGGATATTCCGGTCGATGTTCGGATTATAGTAGCTACAAATGAAGATCTGCGCGAGGCCGTTCGGCAAGGCAAGTTTCGGGAAGATATCTATCACCGCATTGCTGAATTCGAAATGCATTTATCGCCCCTGCGTGAGCGCAAGTCCGATATTATGATTTTCGCTGATCATTTTCTGGAGTTGGCTAATGTGCAACTAGAGAAAGATATTCAGGGGTTTGAAGAGGAAGCAAAAGAAAAGTTAAAAGAGTATTACTGGCATGGCAACCTCCGCGAATTACAAAATGTGGTGAAACGGGCCGTGTTGCTAACTCAAGGCGATTATATTGAAGCCGATGTACTGCCGCATGAGATCATCTCGCCCCAGTATTTCACGCCTGAAGACACCGGTACTACTAATATTCAGATTAATTACGACCCCGCTCGACCCGGTGTTCCGGTCTTTACTCAATCGGCGGCTAATTTGAAGTCGGTATCTGAGAACGCTGAACGGGCTGCTATTCTGAAAGTACTGGAAAAAACAGGCTATAACAAAACCAAAGCGGCTGAAGTCCTTAATATTGATCGTAAAACGCTCTATAATAAATTGAAAGCGTACGATATCCATTTGTGAGTTAGTAGGTAAAGTAAGTGCAGTGGGTGAAGTAGGTTCCTAACGGCGTCGGTACCATTTTGCCCGACAGAAAGCCCTGATGGTAAAGTAAGTGCAGTGGGTGAAGTAGGTTCCTAACCCTCTTCACCCACTGCACTTACTTTACCTACTCAACTAATTCAGGCTGAAGCCAACGGATAGCAAGCCAACTCCATTCTTAGCATTGCCCAACACCGTTTTAGCGGCTCCACTGTTAGCAATGGTTTGCAGACCCTGTTCATAACGCGCGCCAATAAAGGCTTTACCGAAGTAAAGGTTCAAGCCGCCCGCAATTCCGTAATCAACTTTGTTGAAATTATCCCGATTGATTGCACTTGTTCCTGTGCCAAAATCGCCGTTCGAATTGATGTTTGAATTCAGTAGGTAGGATACGTAGGGGCCTGCCTGTAACTCAACTGCCTGACCCAGCTTAAACGTAGCTAAAACGGGTAGCTCGGCATAATTAAGTTTAAACGTATTTTTTCCCGTAAAGCCAATGACGTCATAGGTAGCTGATGCGCCTTTGGTCATATAGAGCAATTCTGGTTGGACGGCAAAAAACTCACCAACAGGTATCTGGGAAAATATTCCTAGATGAAAGCCAATGCGCTCATTTTTATTGCTGGCTCCCTGACTGTCGTAGAATAGCGAACTGGCATTTAATCCCCCTTTTACGCCAACCCGCGTTTTGCCTTGTGCTAACGCAGTAGACGAGTTGATCATTAAGGCACCTGTTGTAAGAATAGCGGCTACAAGCAAGGTTTTTACTGAATGTTTCATAACGATTTTCGATTTAAAAGCAGTACCTAAGTTACTTCTGCTCTGTCTATAGAGGTGGTAAATTCGTGCCAAAACCGCCATTTTTAGGGTAAATCTCTGTGGTAGCCTGGTTTACTTGGGTTTATAGATATGCTGAACGTATAGGCACTGCATAAATTTTTAAGCTTAGGCGAGTAAGAAATTCCCCAACTTGTAGAATACAACATTCAGTTTTTGAAACCTCTGAATAAGAATTTATTGTTAGAAGCCCTGTTTCCTTTAATTATGTAGAAAATATTTTCTAAAGCCTGAAATTGGCAAACAACAGTTTGAAAAAGGATTGAGCGGGAAGTAATAGGTTAGTTTATAAACACTTAAAATAGAAATATATGAAAAGTGCAATTTATAAGCTTATTCAAACACCTTAAATCAAGATAGGTGTTCTGGATTTTATACTGGTAAATAATACGTTAATAAATTGATGTTTTTGAGTAATTTTGGAGGGGAGGGTAACTTCTGAAAAAGCTAAAGACAGATAAGGAATAGCTAATCAGCCGCGTACGTACTGGAAACCTGAGTATATCAAAACGCAGGAAATTGATTAGCACTCTCCAGCCGTAACTTTTTACTGATTTGTATGCACCGTAGACTTACATCCATGACCATTCTAATTGCAGACGATGATACAGATGACCGCCTGTTTATGGATAAGGCACTTCGTCAGAGTGGTTATACGCAAAATGTTCAGTTTGTTGAAGATGGTGAAGAGTTAATGGAATATCTACGTCGGGAGGGTCGTTATAACGAAGACAATGCTCCTTGGCCTAATTTATTGATTTTAGATCTGAACATGCCTCGTAAGAATGGCTTTCAGGCCCTTAATGAGATAAAGGATGATCCTAAACTACGGCGTTTACCCGTGGTCGTGATGACTACATCCTCAGCCGACGAAGACGTACTGAAAACCTATAATCTCGGCGTTAATTCATTTGTAACAAAGCCATTCAATTTTAACCGCTTGGTCGAAATGGTTGGGGCTTTAAAAACATACTGGATAGATACCGTTAAATTGCCATAACCAGCTAGTGAGTACTTATCAGTAAATGGTCTTGCTGATGGGTACACACGGTACCGTTCATTGCCAACTACTCACGGTTTATGATACCTGCCCCACTCGATGTTGCCGAAAAAAAGGAAACGATTCGTATTCTTCTCATTGAAGATGACGAAGATGATTACTTGCTTACCAAAGCCTTAGTTTCTGTCAGAGAAAATTCGTCCATTAAACTCGACTGGGTAGATAGCTATGATCGGGGTCTGGCAGCTATTGATACGGGACAATACGATGTGTATCTGGTCGATTACCGACTGGGCCCGTATACAGGTATTGATTTGATTCAGGAAGCATTTCGGATGGGTTGCCGGGCCCCAATGATTCTGCTTACCGGCCAGGATGATCTGACCGTAGACCAGTCGGCACTTGAATTGGGAGCCGCCGACTATTTAGTGAAAGGGCGAATTGATGCCCAACTCCTTGGGCGTAGTATCCGATATGCGCTCCGACAGGCGAGTGTACTTGCCGAAGTTGCTCAGAAAGAAAATAAATACCGAACCCTGTTTGAACGGTCAATAGATGCCATTTTTGTGGCTAATGATGAACTTCGATTTCAGGACGCCAACTCCTCCGTTGAACAGTTATTAGGGTACAGTCGTGACGAACTCCGACACCTGAATCCCGCTCGCCTTTTTGCTGATCTGAATCACCTGCGTAATCTGCGGTTTAACGTCCGCGAGCATGGTCAGATCAAAGATTTCGAAACCACACTAATTCACCGAAACGGCCGTAAACGGGTTTGCCTGATCTCCGTTTGGGCGGTCGAGGATATGATTGGGCATCCAGAGTGGTACCAGGGAATTGTGCGTGACATTACAGATCAGAAACGGGCTCAACAGGATCTGATCCTGGCCGAAAAACTGACTATGACCGGCAAAATTGCCCGCAGTATTGCCCATGAGGTGCGTAATCCACTCACTAACCTTAGCCTGGCTCTTGAACAGCTTAAAGATGAACTGGATACAGACAATGAGTATGTAACCATGTTTACGGATATCATTGGGCGCAATGTGGACCGTATTGGGCAACTCATTACAGAAATGCTCAATTCATCGAAACCCCGCGATCTGGATCGGAAAAAGCAGGATTTTAATGGCGTTGTTAAAGAAACGTTACAGCTCGTTAGCGACCGGATCAAACTGAAACGGATGCGACTCGAAACGAATTTCACGACCGACGACGGCCAGGCATTACTAGACCGCGATCAGGTAAAAACGGCGTTGCTGAATATTTTAGTCAACGCAGTAGAAGCTATGGAAGAAGGAAAGGGTGTGCTTTCGGTACGAACGACCTGTACGGATAACAATCGGGTATGTGTAGAGGTGAGCGATAATGGAGGAGGGATTAGTGAAGCAGATAGACAACGCCTTTTCGATCCGTTCTTTACCGGGAAATCGGGGGGGATGGGATTGGGATTAACCGCTACACAAAATATCATCAATAGCCATAAGGGATCAATTGAAGTGGAAAGTAAGGTGGCTACTGGAACTACATTTCGACTGTTTTTTCCAAAATAAGCAGATGCGCCCTAAGTAGTTTCCTGGCTTTTTCGTAGCATAGATCACTCATTAACCAGCTTTTACCCAAAGCTGGTTTTTTTGTGGAATTGACTGGGTAAAAACATACACAATCCCGCTGGTAAATTCTACAGATAGTCTACAGGATCGACGGAGAATATCAATCCATAGATCAAATAATTATCTTATAAGTTGTTGATAATGAGTTGTTGGCTTGGTTGGTGTGAAGTGTAGTGGTTGATTATTTTAGAGGTGGCACAATATTAGTTTAGTCAATAGATAACCTACTAACTATCTCTATGTGGTCTATCACTCACTTTCCGGCGGCCATGCGGTCATTAAATCCCACTACTCGGGCAAAGGCAATTGAGATTGCAAATCAACTGCTGGAACAAGGGCAGTTAGATAAGCAACATGTCATCCTGATGAGTGTTGAGGAGGCCCGTCGGTGGGCTCGTTGTGAGAGTTCCAACCGGGAGTGGGCAGTCAGAAACATACAGCAATACGCCTAACCCAACTATTCGATATCTAACTTAAACCTGCCATTAGCTATGATCTGGAAGAAAAACATTTACGATTCGTTAACAAGCTGTGCAACTTTGTGTAATGAGTTTGCTACAGAATGTTCCAATGCAGAAGACATAGAGAGCCGGTATCGGAGTATTTTTCTAAACCTGGATTGTGCCGATATGTGCCGTAACCTGGCCATGCTATATGTTCGTGGTTCTGAAAATGCACGGCTACTGGCAAAAGCTTGTATTGAAGTATGTGAAAAATGTGCTCAGGAGGTAAGTCAGTTTAATACAGAGCGTAGCCAACAGGTGTTTGCTATGTGTCAGCAAACGATTTGTAGCTGTGTGAATATTATTGATATGGGCTATCAGACAGATATTGAAGCGCAAAACCCAGCCGTTACGCCAGCTTCTCTGTTCTATGGTATTGATCTGCGCGAAACACTTTATAATTAATAGCTAATAGTCACTAGTCGTCAGTCGATAGTCAACAGTCAAAGTAAGTAGGTTCAAAAACTATACTATTGACTAATGACTTTCGACTGGCGACTTTTCTTTTCAACGTTATGGAAACTACAGAACACATTAACAAACCCCTGGAAAAGGTGCGCGATATGATCGAAGACATTCGTATCGCCATGATGACAACCGTTGATGAACAGGGTAATTTAGTAAGCAGACCCATGGCTGCTTTACAGGTAGATGAAGATGGGACCATCTGGTTTTTTACCAAGCGATCTTCGCCTAAGGTCGATCAGATTGATAACAACGATCAACGGGTAAATCTGTCGTTTGCATCCGTTAGCGATGCTGATTATGTATCTGTATCAGGTAAAGCGCAAGAGTTTAACGATCAGGCTAAAGTAGATGAACTCTGGAATCCACAGGCAAAAGCCTGGTTTCCTGAGGGGAAAGACGACCCGGAATTAACGCTGCTGAAAGTGCACATCGACATGGCTGAATACTGGAGTGCCAGCGATAGCCGAATGATTCGGTTCATTCAGCAGGCCACTGCAGCCATAACTGGCAACCCGCCCAAGATGGGAGAGAACGAAAAGATTTACAATTGAGGGAGAAAGGAGGAGGGGGAAGAAAGGGAGAAAAGAGGGTATTACTTAATCAAGTACTTCACTCTTTTCCCTTTCTTCCCCCTCCTCCTTTCTCCCTTTTCTCCTTCTTCTATGATTGTTTCCCAAACAGATACGGGCTGGCAAATTATTAACCAGCAGGCACATGGTTTACTGGCCGTACAACTGGCCCTGCATTGGCGAGTAGATAAACGACCCAGCCGCTGGATTGAAACAGTAACGGCGCTAACAGAGCACGATGATGGCCAGAATCCTTGGGAAGGCCGTAACCATCTGACAGCGGCAGGTACACCACTTCATTTTGAGCTACTACCGTATTCGGTAGAGCAATGTCAGCAAATGATTCAGATCGGTCTGCAAAAAAGCCGCTGGAATGCGCTGCTCATGTCTATGCACACGTCTTTTCTGTACGAATCGAAACGCGGTACCGATAAGGCATTGGATGTATTTCTTGATCAGCAGATGACGAACCAGACCAAGTGGCGGAAGGAATCGAAAGCCACAAAAGCAGAAACCGATTATGCCTATGCGTTTCTTCAATGGTGTGATGCGCTATCCCTTGTGCTCTGCCTGAATCAGGTACCTCATGAAGAGCGACGTTTAGAAGTCAGCAAAGGACCAGATGACCTATCGTATTACATTCATCAACGCGCTGATGGAACATTGAGCCTGGACCCCTGGCCATTTGAGGGGCCTCAGGTTACCGTTCATGTTGAAACGTTTTGCCTGGATCAGGTAGTTTTTAAAAATGACAAACAGCTCTATAATGCGCTACAGGACTCTCCTGTTAGTGTAAAAGAGTGGACGTTTAAAGAACATGATTAGTTATGGATTCTGTGGTGTCAGCTACTTATAGCTGACACCACAGTAATGCGAAAGTGTCAAAAGTAAAAATGCCATAGCGATCTGCTATGGCATTTTTACTAATAAAGGTCTATATTATTTTAGCCGTAACAAGATCGAAGAACGTGCCGGCACATTAATGGATTTGCCACCTTTAGTTGGCTCAATCGTTGGGTTGACTTGTCCCGTAAACGTATCAACAATCACTTCCCAGGACGAACTTTTACGGCCAATTTTCGGAAGCATAAATGGAATATCTTCCCAATAAGCGTTCAAGATCCAGATTAATTGCTCATCCCCAATGTCCTGACCATCTTCGGTTTGTTCCGATACGCGGAGCCCATCAATAAAAAGAGCCAAACAGTGCGTATTGGGATTGTGTAGATCGTCACCGGTCATTTCGTCGCCATCCGGACGTAGATAGGCTACTTGCTCACTACCAAAGAAACGGCGCCGACTCAACAGAGGAACAGCCTGACGCAGGGCGGTAAGTTGACTGGTGAACTCAAACAGTGCTTGTTGGTTCTCGTTCCAGTGCCAATCCATCCAGCTAATTTCACTATCCTGATTGTAGCCATTGTTGTTACCGTGCTGGGTTCGTCCACACTCATCGCCCATTACAATCATGGGTGTACCCTGGCTGAGTAGCATCGTGGTCAGAAAATTACGCTTCTGGCGTTCACGGAGATCGTTAATCGCTGGATCATCGGTAGGGCCTTCAACACCGCAGTTCCAGCTCATGTTATCGTTGGAACCATCGCGGTTATCTTCGCCATTGGCCTCGTTGTGCTTGTCGTTATAGCTAACCAGATCGTTGAGTGTAAACCCATCGTGTGCTGTAATCAGATTGATGCTGTTGGCTGGCGAACGACCATCATCGGCGTATAGGTCAGGGCTACCTAATAAGCGAGTGGCTGTTTCCGCAGCCTTACCATCGTCTCCTTTCCAGAATGCCCGGAGCGTATCCCGATACTTGCCATTCCACTCCGACCAGCGAACCGGGAATCCGCCAACATGGTACGACTGAATGTCCCAGGGTTCGGCAATGAGTTTGACCTGGGCCAGTATAGGGTCCTGGGCTACTGTATCCAGGAACGAAGAAACACTACCGAATTCTTCGTCGGTACGAATCAGCGCTGAGGCTAAATCGAACCGGAATCCATCAATGTGCATGTCCGTTACCCAATAGCGGAGGCTATCCATTACTAACTGCAATACGCGAGGATGGCTCAGGTTAAACGTATTACCCGTACCGGTGTAGTCCATGTAGTATTCTGGCGTGTCGCCAACCTGGTGATAGTAAATCCGGTTGTCAATGCCTTTGAACGAGAGCAGTGGTCCTAATTGGTTGCCTTCGGCAGTGTGGTTGTAAACAACATCCAGAATCACCTCAATACCCGCTTTGTGCAGGTTCTTTACCATCTGTTTGAACTCAGCAACCTGCTGGCCGGCCATACCAGATGATGAGTACGTGTTCTGGGGAGCGAAGAAGCCAATGCTGTTATAGCCCCAATAGCTTTCGTCGGTGAACTGATGTACAGGCAAAAGCTCCACCGCTGTGATACCCAGTTTTTTTAGATAATCTGTTACTTCTGGTGTGCCTAAGCCTGCATACGTACCCCGAATCGATTCCTCGATGGTAGGATGCAGGTGAGTGAATCCTTTTACGTGCATTTCGTAAATAACGGAACGGTGCAGCGGAGTGGCCGGAGCGGCATCATCTTCCCAATCAAACGCTGTATCTACCACCACACTTTTGGGCATTGTGGGACCGCTATCCTCCTGACTCATCACCAGGTACTCGTCCGTACCTTCTTCGCTCGATGTTGGTTTGGTATAATCATAAGCCAGCCAGGCATCATTATGGTTCACGGGTGCATTTATGGCACGGGCGTAAGGATCAAGCAGGAGCTTATTGGGATTGAAAAAATGACCTGCCTGTGGTTCGTAAGGACCATCAACCCGGAACCCATAGAGTTGACCCGGTTGTAGTCCATCAAGATAAATATGCCAGACAAGATCGGTGCGTTCGGCAAGTGGAATTCGAGCCGTTTCATGACTGGGGTCAGCAGCGTCGTAAAGACATAGATAGACGGCGGTAGCATTTTCGCTAAATAGGGTGAAATTAACACCTTCGCCATCATACGTAGCACCCAGTGGATAGGGCTTACCGGGTTTGGATTGAATTGATTCTGAAAATGAATTTGTGTTAGATTGTTTACTCATAACGTGTCTGCGTAGGAATAAGTAGGTATAATTTGGGAGATAAACTCCCTGTATAGTACGAATGTTTTGGTAAGTAAAAGGCACAAAAAAGCCTACCCCCAAAGGGAGCAGGCTTTCCAATCCCACCATTCACTACACTACCAAGGCCAGACGGGCCATTGTTGAATTGGCCGAGTCGATACTCTGTTTCTGGCGAAGCAGCAATTCGCGAGTACTGGCAACTAAGTCTGTTTCCTGTAATACAGCGTTATAGGTATTCAGAGCTTCCTGATCACCCCGGTGGCACTCCTGTACTACGGCTTTATCGTCATTTGTAGAAAATGTCGATTTGATATTGATCCAGGCCCGATGTAAGTCAGCGGTTAAGCTGGTACCGTTGTCGGCTTCTCCGCCTAAGGCCCGTATTTCACGATCTAATTCCTGAGCAAACTCTGCGCGCTGGCGTGACTGAGCCAGAAGCAACGTTTTAAGTTCGTTATCGTCTACATTCTCGGAGGCTTCCTGATACCCTTTTTCTGCATCATGGCTAAGCGTAAGTAATTGGCTTAGCTGTTCGAGGATTTCTGTTCGGGTTTCTTTTACATTCATAGCGTTGATTGGTTTTGTTGAGTTAATTAGGTTGAAAAGTCATAACGTTTCGTGTTGAGCAAATCAGAAAGGTAACGTAAAAAGTAATGTATATGTTAATTTGTTGTTATTTTTTGGTTGTAGGGTCATGCCCCCAGTTTTTTAGCGAATAGGCCCAATTCGAATCGGCTACATGCTTTGGTTGCTGTGCACTATGGCGCTTTACATAACTGATAACCTTCTCCATATGAGCATAATCGTTATCCGTTAACTCGCTCGCTTTTGTACCCAGAATTTCAATGATGCGTTTACCCGATTTATGGCCGATCGATTCGCTTTCTCCCTCTTTTGTTTGCCCAACAGACTTGGACTCATCAGTCTGGAGCCAGCTTTCAATCTCAGAAGCCGACATGTTGACAACCTCATCAAACGTTTGTCGAATTTCTTTTTTGTCTGAATCTGTAAGGATTGCTGTTGCCATAGTGACGTTTATTTTTTGGTAACTTCGCTGGCCGACTTGATAATCCGTTTAGAGCCTTGTTCAATCACAAGAGCTGGCTCTGCAGCAGAGCCTTTGCGCTTAACAGAAGTACCCTGCACAGTACGCTCTATATTCTCCGCATGGACTTCAGAAATTTTCCCTTTGGCTTTGCCTTTCCCATAGTTCCAACTCACTGCATCGCCTTTTTTCGGATTATTCATAGGAAATAATGAGGTAATGGTATTACACTGGGTAATTAGATGATTCAGGCGATCGGGAATAGTATTCCTGATCGCCTGAATCTATTTTATTCGCTGAGCTTGCCGTTTTTGGCATCACGCTGCATTTGTTTATTCGCAAATACGGCAATATCGACACGACGGTTTTTCTGACGGCCTGCTGATGTAGCGTTGTCGGCAATTGGCTGCGCTTCACCGTATCCTTTTTCGTCAACCCGGGATGTTTTCACGCCTTGTCCTTCCAGGAAACCTGCAACCGCATCGGCACGTTTTTTAGATAAGGCCAGATTATGTTCTGCCGAACCAGTAGCATCGGCATGACCTTCAACCAGAATATCGGTATCTTCTTCCTTATTCAGCGTTTGAGCAAAATTGATCAATTGCTGTCTGGTAGCAGATTTTAACGCATAGGAATCCGTATCAAACAAAATATCGGAACCGAGGCTCACTTTAATGCCTTCACCAACTCGTTCGACCTGAGCATCCGGCATCTGGCGTTTAATTTCTTCAGCTCGTTTATCCATTCGATGACCAATCACGGCACCGGCTGCTCCACCAACTGTTGCTCCCAAAATAGCACCCAGAGCAGTGTTACCTTTCGTCTTGCCAAGTACGGCACCAACTACGGCTCCACCACTAGCGCCAACTATTGCTCCCTTTTGAGTTTTATTCAAATTCTTTTTCTGACTCTGGGCAATTGATAAATTCCCTGACAGAAAGCTAGCAGTCAGTAGAAGCGCAAGCGACTTCGTTCCAACTGATTTCCATTGATAGTTCATAGCGTTGTGAATATTTGGTATTGCTTATAGATACCCAAACGCTGTACCAGTTTAATCCAATGGGAATCGTTGTTGGATAACCTTTTTGGTAAATTGCTGATTTTTAGGTGATTGTGTAGTAGCTGGTTTGTCTAAAATTGATCGTATTCTGATTTAAGACAACTAATTTGATAGAGTAAGCGGGAAGTACTATGCCTATTGTTGTGGAACGCTCTCTACACAACTGGGAAACTACGCCTGCGTAAAATAGATTTGGCAGTAGTAGAACCTTTTCGGTGTTCACATTCCAGTTGTCTGAATAGATAGTTATTTTTGTAAGTGTCTGGTATACAGTATATTATTTGATGTACTTTTAGTTGCTATTCGCCAGAGTATTCAAACGAAAAGGACTTGCTAAACGTTAGATAAATAGCCTGTCTATCATTTTATCATACTGCATGTTGACAATCAAATCATTCGTTACATTGCTCCTTGTTGGGAGTATGTTGCTTATTGCACCGGTCGGCTGTAAGACCTCTGGGAATACCGATTCTGTTGTTCCCGTTTTGCCCCGTACATTAGTCAGTAGTACATTGATTGGGGAGTATTCAACCGACCAACTTCGTAGTCGCTTTACAGGTGCAAATGCCGCACTTCAGTTTTTTATCCGCTATGGTATTAAAGCATATCGGTTAGATTATACAACCACAAATACGGACGGTAAACCCATTAAAGCATCCGGAGCGCTTATTATTCCCACGGTGCCAACAGCTATACCATTGTTGAGTATGCAACATGGTACGATAACCAGTGAGAATGATGCGCCATCGAACTTCGGTACGAGTAGCGAAGCCTATTCGTTCGGGTCCGTGTTTGCTTCTCAGGGATACATCATTGCCGCGCCGGATTACATTGGCTATGGGGCTTCTAAAGACCTTCCGCATACCTATGAGCAACGAAATGGTCTGGCTACGGCATCGCTCGATATGCTACGGGCCACCCGCGATTTTCTGGCCGATCAGGCTATAAACTGGGACAAGCGACTGTTTATTGCGGGTTATTCGGAAGGAGGCTATGCAACGATGTCGCTGCAAAAGAAAATCGAGGAAGAAACCACGAATGAATTCAACCTGGTGGCGTCGAGTTGTGGGGCTGGTGCTTACGATAAACCTGCCTTTATGAAGCAGATTATCAATGATAAATCGGCTGGTGTTGATTACATCAATCGACTCTATGTCTGGGTATTACAAACCTATGATCGGATTTACGGGCTTAACCGTCCCATGTCGACCTACTTTAAAGAGCCCTATGCTACGCAGATCACGAATCAGGGTATAAATGCGTCAATTAATGTGAGCCTCCACCAGACATTTACGGATGCGTTTAAACAGGGCATCAATGATGGTACCGATAAAGCTTTTCTGGCTGCTGTACAGGACAATGATATTCACGACTGGAAACCCCGTACGCCAACCCGACTGTATCATGGAGATGCCGACGAGATCGTGTCCTTTTTGAACTCGCAGAATGCGTATGATGCCATGAAGAAGCGAGGGGCTACCAATGTAGAATTGATTCCAATAAAAGGAGCAACGCACGGAACCGGGATCGTTACGTTTATTTTAGGGACATACGACTTTTTTGGCTCGATACAGTAAGGATCGTGTAGGCTGCCTGATTAGGTTGTCGGGTTCGGGTGCCAACGGTTGTGCGGCCCCGGTCGTCGTCACAAATGAGTAGCAGATGGCTGGCATCCAGCGGAGTCAGGTCTTCGGCTTTATGACCGGCTGTGTGTACAGGTTGCCCCTGAGCGTCGCGTACCAGCGTGAATGGCCTATTGGTATATAATTCATCCGGTGTAGCCGTCCACAGATAAGCGTCCAGTTTTCCATTGGCTTCCTGAGAGGTGAGCATCCAGAATCGTTTCTGAAACGGGTCATATTCCAGGCTCGATAAAGCGAGTGGTTTCGGCAGGGTGGAATCCGCTTTGGCTATGTCGAAATCGTTGACAATTTTCCAGTTATCCGCTAAGCGAATTCGTTCCGTATCTCCGTTCTTTTCCAGTCGATAGGATACGCCAATAACTTTGGCCTGGTAGGTAAAACTCTCGTATGATTTACCCGCTTCCCGAATGCCGAACAGGAGCTGGCTGTCAGTAGCGGCCAGCCCCTCGATCTTGAAATAAGGCATTTCGCCGGGAAATTCCGTAGTGGCCAGTACCTGTGCAATTCGCTGGCGGTAGGCCATGGAATTTCGGCTGGTATCATCAGGAGCTAGTACATGCGGGTGTTGCTCATCGCCAGTTCGCCAGTAAAGAATGGTATTGTAGCTGTCCCAGTCGTGACTACCGGGCTTCAGGCGGTCGAAGGCCGTAGTTAGCAGGATGAATTTCCGGTCTGGCGTTTGGGCAAAATCTTCGTATTTCCGGGCAACCGAATACGCAGGCTGTGTCAGGTAGGTAGGCGATTGGGTCGAGTCAGCCAAGGTTGCTGGTGTTTTCATAAATACCGGGCTCTGACCGGCAGGCATATCCTTATCGTTAGCGAAAAGTAGATTTTTGCCATCGAACGCCACTGCCGAGGCTTCGCACCAGACCGTCTGCCCATTCAGCGAGGTGCCAGCAGCAAAACAGTTTAGAAAGCCTTCTTCAGTAATTGTCGCGGTCGGTATATTGGTGGTATTGGCTGGAAGTTTAGCCGTTTTGCAGCCAGAAATAAGGAATAGCGCAGTTAGTGCAATGGTACAGTATCTGAAAATCATAGTAGCTTATCGAAGTTAGGCGCAAGATAAATGATATCGATAATAAGTAAAGGATTTGTCCACAGAGGCACAGAGAGCACAGAGATATAAATGATTGAAATAAATTTTTCATATTTCTGCGTTCTCTGTGCCTCTGTGGATAAATTCGTTATATAATCCTGCACTTTTGCGCTCTTTAAACTTCGTAGGCTACTGCCGCAAAACGAAGCCTACACCATGTACATTGTCGATTCGGATGGTTGGGTCCTGGGCAATTCGTTTGCGGATTCGGGAAATAAATACATCGAGACTACGCCCCATAAAATAATCATCGTCGCCCCAAACGGCTCGCAGCAATTCATCGCGCCGAACAAGCGTGTTTGGGCGATCGAGCAGATAAGCGATCACATCGGCTTCACGATGCGTAAGCGTATGCGTTTGTCCATTAACCGTGAGGGTTAGATTCTGGCGATTGAGGATGGTATGTATAACTGGTTGATGGCCAGCCGAAGGCGTTGTTCGTCGGAGGAAAACGTTAATTTTCAAGATCAGTTCTTCAATACTGAAGGGTTTTGTTAAGTAATCGTCGGCTCCCAGTCGCAAACCCTGCAAACGGTCGTCTTTGTTCGCTAAGGCACTAAGAAATAAAATGGGCACCTGCGTATTGACGGCCCGAATTTGTCGCGCCAGGGTAAACCCATCACTTTGCGGAAGCATTACATCCAATAAACAAACATCAAATGATCCGGCCTGAAACGTGGCCCAGGCATCGACGCCATTGGTACAATGCGTAACCTGAAAAGGGACGTTTTCGAGTGTATCCCGAATCACAAAACCGAGGTTAACATCGTCCTCAACGAATAGAATGTGAGCAGACATTAAAAGTGAAATAGAGAATGAGTGAATGAGCGCAACCAGGAAATAGATTGGAGTGAATGAGATTCGACCTTTTGCTCGTTCACACATTCACTCTTTATTTCGAATTGACTGCCTTTTCCCAGCTCACTGGTAAGCTTCATCTGCCAGCCATGTGCCCGAATAACCTGCCGAACATAATACAACCCAAGTCCAAAACCTTTTACATTATGGGTATGGCCCGAAGAGACCCGAAAAAACTGCCGAAAAACGGCTTTTTGGTCTTTTTGAGCAATGCCGATACCGTTGTCGCTAACCGACCAGATTAACTGATTGTCTTCTGTTCGTGTATGCAGTAGTACACAAGGCGATTGGGTACAATACTTGATCGCGTTGTCAATCAGGTTGTTTAGCGCTGTTTCGAGTTGGTAACGGTCTGCCCGGATGTGGGCCTTATTGGCCGTGAGATCAAGCGTTATAACTGGGGCAAAGGTGTCGGCAGCCGCACGCATAAGCTCGTGCAAATTGACATCGGCCAACTCCAGAATGAAGCCAGTACGTTCAGAGCGGGCTAATTGCAGGATGCTATTGACCTGCTTTTGTAATCGCCTACTTTCCTCACCTAACACGCGGGCATATTGGTTCAGCCGGTCGGGTTGTTGCGTAATGGTGTCCGACTGAAGTACATCGGCAGCAATGCGAATGGTAGAGACGGGCGTTTGTAATTCGTGCGTAATGTTATTGATAAAGTCGCGCTGCACTTCGGTCAGTCGGCGCTGCTTTAGCACCACGACCAGCGTATATCCGAAGAAGCTGACTACCAGTAACACGGCTATGGTAGACCAGACCCAGCCATCTAACTGGCCCGCTACGAATGCCGTTTGGTTCGGGAATCGAATACCGAAATAGTACGTATAACGCGGAAATTTAGGCAGGTTTTTTCCTCCCTGAAGCTTGGTTTTTGTTAAGGCCGAACTGCTTGTGCTAACGTAGGCTCCATAAACCATGCGATCTGATTCGCAGTTGTAGATACCGTATTCGTAATCGGTGATAAGATTATGCTGCTGCAACGATCGCTGAATGAATAGTTCGAGGGTGGCGGGGTCAATGGGTGCGTCGGTATTGACAATGAAATAATCGGCGGAGAGTTGTGTAACGGCATACCGATTCAGTGTGAAGTTATTCAGCTTCGCTACGTCGTCGGCCACATCCTGCAAGGCAATAAACGCCGACTGCCGGAACTGCCGTTCGCGCAGAGCATAGGCATTGCGCACCCAAACGGCCTGCACGGCCAGGATACCAATAATGGATAGCACCGATAGAATAACCAGCAGGCGCAAACGGGACATTTTTTAATGAGCGAATTAGTAAATGAGCGAAAGAGTGACTGTAAAGTACGTGTTATTCGCTCAATCACTCATTCACTCAATCGCTCATTTTTCCATCATTAACAACTCATTAACAAACGTTAGGAAGTGCTTAACAAGGGTTTAGGGGGGGAGGGGGTAGGTTTGTATCGTTGCCTGAGTGGGCAATACGAAACATCTTCTAAAACCATTTTTTCTATGAAACGTCTTCTGTTTTTCGGCGCATTTGTATTGATGACAGTCTCCATGGCTATGACCATTCCGGCTGCTTTATTTAACTGGCGTAGTGCTACTCATGATTTCGGACGTATTCCCCAAAGCAAGCCCGTTACGGCAGAGTTTTCCTTTACCAATAAAGGGGAGTTGCCGCTTGTGATCAACCAGGCTAAAGGCTCCTGCGGGTGCACGGGGGTTGAGTATCCTAAAGCACCCGTTATGCCTGGCCAGTCGGGCGTTATCAAAGCCACCTTTAATGCGGCTGCCCTGGGTGCTTTCAACAAATCGGTAACAGTTGAGTCGAACGCGGAAGGCGGCACCCAGATGCTGTATTTCAAAGGAGAAGTAGTGAAAGAAGGTACGGTGGCTCAATAGAGAGGAGAACATCCCTAATCGCTCTCTTTTGCTCGAATCAACCTCTTTTATGAAAGAGTAATAATTGTCTAAGGCCACGCTTTTAGTATCATTGAGTTCAACTGATAGATGGGTATGACCCCGATGGAGTCGTACCCATCTATCAGTTGAACGTACAAAAGCGAGGTCATGTATGAACCGTATCCCTAACCAGACAAACCGATCAACTAGCTATCTACTTGGTTTCCTGTTGCTCATAGCGCAAACCTGCGTTGCCCAATGGAAACCCACTACCTGGCCAACCCTGAAGCATTACGACAAAGATCATCTGGTGAACATTGCACTCCCGTTGGGTGGTATCGGTACCGGAACGGTTTCGCTGGGCGGTCGGGGTGAGTTGCGCGATTGGGAAATCATGAACAAACCGGCCAAAGGGTTCAGCACGGTGACTGTTGGGAATAACGCCCCGTTTTTTGCGATCAATGTGCGCCCGACGCAGGGAAAATCCATGACGAAAGCGCTACTTGGCCCGCTGGACCCATCCGAATTTCAGCACTACGAAGGTCGGCCCGTAAATCAACATGGCTTTCCCCGCTTCACCGATGCTTCGTTCGATGCGGCTTACCCGTTTGGGCAGGTCAATTTATCGGACAAACGAATGCCTGTGACAGTGAAAGTAAAAGGCTTTAACCCATTCATTCCCGGTGATGCTGATAATAGCGGGATTCCCATTGCCGTGCTGGCTTATGAAGTAACCAATACGGGCCAGACGCCCCTGGTTGTATCGGTGTGTGGGTCGATGCGAAATTTTATTGGGAAGGACGGGAGTAAGTCCATCAAAGACTGGAAAGGCGACTACGTTCCTATCGGTGCCAAAAAGAACACAAATACCTACAAACGCGAAGGCGAGGTACAAGGCATTTTTATGCATTCGGATAGTGTGAGCCGACAGGATGCTGCCTGGGGAACAATCGCCCTAACAACGAATAGTACTACGGGAGTAAGCTACCGAACCAGTTCGCGCTCCAACGATTGGGAGAATGCCATGCTCGATTTCTGGGACGATTTCAGTGCCGATGGTGTCCTGACCGAAAAGAGTAAGCTTGTCGATGATGACCCGCTGGCGTCGCTGGCGGTACAGAAGTCAATTGCCCCCGGACAAACCCAGACATTCACGTTTTTCATTACCTGGAATTTCCCGAATCGGGCGGCCTGGGCGTCGTTTTCAACAAAACCAGATCAGCCAGCCGTGGGGAATTACTATTCAGCCCAGTATGCCGATGCCTGGGATGTTATTATCAAAACGCTGCCTCGCTTACCCGCTTTGGAAATGAAGACCCGTCAATTTGTCAATGCGTTTCTGCAAAGCGATTACCCGGAGGTGATCAAAGAGGCCGCTTTATTTAATCTGGCTACATTACGATCACAAACGGTTTTTCGAATTCCGAGTGGGCACCTGATGGGCTGGGAGGGTGTTTTTGATGAATTTGGTTCCTGCTTTGGCTCCTGTACCCATGTCTGGAATTATGAACAGGCAACCGCTTTTCTATTCGCCGACTTATCGCAGTCGATGCGCGACATCGAGTTCAATTATGCGACCAACGACATTGGCAAGATGAGCTTCCGGGTTATGCTTCCTCTGGAAAAAGCCCAGGAATGGCAGAATGCCGCAGCCGACGGGCAACTGGGAACGATTATGAAATTCTACCGGGACTGGCAGTTATCGGGCAACCAGGAGTTTCTGAAAAAGAACTGGCCACAGGTGAAAAAGGTGCTGAGCTATGCCTGGATCAAGGGCGGCTGGGATGGCAATCAGGACGGTGTGATGGAAGGGCGGCAGCATAATACGATGGATGTCGATTATTACGGCCCTAATCCACAAATGGGTTTCTGGTATCTGGGCGCGTTGAAAGCCGGTCGCGACATGGCTATGGCTATGAACGATACCGAACTGGCCAAAAAGTGCGATGACTTAGCCAAAAAAGGGAGTACCTGGATGGATCAAAATCTGTTCAATGGCGAATACTACGAGCATAAAATCACAGATCCCAAAACGTTTGATTTTCTCAACTGGGAACGCGACTCAACCGTTAGTGTGCCCGACTATCAATTAGGAAAAGGTTGCCTGGTCGATCAGTTAGTTGGGCAGATGATGGCGCATATGGTAGGGCTGGGTTATCTGGCCAATCGGGAGCACATCCAGACTACGTTGAAAAGCATTATGAAGTACAATTATCTGGACAACTTCGCCGATCATTTTAATAATATGCGGTCGTATGTGATGGGCGATGAAGCCGGTTTATTAATGGCGAGCTGGCCCAAAGGACGTTTGAAAGTACCATTCCCGTATTTTGCGGAGTCGATGACGGGCTTTGAATACTGTGCCGCCGTTGGCATGTTGTATGAAGGCCAAACCGACAATGCACTCAAGTGCCTTGCAGCTATTCGGAATCGGTTCGACGGTCGCAAGCGAAATCCATTTAACGAACCCGAGTGCGGCTATCATTATGCCCGATCCATGACCAGTTGGAACACGGTGTTAGCCTGGAGTCAGTTTCAGTATTCGGGCGTAACGGAATCCATGACGATCACCTCAAAACCAGGGATGTATTTCTGGTCGAACGGCTCGGCCTGGGGAACTTGCTCTGTAAAACGGACTGGTATGAACACAGGCGTTTCGCTGACCGTGCTAAATGGCAAGATTGGACTTCGTACGTTTTCTATTCAGGGAAGTGGGAGCTACTCGTTCCCGAAACGGCAGGAAGTACAGGAAGGGAAAACGGTGAATTTTACCGTAAATGAACAGGCCTCAAGCCGATGACAAACTCAATTTAACGACTGAGTAATTATGAAGTTGTTTAAACTTTCTAATTTCTATTGAAAGAGAATCGCTTTTTTGTCATCCCGACGCAGGAGGGATCTCAAGCTTGACTAATACGGAATCTTGAGATCCCTCCTGCGTCGGGATGACAAAAAAGCAGCCTAGATTTTCTATAAAGAGAAAAGTTTAAACAGCTTCTATGTAAAATTATTAACCACAGAGGCACAGAGAACATAGAATTTTTAGCTTATTTATAATTCTGTGTTCTCTGTGCCTCTGTGGTTAATAAACCTAATTTCTAAATCAACTGCATTTTGGCCACTTTAGGATCTACATGGGCCGTGTCATGTTCGAACCGCAACGGCGGACCGTTCAAGCTTTATTCGCCACTTCTGCATGGTGGCCGCGCCAATGATTGCTTCTTCGCTTAAATCAGGAACGACCAGGAATTCATCAGATAACAGGACATCTTCTAAATAAAAATCCAGCGTAACGCGATATTTTATCTCAATATAGTGGCCTTTTGCAGCTGTGGCCACACGCCTTATCCGTCCCAGACTTTCTAAATGGGCTAACTCTGGAACATGCTCCGGGTTTATACATGACAGGTTTGCGCCACTATCGAATAGCGTGTACAAATGTTTTTCTCCCTGAGAGCCTACGTACAGTAACGGTTGTTTACTAATGGACATGTAGGCGGGTTGTTTCTGTAAAGTTACATAAACTAATGGCAATGTATAATGGACAATGAGTAATGTACAATTTTACAGACGTGTTGGTCATTTCATTATTCATTGTCCATTATACATTACCATTAGTTTGTCCCGCTGCTTTGGGTTTGCGTCGACCCTACTGATAGACCATACTTCATTTCGCCCCGATCTTTCTCAACGGCTGAGCGACCTTCCTTCATCCAGATTGGCATGGGTGCGTCTTTCAAGTAATAATCGAAGAACTGATACAGCCGAACGCTTAGATCTTTGGCATTGTGCCGTTGCGTCAGGTTATGGCCTTCGCCATTATAGACCAGCATCCAGACTGGCTTGTTCAAGCGACGTAGCGCCGAGAACATCTCGATTCCCTGATACCAGGGGACGGCCCCATCGGCGTCATTATGCGTCATCATGAGGGGCGTTTCTATCCGGTTGGCAAAGAAAAGCGGAGAGTTCTCGATGTAATTCATCGGCTTATCCCAGAGTGTACCGCCAATGCGGCTCTGGGTTTTTTCGTACTGGAACGCCCGGCTGATACCCGTTTCCCAGCGAATACCACCGTAAGCCGACGTCATGTTGGCAACAGGAGCCCCTGCTTCGGCAGCTCGGAACAGGTTCGTGCGGGTAATGATGTACGCAGTTTGGTAACCACCCCAGCTTTGCCCCTGAATACCCAGTCGGTCGCGGTCAACAAAGCCCTTATCCAACAAACTCAGCACACCCGGCACGATACAATCATAGGCATTAGGCCCTGGTTGGCCAGTTGTGTAAACTATATCCGGAATGAAGACCAGATAGCCATTGGACACGCAGTAGGGAACGTTAATAGTCGACCGGCTTGGAGAAGGAGCCCGGTAATCGTTCAGGGTCTCGGCATTGCGTTCATAGAAATACGTCAGCATTGGGTATTTCTTTTTCGGATCGAACCCTTCTGGCTTGAAGAGCAGTCCTTCGAGTTTGATGCCGTTGGTGCCGATCCACTTCACGATTTCTACGCTGCCCCATCGGATGCTGTCCTGTTGTGGATTCGCATGGGTTAGTTGTTTCGGCGTAGCCAACGTTGTATCGGTCACAAAAATGTTGATCGGTTCCTGATAATTCCCTTTATAAAACGTCATGGTCGACGCATTTTTCGCTTTGTTCAACCCGAAATAACGGTGATTGCTGCGGCTCAGGGTTGTTGGGTCTGTTGCCGCAAGTGCATTCTTACTTTTCAGAATCCCGGTCGATTTATCGCTTTCCCAGATGCCGGTCAGGAACAATTCGGTTTTAGGGTCTATACCTTTTTCGATAGAGCCGCCCCGCCTACCGGGTGCATCATCCTCTTCATTGTCCAGTTCGGCACGACGGAGACGAACCTTATTTTTGCGACCCCAGCTCGCAGTCAAATTCAGCGGCTTCTCGCGGCCGGTAGGGTCAACCTGCCAGATATCGTAACGATCATACAGCCACACATAACGGTCGCCGGTTGTCCAGCCTGCTGCCCCATAGGCACCGGGTAGGTTTGGTGTATCGTGCTCTTCGTCGAAAAATTTGCTGGGCAAACCACGCGTCAAATCAATGCGTTTGCCATCCAGTATTGACCAGGCCCGCCAGAGTGAATCGCGCTCATCGAACCAATAAGCATACTTTCCTTCGGGTGATAGTTTCGGTTGCGACGCCATAATATCATTAGCGATTCGCTTTTTCTCGCCTGTTTGAACATCGATTAGGTATAAGTCTGTATGGCCGGGGTCCCAGGACGCCTGAACCTGATAAGGTAAATCGCTCAAGCCTAATACGTAACGTGTATTGACTTTAGGGTCGAAGGCTACTGTTGGCACTTCCCGATTCGCTAATGGAATAACTTTACCGGTTGCCAGATCATAAACCGTCAGGAAACCGCGTTCTTTTTCTTCCTTGAGCCGTCGTTGCTGCATGGGTTGCAAACGCGTGTCTGTCCAGGTCCAGATGTCCATGCGAACCTTTTCATCATCGGGTGTCAGCGTGTCTTTGGTAGGCTTGGGCGCAATGGGTGAGGTTGAGAAATACAGCCGCTTACCATCATCCGCAAATTTCGGCTCACGAAACTCATTCACCGACCAGCCTTTGGGCAAAACTTTGGCAGCCGTGTCGGCTATCACCGTAAATGGGGCTTCGATTACGGGCGTTTTCGGCTTCTTTCCTTTAGCTACGGTTGCCGGGGCCAGATTTTTATAATAGAGCGAAAACACTTTGACATCAGCGCCCGCACTATCGGCAGAGGCCATCCACGCAAGTTGCTCACCGGTTTTGTTTATTGCCAACCCTTTATAAATCTTCCGCTTTGAACTGGTGTCCACCAGCATCGTTTTCCCGTTGGCCGAATTGAACAAAAACACACCTGGTACCGCGTTTTCGCCCGTTTTCAGCGAGTCATTGGCAGATTCTTTACTGTAAAATACAGCCTGGCCATTATCAGATACAACCGCGTTTGAAACATACCGAACTGTTTTTCGCGAACCATCGGCCATGTTGAAGAGTGTCAGATCATCACCCTTTGGTTTTTTTGCCGGGCCTTTTCGCGTGGCTATAATGGTTGTAGAAACAGGAGGGGCTGGATTAAGCGTGTCTTTTAAGCTTTGGGCACTGCCTCTAGGCGTCGTTTTTTCTTTATCATCTTTCCGTTCCTGAACGACCGCCAGCCAGGAACCGGCTTCTTTGCCAAATGAAAACGATTTGACATTCGGCAATTTGGTTGGCTTTCCGGTCGACAGATTCAGAGCGAGGAGACTGTCCTTAGGCATCTCATCGGGCTTTCGCTTTTTGAGTTTCGCCTTACGAACATCAGCAACCGGGACTTTCAGGCGCATGACCAGGAATTTGCTATCAGGTGTAAATTGGGCCATGTACCCACGGGGGAATACATAGCGTGTCGTAGAGGTGTTCGAGCCACCAGCTACGACCTCCAGCCGTCCGTCGCCATCCTGCGGGTCAATCTGATAGGCAATCCAGCGGCCATCATTCGAAATTTTTTCGGAGCGGACACTCTGCCAGCGGTCGTAATCGGCACCGGTAAGCGCACGTTTTTGAATCTGGGCCAGCAGGGGAGTTGTCAGTAGAAAACAGAGTAGAAGTTGAGTGAAGCGATTCATAAAAAAGGGTAAATTAAGACTTACTAAATTACTCAAAATCCGCCATCGGTATCTTCATCTTTGCTAATTTGCCCATTACTTACAATTAATCATGAGATTCCTACTATTCGCCCTCAGTTTACTACCCGTTTGCGCCTTTTCGCAATCGAAAAACATACTCAAACATGAGTTAGACAGTATGTATGTACTGGATCAGCGCAATCGGGTGTGGTTGACTAAACTGGGTAATAATCAGCCGCTAACGGATAGTTTAACCACCCTATATAAGGTGAGTCGGACGAAGCTGGCCGGTGCACTCTGGAGTGAACAGATTCTAATTGATTCGAGCAATCTGAAGCGTGCCGAAATGATTCTGCGACAACATGGCTATCCGGGGAAAACAATGGTGGGCGTGCCGACTAACGAAGCGGTCTTTTATATCATTCAGCATTCACACAAAGTAGATACTTATCTGCCCGCCGTAAAGAAAGCGGCCGAAGCAGGCGAATTGCCCTTTCATCAATACGCGTTGATGCTAGACCGTTCATTGATGTACGCGCAGAAACCACAACTGTATGGCACACAAATCGCCTGTCGGAAAGTTCGTGCGTCGTCGGCCTCTCGTTGCTTTGTGTGGCCCATTGAGGATTATCGGAACGTTAACCAACGGCGTAAACAAGCTGGTTTGCCGCTAACGGTTGCCGAGAACGCCGTTCGACTAAATGCGGCCTACGATCCCAGCCTGACCATGGAAATAGCCCGGCAACTCTATGTGCTGGATTTGTAACGTTTTCGACAGCATTAACAAGATAAATTCTAGCGTTAAAAATCCTGTCGAAGAATCAGAAAATCTTGTAATTATCACGTTTATTTGGCTCGGGCCAGGCACCTAGCGGGTCGATGATTACTTTTCGGGCATTTGGAAGCGCCGGAAGTGATACGTACCGTTCGTCTGGATTGGGATGGGCCAACTGCCGATAAATCGGGTGATCATGTTGGTCAAGAACGACCAGCGGTATATAGTCGTTGATTGGAACTGGTTGTCTCTGGCCGATTTTATTTTCCCGCCACTTCGTTGAGATAATTTCAACCGTCAGGCCGTTGGGCAAATTAGCAACCCGACCTACTTTAAAATCGAACCAGAACTGATCGCTTAAATAAGTTTCCAGATAGCGTAATGCATCCGGTAACTGATGGGCTAACTCATTAGAAAAAGCAGTAGCCGTAGCTTGTGATGGGTGCTGAACTGCGTTTTGGTAAAACTGACTGATTGTAAAACTGAGCGGCTTATCTCCCCACACTTGTTCAATACTGCTTAAGGCAAGGGCCGCTCGTCCGCGCTCGACGGCATCATTTCCGCTCGATAGAAGTAGTGGCCGTTCAGATTTAGGATTGCGTTGCCGACTTCTGGCGTACCAGTTAGCTCGTTGCGTAAGACGCTGTGCGAGTCGCTCGGAACCATAGTGTCGGGCAACACCCTGCAAGGCCAGGTATTCGGCCAGACTCTGCCTGATAAAGCCGTCTCCTGCTTTTTTTACAGGATTTAGCTTATGCACCAGCCATTGCTTAAATACCTCACGGCTAATCAGGTAATCTATGTAATCAAGCTTGTCGGGTTGCGCGTTGTCGGCAGTCCAGCCTTCTCTTTCGGAGATCAGAATTTGGCCGGGTTCAGATGCTACGTTAGCTATGCCAGCAGGTATTTCTTTGATGCGCAAATCGGCATAAGGGTAGTTACCGAAGAGTTGTTCGCCCCTGTGTAACGCCACCGCAACGACGCGCTGCATATGCTGAATCTGATAGGGGTGATGGTGTATGATCTGAAGGCTAATTAACTGGCCGGATAGAGATCGAACAGTTGTGGTAGTGGTTTTATACCGGGTGGTTTGCGTAGCGGGCAAGGCAACAAGGCGTTGCTGGGTTTGCCACATTGATAAACCTATTAGGGCACCAAAAAGTACGAACGCCAACTGATAAGGCCAGGTAAACCGATCCCTCCACTGACCAATACGTTCGGGCAAGCTACTGACTACACCCCGGTTCCAGGTGAGAAAAAATGAAGCCAATAAAACGCCCGCTACGCCCCACCACATAAAATGAACAATAGGGCGAAGCGATGTAGTTGGCCCGAAACCGATTAAGTCGGAGTACGATTTAGACCCCGGCAGGAAACTGTAGAAATACACGGACTGGCTATCAGGGCTGAATTCATAGGCAAAGGCTAATACAGCAAAAATGAGCAGATTGATGAAATGGCTCATCAGCCGATTATTTGTGAGCGAGGCCACCAATGCGGCAAGGGCTATGAGTTGACAATACCGTAAGAAGCCATCGGTTAGTAAATCAGCGCTATAGCGGTCCCAGTCAATATCGTCGAAGCTGCTGCCAAGCTGCACACCAACTCCGGTAACAAAAAGTACTACAGTCAGTAAAGCAGCCACGCCAACTAGGGCCATTAATTTGGCGACTAATAGAACGAAATTGGATTGGGGCAGGGCATCATAAATAGACCAAAAGCCTACTGTACGTTCGAGAAAAACCAACTCACCAGTCATCACCAATAGAAACAGGCCAATAAATAGTCCTAACGGTAGGCGAAGGGCTGTCATGCGTGATGTAATTGGCAGTTCAGGGAAATCAGGGTTCAAACCTAAAACTGTTGCCAATAGGATGGCCAGTAGCATGAGTAAGCCTACGGTAAGCAGGAAGACAGGTTGTCGAATCAGATTTAGAAACTCAAGCTTTGCCAACCGCCAGGTTGTTTGCCACGATAACCAACCCCCAAAGCGAGGCTGCACAGAAGCTAGTTTTAACGGTGCCAGCAATCCGGCTGCCATGGCTTTGGTGGGCGTTTTTTCTGGTTTTTTACAGGCAAAATAGGCGAATGAAAAGTGCTGTTCTGCATACGCTAGTAGGCCAAACGATAAGCCAAGCCACAGTAGCCGGTTGATGAAAAATAGATCAGCGTAAGCGAAAAATCCATGCGGATCATCGCTAAACGGCAAATTCTCGACAGATTCTCTCGCCATTCCTACCCCAAATGGATCCAGCAGTTGCCACAGGTCCGAATCCAAAACAAGGTTCAGGCTTGATTCGGTGAGCAGAAAATAAAGAACAGTCAGAAAGAGCGCTACATAAGCCCCTCGTATACTTCGTAGAAAAATGGTCAGCGAAAACGTCAGACTAATAACAATAAAGATGTTTTGGGCAAGCAACCGGATAAATCCGTCCGTGAGCGCTAGCCATGCCGTTTCTGAACTGGTTGTATAAATGGATGTAAAAAGTGTAATGCCAAGTGGATAAAATAACGCGAGCAGTAGTGCCGCGCAGTATGTGCCAATGAAGCGCCCGGCAACGTGCATCCGACTGGTAATTGGTAAGGTGTAGAGATATGCGTTGGTACGATATTCCAGATCTTTCGTCAGTGATTGGCCAGCCAGTAAAACGGTGGCTACTGACAGAATTACCCCCAGCGAGGCTAACGTCAGGTACGCAGTAACAGCGGGATCACTATAGGCATAAAGCGTTGATAATTGGGAGGAGTACCAGACTCCTTGCCCCACTATAAGAACAGCAAATAAGTAAAATGCTGGCTGTCGCAACTGATAAGCGAATTCAAAACGGGCAATTGTCAGGATAGGGCTCATAGTGAACCCAATATACGAGTGGTTAGTGAGTTAGTAATGACTCTTACGAATAACTACTAACTCACTAACCATTAACTAACTCCGCACCAGCTCGGCTAGTCCAACCCCCGAATCGGCTGCGCCATAATACACCCAGATTTGGCCTGCTTTATCACTGTGGGCAGGCCACTGAACCCAGCCGTTTGAAAACACTACATTGGGAAAGAAGCCTTCCCGCTCCCACGTAAGTTCGGGCGATAGTAAGGGCAAGCTAGACCGGTCTAATACATGCGCAGGGTCATCTTTGTCTAGTAAAGCCAGCGCCAGCGAGTAGGAATGGGTTGGGTCGGCTCCGTGGTAGCAAACTAGCCAGCCTTCGTCGGTGAGTATAGGTTCAGGGCCGGCACCTATTTTTGCGCCTTCCCAACCAAACGGATTCGCGAGTGGATCCAGACTGGTATGACCACGGCCCCCAAACAAAAAGCGATGATTTCCCCAGTGAACACTATCGTCTGATTCGGCCAGCCAAATCGATGGCTTACCGATGTCCGATACCATAGGGCGGTGAAGCAGCATGTATTTTCCATTAATTTTCTGAGGAAACAAAGCCACATCTTTGTTTGGAGGTGGTAAAATCATACCAACGCGCTCAACAGTCACGAAATCGGTTGTAACAGCCAGGCCAACGCCAGGGCCGTGTTCGGATACAGCGGTATATGTAATCCAGTATTTACCGTCTAAAAATGTAATCCGGGCGTCTTCGATACCATAGGATTCGTCCATGCGGGCAGGGAATAAAAATGGCTTTTCATCAATTGTGAAATGAATGCCATCTTTGCTTCGGGCAAGGCGCAGGTGACTTAGCGAGGTTAGATAAACCTTCCCATTTAACGTAATTACACGAGGGTCATAGGGGGCGGTAGGCTCTGCAAAGCGCTTGATTACCAGTGATGGAATGCCATCCTGCTCCTCAATTAAGGGTATAATGATGGAACCTACTTCGGCTTTTGGAGCCTCTGCCACACGTAATAGAAGTAGAACTTCATCGTTGAACAGGCAGGCTGCGGGGTTGAATGCCCCCAGGACTTCAAAACCATCAATACTGGGGGGTACATCACTCGTTTGCAGAATGGGTTGGTCGGACAGGCGCCGGAGCTGATAATTCTTCATTAGATACGGATTTGGTCGTGTTGTAAAGTGGCTAGGCTAGTGACATAAGATGACTTGTACTTGTTCAAAATAAATTTTTGTAGATACTGGTTTCTGTGCTACTTGAATCAACGGGCTCCAAAGAATCTATTTTGGCCAAGCACTACAATGACTTGGTAACGAACTAATTCAGGTAGCTTATTGAATAAACTTTATACAGCCCTTGTAGTTTTGAATCATTTATTCAATAAGTTTGGGCGCTGTTTAAACCTTCCGGGAAAGAGCCGCGTTAAACGAAGTGAACTAACTTTTATCCTTTATTAACCATGATTTACCAGCCAACGTTTGATCAGGATGAAGACGTGCTGATGTTGAACCCTGATCCAGAATCAGCTGCATTTGACGACGATGATGATGACTTCGATGAAGACGGAGCCGACTTCGATGAACTGGGTTCAGGAGCCGGTAGCGGCTATGGAGCCGATGATCTGGACGACATTGAAGACGACTTTAATCCGGAAGATCTGGATGAAGATTTAGACGACGATAGTATCGACGACGATCTGGACGACGATAGTATGGAGTAAACAATGCCTGACCGGAAGCGGTTTTGTTGTAGATGGCAACGTAAGCCAGTCTAATTCTCAACAATATCACTCACGACCTATGGCACATACACAACCGGGTGAAGAACCCCTGATTACGACGAAAAACGCCGACAATGAGGGCACCGCGCCTGACGCTGACACCCAATCATCGGCTGCTAGCGAAGCGGGTGATCGAACCGCAGAAGATGGCTCCCGGGCCCCGAATGACCCAGCCGAAGGGGCCTAAGTAATGATGAATGTAGAATGAATAATGTATAATAGGTTGACATACAATCTATTATACATTATTCATTCTACATTCATCATTACCTTAAGTAAGGTTTGACATTTCATTTCGGTTTCCTGCCACTCCTGTTCAGGTTCCGAATCTTCGGTTATCCCTGCACCCGCATATAGGGTAGCCAGTTTGCCTTCGAGTTTCATACACCGAATGTGTACAAAAATACTACTTGTAGGTCCTTCATTATTCGCATTTATGTTCACCGGCCCCAGAAAACCGCTGTATAATTCGCGATCGTGGGGCTCGTGTTGCCGAATAAAAGTAAAGGCTGCATTCCGGGGCGTTCCGCAAACGGCTGATGTTGGATGTAATAACCGCAACATAACCGTACCCAGTTGTGGGTAGCGAACAGCCTGTGTATCTACGGTGTACGAAGTGCCAAGGTGCATCAGATTACCCGCAATAATGGTTTTGGGCCCTTCCTCAATGTACTCCCGTAATCGGATTTTCTTGAAACATTCAATAATATAGCGGCTCACGATTGCCTGCTCTTCAATTTCCTTCTGCGACCACATGGCTTTGGACGGTTGTTTAGCCGTACCATCCGGATGAAAGGCCGATTGCGTACCCGCCAGCGATGCCGTCTGAAAAATGCCATCGGCGCTCATGCTGACTAAGCGCTCTGGGGTGGCACTCATCCAGATTTGTCCCCGTTCCGGAATCGAAACCGCCGATACGAACGCAGTAGGGTACTTTTGACAAAGCTTATCAAACAGCTCAATGGCATTTGGTGCATCAGTAAACAAAACTTGCTTTGTTCGCGCTAAAACAACCTTTCGCAATTCACCCCGTTTAATGGATTCTACCGCTTCCTTTACATTTCGCTCGTAAACGACCTGTATAGTAGGGTCAAGGACAGGCGTAGGCGATCCAGACGTCGTTTTACGGCTCGTTTTATGTGTAGACCGAACCGATAATTCATGCCAGAACTGGTCAGTGGTTTCTACCGACGCGGTTGTATGCTCGTTTTGCTTTACTGAAGAAGGTCCACTCTCGGGAAAAATTGCCTGGATATCGGCCCGCAAAAAAAGGGTTTGCGGTACGCTACCCGTTGTATCCAAATGCTCAGCTAACAGCGCTTCTACGGGTGCATCCTTTGCGAGATTATCGAAAGGGCTCACGAGAAAACCAGCAGGCAATTCATCCAGATCAGCCGAAACGCGAGGCAGTATCTCGTCAAATGATACAATCAGGTGTTTATCCTGATGATTGGGTAATCGCCAAAGGGCGGCTGGAAGTCCCAGGGTAAGCGCTGTTTCCCAAATATCACTGGCATTGGGCTGGGCAGTCCGTTGCGTTTCAGTGAGTTGACTAGTTGATGAAGAATCGACTTTATACTCCGGTTGCATAATCATTAACCGACCGGGTTAGGGCTGGTTAGATAGATAACACTATTTGCCGGGAATTTGTGCGTAGTGGGGCCGAAACTCTTCATTCGTCATCAGAAAGGATCTATAGATATTGCGTATAATGAATGTTGTATCAAACGCTGACATAAAGTGAGGTGACTAAGATGACCGATTGCTTGAAACTCTGTTTTACCAGTTTCATAAAGTAGCCAATGGGCGGTAGGCTCGGAATAACAAACCGGCATGCGCCAGTACCATTCTTTTCTGCGAACTTAGCGGCCCAATACTTGCCACTCAGCTACCATGATTCGCATCTTTCAGCAGGACGAAACCGCCGTTCGAAAAATCCGTGATATTGACTCCTTTTCCGACACCGAGCGAACCCTCTGGGTGGATCTGCAAAACCCGACAGCCGCCGAAATTAAGAGTGTTGAAGAAAAATTCGATGTGGATTTTCTGAGTCAGCAGGAGCAGCTGGAAATTGAAAGCAGTTCGCGCTATATTGAAGAGGACGACTTTATGATCGCTAATTCCAATTTCCTGGTGCCTGATCAGGAACAGCGCTACGTAACCGTCCCCGTCAGTTTTATCCTTAAAGACGACACCCTGTTCACCTATCGCAATGCCGATATAAAGTCCTTTGCCGACACGGTCAAGCGCATCAAGTCGCGCCGGGCGTTGTTTAGCGATGGGGCACAGATATTGATCTCCATTTTCGAGTCGAGGATTGATTACGATGCTGATTTGATTGAATTGGTGTCGGGTGAAATCAAGGCAATCAATCGAATACTTGATCTGGATGCGAACCTCGACAAGGAAATGCTGCTCAATATCAACGATTACCAGGAATTAACCATGTCAATTCGGGAAAATGTGGTTGATAAACAGCGCGTTATATCGTCGATGATTCGCTCCGATGGGTGGTTTAACGAACTCGAACAGCAACGACTCCGAACACTGATCAAAGACATCAATTCCCTGATCGATCACACGAATTTTATTTTTGAACGACTGGAGTTTTTACAGAATACCTACCTCGGTTTAATTGATCTGGAACAAAACCGGGTTGTCAAAATATTTACGGTTGTTTCGCTGGTTTTTCTACCACCTACCTTACTAGCCAGTATCTGGGGCATGAACTTCGATGAGATGCCAGAGGTACATTGGAAATACGGATACGTTTTTGCATTAGCCATGATGGTTCTATCATCTGCGTTGACCGTTTGGATATTCCGGCGTAAAAACTGGCTATAGAGTCAAAATTTGCATAAAACTTACTATATATGAGTAGCTTCCAGTGAGTTACTTTTCTGTTTACCCGCGTCTTAGTTCCAAACTAACTTTCCATCCTAGTAACTTATGGAACAGGCGCAAACCAGAGTCGAACTTTTTTACACCCAGCTAGTAACGTTTGTTACGCTCTATGGTGGCCGTGTGCTACTGGCCATCATAACCCTTATTGTTGGTCTTTGGGTAATTGGCTGGATTACCAGACTATTATCATCCGCGATGACAAAACGGCACGTTGACCGCGACGTGCAACCGTTTCTAATCTCCCTCGTGAACGGAATTCTGCGGGTATTGCTGCTGTTGAGTATTGCCAGTACGCTTGGTGTTCAAACCACCTCCTTTGTCGCCATTATCGGTGCGGCTGGGTTGGCCGTTGGGCTGGCACTTCAGGGGAGCTTAGCTAACTTTGCTGGTGGTGTCTTGATTTTAATTTTCAAGCCATTTCGTGTTGGTGATTTGGTGACAGCTCAGGGATTCACGGGCAATGTGGAAGCCATCCGCATCTTCGATACCACGCTGGTAACGTTAGATAACAAAACGATTATTCTGCCCAACGGTCCTCTGTCAACCTCGGCAATTGTGAATATTAGCACGAAAGGGGTTATTCGGGTTGATCAGGTGTACGGTGTGGGTAGTCAGAACGATATTGATGCTACAAAAGCCTCTATTATGCGTGTGATCGAAGCCTGCCCGTATGCGCTTAAGGATCGTGAACATGATGTGTTGATTGCCAAACTGAATCCTAACTCCCGCGATTACGATGTGCGGGTCTGGACCAAGAGCGAGACCTATTGGGAGACCTATTATTACATGCTTGAGAATATTGCCCGGCAGTTTGGTAAAGATGGTATTGAAGCACCCAAACCGAAAATGTTTATTACCAACGAAGAGTAAGGCATTAGTAGCTTCTATTTCGAATCAACATCCCGAAAAGGTTTACCCTTTCGGGATGTTTTTTTATGCCAGAAATAAGCGTTTTTTTTAGTAGTTCGTTAAACGTTTACCTGTTCAGACTATCTAACTCTCGAAGAGTTTGAATAGCTCTTCCTGATAAACAACATCTCGCCATGGAAACCCAGAGAATACTAAAATATATTGCCCTGATTGCGCTGGTAATGAGTGGCTTTGTCTATTCTGGCAAAGTGGCTGCTCAGCCAGGCGTTAGTGTGCCTGTTGAGTCGTTCTATAATGAGTTGGCTCCCTATGGGCAGTGGATACAGCATCCTGGTTACGGTAATGTGTGGTTGCCCAATGCCGGGCCTGATTTTCAGCCGTATGCAAGTGCTGGTCATTGGGTTGTAACGGAATATGGTAACACTTGGGTATCGGATTATCCCTGGGGATGGGCTCCCTTTCACTATGGCCGCTGGATTTTCGATCAGGCTTTTGGTGGCTGGCTATGGATTCCGGGTTCAGACTGGGGTCCAGCCTGGGTATCGTGGCGGTCGGGTGGTGGATATTATGGCTGGGCTCCACTGGCTCCTGGCTGGGATATCAACGTGAATATTAACATTCCGGCTTTCTACTGGACCTTCGTGCCGCAGATTTACATTACCAGCCCGAACTTGTATAGTTATTATGTACCCCGCCCTCAGGTCGTAAATATCTATCAGAACACGATAATCTTTAATAATATCTATCGCTCAAACAACCGGGCTTATGTGTATGGCCCACCGCGTGGCGATATTGAGCGGATTACGCGTCGGAGTGTTCCTGTCTATCGAATCGATCATATGGATCGGCCGGGACGTTCGGTCATTGGGAATGGGTCGGTAGGCTTTTATCGCCCTGGTGGGGGCTATGATAACCGGCGGGATTATGGTCGTAATGACCGGTTCGATAATTCGCCCCGACCTAATTATGGCGGTAACATGCCATCGAACAGAGGGTATTATAATGGTCCTGGTAATGCGCCCAATCGGGATTATACCAATGGCAATAATACGCCGAACCGAGACTACAACGGCAATGGTGCTCCAAACCGAGGAGGTTATAACGGAAACAATAGCAATGGAACACCAAACCGGGATTATAACAACAACGCTACGCCTAATCGACCTAACGATGGTGGAGCTACTATGCCTAATCGTGGTAATTATAGTGGGAATGCGCCAGTGGATCGAGGGGGGAGTTACGGTGCAACGCCTGTTCCTGGTAATCCTCAACCTCAGTCGAATCGCTTTGAGTCGAATCGGGGAAGTTACGCGCCTGGAGGAGTTCAACAGGGAAATGCTTCTCCAGGGGGAATGCAACAGCCTAACCGGTCATTCGAACGCGTTGATCGGCAACCCCAGATGAGTTCGCAGCCGATGCCCGGTGGACGAAGCGGTGGAGAAATTCATCAGATGCCGCAGGGTGGTGGACGTAGTATGCAACCGCAACAGCCACAAATCCAGCCCCAACAACCTAGTGGTGGATCAACTGGAGGAGAACATCGTGGGCGTGGTCCACGTTAATAAATACAGCTTTAGCAAAAAGCGCGTGTCTGGCTGGATACGTGCTTTTTGCTTTTATAGCTCAAGACCAAATCAATTACTGGAAATTAGCAGCTATTTTTTCTAAATAGTCTTCAATAGGAACCGAATTTCTAAGAGCCATTAACCCTTTTCCCGTATTACCTACCAGGGTTCGGAATTGTTTGCTTTGGCCAGTGGCGAGGTTATAAATTACATCAACAATATCCTGTGGATCATCCAGTAGGCTAGGGTCCGACTTGCCTATCAGGCCTTTTACCTTATCTGTTATGGCATCATAATCCTTTATGGTTTCGTGCGTGTTCCAAATAATATTAGCCCCGAAATTATTTCCCGTAGAACCGCCCTGTTCCACCAGGCGCAACTCAATGTTCAACGGCTTCAATTCGTAATACAATCCTTCGGTCAGCCCTTCCAGTGCGAACTTCGACATGTTGTACAAGGAGCCAATGGGTACAGCTGTCGTTACACCCATGAACGAGCTGATGTTGATGAACAGACCACCGCCGTTCGCTCTAAAGTGAGGTAAAAAAGCACGAATCACGTTGATGGGACCGCGCACATTTACGGCAAACTGCCAATCGATGGTTGCTTCTTCGGCGAATTCCAGCGGGCCATAGGTTCCCATCCCGGCATTATTCACGACGACATCAATTTTACCGAATGCCGCAATGGCCTGCTCTGTCGCGGTTTTTACCTGCTCAACATCGGTCACATCCAGTTTGAAAATCTGGATAGTAGGGTGCTGCGTTAGTTCGGTTTCGGCTTCTGGGGTGCGCATGGTAGCAGCCACATTCCAGCCTTGTTTCGCAAAATAGATGGCTGTTAGTTTTCCCAGTCCTGTGCTGGTTCCTGTAATAAAAACGGTGCGCCGATTCCGGCTATTGAATTCCTTTGTTGGGTTCATTTCAGTTATTTTTTTATGACCCGACAAAGGTATTTGCAGATTGGTATAACTTTGTAATCAGTATACTCGTGTATACCAAAATGACAGAGATCAAAAATGGCTGAGACAGCAACGAATAGAAACCCGGCAGAGGAAATACAAGCCCTTCAGGATACGATTTATGTAATTGGGGGTAAGTGGAAATTGCCGATTATCAACTCCTTGTGTAATGGAAACAAGCGGTTTCGGGAAATACAGCGAAGCATTCCCCTAATCACGACCCGGATGCTTTCGAAGGAATTGAAAGAGATGGAAATGAACAAGATAATTGTACGTAAGGTGTATCCCGATTCGCCAGTGCTGGTAGAATATGAAACAACGCCCTATTGCAAAACTTTTGCGAACATTATACAGGCGATGATCGACTGGGGTAAGGAGCATCGAAAGATGATTAGGGAAGAGTAACTAGCGGGACAAGCGATTAAGCGGTACTTTTGCCAGCGATGCGTTATTTTATTGAATTATCGTACCGGGGTACGGCCTATCATGGCTGGCAAACACAGGCAAATGGATGCAGTGTACAAACCACGCTCGAAGCCGCATTGACCAAACGACTTGGTAAACCTATGTATGTGGTTGCCAGTGGCCGAACAGATGCGGGCGTTCATGCCAGCCAGCAGTTTGCTCATTTCGATGTAAATGAGCCACTTCCACTGACCGAAGCTCTTCTCTATTCCATTAATTGTATTCTACCTGAAGACATTGTTATTCACCGGATTTTTCCGGTTCAGGAAAACCACCACGCTCGCTTTTCGGCCATCTTTCGGTACTATCAGTATCGAATCTGCCGCCAGAAAAGTGCGTTTCAAAGTGGCCTGACATATCATTTTCGGCCAGTGCTCAACGAAGCCATAATGAATGATGCCTGTCAGTTGATGTTACAACATACTAATTTTCAAAGTTTCAGCAAAGCCCGCGCAAACGTAACGCACTTTAACTGTCGGCTCGATTTTGCCTATTGGGAACGTATTGACGAGAATACCCTAACGTTCCATATTCGGGCGAACCGGTTCCTGTGGGGTATGGTTCGTACCATTGTTGGGACTATGATTGAGATCGGACAGGAACGAATGAACCTTGATCAGTTTGAACAGATTATTCTGTCCAGAGACCGAAACAAAGCAGGTAGAGCCGCCCCAGCAAATGGGTTGTATTTAGTTGAGGTAGGGTATCCGCAAGAGGTGTGTAGTGCTCCTGATTCGAGAAACAAAATTAATGGAACGAATAGCAATCAGTCATTGAGTTAAGTGCTGATAATTGGATAATGATTGGCTTTAATTGTATCTTTTGTTAGATGATTTGAATATTTGGTAACTAATAATTTACTTCAATCCATCAAATACTGTTACCATACCGTTACTAGTATACTAGAATTCATACTTAATAGGCCAGGCCCCTGCTAGATTTTGCTAGTAGGGGCTTTTTTATAAGTCAGGGGTATACGGGCTTTATAATCTCTTCGCTCTATCACAATGCCGGATTCCAACTAAATTTTCGGGGGGAGGGATTGATTTAGCCGTTTAATAAATTCGATCTATGCATTGCGGTTTTTAGAGTCTGTTGGGGTGACTATTTTAGGGTTTAATCATCTAGTAAGTAACCCACTCTAATTCCTCTGAACCATGTCGCTCCATCTTATCCTCCTGGCTGTTGGCTCAGTTGTCATGGCCTCATTGCTACTGTACCTCTTCCGAACAATTCGTTTTAAAAAGAGCTGCCCGACCTGCGGAAATCCCTACCCCGACCGGATAGCCCGTCCTAAATTGATGAAATTTGTTCCGAGTAAAGCCTATCACTGTGCGGCCTGCGGGAAGAAATATTATCAGGTAGGGCTAATCGCTAAGCGAACTTCATTGTCGATTTGAAAAATAATTTCGCCCACTTATGCTGCTTTCGTATTGCTGATTTTCCTTGTACAGTTTATTCCATTTAGGAATAAGTACGCTTCATTATGCCTTCTTCAGTCGATTATTTTTACAGATTTTAGGCGGTATGTTTTGCCCGTCTTGCTCATTGGTTAAGTCATCATTTTTGCAGAAAGATTCTTTTTAGTATATTCATGGCATTTATTGAATAATAGATTGAACTTTTGTTGCAGTTGAGCAACCGTTAAGCTACATTGTACGTATGTAGGGATACGTAAACTCAGCCCCTAGCCTCTGCTTTGTCATGAGCCAAAAAAACCATGGAACAATCCGTACCCTGACCTGGATAGCCATCTGGCTGGTTACGTTTGTGTTGGTTTATGGAGTGATTCGGTGGATTTTTTAACATGATGAAGTTTTTGGAAGAGTATGGTTTGATTACCCTTTTGGGTATCCTGTTTGCCTTAATGGCCATCTACCTGTATAGAAAGGTTACGTTTAAAAAGCGATGTCCCAACTGTGACAGCGTTACTCTCAAACGAATGCATCGCCCCGAATGGGCTAAGTCCCTTCCAGTTAAAATCTATCAGTGCAAGGTTTGTAAACGCAAGTTTTATCAACTATTCTCTTGATTCTACTTGAGTTGATATATCGCGTTGTAAACCTGGTAGAAATCCTGGAAATGAAGCCTAACGGACCTCATATAAACTGAAATATTCGGTTAGCTGAAATATTGGACGTAACTATACGGGGAATAGAGCCCATTACGTTGGTTTCTCAGGTGCAGAATGCTAAATTTTGTTAAATTGGACCGCTTAGCGGTTTAATCCGTTATTTTTGTCCCATAACACGAACCCCTGAATGGCTCGTACGAAGAAAAAAGTAGGTGCGTATCCCAGCGGCATGATTTTGTTTAGCCTGACGCTGGCATTGTTTTTAATTGGTTTTTGTGGATTGCTGGCTATACAGTCAAAAAAGCTGGTTACCTATATCCGCGAAAACTATGAAATCCGGGCGTTTTTAGATAAAGACCTCAGTGAGAAAAAGGCGGAAGCCTTATTTCAAACGATTGCTGGGCGACCTTATGTTCTGAAGGCTAACGGTAAAGCGCAGGTTAGTCTGGTTACGAAAGATGAAGCCGCCAAAGAGTTTATCGCTGAAACAAAAGAGGATTTTTCGAAGTTTCTGGGGGAGAATCCGCTGCATGACAGCTATCGGATCAAACTGAATGAAGGGTATTTTGAGGAAGCCAAGTTGCAGGAGGTTAAACAGGATTTAGAGCAAATCGACGGTGTGTTCGAAGTTGTTTATCAGGAAAATCTGGTAGATAACATCAATAGGAATATCACTAAGATTTACGCCATCATGTCGGCCTTTGCAGTGATCTTACTGATCATTATTGTGGTACTGATGAATAATACGATCCGACTAGCGCTTCACTCGCAACGGATGTTGATTCGGAGTATGCAACTGGTTGGTGCTACCAATGCGTTCATTACTCGGCCGTTTCTGGGACGTGGTATGTGGCAGGGGTTGTTGGCAGGCGTTATTGCCGTTGGCTTGTTGCTGGCAAGTTTGCAACTTGCCATCCATAACCTGCCTGAGTTATCGACTTTCCAGGACCCAGAAAAGATAACCTTTTTGATGGCGGGCATTGTTGGGCTAGGTGTGCTGATCGGTTTTGTAAGTACGTTCCAGGCTGTTCACCGGTATCTGGGACTGACATTGGATGAGTTATATTGATAACACAAAAAGACTATGGCAAAAGATAAACAGGCTGGCCCGGCAACACTAATCCGCGACGAACCAGCTAAGAAAACAGTAGTTGCGACTAGCGTAGCTCCCAAAACGGCTTCGACCCGCACGGTGAGCAGCGAGGCTTCCCGGACGTCGGCAGCTGCCCTTCCGTTTGGTCGGCAAAACTATACACTGATGTTAGCGGGCATCGGTATCATTCTGGCCGGTTTTTTTATTATGAGCCTGGATAAAGAAGAGTTCGGCTTTGGCTTCCTGGGACTTACGCTTGGGCCTATTGTTGTTATGGGCGGTTTTGTTCTTGAATTTTTCGCTATCCTTGCTCGCCCAAAGGCGTAAGGAAAGTTAGAGAGCCATAAAGTTATTGAGTTGAAAAGTGATTCCCTTTAGTGGCGGTCTCTTTTCAACTCAATAACTTTATGGCTCTCTAACTTTATAACTACTTTTAATGGAGCTTATTCACGCAATTGCGTTGGCCATTATTGAGGGGCTTACCGAGTTTCTTCCGGTTTCCTCAACGGGTCACATGATTATCTACTCTTCTCTGGCTGGTATTGCCGGTAACGAATTCACTAAACTATATACTGTTGATATCCAGTTCGGCTGTATTCTATCTGTATTGGTACTGTATCATCGCCGGTTCCTAACGGATCCCCGTACGGAATCGTTTGTAGTGCCGGGCTATCTGAAATCCTTTCCTGTTCGCTGGCAACCTATGCTGGATTTTTACAGCAAAATTCTGATTGCGTTTCTGCCTGCCGCTGTCATTGGTTTTTTACTGAACGATTTCATTGATTCGCTGCTCGAAAATGTGGTGGTCGTAGCAATTACACTGTTGCTGGGTGGAATCGTTTTGGTATTTATTGACCGAATCGTGAACGTACAGCCTAAGGATGGGGATGTAAGCGTACCAGATGCACTGAAGATTGGCTTTTTTCAGTGCATCGCCATGATTCCTGGTGTTTCACGGTCGGCCGCAACCATTATTGGGGGTATGTTCCAGGGGCTGACCCGGACGCAGGCGGCCGAGTTTTCGTTCTTTTTGGCGGTACCCACAATGGCGGCTGCCTCTGGCTATAAGCTCCTCAAAACCTATAAACTTCTCCAACCCGATGATTACCAGATGTTGCTCATCGGCAACGCGATTGCCTTTATAGTGGGCCTGCTGGCCATTCGGGGCTTTGTTGGCTTTCTAACGCGCTACGGGTTTAAAGTATTTGGTTATTACCGTATTGCGCTGGGTCTTTTGTTATTGGGCCTGGTGGCAGCCGGTGTGAAGTTAGACGTTTTATAAAAATAGTTCACAGAGATACACAGAGAAGCACAACGATATCAAGAGGCTTTCCGCCGTGTATCTTTGTGCTTCTCTGTGTATCTCTGTGTTACAACAAACTCCCGATCCCGGTCAGATTATTCTGATTGATAAACCGCTTACCTGGACATCGTTCGATGTGGCCAACAAGCTAAAATATGCCTGTAAGTTCAAGAAAATTGGTCATGCGGGTACGCTTGATCCATTAGCTACCGGCTTACTCATTCTTTGCACTGGTAAAATGACCAAACAAATTGACCAGTATCAGGCGCAGGAAAAAGAATATACCGGAACACTTGTGCTTGGCAAGACCACACCATCCGTCGATCTTGAAACCACCTTCGACGCCGAATTTGATACGTCTGGTATTACACCCGAACAAATTCGGGTAGCCGCCCAACAGCTTACGGGCGATATTCTGCAAGTTCCCCCTATTTATTCGGCTATCCGGGTCAATGGGGAGCGGTTGTATGAAAAGGCCCGTCGGGGTGAAACTGCTGACCGGGTTGAAGGGGGAATTAAAGCCCGACAGGTAACCGTTTTGGTATTTGAGGTGGAGGTCAATCGTTTCCCCGAAGTAGATTTTCGTATCGTGTGTTCTAAAGGCACCTATATTCGCAGCCTGGTACGCGATATTGGCCTACTGCTCAATAATGGAGCGTATATGAGTAGCTTACGCCGGACACGTATCGGCGATTTCCGGGTAGAGGATGCGCACACCATCGAAAAATTTATTGAAACGTGCCGGGAAAATTAATTTTGTCAGGAATTTGTCAGGAATGGTCAATCCCTGGCTTCTATATACCATCGAATGATTATTTATAGAGGGCTCAATGATATACAACCGCTAGCAAACGCCATTGTAACAAGTGGGACTTTTGATGGTGTACACCGCGGGCACCAGACTATTTTAGCCCGGCTAACCGAGGTTGCCAAAACGAGTGGGGGAGAGTCGGTGTTGATTACGTATTGGCCACATCCACGCACCGTTGTCTCCAATGATAGCCAGAATCTAAAACTGCTGACAACCCTCGATGAAAAAATTGACTTACTTGATCAGGCGGGGGTTGATCACTTAGTGATTATTCCGTTTACCCGTTCGTTCTCGCAACTGACCTCGGAGGAGTACATCCGCCAGATTCTACTTGAAAAAATCGGCACTAAAAAACTGGTCATTGGTTACGACCACCGGTTTGGCCGCGACCGTGAAGGCGGATTTGAGTACATCCGGGCGCATCAGAGTGAATACGGGTTTGAAGTCGAAGAAATACCCCGTCAGGATATAGACGCTGTAGGTGTGAGCTCCTCTAAAATTCGGGCGGCTCTCAACGAGGGCCATGTTCATACCGCCCATCTATTTCTGGGCAGGGAATACAATCTGACGGGAACGATTGTAAAAGGGCGGCAATTGGGCCGCACGATTGGCTTCCCAACCGCCAATATGCAGGTAGACGACCCAGCTAAGCTTGTTCCGGCAAATGGTGTCTACGCTGTTGATGTAGAATACGGTGGACAGACGCTTGGCGGCATGCTCAATATTGGATTCCGCCCAACGGTTGCCGGTACGAATCAAACCATTGAAACGTATATCTTCGATTTTGACAAAGATATCTACGGTGAACATTTAACGTTAAGGTTTCGGGAGTTTCTTCGACCAGAACAGAAATTTGATGGATTACCAGCACTGGTTGCCCAATTAAAGCGGGATGAGGAAAACGCTCGGGCAGTGCTGAGAAATAAGCCGTCGTAAGTCAGTATTAGAGCTAATTTACTGAAAATAGTCAGACAGGTTTGCTGGGGATGAACGGTAGTTTATCCGCGCAAGCCTGCCTGATTTGTTTATTCATACTAAGTTAAAAATATATTGATAGCAGGTTATTTATACGACAAAATAATCCACTGAAAAGTCGTATTTTAGAGAAAACTTTAGAAAGCCCTAACAACCTGCATGAATGCATTGATGGCACTCGGTTTTAGTGAACCCGAGCCAATAAATCGCCTACAAATTTACCAAACTGAGTATACCAAAGAACAGGCGGAGCAAGCCAATCTTGCCTTCGATGAATCCGTAACCCAATACCTGCGCCAGTGGATCGAGCAGGGTACGGTAGCAGGTGCAGACCGGAGTGTAGAGGTTGAACACGACACCGAAGAATTTATTCAACAAGGAGCCTTACGCAGTTATTTTAAGCATCATGATGATGCCCTGGAGCGCTTGCTCCAGCAGGATGCTATTGCCCAGCACCTGTTGCGCTCCAGTAATCAGGTTTATTTTGAGCCAGACGCCTACGAGCCGTTACTGGCAAAATTTGAAAAACGCATTTATAATCTAGCTGCCCATCGCGAACATCTGGAAGTGCCATTTCGGTACAGCCCAACCAGTCGGCAGGGGGCTTATGGCGACTCGGTGAGTTTTGCTGATATGCCCGCTGGTGAAGCCCGGGAAGATATTGGCTACTATTTTGGCACCCGACGGTCGGATACAACGGCCTTGAATCTGATTGCCCGTCAGCTTCGACACGAAGCCTTATTCTCAACCCTGCTACCCATTCATGTAGTAACAGAAGGGTATATGGAAGATTCACTGCGGGCCATTAAAACAATGACCGAGCGACTTCAGGCGGAAAGCCATCAGCAACTTCATTGTTTTGTTGTACAACGCCGTCATGCTGCCGATGATCGCCATTTGGGAGCCGCATTATTACTGATGAACACGCAACAGCCTGATCTGCCCCAGCGTGTTCTCTTCTGTGATACCTTGAAGCCAAACGGAAAACCACCCTGGTGGGACAAGTTTAAGCGATACGTAGATACTGTATTTCCCCAACCAGTTGGTAGTCCCGCTGCTTCGGAGCGATTGGAAGATGGTGGACTCAATCTCCAGCGCCTGCACGATGGTGTACCCATACGGCATCAGGATATCGACTGCGCTTTTTATACAGCCTCCATGGCCCGTGCACTTATCCAGATTACCAAACTATCGCCCGAGCTCATTAGTGGCTCGATCGAAGAACTGGTAAGTCGGATGACGGAACGCATGCCGGAATACTTTGCCCAGATAAACGTACCCAAATCGCCGGAGCTCGTGCGCCAGGTAAACGTTATACGAAGATGGCAAACAGGGCAGGAAGCTTTGATCGAACTTCAGCGCGCCTATCAGTCTACATTATCTGCCCGACAATCGACTCAACTGGATGCCAATGATCCGAGTTGGGATCTGGGAGATCAATCGGATGCGAATCTGGATCTATCGTCTGCCGCCTAACTAGCTGAACTCGGCTGTAATGAAGACGCTTTATTGCCGATAGCTAACCCGGCAATAAAGCCTGTGGTCCAGGCATTCTGGAAATTGAAGCCGCCTGTGATGCCATCAACGTCCAGCACTTCTCCCGCAAAAAACAGTCCCGGCTGGGCTTTGCTTTCCAGGGTTTGCTGGTTCAGTCCATCGAGTGAAATGCCACCACAGGTCACAAACTCATCTTTGAACGTCGTTTTTCCTGATACCTGAAACTGACTGTTAATGATGCGTTCTGCTAATCGATTCAGGAGCTTGGCGGGCAGGTCGGCCCAGCGTTGCAGATCTGAAATGCCTGCTTCTACCGCAAATGCCTGCCATAATCGGGATGGTAAGCCGAAGGGATTCTGGGAAACAACTTGTTTTCGGCCATTTTGCTGGCGGAAATCCTGCAACTTGCTGCGAAGCGAATTATCGTTCAGATCGGGCGTCCAGTTGATACGGAGTGTGAAACGGTAATGAGCATCGGCCAGCTCGCGGGCTGCCCAGGCGGATAATCGCAATATAGCCGGACCACTGAATCCCCAGTGGGTGATCAGAACTGGGCCGCGTTGCTCTTGCTTGGTTTCCAGCACATACACCTTAGCGTCGGGCACCGACACGCCGGCCAGCGGCAACAAATAACTATCCGGCGTATTGAACGTAAATAACGAAGGAACTGGCGAAAGAAGCGGCTCTGTTTGTTCTGGAAGCCAGCTGTAGGACGTTAGTTGCGGGTAGCCACCCGTGGCAATAAGCACCCGGTCGGCGATGAGCGTTTCGTTCGTGAGCAACTCGACAGACCATCGTGAGGAGCCATTCCGCCGAAGAGTAGCAACTCCGCAACTGGTACGAACCTGAATACCTAACTGGCGGGCGGTGTTGAGCAAACAATCGACAATTGTTTCGGAGGTATTGGTGGCTGGAAACATACGCCCGTCGGCTTCGGTTTTCAGCTTAACCCCCCTACGCTCGAACCAGTCAACGGTAGAAGCAGCATCGAACTGGCTGAGCAGGGATCGTAAGGGTTTCTCGCCACGGGGATAGTATTTTATCAACTTCCGGTTATCAAAGCAGGCATGGGTAACATTGCAACGGCCCCCGCCCGAGATGCGGACTTTATTCAGTACAGTACGGTTTTTTTCGAGAATGGTAACGGTAGCGTTGGGAAAGGTTTCTGCAGCCGTAATTGCCCCGAAAAAGCCAGCGGCCCCGCCACCGATAACAATAATATTCAGAGATGACATGGGAGAAAAACAGCACTTTGAGGTTTACAGTTCAAGGTTTACGTATAGGTGGTATGTGAATTGACGAGGGCCATAAATCCAAAACCGTAAACCGTTTGTAGATTTACACTTATGTTCGTCAAACCTCGATTTTCGACCCAAAAATACGCTCGTAAGGGCTTCCGCCTACGGGGCAACACGCTGGTTATGCTATTCGTGTTTTTCCTGATCGGGCTTTTTCTTCACTACGGTGGCCGGACCCAGCCCGTTGTGGCGTTCTGGAATGACTTTCGGCAGATGATTGGTTTGGGTCGATCCCGATCAGACCGGGAGGATTCTAACCCCTACAAAGCGCCTGAGCCCAACTCAGATGAGACTACCGACAAGCGGGGAGGAGGGAAGTCATCGTCCTCCGATGAAAGTGAAGCCAGCGATGTAAATTCGAACAAGCCCTCGGAGGCATCTTCGGGTAACCAGCGGTTTGATTTTGAAAAACAGGTCGATTTCCTGTTGCCGATATCCAGGGCTAATGGTGAGTTGATTCGTCATGAAGGTTATACGCTTAGCTATCGGGATCAATATAAAGATGCGGAATGGGTGGCTTACCCGCTACTTGCCTACGAAACTACGGGCGACGCCGACCGAAAATACGAACAGTTCAAACCCGACCCATCCGTTGAAAACGGGACTGCGCTCCCTGCCGACTATACCCGTTCTGGCTATGATCGAGGGCATCTGGCCCCGGCTGCCGACTTTAAGTTTTCGCAGCGAATGATGCGGGAGACGTTCTTTATGAGCAATATCACACCGCAGGAGCCTCAGTTTAATCGGGGTATTTGGAGTGATCTCGAAAACCAGGTGCGGTTGTGGGCCCGGCGCGATAATGGACTTTATGTCGTGACAGGGCCGGTGTTAAAGCCCGGTTTGCCCACTATTGGGAAAAGTAATGAAGTAAGCGTACCTGCTAAGTTTTATAAAGTTATTCTGTATTGCAATAAGCCCGAAATTCGGATGATTGGCTTTTTGCTCAATAATGAAGGGTCCACCAACTCGATAAAAGACTTTGTTGTGCCTGTGGATCTTATAGAACAACTAACGGGACTCGACTTCTTTCCGAAAATCCCTGATGATCTGGAACGGAAACTTGAAAGCAAAGGCCGTGAAGAAGTTGTTGATGAATGGTTTGATAATTGACCCTTAATTAGGCTACAGGTTTCGTGTTCATGGGTTAGCAACTTTAGCTGGAACACGAAACCTGAACGTTGAATGAGTCTATTGTCCGTTTGGACTAATTAACATTGGCGTTTTTCCGTCTGTGACTATAATTTTCGCATTAGGGGAAGCCGCCTACTGCCTGAAGGCTTCGATGGTTTTATACTCGATGAGCTGCTTGTTAAGTCCTTCTGAAATAATCTTTTGTGAGTCGGCAATTCCTTTTGCTTCAATTACTTTTCGATCGGCTTCTTTACGCTCTTTCATCAGGACAAACTCCATTTGCTGGGCCTGTTGCTCCGCTTCGAGCTTTTGTTCAATGGATTGTGCAAGTCCTTTGGGTAGCTGAATGCTTTTCATCAGAACACTCTCCACCACAATACCCCGTTTCTCCAGCACGGTGTGCATTTCGGCCGCAATTTCTTTTTCGATCTCTTCCCGCTGACCGGTGTACATATCTTTGGCAAAATATCGGGCGCAAACGTCCGTAGCTGCTGATCGGAATACACTGACAATGACTACATTTTCGTAGCGGTCACCAATGGTAGAAAGTACTTCGGGAGCTTTTTCGGGTAGAACGCGGTAGAGGACAGCCATTTCGGCTGTTATGTTCAGCCCTTCTTTTGACGGAATGTTTTCGAGGGCAAGCGGCAGATTGATGGTGCGGGTTGGCACCTTAATGATGGTTGTTGTAAAGGGATTGTAGGTATGTACGCCCGATCCGCGGACAACTGGATCTAATTTCCCCAGCTTGCGTTTAACGCCAACTTCACCCTGACGAATGGTTGTACAACTGGTTAGTAACAGGGCAGTCAGAATGTATGCTATAAGCTTTTTCATGGTAGATAACGAAAAATGAATTGATTCGCTAACTACCCGACTGATCATTAAAGCCTGAGTAAAAATAAGTTAAGTTGTTGTTAAAGTTGATATGACTCAGTCCTCCTACGTTTTCTGCTTCTTCTTCTTAGCCGCTGGGAACAGAATATTATTCAGGATCAGGCGATAGCCAGCTGAATTAGGATGCAGATTCAGATCTGTAGGTTCTTCGCCGATTTCGTGCCGATAGTCTTCAGGATCGTGGCCACCATAGAATGTAAAGAAGCCACGGCCATAAGGCGAGTGAACATAACGAGCCTCGCCCGCCGAGCGATTTTCGGCCATGATGACCACTTCGGGCTTAATCAGGTTTTTCTTGAACGCGGTTGTCTGACCCATAAATCCCTTAATCACGTTCAGGTGGTTTTGGGTTAGCATGGTTGGAATAGGATCATACTTGGCCGAGAACTGAAAGAGCGTAAAGTAGTCATTGTGTTCGCTCAGGCCGCGCTCTTCGGGTTGGTTGTCGATGTTGGAGAACTCGATCAGGTAAGGATTCGTATAGACCTGGAAGTTACGAAACGCAAACGTCTGGCTGTAATCCAATTTGCTATTGGCGTTGGGGTCGGCAGGATCACCATCGTAAAACGAATCGACAATATCGGTGTTGTGAGAGGCCAGTGCGATGTCGTAGGTATCCGTAGCGTTACACATGGCAAACAGGTAGCCTCCACCCAGCACGAAATCACGAATTTTCTGGGCTACCGCCAATTTTAACTGGGGCACTTTCGTGAAGCCAAACTTATGCGCAATTGTTTCGGCTTCGCGTTTCTGAGCAATGTACCAGGGCTGATCTTTGAAGTGGAAAAACTTGCCATATTGTCCCGTAAAATCCTCATGGTGCAAGTGTATCCAGTCATATTCGGGTAACTTGCCGTTCATCACTTCTTCATCGAAAACAACATCATAAGGAATTTCGGCGTAAGACATTACCATGGTTACGGCATCGTCCCAGGGTTGCTTTGTTTTGGGCGAATAAACAGCAACCTTGGGTGGTTTCTGCAATTTCACGGCATCCATATTGGCATCAGCAGCAGCAACCTCGCTTAAGATCTGTGCTGATTGGGCATCTGAAATTACCTCGTAACTAACCCCACGAATGACCATTTCGTTGATAAACGACTGACTTTGGGGGAGCATAAACGAACCACCCCGATAGTTGAGTAACCAGTCAATTTCGGTATCATGAACTTTCAGTACCCAATAGGCAATCCCATAGGCTTTGAGATGATTTTTCTGGGCATCATCCATAGGAATCAGGATTTTAGAGGCCCATGTCCGGCCCACCAGGGTCAGAATTAGGATAAGCGGTAACAGCAGCCGTTTCATTGGTTTCCCTATTAAGAATGCTCGTGGTAGTTTTGTAATAACGAAAGATAAGCAAATATTGTGCAAAAAATAGGAGGAAGGGGAGGAAAGGGAATAAAGGGAGAATGTATGGTCAACTTCCTTTCCTCCTGCCTCCCTTTCCTCCCTTCTCCTTTTTCATGAATCTACTCGAAAACATACGCGAAGGGTTGCGGTCGATTGCTGGTAACCGACTTCGGACTATTCTGACTTCACTCATTATTGCCATTGGTATTACCTCGTTGGTGGGTATTCTGACGGCTATTGAGGGTATTCAGAGTTCAGTGAATAGTAGTTTTGAAGGACTAGGAGCCAATACATTTAGCATTGTAGCCCGACAGGATGCATTCCGACGGGGGGGGCGGGTACAGCGGCAGGATGCACCGATCGATTATTTTGATGCGGTTCAGTTCAAACGCCGATTTCCGTATGGGGCTACCATTTCTGTTTCGTCTGTGGTGGCCGGGGCCGCTCAGGCTAAATTCGGATCGAAGAAAACAAACCCGAACATTCAGCTTACCGGGGGCGACGATGCCTACCTGAATGTGAAAGGATTCACGATGGAAACTGGTCGTAACCTAACGCCGAATGATCTGACTGCCGCTCGCAACGTGGCCATAATTGGCAGTGAAGTGGCGAATACCTTATTCGAGAGGAAGTTGAACCCGATTAATCAGGTCATACGGGTGGCTGGAAACCAGTATAAAATTGTGGGTGTGTTGGCCAAGAAAGGAGGGTTCTCGGGTGGGGGCGATGATCGGATCATCCTGATTCCGCTCGATAATGCCCGGGCCCTGGCAGGGAGCCAGCAACTGACATTCGATATTACCGCATCAGTACCCACCGTATCAGATCAGGATGAAGCTGTTGACGAAGCACGGGGCACAATGCGGTTAGTTCGGCGTGATCAACTTGGCCAACCTGATTCCTTCGAGATTGAGCGAGCCGATGATCTGGCGAAGGAAACGGAGAACATAACCGGTTATTTGCGGATTGGCGGGTTTGGTATTGGTTTCATTACCTTACTCGGTGCTTCTATTGCGTTGCTGAACATCATGCTGGTATCCGTTACCGAACGGACCCGCGAAATAGGCATTCGGAAATCGCTCGGGGCTACCCCCCAACGTATTCGGGAGCAGTTCCTGATTGAAGCCATTGTTATTTGCATTCTTGGTGGAGTAGGCGGTGTTCTATTGGGCCTGGGGGTAGGTAACCTGATTTCGGGTGTGATCAGCCAGGGAAAAGGCGGCTTTGTTGTGCCCTGGGCCTGGATGGGACTGGGTCTTGTGGTCTGTATAACGGTTGGGCTGTTTGCTGGAATTTACCCGGCCGTGCGAGCCTCCAAATTAGACCCGATTGATGCATTACGGTATGAGTAGAAAGTCAGGAAAGGAGAAATAATGAAGATTTCTTTTCTTTCTCCTTTCTCCTTTCCTTCTTTCTCCTTACTTTTGCAGCCACGTTTGACAAACGCATCTCTGGAAACAGAGACGATTCTGTCGCCGGGATGGCGGAATCGGTAGACGCGATGGTCTCAAACACCATTGTCTGCAAGGACATGCCGGTTCGAGTCCGGCTCCCGGTACAAAAGGCTCTAACAAGGGCAAACAAGAGAAAGTAAAAGCCACTGATTATCAGTGGCTTTTGTGTTTTTAGGGCTTTCTGCTTTCTGCTTTCTCCTGTTTCCTGGGGGGCTGTTTCGCCGGACACTTTATTTATGAAGCTTGGCCAAAACAGCCTGGTAAAATTGATTGGCAAACGCAATGAGAGAACCGTAGCCTAACAACGAATGTAACCTACGGATTTAATAATACCCGTGCTCCCAAGTCTCGGCCTGAATTCGTTAACAATTCATGGCGAGTATTCCGCAAATCAAAAATACGGCGTCAATCCCCGGCTATCTTCCAGTAAACGGCTCTTAGTCGATTAAGAGCTTAAGAAAATGGTAATTGCTATGATGGGTTCACCATTACTAACCAGCCTCAACATATCGGCCCGCGAAGGCAGCCCCGTTAAATCCGGTGGTATACTTTCTTTCGGATGTCGGGGTGATTTATTGTACACGAAGTTATTTAAGGTTCGTGTCTGGATTTTTAGAAATACATCAAGTTGCTGACAATGAATGTGAAACCCGGCCGGAGTTTATTAAATGGCGATTTAGTAACTCAACCAATTATATGTTTTTACGTTAGATGACTAATAGCCATGTTTTACAATTGGCAATACATATATGGGTTCTTAAAAGTTAGTCTCTTTGGGACTAACTTTTTTTATTAAAAATGATAACCATTTATTAACTATTGAGTCTTAATAGTAAATACCCATATATGTAAAGAAGCGCCTGATAAACCTATAGACGTTTTGATAATTTTGCACCATGGCAAAAAAATATCCCATTTCGTTTATTGGTAAGTCAGGCGCATTTTGCAAAAGCCAGAAACAAAGGGATTGAAGCTGGTTATTTGGATTTGGGCCGGAATTAATGCGCTTTTTTGCGAGTTCCTGCGTACTATAGTTGTAGTATCATAGAATAGAGGTTCGTTGATTTTCCACTGCTGCCAGCCAGCACGCTATACACTTTTTTCTATCCTTAGAGTTCACCTTGCCAGCGAATGGGCGAAGAGGTCCTCGATCCACTCGCATTGATCCCTAATAGTCAGGGAAGTTAGAGGTCCCAGATTAGCACACCTTTAGCAACCCCCACTCATTTATTGACGGACTATGGGCTAGTACAGCCATAGGTATAAGTACGTTTCGGAGCCCTTTTTAGAGGGCTTAATTGACTACCTATGCGTTGCTCATTCTTCTTCGGCTGGATAACTGCCGTTCTACTGCTGGGGTCGACCCATCTGGCATATGGACAGTCGACAGCCGTACTAACTGGTACTGTAACGGATGCCACGACGGGGAAACCTATGCCGTTTGCCAATGTCTATGTGAATGGCAGCACGCGGGGGGCTGTCACCGACGAAAAAGGGGCGTTTACCCTGGCTGGAATTTCACTGGGTACGGTTGAGGTGGTTGCCTCGTTTATTGGCTATCAGGCTGACAAACGCACTTACAGATTTGATAATGCGTCTCCACAAAAAGCCAGTTTTCGGCTGAAAGCAAGTGAACAAACGCTGGATGCCGTAACCGTACGGGGTAATCCGAAGCAATGGGAACGGCAGTTACGTCAGTTTAAAAAGCAACTCTTCGGAGAGCCCTTTGGCGGACAGTGTGTGCTTGTCAACAGCGAAGTTCTCCATTTTAACGAGGATAAAGATCATTTATATGCAACGGCTAGTGAGCCATTAATAATTGATAACCAGGCGCTGGGCTATCGACTGGTTTATGATTTGCAACAGTTCAGAGCAACTACATCAGGCGAGGTTTATTATGCGGGTACGGCCCGTTTTGACGAACTAAAACCCGAGAACGAACGGCAAGCCGACCGATTCCGGCGTAACCGGTTGGCTGCTTACAAAGGATCTATTCGCCATTTAATGGCTAGCCTGACTGATAATACGTTCGAACAGGCAGGTTTTCTGGTCTATCAGGAAGATATCACCAAACCAATTCCCATTGAACAGCGGTCAATTACGCTTTCCGCTGCGGTTAGCGACTATAAGCGTTTGATTCCAGTTAAGGTCTCTGCCTTGATTCAATCCGGTAAGCTATCGACCGAACGACGATTGGTTTCGCCCATGAAACTGATCGTATTCTATACGAATGCGAACTCGGGTTTTTCGCCTTATCCCGATGCTCGCTACGCCTATACGGAAATGAGACTGCCTAGTGGCCAGCTGCAAATGACCGTCGATGGGGTTATTACGATGCCTGAAGGTATGGACGTAAAAGGCTCGATGGGTAATGACCGGCTATCGACCATGTTGCCCGCCGACTGGAAAGTTAAAGGCAATGAGAAAGAGACGCTTACGAACGGCCCATTAGCCCTACAGGGGAAACTCGTGCCACCTGATGCTCGTATGGGACGTATCGCTACGGATTTCAGTGAACGATTCAAATTGTTGGCTCCCAGCTTGTTTGTGCACATCGATAAACCGGTTTACGCCACGGGCGATCGGCTCTGGATGAGTACGTACCTGCTTGATGCTGTCAATCATCAGCGGGCCGATGGCGAAACGGCTATTCATGTCGATCTACTTTCTTCGGCAGGCAAGCTTGTTCAGCACCAGTGGGTACGCATCGTTGACGGACGTGGCGAAGGCAATTTTCGCCTGTCGGATACGCTCAAAACGGGGACCTATCGCCTGCGCGCCTATACCGATGAAGATGACGCCCAGCGACGCCCTGCTTTCGAACGGTCTGTGGCTATCTATAATCTGTTTCGGAACGAGGTAGCCATACGTAATGATTCGGTTCCGCAGCCCGTAGATGTTCAGATTTTGCCGGAAGGGGGGCGCTGGATTTCGGGATTGCCCGCGCGGCTGGGCGTAAAAATTGCCCAGCCCAATGGACATGGCTTGCCCATCGCGGGACGTATTGTCGACGACCTGGGCGCTGAAGTCGTTCGTTTCAAGACCAATCAGCAGGGAATGACCAGCGTGTTGATGGAGCCCAAGGCACAGCGGACGTATTACGCCGACCTAACGTACAACAACCAGTTGCAACACGTTCCGTTGCCCAAACCCGAACCGGAAGGGTTGTTGCTGTCGGCCGATGCGATCAGCGATACAACCCGCCTGGCGTTAACCATACTAAGTTCTAACCGGGCCGGTATCGACTCTGTGTATATCCTGATTCAGCAGCACGGTCGTGTGGTTGATCAGCGAAAAATTCTCCTGCAAAATGGGGTGGCGAAGATAAATCTGCCCATGATAACCTGGTTGCCGGGCCTTGCGCAAATCACCCTGTACGATGCCATCGCCAAACCCCAAGCCGAGCGATTAATTTATGTGCCCGAATTCATTGCGCCGGTACGCGTGCGGATGGGTCTAAACAAAACCCGGTATCAGCCCCGCGAGCAGGCCACTCTGAGCGTCAATCTGACTGATAACGGATTACCCGCACTGGCCGCTTTATCGGCGTCGATTACCGATGTAGGTCAAGTGCCTGATGATACCGCCGATGCCACGTTGCAGGCACACTTGTTGCTAACGGGCGAGCTTCGGGGACGTGTCGAAAATCCTAACCAATACGTCATGAATCACACGGCCCAAACCCGCCAAGCGCTGGACGATCTATTGTTAACGCAGGGCTGGCGACGGGTCAGTGGCACACCCGAAACAGATTCACTCGGTGGCGTATCGCTCAAAGGGCGCATTTTGACTACGAAGAATCAACCCATACCCGGCGCACAGCTAATTGTGGCGTCGACGGCACCTGGACAATCGTTCGTAAAATCGGCAGGCGCTGACGAACAGGGGCGCTTTCGACTGGCAGGCATGGCCATTACCGATACGATACAGTTACTGACGCGAATCGCTGATCATCGGTTAAAAAATATTCCGGCCAAAGAAGCCTTTCTGGTTCAGGAAGTGCCCGGCAACCGATGGGAATCTGGTACTCTAACAGTTGCGCCAAACTGGTCGATGTTGCGGGCTCAACTGGAAGCGGCTCGACTTCGGCAGGAAGCAAACGCCGATTCTTACCGCGATAAAACGGCGAAAGTTCTGAAAGAAGTGACAGTTCGAGCGCAGAAATTCGATAAAAGACCCGAGGATATTCAACAGCGCAGTTTACACAATGAAGCTGATGCCGTTATTGTGGTCGATGAGAAATCGCCATCCTACCAAAATCTATACGAAATGCTTCAGGGACGATTGACGGGTGTGACGGTTACACGAGAAGGAGCCGCAGTACCGCGTAGCTATAAGGTGTTTATGCGAGGTGTGGGTAGCTTTAAAAGTGGCATGCAGCCTTTGTATTTAATGGATGGTATGCCCATTGAGGACCCTGATGGAACTGCTTTATTTTTCTTCAGCCCAAGTGATATTGAACGTATCGAAGTGCTGAAAAGTGCAATTACGACGGGTACATACGGGGCTCGGGGCGGAAACGGAGTCATTGCTTTTTACACAAAAAGGGCACGGTCTATGCAGGGCAGTGCGAAGCCCACGGAAGGTATGACGCCGATCCAATTCATTGGCTACCCGTCGGTACAGCGCGAGTTCTACGTCCCACGCTATACTACAGAAGTAACGACCGACTCCATTTCCGGCTCCGTCGATTACCGGGATGTTCTCTACTGGAAACCACTCATGCAAACCGACAGCCAGGGGCGCAGCCAGCTACGTTTTCCGCTATCGGACGTAGTACGCACGCTGCGCGTGGTGATCCAGGGCGTTACCGCCGATGGTCGTCCGGTACTGGGCGTTCAGGTAATCCGGGTTCAATAACCTAATGATTTGTTTTCCCCAGCTTCATTACTTACATCTCATCTATAAACAAATACCTACATTCTTCAGGCTACATGATTCGTGACAGCCAATTGTAGTGCTTCTCCAATTCCAGGGCAGTCTTCATTTGTGCAATATTATTTTGCTATATATAATATAACTATAGTATATAGCTCGTATTTTTGCCCAAAATCAACAACAAGGATGAAGTGCCCTGTCGTCTTGATGCTACACTGGTCGTAACCGATTAGTGGGTAGGCAACCAGGTATTGATTGGTCAGCCCATCTGTTTATAAATTAGAGTAGTATGGTAACTAAAAGAAAACAGTTAATTCGTGTTGTGTTTGATGTACTGGATGAGACGAATCACAACATTCAGCAAAATGGAGATCTATCCGTTGCGGCTGCGGATCCAGATGAAGCGATTGACTGGGTCTTCGCTGAAATGCAGCGTCAGTTCAACCGGCCAGACATCCGGCTTTCGCGGGTACGTATTTGCGCTTGACATGACGACTAAATCGGCCCACTCATCAGTAACTATAGGTATACAGGTTGTTTAGGATATAATTAGCTCACCATGGTAAGTTTAACCCGTGAACCAACGTATACGCTTAGACGATCTTGATATCGCACCTTACAAAGACCTGATTCAGTCACTGGCCATTCAGTGGGTTCGGGCCGAACTACCTGCCCAGGGATTAACCTATGCCGATTACCTGACGGACATCAGGATACTTCTGCTGACAACCCAGGATCCGGATCGGACAACGGTTATTGTTCAGGCAGTGCTTGCCCAGGCGTCTGCGCTACATAAAACGTCGGGTTGGGTAGAGCAGGAACTCAAGTTCGAGGGGATGATCGAGGGGGCTGACCGGGTAGATTTTCTACGGCTCGATCTGCAACAGGCGGGGACCCTTGATGATGCGATGCTGGATGCCTTCAACGAACGAATGAACCGTTTTGTCAGCAGGGACGAGTAGAGTTGCTTAGCCACGAGGTTACTACCTATGAGATTTATCACTGGCTGATTGCTACCGATGAGGACTACGTCGTTACTCATTCTATTGATGATCACCCTGGGTGTTGCGCTGGCCCAACCTAAAAACGAAGTAACCCCCAGGATTTAGCTGGAATAGAACAGCTTAAACCAGGTAAGGATAAACCGGCCTGGATGCTGCCCTACTTTCGTCAGCGTTATTCCACAAGGATTGAAATTGATGCAAAGGGAAATACCATTGAGGTGCCTTTGCCAGACCCCATGCTGATTAATAAGCTGCACATAGCCTTATCGACAGATGGACGACATTGGACTCCATTAAACGACAATAAACCCGTATGGGATCAACATGGCCGGGATCCGTATGTTCGTAAAGGGCCTGATAGGCTTTGGCGAATATTGTCAACGGGAGGGGGGGAAGGTAACGACGGTGAACAAGTAGGACCAAGTTGTCTTTATATCACATCCAGGGATTTGATTTATTGGCAGGTTGAAGGGTCTTTGCCGTTGATGAAGGACGTACGAAATGAATCAGGAGCCTTAGCGGGTAATATTTGGGCTCCGTACGTTTTGTTCTGGTCTTCATCGTTTAAAGATGCAGGATGGAAAGAAAGTCGACTTTGGTCCTGTAGAACGCGGGACTGGCAGACATTTACCCCGCAACCGTATTTTTCAGCCCCCCTTATTCGGTGATCGACGGCACTTTGTTAGAACATAAAGGGACCTATTATCTCTTTCATAAAAAGGAGGAGTTTAGCGTGAATACCGGCGAACGAAGGGCTTCCGGGTTGCCACGGCAAAACGTCTTGAAGGACCTTATAACGTGATTGAGGGCCCGTTGAATAAGGGCCAAATTGTTCCGGTAATCACCGAAGGGCCAACGGTTAGTAAAGACCCCATCAGGTCAGGCAGGTTGTTGCTCTATGATTATTGTATGACGAGTCTCTTTGATACTTCGTATTCACCCGATTTACGTCACTGGACAGTTGAAAAGGAGTAAATTTCCCCTGACGCTCGTCATGGGTGTATTTCACGCTTAACCCCCGAAGAGGCTAAGACGTTACTTCATACGTATTCAACGAAGAATTGAGTAAGGACGAATGCCCTAAGCGGAAGAATACGGTTAGAATGGGCCTACTTAGCTGAATAGGTGTAGGCTGTATCTTTAAGATTTTCTAACGTTTGCCAGCACTGATACAGGCCGCGTGGTATGTGGAAACAACCTTTCCATTTCCCACCTTTTAAAGGTAGAAGCACCTCGCCCTGGCGGTTTAGATACCCGTACCATTCGCCATAAACCGGATCCGGGAAATGCGCCCAGGTATAGGCATGTACGCGCTCAAACCAGCTCCAGCAGCCTTGATTACTCGTTTTCTGATAGCCCTTTAGTAACGTAACGAGTGTTTCAACATGTACCCACCAAAGCTTTTGATCCCATTCCAATTGCTGAGGTGGATGCCCCTGACTATCCATAAAATAAAAGAGGCCGCCATGTTGGGTATCCCAGGCGTAGTCCAGTGTATTGAGCGTAATACGAACGGCCTTATCGAGCAGTGCCTGGTCATTTCGTCGGGTGGCCAGATCCATGATGAACCACATGGCTTCAATAGCGTGACCGGGGTTGAGCAAACGGCCTTCGAAACTGTCTGAAAACTGGCCATCGGGCGTAACGTTTTCTCGAATTAAACCTAAGTCCGGATCGTAGAAAACAGCCATCACTTCATGAATGCATTCGTCAATGGTCTGGTCGACTAACTGACGATCGAGCAGGTGTTCGATTTCCAGCGAGAGGTTGCACAGAATCATAGGCAGCGCAAAATTCTTGAGCGACCGCGTGCCCACAACCGCTTTATTCCACGCCCCCTTTGGGTTGTCACGCCGACGCAGAATCTGCTCAAAGGTCGATTTGGCAATCTGGGCGTATTCGTCATTCCCCGTTGCTACGGATAACTGCCCGAACGCCATCGTCGCGAAACAGTCCGAAAAAATATTGTAGGGCTGCACCAGTGGCCGACCGTCGCGCGTCAACGAAAAATACCAGCTTCCATCATCGGCACGTCCGTATTTTTTCAGGAAATCGGCTCCGTGCTGAGCCATTGCCAGCCAATCAGAACGTTGTCCTATGCAATTGTACAGCATAGAAAATGTCCATACCTGACGGGCCTGAAGCCAGATGAATTTATCGGTGTCGTAGACGTTGCCCTGCTGATCGAGACAGGTAAAAAAGCCACCGTTCTGCTGATCGACAGAATGGGTCTGCCAGAACGGAATGACATCATTCAGTAAGGCGTCGCGGTAAAGTTGCGTATAGGTTTGTGTTGCAATCATGTCACAGATCAGTTAATGAATCAGCCACTCGTAGCGGAAGCGGGCGTAGGTGATTTTGGTATACTTGTCTTTTTCGTAGAGCACACCAATCATGGCATCCTGCTGAATGACCAGGTCGGAGTAGGCCGACGAACCCGCGTAAATGGATTTCCCGGCTGACCAGCTTTTACCATCATCCCGACTCACGCGAACCGTTAGATTCGTGCGGCTGGTCTGACTATTTGCATTGGAGAACAGGAGTACGCTTTGGCCGCTACGAGGCTGGTAATCAAGCATACTTCCCTGACAAACCGGGTCGGGCAAATCGGTAGCGACCACCACTGGTTCCCAGCGTTCTCCCCCTTTCGTGGATGCAGCCAGAAGTCGGTTTTTAACATCCCCCGACTGATTGCGGGCGTTCAGCAACAGATTCCCGTTGGTGGTTTCTGCCGCTGTACTTTCGTTGCCGCCGGGATAGGGGATGGTTGGCGAGAGTTTCCAGGTTTTTCCGTGATCGTCTGAGTAAAAGCCATGTGCCCGGTAATCGCGAAATTGGGGTTGAGGCTGGCCTTCGGAGTGATTAGCTGCAACAAAAATTCGTCCTTTGAAGTGCCCTTTTTGCAGTTGCAGTGCATGACCGGGCGTATTGGCATACGAGCGCCAGTCTTCGGGAAACGTATACGTCGGATTCACGTCTGGTTTATTGGGCCGGGATACCTGCGCTGTAATGTTAACTGGCTCCGACCAGCTTTGTCCGCCATCTGTACTGGTTTTGTACCACACGTCACGAACCGCCAGTCCTTTTCGAACATCGGCTTCGGAAGCTGTTCCCGTATTATAGAGTAAAAACAACCTGCCTTTGGAAAAACGAGGATCAGTCAGATCGAACACCGGGGCAGCATTTCCGGCCTGCATGGTACCAAAATCGACAACGGTTTTGAGCGGACTCCATGATTGCCCATTGTCGTTACTCGTCCGCAGTACAATATCGACATCGCCAAAGTCTCCACAATCCGTTCGGCGCCCTTCGGCAAACGCCAGCAGGGTTCCGTTTGGTGCTTTTACAATGGCTGGAATTCGGTAGCAGAGGTAGCCCCCTTCGCCATTTTGGAAAACTGTTGTTTCCTGAACAGCCTGATTGGCTGTATCCGCAGCCAGACCACCCTGTTGCGGTAGATTGGGTTGACAGGTTGTAAGGCCAACTGCCAATAGAAATGAATAGAACATACCAAGGGTCAGAATAACCGTTGAAAATGATTTTCGAAGTGATTGCGCATGGCGTTTCGAAGGGCTTCCGGGGTGCCATGCTGGATGACGTCGACAATGCCCCGGTGCGAAACAAATTTCTTTTGCTGTACCTGTTTTTTCAGAATACCACTTTCGTGCACGTATTTGAAAATGGGTAACAGCATCCGCTGAAACCGGCGCAGGGTTTCATTGCCGGTAATGTCGTACAACTTGCCGTGGAAGCGGATTTCCTGCTCTGAGTCGAAGATCATGTCTTCCGTATTAATAGGTTCGTTAGCGACAATGGCGTAGAGTTCGTCAATATCGTTCTGAGTTACCCGCTCGAAAATCAGATCGCCCATCCCAATCTCCAGAACCATTCGCAACTCAAAAATATCGCGGAGGGTCGCGTTGTCCAGAATGCCGGGATACAGCGTTTTTTCGATCAGTGATAGCAGGTCAGGATTGGTGATCACCGTGCCCCGCTTTTTCTTGGTGTCGAGCATACCCCGCATCCGTAATCGTAATAAAGCTTCGCGCAGGACCGTCCGGCTAACACCCAGTTGAGCCGCTAGTTCGATCTCCTTTGGAATGACATCCCCCGCTTTAAACTGCTTGTCGTTGAAAAATTCGAGCAGATCAGTCTCCACCTTATCAACCAGCGTCAGGTTTTCATTCAACTTAAAATCATTCTGGCTATGTACGTACTCCATGTATTATGTATAATATAAAAAATGGGATGCTCCGATTATGTAGGACAATATTCGGGACTTTATCGCTGAAAAAAAAATATTTCCTCTTTTTTTGACTTTTATGTACAACATAATACCTTTGTAAAGTCATACTTATTCCTTGGTCTACTGAAAACTATGTCAATACGTTCTATTTATCCTAACAAATACAGGCGATATGTACTACATATTGCCTGCTGGTTGGTCGCCTTTAGTTCCTGGGCGCAAACAACCTCACTCTCCGGAACTGTCCGGGATGCCCGTACTAACGAAACGTTGCCGGGCGTAAACATCACCATAAAAGGCACGACCCGAGGTACGGTCACCAATCAGGATGGCCAGTTCTCGCTTCAGGTTCGCAAAGGCGACGTACTGGTGGCCTCGCTCATCAGCATGAGTACCCAGGAAGTGGTCATCGACAATCAGACAGTACTCGACATCAAACTGGCCGAAAGTGCCAAGAGTCTGGACGAAGTTGTGGTTGTCGGTTATGGTCAGCAAAGCCGAAAAACGCTGACCGGGGCTGTTTCCACCATCGATCAGACAGTGTTTAAATCCGTGCCACGAACAAACGTGGGAACCGCCTTGCAGGGAACGGCTCCTGGCTTGCGGGTGCAGCAAACCACGGGGCAACCCGGCTCAACGCCAACGATCGTTTTTCGGGGCGGAACCGATTTCAATGGGTCCGGTTCGCCGTTGGTGGTGATGGATGGGGTTATTGTTCCCTCTCTGTTCGGTATTAATATGGAAGATGTGGAGAGCATCGATCTGCTGAAAGATGCCGCATCGGCCGCTATTTATGGGGCACGGGCCTCGAACGGGGTAATCCTGGTAACGACTAAAAAAGGCAAGAAAGGCCGGACGTCCGTGACCTATAGCTACAAGCGGGCCAACAATTATATCCGGCGTAACCCGCTCGAATACATGAGTGCGGAGGACTACATTATCTGGAACCGACGGGGACTGGCAAGCCGGTATGCTGCGGCACAGGCCGATAACAATACCGCCGAAATGAACAATGCCCGAAACCAACTGACGGGTGCCTGGGGCTGGGGTGTCAATTCGGGCTGGACAGCACCCGATGGAAAATACTCGACCCAGTTGGTCTCAAACAGCAACCGGAACCTACTCACTAATCCGCAGTATCATTTGTTGCTCGATAAAAATCCGTTCAACGCCAATCAGACGGACAGCCTGTTGTATCGATCCATCTCGCAACGCCAACTGGAGGACCTGATTCTTCAACAAGGGACGCTCAATCAGCATTACCTGAACGTATCGGGTGGTAACGATCAGGGTAATTTTTCGCTGGGTGTGGGCAGCATCAGTGATGTGGGTACACTAATCGGTTCGTCGTTGAGCCGGATGAACATGAATTTTAACGGTGGATTGAATGTCGGTAAAAACCTGGTCGTGAACCTGAACATGTCGGGCTACAGTGCGAAAACGTCACCATCGTACCTCTCTGCCGATGGGGGAGGAGGTGTTGGCGGGGGGATCGTTCAGCGGTTTACGGGTATTGCACCCACTGTCCGCCTAACGAATGACCTAACCGGCGCTGAGCTTCCGGGCGTTGATGGTAGCACCTTAGGCAACCCGACTTATTTCCGGGATAAATTTTACAACCAGACCCTGGAACAGCGCTATTCGGGTGGACTGAATCTGGAATATACTATTCTGCCGGGTTTAAAGGCACTGGCGTCGGCATCCGGGTTTTACCGCTATACCACGAACGACAGTTTTACCAAAGCCTACATCAACGGAACCGGCGGTGCCTTGGTGAACACGCGCAATGCCTCCTTTACCAATCAGCGGGCCAGTCAGTATACCTATAATGCCTTCCTTCAGTATACCAAAGAGGTTGGTAAGCATAGCGTATCTGCCCTGGCTGGTGGGGAGTTTTTTGAATCACGCGTGTATGATTATGGCGCTACGGCTAACCTGGCCGCTACGGATTTTATTCCCTGGTTATCGGCCTCAACAGCCGCAGTGGGCGTTCCAACCTCTTCATTTTCAAGCTGGCAGCGGCTGGCCTCGGTGATTGGCAGGTTCAATTACACCTTTGCCAATACGTACCTGCTGAACATCAACATGCGGTATGATGGCACCTCGAAACTCATTACCAATCAGTATGGGTTCTTCCCCGGTGTTTCGCTGGGCTGGAACATGCACTACGCGGATTTCTTCGCCAATTCATTCCTCCGGCGATACGTATCCACACTGAAGCCCCGGATCAGCTTCGGCGAAAATGGCAGTATCAACCCGCTGAATAGCGCGGGCCAGCCCCTCATCGGCGACTATGCCACGATCCCACAATACGGTAGCGTTGGCACCTACAATGGCCAGCCCGGTTTTGCGGCAGGTGGTATTACGAACACCAACCTCAAATGGGAACGGGCAAACACGCTCAATTTCGGTCTGGATGTTGGTCTGCTGAACAACCGCGTCACCGTCATTGCCGATTACTTTATCCGCAATGTGTACGATAAAATTACGTCGCTGACCATTCCCGCCTGGACCGGCTACAATTCATACGTCACTAACCTGGGACAGCTCCAGAATCGGGGTATCGAGCTGGAAATCAGAGCAAACGTATTGAAACCTTCGAGCGCCAACGGGTTATCCTGGACCGTCAGTGCCAACGTATTCCATGTGAAGAACTTTGCGAAAAAACTGCCAAATAACGGCCTGGACCTGAATCGGCAGGGGGCTGTTCAGATCTTTGATCCCGGTCAGAACAAGCTGGTTTGGGTAGGCGGTTTGCAGGAAGGTAAACGCGTTGGGCTGGATGAAATTTATGCGCCTATTTACGATGGTATCTACACATCGCAATCTCAGATCGATGAGCGCGCTAACCTCTGGAACTCCTATTTACCCTACACCAATAAGCGTATCAAACTGCTGGGCGACGCCCGCTGGCGGGATGTTGACAAGAACGATACACTGGACTACCGCGATAACGTGTATGTAGGCCGAACAACACCTACGATTCAGGGCGGGTTCTCCTCAAATCTATCCTGGAAAGGCTTTAACCTGTACGGTCAGTTTGACTATTCACTGGGCTTTATTATCGCCAATCAGTCGTATCTGCGCGGCATGTCGCAGGTGCAGGGTTCGCAGAATGGGCCAATTGACGTAACAAATACCTGGTCGCCCGAGAATCCGACGGGTACACTGCCTCGCTATTACTGGGCCAACTACGGTCGGAACTACTTTACCGATGCTGGTGGCAGCGCGACACCCCCCGCCAATTTCTGGCAAAAGGGCGATTACCTGGCCATGCGCGAAGTTACGCTGAGCTACGATATGCCCGCTAAGCTGCTCGAACGGGTGGCTCGCAATCGGGTCAAGAGCCTTCGGGTATTCCTGACGGGTTCCAACCTGGTGTATTTCACGGGGTACAACGGTACGTTCCCCGAAGTGGGCGGCAACGATGTCGGTCGATTCCCGCTGCCCCGAACCGCCACACTGGGTGCCACAATCAGTCTCTAATCGCCAAGCCGAACATCATGAAAACGTATAAACTAACGATTACTTTAGTCGGCTGCCTGGTTGCCAGTTCCGGCCTGTTTTCCTGCCAGGACCAACTTCGGGAAGTCATACCACAAACGTCGCTCAACCAGAGTCTGGTTTTGTCAGATGCCAACGCGGCACAAACCCTGTATACGGGCGTTTACAGTTCATTCCGGAGCTACCATAGCACGCTGTTTACGCTGGGCGAAATGCGTTCCGATATCTGGTCCGATGGATTGTTTACCGAATCGGAGGACACGGGGCTGAAACAGTACTGGTCGCATAACATCAGCGCCACGAATGTGCCACTCGACAACTGGGGCGGGTTGTATAATCTGATCGACCGTGTAAACACCGTTATCAAGCTGTTTCCGGGGGCACCTCTGGATGATGCCAAACGCAAAACGTATCTCGCCGAAATGTACGGCATGCGGGCCTTTGTTTATTACACCCTGCTCCGAACCTGGGGGGGTGTTCCCATCACGACAGAGCCCGTTACGGCGGTGGGTAATCTGACCGATCTCTATAAGGCCCGGTCAACGCCCGACGAAGTGATGAAACTAATCAAAAGCGATCTGGAACAATCGCTGACGCTTTTTGCGGGTAACAATGCCTTTGCCACCAAGCGGGTTAACTGGAGCCGGGCCGCTACGCTTACCCTGAAAGGCGACGTGTTTATTTGGTCCGGTACGCATATGGGGGGTGGTAATGCCGATTTCACGACGGCCAAATCGGCGCTGGAGGAGGTAAAAGCCCTGCCAACGCTGGGCTTACAGGCTACGTTCGCCGACATCTTCGATCCAGCTAAGAAGAGCAACAATAAGGAGATCATTTTTGCGATCAACTACGAGAAAAACGAAGCCACCCAGGGCGTGTACGGCAATTTTCTGGTGAACACGACGCAGGCCGGCACGCTGTTTTTCGATCCGGTTCCTGGCCCGGCCGTAGCTGTCAATGCGGCCTATCCGCTCGTTAGCGGAGCCAGTCGGGTTGGGATGTCCAGCGCAACCATAGCCAAGCTAAGCGATCCAAAAGACCAGCGCATTCGTCCTTCGTTTCGGGTGATGTACCGGAATACCGCTGGCTTCCCCATTGCCGGTGTTATGCTGACCAAATTCATTGGGCGCGTCGATTCGGGTATACAACTGTACGATACCGACTTTCCCATTTATCGGTACGCGGATGTACTACTGCTACTCGCCGAAGCAACTACGAAACTAGGCAATGATCCATCTGCCGACATCAATGCCATTCGGGCACGGGCGTATGGTACAGGTTTTACACCGTATACCAATGGAAGTCAGGAAGCCAACATGAACGCGATTCTGGATGAATACCTCCGGGAGTTTATCGGCGAAGGCAAGCGCTGGTGGGCTTTGCGTCGGGCTGGCAATGCATACGTATTCGCGGCTGTAAACCCGGTGTACCTTCCTGCTACGCAAGCCTTTAAGCTCGTGCTGCCCATTTCGATTTCGATGCTCAACACCGATCCGAAGCTGGTTCAGACGCCGGGATATTGATAGAACGCAACTTGGTGGTATCAGTGGTGCCGTTGGGTTCCGTGATGTCAGTTTCTTAAAACTGACACGGTATGTTTCTTAAAATCTACCGTGTTGGCTGGCAGCTAGAGGTTTTGAGAAACCTCGCCTGTCAGTTTTGAGAAACTGACAGCACACTAGCCGGTTCGCCGGTGTGGTTCTACTTTAATTTTCAACGATCAACTACGTTCGTTTCCCTACATTCTTTATGTCATATATTCCCAAAACCGAAGGGCTGGTGGCCGCTCCGTTCACACCCATGCAGGCCGATGGTCGCCTGAATCTGGCCCTCATTCCTCAGTATGCCCAATTTCTTGTTCAAAACGGCATTAAAGGCGCTTTCGTTGGTGGCTCAACGGGAGAGGGCGTTTCCCTTTCCTTTCCCGAAAAACTGGAACTGATTCAGGCCTGGGGCCAGATCGATGAACCCAGTCTGAAAAAAATCATGCTGGTTGGGGGTACATCCCTGGAGGAGAGTAAACTGCTCGCCCAGGAAGCCTCCCGCGCTGGTTTTCAGGCGGTAGCGGTGCTAGCTCCATTCTACTTCAAACCGGCCAACGTTGAATTACTGGCCCAGTTTTGCATTCAGATTGGTGAAGCTGCGCCCGATCTGGGACTTTACTTCTATCATATCCCCGCTCTGACGGGTGCCAATCTGTCGATGATTGATTTTCTGGCCTGTATCGACGGACGGCTTCCGAATTTTTACGGCATCAAATACACGCATAATGACCTGATGGATTTTCGCCAGTGCGTGTTGTTCGGAAACAAAAAATACGACATCCTGTGGGGATGGGACGAAATTTACCTGGCGGCTATGGCCATGGGTGCCCGTGGCGCAGTAGGCAGTACGTTCAACTACGCGGCTCCGTTGTATTACGACCTCATGGCTGCCTTCAACGCGGGTGATCTGGACAAGGCCCGGCTGTTGCAGGACAAATCCATTGCTATTGTCCGTATCCTGGGTAAATACGGCGGCATTGCCACTGGTAAAGCATTTATGCGGGCGGTGGGTATCGACTGCGGTGGTTTCCGGCTTCCGATTGCCAATATGTCGGCTGAACAGTATCCGCATTTTCTGGATGATCTTAACGCCATCGACTTCTACGCTTATGCCTCACAAATGCCCGTATCGACGGCTGTTAGTCAGGATTAAACAAGCTGGGATAGGACTACTTATGACTCAGTTAGCAGTGTTATCAGCGAGTGCGCAGGCTCAGTTGCACTATGTCCGGCTCCCGGATTTGCCAGTCCTGAATGGCCAGCCAAATCCGGGCGTTGCCGGGGCTTTTGCGGGTGTCAGTCACGACGCCTTACTCATTGCGGGAGGGGCCAATTTCCCGAATGGCTACCCCTGGCAGGGCGGCACGAAGGCCTGGCATTCGACTATTTATGTGCTTGTTCGCGAAGGAAGTTCCTACCAATGGCAATCCACGTATCAACTGGATCGGCCACGGGGATATGGCGCTTCGGTAGTCTGGAATGAGCAACTGATTTGTGTGGGTGGTAATGAGGCTAACCAGCGTTTCGCCGATGTGTTCAGTCTATGCTGGAATCCGTCAACAGCTACGCTCGACCGGCAACCGCTACCTGAATTACCCATGCCCTTAGCGAATCTGGCTGCTGCTGTTTCCGGAAATAGGTTGTATGTGTTCGGCGGTGAATCGGATCGGGGTACGGAAGCAAGTTTGCATGTACTCGACCTAAAAACCCCGGCTAATGGCTGGCAAAAACTGGCTGACTTGCCTGGTCCGGCCAGAGCCTATGCCGGGATGGCGGCTCAGTCAAACGGGACCAGTCAATCATTGTATGTGGTAGGCGGACGGCAGACGGTAAATGGCGTAACCACTATTTATTCCGATGCCTACGAATACCAGATAAGCCAGAATCGCTGGCACCGGTTGCCCGATATGCCTTCCCCGCTGGCGGCCCATCAGGCTATTGCCAGTGGTTCACGGTCGCTATTGGTATTTGGCGGTGATGATGGAAAACGACTTCAACAAATTGAAGCCCTGTCGAATCAGGTGAAAGAATTACCCGAAGGGGCTTATAAAGAGAAACGTACAGCGGAACGGAACAGGCTACAGATCAATCACCCCGGCTTTATTAAAACGGTCTGGCAGTTTCGAACGGATACGAAAAAATGGTCGGTTGTGGATACGCTGCCCTTTCAAACACCTGTGACAACCCCCTTGGTACGCTGGGGCGATAGCGTCATTATTCCCAGTGGAGAAATTACGCCCGGTATCCGAACGCCTGCCAGCTGGAAAGTTGATATTGACCAAACGAAATACTGAGGTAGGCTACTCTATATAAGCGAATGAACGACAAGACAGTAAGTCAACAGGGGCGATTCTATCCCTGGGTGGTGGTGGGGCTTTTATGGGTGGTAGCCATGCTGAATTATATGGATCGGCAGATGCTGGCTACTATGCGGCCGTCCATGCAACTGGATATCAGCGAATTGCAGTCGGCTACCAATTTTGGTCGGTTAATGGCTATCTTCCTTTGGATCTATGGCTGCATGAGCCCTGTGTCGGGAATGGTTGCCGATCGATTCAACCGGAAATGGTTGATTGTGGGCAGTTTATTTGTTTGGTCTGGGGTTACGTTTTCGATGGGATACGCTACCACCTTTAATCAGCTTTACTGGCTGCGCGCCATCATGGGCGTTAGTGAAGCCTTGTATATTCCGGCGGGTCTGGCGCTGATTGCTGATTTCCACACGACTAAAACCAGGTCGCTGGCCATTGGCATTCACATGACGGGCCTCTACATGGGGCAGGCGCTGGGTGGCTTCGGCGCAACCGTTGCGGAATCGTATTCCTGGCCAACAGCCTTCCATTGGTTCGGGATTGCAGGCCTGGTGTATGCCGTTGTTCTAAGTTTCTTTTTACGGGAGATCAACCGGGGCGCGTCAGCCCAGAGCCTGGCTACAGATGCGCTGAAACCGAACGAAATACCCTTGACGAAGGGACTGGGTCTGCTGCTGGCGAATGCGTCGTTCTGGGTCATTCTCTTCTATTACGCCATTCCAAGTTTACCCGGTTGGGCAACTAAAAACTGGCTCCCCACGCTCTTTGCCACGAATCTGCACATCGACATGGCTACGGCTGGGCCTCTTTCTACGATCACGATTGCTGCATCGTCCTTTCTGGGCGTGCTGTTTGGTGGCATCTTATCCGACAGGTGGGTGCAAACAACTAATCGGGGGCGGATTTATACCAGCGCCATCGGTTTGTCCTTAACGATACCCTCTCTACTGCTGATTGGTTTTGGCGATTCTCTCCTTCATGTGGTGAGTGCAGCCTTGTGTTTTGGGTTCGGCTATGGCATGTTCGACGCCAACAGCATGCCCATTTTATGCCAGTTCGTTCCCGCCCGCAACCGCGCAACGGCTTATGGCATCATGAACATGACGGGTGTGTTTGCGGGTGCACTGGTTACCAACTGGCTGGGGAAGTCGATGGATTCGGGCCAATTGGGGGCTGATTTTGCCATGCTGTCGGGTATCGTGTTGGTGGCGTTGCTGGTGCAGTTGTATTTTTTGAGACCAACCGTCAATGATTTTGTTACAACTGACCGTTAACGTATTTAAATCGTTGACGTATGCACTGATTTTCGGTGTTGTGTTCAGCCCGGTTTATGCCCAACTTCGCCTGGCCGACGTCTGGCAAAGCGGGATGGTCATCCAACGCGATAAACCCATACCGATCTGGGGGTGGGCTATTCCCGGTCAAACTATCAATGTTCAGTTTGGCAACGAACAGCGGCAGGCCTTGGTGAAGGCAGATTCAAGCTGGTTACTTCAATTCCAGCCTCGTGCTGCGTCGGCTATTCCCACTCGCCTGATCATCAGAACGAATCAGGACTCGCTCCAACTGACTAACCTGCTGATTGGCGATGTGTGGATTTGCGCGGGACAGTCCAATATGGCCTTCCCGGTGATGAATGACCAGTTTGCAGCTCAAACACTTCGGCAATCGAAGAACAGAAACCTTCGGCTTTTCAACAAACTTCCTGGCCTGTCAACCTACAACGTAGCGTATAACCCGGCTGACCTTCCGCACCTGAACCCGGCCGGATTTTATAAGTCGGCAAGTTGGCAGGAAGCGGATTCGGTGTCTATCCGGTTGTTTTCTGCCGTTGGATACTACTTCGGGCAGGTGATTCAGCAGGCACTCAACATCCCTATTGGGTTGATTAATCTGGCCGTTGGCGGCTCACCAACAGAAGCCTGGATACGTCCGGCCAGTGTCATCTCAGACCCAACGGTGCCGCCGGTGTTCAACGGGGATTGGTGGCGAAATTCCTTTCTGGAGCCCTGGTGTGTTCAACGAGGGCATGAAAATCTGGACAAACTGATCCATTCCGGCTACAACCCGCCCGCTGATTCACTAGGGTATAATCATCCGTTCAAACCGGGTTTTCTGTACCAGTCGGCCATCGTGCCGTTGCTTCGGTTACCCATCAAAGGTGTCATCTGGTATCAGGGAGAGAGCAACGCCTTAAGTCTGGTGAGGGCTCAACAGCATGAGCACCTGTTTCCGCTTTTAGTTAAGGATTGGCGCCAGCAGTGGCAGCAGGGCGATTTCCCTGTTTATATCTGCCAGCTTTCCTCCATTGGTACTGAAAAAGGCTATAAATCTGAGAACTGGCCATGGTTTCGGGACAGCCAGCGTCGATTGGCCCAACGGCTGCCTAACGTCGGCATGGCCGTTACCAGCGACGTTGGCAATCCCACGGATGTTCACCCTATCAACAAACGGGTTGTGGGCGAACGACTGGCGCGCGAAGCGTTGGTTAAAACCTATGGCCATAAGGCTCTAATAACGCCTGAGGCTGTGGCTGTCTCTCGGGTCAGGGATGGAATTAAATTACGCTTTCGGCAAACGGGGACGGGGCTTCGGACCGCCGATAATCAAGCCATTCGTGGCTTTGCGGTGGGTGACTCTATAGGTCCTCAAACCGATGTGCTAGCCCGAATTCAGGCCAATCAGGTCTTTCTTGATGTGCCCAAAGGTCAACCGTACTCCCATGTATATTATGGCTGGACACCCTATACCACGGCTAATCTTGTCAACAGTGCCGGTTTGCCGGTCTCTACATTTGCACAGTCCATACCATGAGAAATCTCGTTTGTTTCCTGATTTTGCTTAAGACACTCGATTGCCTGGCTACTCATCCGCCATTACTGCCAGCACCTCAGCAAGTTGTCTGGACGGAGAAGTCGGTAGGAGTGAAGGGCGTAGTTAGCATACTGGCCCAATCGCCCGGTAGTGCGGCTGTTGCCGATTCGATTCGGGATTTTCTCAAAACAGTTGGTGGGGCAAGCGTACGCCTGACATCGCAAGCATTGCCTGCTAAAGGCGCTTTAGTGATTACGGTTTCGCTGGAAAATGAGTTGCCGGCACTTCGGCAAAATCAGGAAGGCTATCAACTGCTCGTGTCGCCTGGTCGTATTGACCTCAAAGCACTGACTGCGACTGGGCTTTTCTGGGGCTATCGAACCCTTCAGCAGTTAACGGATGTGAAACGCAAATCAATTGCGGGTTGCACAATTATCGACTTTCCAGCCTTTCCTATTCGGGGTTTCATGCACGACGTGGGGCGTAGTTTCATTCCGATTGAAACCCTCAAACGACATATTGATCTGCTCTCTCACTATAAAATCAATACGTTTCACTGGCACCTGACCGAAGATCTGGCCTGGCGATTACAGAGTGACGTTGTTCCCCGCCTGACCGACTCATTAGTAACGACCCGGTTTCCGGGGCAGTTCTATACCAAACAGCAAGCCCGCGATTTGGTCGATTATTGTAAACAACGCCATGTACTGCTTATCCCCGAAATTGATATGCCGGGACACAGTGCGGCCTTTCGTCGGGCCACCGGGTACGATATGCAATCCGGGGAAGGTAAAGAACTCGTAAAGCAATTACTGCGGGAGGTGTGCGACCTGTTTGACGTTCCTTACCTGCATATTGGCACCGATGAGGTGGCGTTTAAAGACTCCCTCTTCGTGCCCGAAATGGCGAACGTCGTGCGTGACTGTGGCAAAGAAGTGATTGGCTGGTTACCCGGAGCCCGATTGGATAAAAAGATGATCCGACAATTGTGGATGAGTACCGTAAAGCCAACTGCCGGACAGCCAGTAATAGATTCCCGAAATCTGTATCTGAATCACTTCAGCACACTGGCCGACCTGATCAGCGTTTATCAACGAACGATCTGCGATACAACCTGGGGCTCATCGGAACGCCTGGGTGCCATTGCCTGTGTCTGGAACGATCGGAAGCAGCAGAACGAAACGGAGATCGAACGGCTGAACGGATTTTACCCGATCATGCTGGCCCTTGCCGAACGAACCTGGCGTGGGGGAGGATTACCTGAAACCCAGGCCGGTACCGTCATACAAAATCGAGCTAATTTCGCCGAATTTGAAGACCGATTGCTAGCCCATAAACGGCAGCATTTTAGTTCGTTGGAATTTCCCTACGTTCGCCAAAGCAATATTCACTGGCGAATTAGTCAGCCTGTTGCCAATCAGGGTAAACTGGACGCTGTTTTTCCGTCCGAAACAAGAAATCTTGATTTCCAAGGTATAGATGCAATAGGGGGCACTATTTACCTGCGTCACCTCTGGGGGCCGGATGTGGTACGGGCGTACCTGACCAACCCACAACCGAATCACACTGTCTATGCGTATACGTATGTGTTTTCGGCCCGAGCCCAGACGGTGGGTGCCTGGATTACTTTTCACAACTATGGCCGATCGGAGAAAGATGCCAGCCCACCCCAGGGCCAGTGGGATTACAAAGGCAGTAAAATCTGGGTTAATGACCAGGAGCTAAGGCCACCCATCTGGACAAATGCAGGCTTACACCCGCTGGATAATGAACAACCCTACACAAACGAGCCCTACGAAAATCGCCCGCCAGAGCCAGTTACGCTAAAAAAGGGCTGGAATAAAGTGCTGATCAAACTACCGATCGGCGAGTTTCGGACGGATGCCTATCGTTTAGCGAAATGGATGTTCACCTGTGTTTTTGTCAGGCAAGTAAACAATCAACTGGAAGCCATTGACGGACTGGTTTATTCGCCTGATAAAAAGAAACGGTAGCGTTGAAGGTACGGCATTTACCGGTCGGGAGTCTGATTTGGCATAGCACTAGTTTATTCGTGACGAATCCGCTTTATCCGTTGCTTTCAGAATAAAGACGGTCATCGAGATTGGGCCGTGGGCGCCCAGCACCAGCGCCTGTTCAATATCCGCCGTTTTAGAAGGCCCACCAATAAAGGCGGCAAAGCCATAATCACCCGCCCCAATTTTCTGATAGGCTTTGTGTAGGGTCGGCACAATACGTTCGGCAGGTACCACTACAACCAGATGCTGGCAAATGTAGGGGATGATTCGTTGGCCCATCCGTTGTTCGGGTAGCCATACGGCTCCGTTTTCGGCTACAGCCAACTCTGCTTCAATCACGGCTACCTCTACATCATCAAACGTATGGGGATCAGCCTCTGGCGAGAGCAGTTCAAACGAATTGCCTAACTCGGGTAAGGTAGTGATAATACGCAGTGTCCCATCAAAGTTTTCCTGAATCAGGCTTGTGATCCTGGCTAGGCTTTCAGCTAAAAAGACGGTGCCACCGATGCTGGTGAATGTATCCGCGTATGTTGAAACAATATGCTGGTCGGCACCTTTAAAGGCACTGATACTAGGCAAAGGACTGGCTGGCGGCTGGTTCTTGATAACCGCGGCCAATATGCTTTCTCTCGTGTTCATTCAGTTTCGTTGATTAACGTTTCTCGGTGCCGTCCTTTGGCTCCTGTTTTGCATACCACTCACCAAACGATTCTTTTGGCGTATCAGGCATTTCACGTTGTTTGTACCAGGGGTTGAACTTATTGTTGACCGCAAACGGGATGTTATTCAATACCCATCGTCCCGCTTTTCCAATGGTTGTATAGGATGATGGCGATGAGAGTGTCCAGGCCATGGCTTTAATGCCCAGTACTTTTGTATTGGCGGCATAGCCTTCCTGAACAATCACTTGACGCCATTTATACAGTTGCTCATGAATGTTGATTTTTACCGGGCATACATTGGAGCAGGAACCACAGAGCGTCGACGCAAAGGGCAAATCCGCATGCTTTTTCATGTCGAGATTCGGCGCCAGAATCGCACCGATCGGTCCAGAAACGGTGTTGTGGTAGCTGAGACCGCCACTTTTTCGGTACACGGGGCAGGTGTTCATGCAGGCGCCACATCGGATGCATTTTAACGAATCCCGAAAATCGGCCCGGCCTAACTGGCGACTCCGACCATAATCGACCAGAATCAGGTGCATTTCCTGCCCTTTTCGCGGCTTTTTGAAATGGCTGGAATAAATGGTGATAGGTTGACCCGTGGCACTGCGGGCCAATAGTCGTAAGAATATACCCAGATGCTGTTTCTGGGGGATAATCTTTTCGAGCCCCATCGACGAAATCTGTACTTCGGATAAATGAGCGCCCATGTCGGCATTCCCCTCGTTGGTACACACGACGTACTCACCGGTTTCGGCCACGGCGAAGTTCACGCCCGTAAGGGCAGCCCGCCGGGTAATGAAGACTTTACGCAGGTGTCGGCGGGCAAATCGGGTCAGCGTTGTGGGATCGGATACCCCTTTTTCGGTACCCAGATGTTCATGGAAAATTTCGCCGATTTCTTCTTTTCGTTTATGAATACAGGGCAGAACGATGTGGCTCGGCGGTTCATTATCCAATTGCTGAATATATTCACCCAGATCAGAATTGATCACGTCAATTCCCCGCTCGATCAAATATTCGTTCAGATGGCATTCTTCCGTAAGCATGGATTTGCTCTTTACCATCTGTTCAATCCCTTTTTCTTTCAGAATACCATACACAATTGCATTGTGCTCTTCGGCATCGGCAGCCCAGTGAACGTTGATACCATTCTTGATAGCGTTGGCTTCAAATTCCAGTAAATAATCGTGCAGGTTGGACAGTACATTGCTTTTGATTTGGGAAGCTGCTTCCCGTAAGGCCTCCCATTCCGGTATGTTTTTGGCTGCCATGTCGCGTTTTTGCCGTATCCACCAAAGTGCTCCGTCGTGCCAGTCGACACGCTCTTCGTCTTTAATAAAGATCTCGGCTAAGGCAGCATGGTCGTTGACTAGTTTTTCCATTACAAGGTCGAGTTTAAAATTTGGGCAATATGTACGGCTTTAACGGTACTCTTGTTTCGCTGTAAAATTCCTTCGAGGTGCATCAGGCAGGAAAGGTCGACGGATGTGATGTATTCAGCCCCATGTCGTTCGTGATCAGAAACCCGGTCTTTGCCCATTTTTACCGATACGGCTTCTTCGGCCACGCAGAATGTTCCGCCGAAGCCGCAGCACTCGTCCGGGCGGTCCAGCGTAACCAGCTCCAGGCCGTCTACCATGTTTAATAACTGGACAGGTTTGGAGAAGGGTGCGGCATTTAGTTCGCTCATCTGAGCCAGATGCAGCCCGCGTAACCCGTGGCAACTCTGGTGGATACCCACTTTGTGCGGAAACCGTGCCTGTAGATTTTCCAGGTGCAGCACATCGGTCAAAAACTCAACAAGTTCATACGTTTTCGATCGGATGCTGTCTGCTCTGGCCGGATCGTTAACTGACTTGAGGTGTTCTTTTACGTGAAGCACACAACTAGCGGAAGGAGCCACGATATAGTCGAATTCCGAAAAGTTTTCTATGAAAAGGTTGTTGCACTCCTGCGTGAGGTGTTCAAAGCCTGAATTAGCCATAGGTTGGCCGCAGCAGGTTTGTTTGGGTGGATACACCACGCTTACCCCAAGCTTTTGCAGCAATTGCAGCGTAGCGATGGCTGCCTGCGGGTAAAACTGGTTTACATAGCAGGGTATAAATAGTCCGACAGTCATAGGAAAAAGTGATTGAATCAGCAGTAAGGGGCTCTTTCCTTATAAGGCGCTGGAAAGGCCGATTTACTAGAAAATAGTAGTAAGTAGTTTAAGTAGGGCGCATACGACCGTTTACTCAACCACCCTGTTTTTATTCCATTCATCCCGGGGGTCAACCGTTCCGGTAGTTTGTTATGCATAGTACCATCTATAACCCATACCTTTGACACATCAATCGGGAAGAACCCGACTCAATTTTAACGCAAACAACAACTACATAAAGTCATGAAATCCCTCATCAAACCACTGCTCATTGCCGTTACCCTTAGTGCCGTTACGCTTTCTACTTCCTTTGCTGCCGTTAACCCTGGTAGCCGCCCAGCAGCCGTTGCTGCCTATAAAGCCGGTATTTATTCAACTGTAGAAGGTAAGCTGAACATTGCCCTTGATAAAGAAACGACGGGTAAAGTAGACATCAAACTGAAGGGTACATCCGGTAAGGTTCTATTTGTTCAACATCTGGGTAAGAACGAAAAAACAGCGCGCATCCGCTTAAATCTTAGTGAGCTGGAAGATGGTGCCTACCAGGTAGAAATCACGAACGGTGTTGATGTAACAACCCATACTGTCACGCTGTCGACCACCCAGCCCAGCGCCCCGAATCGTCTGATCGCGGTCAACTAATTTTAGATAGCCCCATACTGCAAACGCCACGCTCCTGAGTGTGGCGTTTGCAGTATGGGGCTATTGCGCTCATTCACGACTGTCTAGTTCCAGTTGCAATGGGAGGTTTTCGTGGACGCTTTTTACAATCTATAAAAATAAATCAAATCACTCATTGTCAATAGAATATATGCCCAGATCTACCAGTTAAACTCCCCTTTTATTGAACGGAAAGCTCGATTGTGGATTCAAGAGGATTCATCCAGTAATATGAGATATTGTAACTATTTTTAATTAAAAAATAGAATTGATCGTCTGCTTAGTTGTTCTCACTTTAGGAAGTCGGTATAAGTAAGGTGCTTTGTTAGCCGCCCCGGTAAATTTCTTCTCCAAACGCTCTAATCCATTGATCTCTAATATCTTTTTCTGGAAGTTATTCCGGGCTAACGGCTTTTCTAAAAGTGCTTCGTAGAGTTCCTGCGCTTCTTTCATCGTAAAGGTTTCGGGTAACAGATTAAACACATCCAGTTTTCGATCAAGATTGATGAGTAGGGTTTCGTGGGCATTAACAACCGTTTCCCCGTGGTCCATAATCAGGGGCGGTAAGGCTTTGACATTATACCAGTCAACGGATTGATCAATGTCATGCTTTTGCGGAACGACCCGGTTAATATCAACCAGGGCGTAGTAACCAATGGAGATAAATCGCTGGGTAAACCATTCATACTCTTGCTTTTTGCGCTGTTTGGCGTCCAGCTTTTCGGGGTTAAGTTCAATTAACCGATCCAGGAAAGCCTGACTGTTGCGACTCGCTTTTCCTCGCACCTGAAACTGTTCGAGATAAATGTGTTTCAGCCCAGTCCGGTCTTCTAAGATTCGAGCAGCCGCTGCGTCAATATCCTCTTCTTGGTAGACAAATCCACTCGGCAGGGCCCAAAAATCACCGGTAAAGTAAAGTTTAGGAAGTAACACTTTTAGCTGCCCGTTCTGGTAGCCAAAAATGACGCAGTCAATTGACACCTGTTGAATGTAGCCTTGTTCACTGAGCGATTCCATATGCATTGATTATACCTCCTTCAGAGAAGGCAAAATTAGCTAGTTAATAAAACGTACTCTGCATAAACCTCAGGGTTGTGGTGCAGATTGCAGGGGAAGCGTCTTTCACCTTCAATCTAACCGAAACCAAGGGAGGCCTATGTCGGATTTAAAAGCTTCCCTGAAGGCCCGTTGCCATTGGTAGCTCAAGCATCATCCGTATCAAAAGTGGGGTTTCGAAGCTTAAATAAGGTATTGTTCCACAAAGATAGATGAATTAAAAATTTATTGTCTAAAAAATTAGACAATAAGAAAATTTCTTTTTTACCTTTGTAAAGTCACTTTTCAAATTCTATACCGCGATGCCTCTGAATGGTTTGGCTCTTGCTAGTTTGTCCGCAGTAGGTTAGGTCTTTTTGGTGACGAATCTCAAAATGGTTAAGCATTCGGTGGCATCCAGGCAAGCAAGGCGATTTTAAAAACTTCATTTAAACCACAAATTGGCAACAGCCAGTATATAAGTCAAACCATGAAAACAGCCAGTTTCATTCTCGTCCTTCTTCTATCAGCCATCACCTTTGGCTACGCGCAGACTACGGCACCGGCACCTGCTGATTTTTTTGCCGGCAAATGGGAAATCACCATTATTGGTACCCCGGCAGGAGATGCTAAAATGGTGACTAATCTGGTCCGAAAAGACGGTAAACTGACGGGCGAACTAACTGACCCAACGGGAGTTCGACCTGTTACCCCGATTAGCAAGGTGGAAGAAGGTACCGATAAGATTACCCTTTCATTCGAAAGCCCGCAGGCAGGGGAGGTTTCCATCGAGCTTGCCAAAGCGGATGCCGACCATTTGAAAGGGCAGCTCATGAATATGTTTGAGGCTACCGCCGTTCGGGCTAAACAGTAACCGGCTTTATTCGGAATAATAAGATCGAATCAAAGGCCGCTACTAAGCCCTAGGGAAACAACCCCGGGCTTAGTAGCGGACAGTCGTACCGAGTTGATCAGTCCATTTACTGCTTGTCCAGCAAAGAATTTGATCGCCGAATAAATTATCAAATGCAACTAACTACCAAAACGTTTGTGGTAACAGGTGCTGGCAGCGGTATTGGTCGCGAACTGGCTCTACAACTCCTTAAAAAAGGAGCCAGGGTGGCTGCCGTGGATATCAATTCCACGAGCCTGCAACAAACTGGTCAACTGGCTAAGGTGGGGGAGGATCAGTTCAAATCGTTTACGCTTGATGTGACCGATAAGCAGCAAGTGACCGCCTTTCCAGAGTTGGCCATTCAGCACTTCGGTGCAGTAGACGGTCTGATCAACAATGCGGGGATTATACAGCTGTTCAAGCCAGTACAGGATTTGTCCACGGCCGAAATTGACCGCGTTTTTGGGGTCAATTTCTTTGGTACGCTCTATTTGACCCAGGCCTTTTTAACGCACTTTTTAGGCCGCCCCGAAGCGCACATCACGAATGTGTCGAGCATGGGCGGCTTTTTACCCGTACCCGGCCAGACCCTGTATGGAGCCGCCAAAGCCGCCGTTAAGCTCCTGACCGAAGGCTTATATGCTGAGTTGATTGGCACGAACGTTCGGGTAACGGTTGTTTTTCCTGGTGCCATTGCGACCAATATTAGCGAGAATTCGGGCTTAGGCAAACCTAAGTCTAAAGCGGCCGGGGAGTCTAAGCTAAAGCCGCTGTCGGCTGGCGAGGCCGCCCGGCAAATCCTGGCCGGTATTGAAACGAATCAGTTTCGGGTGGTTGTGGGAAAGGATGCTCGCTTCCTGGACTGGCTGTATCGGTTGAATCCCCGGTATGCGACCCTATTCATTCAAAAGAAAATGAAAGCCCTTCGAACGTCCTAATCCATGAAACGAACGCGATTACTCGTTACGATCTTTTGCTGCCTTAGCTTCGCTCTGAACACCGTTGCGCAGCAGGCCAGACTGGTTCCCTTCGATGCCAACTGGCGTTTTGAAAAAGGTGATCTTATCGGAGCTGAAGCAGTAACGTATAGGGATGATCGTTGGCGTAAAGTAGACTTGCCGCACGATTGGAGCGTTGAAGACCTGCCGAATCAACTGCCCGATAGCATCAGCGGGCCGTTTTCCAGGGCTAGTATCGGCGGAACGGCCACTGGTTTTACAGTCGGTGGAACGGGCTGGTACCGGAAAAAATTTAGAGTGTCTAAAACGGGTCAGGCTGAAAAGGTTTCCATTTATTTCGATGGGGTCTATATGAATTCGGATGTATGGCTGAACGGACATCACCTGGGTAACCATCCTTATGGCTACACGGGTTTTTACTATGATCTGACTCCCTTTCTCAAACCTGTCGGTGGGGAAAATGTATTGGCTGTCCGGGTACGTAATGAAGGCAAGAATTCGCGCTGGTACCCAGGATCGGGCATTTATCGCCACGTGTGGCTTTTACAAACAGGCCCAGTTCATATAGCTCCCTGGGGTCTAGCCATCACCACGCCGGACGTAGCTGACGATAAGGCAACTATCACGCTGAAAACTACGATCAATAATGGGTTATCATCCGGGCGAACGATTCAGGTAGTGACTACTCTGATTTCACCCACCGGAAAGACCGTTGGCAGCGCGCAGCATTCCCTGACCCTATCAGGTAATGGATCGGGTGAACAGACGCAATGCATTATGGTTTCCCAGCCTGCTGTATGGTCCGTAAATTCGCCCCAACTATACAAAGCCATTACCGTACTCAGGGAAGCGGACGGACACGTTTTAGACAAGGTAGAAACCCCGTTTGGCATTCGCAGTATTCAACTGGATGCGGAAGGTGGTCTACGGGTCAATGGCAAACGTGTGCTGCTGAAGGGAGGCTGTATTCACCACGACAACGGTCCCTTAGGCGCGGCTGCCATCGACCGGGCCGAAGAGCGTAAGATTGAACTCTTAAAGTCAACTGGTTTTAATGCCGTCCGGCTTAGCCACAATCCACCCTCTCAGACATTGCTGGATGCCTGCGACCGGCTGGGCATGCTGGTCATTGACGAAGCCTTCGACATGTGGGAGCGTGCCAAAAATCCCCAGGATTACAGCGTTTATTTCAAGAACTGGTGGCAGCGGGATTTGGAGGCTATGGTGCTTCGGGACCGCAACCATCCCTCCGTGATTATATGGAGTATCGGCAACGAAATTTCTGAACGGGCAGATGCTTCGGGGTTACGAATAGCTAAATCGTTGCGCGATGCCGTGCGTCGGCTGGATACCACGCGTGCGGTGACTCAGGCGGTCAATTTGTTCTGGGACCATCCTGGTTATAAGTGGGATACGACAGCGGCTACGTTTGCCCTGCTGGATGTAGGCGGTTATAATTACCAGCTATCCGAATACGAGCGGGATCATCAGAAACATCCGACGCGCATCATGTTGGGCACTGAGTCGTACCCCCGACTGGCCCTGGAAAACTGGAACATGGTCGAGAAACACCCCTATGTCATTGGTGACTTTGTGTGGACGGCCATGGATTACCTGGGCGAAGCTTCCATTGGTCACACTAAGCTGGACAAAGCAAAGAAGTTTAGTGTGTTTTTAGGCTGGCCCTGGTTCAACGGGTACTGCGGTGATCTCGACTTGATTGGCAACAAAAAACCTCAATCCTACTACCGGGATGTTGTTTGGCGAAACAGCCCCATCACCATGGCCGTTCATGCGCCCATTCCCGAGGGTATGGTCGAAAATGTCAGTATCTGGGGATGGCCTGATGAGCAGCAAAGCTGGAGCTGGGCGGGGGCCGAGGGGAAGCCCTTCCAGGTACGTATATTTTCCAGAGCTCCCCTGGTTCGGTTGCTGCTCAACGGCAAGGTTGTTGGCGAACAGAAAGTGCCAGAAGGCAAAATAACCGCCGTGTTCAACGTGCCTTATCAACCAGGTGTGCTTAGGGCGGTCAATGTGGTGGAAGGTAAAGAAACCGACGCCACTGAGTTCCAAACGGTGGGCACTCCCAGCCGCCTTCGTCTGGTGGCTGATCGGACAAGGCTTAAAGGCCAAAATGACTTAGCGTATGTGATGGTGGAAGTAACCGATGAGCGGGGACAAGTGGTACCCAATGCCGAACTGCCTATTCAGTTTTCCATCAGCGGAGCTGGCCAGATTGCCGGTGTCGGTAGTGGGAATCCAACCGATGTCGCCAGCTTTCAACGCCCGGAGCGCAAAACCTGGCGCGGCAAATGCCTGGTCATTGTCCGTCCAACCGGAAAGGCAGGGTCCATCTCGTTGCAGGCAACGGCCACCGGCTTGACGGCGGCAAAGGTTATTTTATCTACCGACTAACGTCATTCAAAACACAAGGCAACTATTCATGAAAGGACACCTTTCGTTTCTGACCGGATTACTCGTTCTGTCGGTAGCCCTCCAGACTCTAGGGCAATCGACTAGCACCCTTGCACAACCGGCATCGGAGCAGACGTTTAATCTAATGCCTTACCCCCGGAGCCTACAGGGGGGCAGTGGTAAACTACGACTTACCGCAGCGTTCTCTATCCAACTTTCCGGTGCGGCAACTGACCAGACGCTGGATGCAGCCACAAATCGGTTTCTGAGAAAACTCAACGCCCGAACGTTGGTCTATGTTGAACAGCAGCGTGTTGTCCTGAACAATCAGTCCGGTGAGCCACTACTGGCTATAGAGGTCAATCGGCAGGCCAGTCCCTCCATCGGTGGCGACGAGTCGTACCAACTCACGATTGATGGTACAAAAGCTTCGTTGTCTGCGCCAACCACCCTCGGCGCTCTTCGGGGACTGGAGACGGTTCTGCAACTGGTTAAAGCGGATGAGAAGGGCTATTATCTACCCGAAGTGAGCATCAGTGATTCGCCACGCTACCCCTGGCGAGGTATGATGGTCGACGTAGCCCGGCATTTTCTACCCCTTGATATCCTCAAAAGAAACATCGATGCCATGGCCACGGTGAAGCTGAATGTGCTTCATCTGCATTTGTCCGACGACGAAGGATTCCGGGTAGAATCCAGGGTGTTTCCCAAATTACAGGAACTGGGGGCGAACGGACAGTACTACTCGCAAGCCGAACTAAAAGAGCTAATCCGTTACGCAGCCGATCGGGGCATCCTGGTTTATCCTGAATTTGACCTGCCGGGACATAGCACCAGTTGGTTTGCCGGTTACCCGGAACTGGCCAGCGCTCCGGGCCCCTATACCCCTGGTCACCGGTACAAGATAAAGCCGGGCGCGTCCAGGGGAGAGGCCATTGCGACGATTATGAAATCGGCTACCCCGACGATTGATCCTACAGAGGAGTCGACGTATAAATTTCTGGATAAGTTTATTGCCGAGATGACCACCGTTTTTCCGGCACCGTATCTGCACATTGGCGCGGATGAAAATAACGGGGCCGCCTGGAAAAACAACCCTCAGATCGTGCAGTTCATGAAGCAGAAAGGGTTCAACGAGGTGCATCAGCTGCAAGCCTATTTTGTCAACCGGATGCATGCCCTTCTCAAAAAACACCACCGGACAACAGTTGGCTGGGAAGAACTCTACGGGGCTGATTTACCCAAGGATGTGGTGGTTCAGGTATGGGGTGCACTCGGTGGCAAACGGCCTTCACCCCTGGAAATCGCCCAACAAGGCAATCCGGTGCTTATCTCCAAGGGCTTTTACCTGGATTATTTTTACCCGGCCTATTTTCATTATCTAAATGCAAATCTTCCCTCCGCTACCGATCCCAACGTGCTGGGCGGAGAAGCTGCCCTTTGGGCCGAAGTGGTTGATGAAAATAGCTTTGAAACCAGAGCCTGGCCCCGAACCGCGGCCGTAGCCGAACGGCTGTGGTCACCCGCCACGGTCATCGATGTCGATGCGATGTATCGCCGGTTGTTTATCCTCAGTGAGCAATTGCAGGCAGGGGGCTTGAATCATCAGCTAAATACGGAGCGACTACTGGCGAGCCTGTGCAACGGGCAGGACCCTCAACAGCCGCTTCAACTGCTACAAACGCTGGCACCGGCCCGAGGCTTCGGCCGAATTATGACCCAGTTTACGGCCCCGGTAGCAACCAAGTATCAAAGCGTCCCCCTGGTAGATCTGCCGGATTTAATCAGCCCGGATTCAAAAGCCGCCTGGCAGTTTCGGAAGGCGGTAGACACCTATCTTAAGACGAAAGATCCTATAGTCAAAATGACCCTGACCAATCAGCTTATGGCCTGGAAAGAAGCGGCTGAACACATTCCATCGCTCGTGCCGACAGCACCCAATCTGACCCTGTTGGCGACGTATGGGGCCAAAATTGCACAAGCGACCCAAATTGGCTTACAGGTGCTGGAACAGTCACCCAATGAAACAGACAAAGCCGCCCTGCTGCAAACCCTTAAGGGCCTGAAGGGTAAAGGGGATACCCTGGAGATGTTAATACTACCTGAGATTCAGGCGCTGGTAAGTGGCACACTGACTACCTTGCCCATGAACTTCGGCTCTTTCTGAGTCGTGAATAATGATACGATCATTCCAAAAAACAATAGCTATGATGAGGTTAACGCGTTCTATTTTCTTCCTGGGTCTGTTGTTGGGGCCATTCATGAAGGGGCAGGCACAAAGCAGCCTGGTCCCCCTGAGCCAGGAGATGGCCAGTAAATTTTCAACCAGGGACACGCTGTTTAAAGCGCCGTATGTGGATGTGGATGAGTGGCGGGATAAACCCGTGCGGCACCGCTACGTGCATGGTGGTTTTAAAAACACCGGCACCCGTTTCTCGTTTTATTTTCCGTCAAAAGAAGGCTACCAAGGGCGTTTCTTTCAACTCCACACGCCTTTTCCCGACAATGAAAACCTGGCGCAAAACGATAATCGAGAGGATAATATCATCGGTTTTTCCGTTGCCAGCGGAGCCTATTTTATTGAAACGAACGGCGGAGGAAAAACAGACTTTTCGAAACCCAGCTTTGGCAACGACCCAACGATTGGCGCTTACCGGGCCAATGCCGCTGCTGCCCAATTTTCCCGGGTGGTGGCGATGCAACTTTTGGGGGGCAAGCGTCCGTATGGCTACGCATTTGGGGGTAGCGGAGGGGCGTACCGAACCGTTGGTGGTATTGAAAATACTGAAGGGGTTTGGGATGGTGTTGTCCCGATTGTTATGGGTTCACCCATGGCGCTTCCCAACGTCTTTACAGCTCGCATGCATGCCATGCGAATCTTGAAAGACAAGTTCCCCCAAATTATTGATGCTCTGGAGCCCGGTGGTAGCGGGGATATGTATGCCGGGCTGAACGAAGAAGAAAAAGAAGCGCTTCGGGAAGTGACAAAGATGGGTTTTCCTCCCCAAGCCTGGTTTGCCTATAAAACTATGGGTATCCATGGGTTTGTTGCCTTGTATCAGGCGATGACCCTGATGGACGCCCCCTATTTCAAGGAAGATTTCTGGAAAAAACCGGGGCATCTGGGTGCCAATCCACCGGCTTCGCTGCTAAAAGCCCGCCTACAGCAAGTGAGTACCATAAAGAGTGTCATTGGGATTGACCAGGCCGTAACGCTCGGTTTAACAGAACCCATGTCACCGCAGGATCGCGGCTCCATAGACCAGGCCTGGAAAAGCTTGGGTGAAAAAGAGGGCACCATGCCAGCTGGTTACCAGTTGGTAAATACGCTGCCTGAGGTTGGTTTTTTGGGTGGTGATTTACTGATAAAGAGTGGTGCAGCGAAGGGAAAGACTTTACAACTGGCAAAAATCGCCGGGGATAAGGTGGTTCTGGGGCCTGCTGACGCGTCTACACTAGCCCTGATCAAACCAGGCGATACGGTACAAGTTGACAATTCTAATTTCCTGGCGGCCCAAACTTACCACCGGCATCAGGTGCCCCTGTCGAGGGACGAATATCCCGAGTGGGATCAGTTTCGCGATGCCGCCGGAAAACCAACCTATCCGCAGCGGCCCATGCTATTAGGACCTCTGTTTACCATGGGCGCATCCGGGGTGGTGCCTACTGGCAAGTTTACCGGCAAAATGATTGTGCTGGAGTCGCTTTGGGATAGTGAAGCGTTTCCCTGGCAGGCAGACTGGTACCGCAACCGGGTAAAGGCAAATCTGGGTGCTAAAGCGGATGACAACTTCCGCCTTTGGTACACGGACCATGCCAATCATGCCGATGCGCAGCGCTTTGATCAAACCAAGATTGTTAGCTATGAGGGCGTCTTTCAGCAGGCCATGCGTGACCTGACGGCCTGGGTAGAAAAAGGCATAGCGCCCCCACCCAGTACGTCCTACAAAATCGAAGATGGCCAAGTGATCGTTCCCGCTAAAGCCTCCGATCGCAAGGGAATCCAGCCCGTTGTTTCGGTAAAGGCAAATGGAGCTGAACGGGCTGATGTTCGCCAGGGGCAACCCGTAACGTTTACTGCCGTAGCCGATCTGCCACCCAACACGGGAAAAATTATTTCCGCCGAATGGGACTTCGACGGGGCAGGTACTTTCCCGGTTAAGGGCAAGATCATACCGTCAGGAAACACAGGTTCGTCGGTGAGCTTAAAAACGGCCTATACGTTTTCTAAGGCAGGAACGTATTTCCCGACGCTCCGGGTGACTTCGCAACGGCAGGGAGACGCAAAGACGCCGTTTGGGCGCATCATCAATCTCGGACGGGTTCGGGTCGTGGTTAAATAATCGGCCCTACAACGCCATTCAGAACCGATACGTAGACGCTCTTTTTACCCGCTATTTGATGAGAAACCGTTTTTCTTTTTTGCCGCTGTTCCTTCTTTTTGTTGTTTCGGGCTTTGCCCAAACGAAGGTAGCCAACATGGTTACTGAACATCTGGTTAACTCGATTGGGCTGGGAACGGCGCAACCCCGCTTTAGCTGGCAACTGGTCAGCGAGGGGCGAAGTGTACGACAAACCGCTTATGAAATCCGGGTGGGCCTTAACGCGTCGCCCGCCACTTCCGGAAAGGGATTGGTTTGGCAAACCGGGAAAGTAACGGCTGATTCGTCTATCAACGTATCCTATCAGGGCAGTCCGCTGCAATCGGGTAAACGCTACTATTGGCAGGTACGGGTGTGGGACAATTCGGGCAAAGCCTCAGCCTGGAGTACCCCCGCTTTTTTCCAAATGGCGTTTTTGACCCTTTCCGACTGGAAGGCCAACTGGATTGAACCTGGTTTTAAAGAAGACAGCCTGCAGTCATCTCCCCTGTTTCGGAAAGAGTTCAGCAGCCCGAAAGTCATCAAATCAGCGACAGCCTACATTACCGCCCATGGGTTGTACGAAGCCCAGATCAATGGCAAACGGGTAGGAGATGCCTACCTGACACCCGGCTGGACCAGCTATGGAAAACGACTTCAGTATCAGGTGTATGATGTGACGGATCTGGTAAAGCAGGGGCGTAATGCAATCGGGGTTACCCTGGCCAGTGGCTGGTACCGGGGCAATCTCACCTGGGATATGAAACGCAATGTGTACGGAACCGATATTGCGCTGCTGTTTCAACTGGACATTACGTATGCGGATGGAACCGTAGAAAGCATCTCATCGGATAAAAGCTGGAAATCATCGACTGCCGAAATCCGCTTCTCAGACATCTATCACGGGGAAACCGTCGATGCCCGAAAACAAAAGCGGGGCTGGGCTACAGCTGGCTACAACGACCAGGACTGGCCCGGCGTAACGGTGGCCAGCCACCCCATGAATGTTTTGATACCAACGGTGAATGAACCGGTGAAGAAACACGAAATGATTAAACCGGTAAACATCTTCACCACGCCGAAAGGGGAACAAGTGGTTGATTTTGGGCAAAATCTGGTGGGTTGGGTGATTCTACGGGTGAAGGGTAAAGCTGGCGATACCATCCGGCTCAATCATGCCGAGGTGCTCGACAAGCAGGGAAACGTGTACACGGAAAACCTGCGCTATGCCAGAGCAGAAGATCGCTACGTGCTGGCGGGAGCGGGTGAAGAAATGCTGGAGCCCCGCTTTACCTTTCATGGCTTTCGGTATGTTCACGTGCGGGGGTATCCGGGCGAATTAAAGCCCGAGTCGATTACGGCAGTTGCGCTGTATTCTGACATGTTGCCAACCGGCACGTTTACTTCGTCTAACCCGCTCATCAATCAACTGCAACACAACATTGAATGGGGGCAGAAAGGCAATTTTCTGGACGTACCTACCGACTGTCCCCAACGCGACGAGCGCCTGGGGTGGACTGGCGATGCGCAGGTATTTTTCCGCACCGCCACCTTCAACATGAACGTGCAAAATTTCTTTGCCAAGTGGCTTAAAGACCTTGTGGCTGATCAGTTGCCCAGTGGAAAAGTGCCGGATGTCATTCCCAATGCCCTGGCTTACCCCAATGGCGGGGCCACGGGCTGGTCGGATGCCGCCACGATTGTTCCCTGGAACATGTACCTAGCTTATGGCGACAAACGGTTACTAGCCCAGCAGTATCCCAGCATGAAAGCCTGGGTGCAGTTTATGAGTGATTCGAGTCGAAATTATTTATGGAATAAAGGCTATCACTACGGAGACTGGCTTTCGTACATGCAGGATAATGACTTGCAGGGCCGTTCGGCTATCACGGATAAGTACCTGATTGCGCAGTGTTTTTATGCCCATTCCACCCAATTGCTAATTAATACGGCCAACGTATTGGGTCAGGTAGAGGATGCCAAAAAGTACACTGAATTGCTGGCACACCTAAAAGACGCCTTTGTTCGGGAATACGTGACGGGCAACGGTCGCCTGGCTTCCAATACGCAAACGGCCTATGTGCTGGCCCTGCACTTCGATATGTTGCCGGAATCGGTACGAGAACAGGCGGTCGAGCGATTAGTGGAAAACATCTGGAGTTATGATAATCACATTACAACCGGCTTTTTGGGTACACCCTACATTTGCCATGTGCTCTCCCGCTTTGGGAAAACCGATGTGGCTTACGACCTGCTGCTGCAACAGACCTTCCCTTCCTGGCTCTACCCGGTCAAGATGGGAGCTACCACCATTTGGGAGCGCTGGAATGGCATACGGCCCGACGGTAGTTTTGAGCCAGCGTCCATGAACTCCTTCAACCACTATGCCTACGGGGCCATCGGCGACTGGCTATATCGGCAGATGGTGGGATTAGATACCGACGAAACAGGCGTTGGCTATAAGAAAATCAACATTAAACCCCACGTGGGTGGTGGCTTCACCTATGCTGCGGCAAGCTACCAAACGCCATACGGCAAGGTAAGCACCAGATGGAAGATAGAGAACGGTAAATTGTTACTGGATGCCGAGATCCCAGCCAACACAACAGCAACTATTTATATCCCAACCAATACCGCTGATGCGGTATTGGAGAACGGCAAGAAGCTTTCTCCTGGCAAAGATGTTCAGATTGGAAATATCGAGAAGGGCTACCTGATGGTAAACGTTGGTTCGGGCAAATACAGCTTTAGCACGAACTGGACCAAAGACACGCCAAAGAAAGAACAAGCCCAAAGGGTAGAGAAATAAGGCACGTAGTAGCCAATTCATCACGTAACTTACAAATAGCCTGTCAGCAGAGCCAATTCGACCATACCAAGCAACGCTATTCAAACTGGCACTACGCAATGAGATAGGTTAAGCCCTCTTGTTTAAAGGGATATAGCCTTGACTTGCTTCAGGCACATAAACAAATGGTTCATAAAATGGCTCTCTGAGTTTTTTGCCCGAATTGTATTCCAGTAGAGTAGCAAAAACAACCAATAGGGCTGCCCATGCGGAGTACGGATTGATTTAATGAGTTGACTGATTAGACGTGATTATTGAGTCTTGTCCTGAATTTATTCGGACGTTTAAGTGGACGATTTCTGAGCAGGAGAGCGGGTATTTACGCCCTGAATTCAGTTTATACCTGTCAACTCTATTTCGTAGTATACGCGCCAGAAATTACTACCTGGATTTCTAATGAAGTTCTTGCGGACTAAGGTCTCCTGAAATTTGTTTTGAAATAATTCAGTTATATTCATGCAAAACTTCATAGAACTATGGTGACGCCATCCATAAAGCAGTCTGGTCTTGGCTGGGGCTTTTCAACCACTGATCTAATTCTACAGGCTCGTCAGAAGTTACCCCGTAGCCGGGTCGACGAAGTAGCCCTATTAGGAGGTTTAACCAAAAAGCAGATGGCGCTTGTTTTGGGGATCACCGAACGGAATTTATATAATCATCATCAAGGGGAATTATCCGTTCCACTTTCTGAACGGCTATTATTACTGGAGAAATTATTTCAGCACGGACTGGCTATCTTTGATGGGCACCGGGAGGGATTTTACAACTGGCTTCGTACACCCTTAGCTGAGTTGGCAACGCCTGAGGTAGGTTTTGCTCCCCCTGTAACAGACTATGTCCCCCGCCCCATGGCCGAGATGGGTACGAAGCAAGCGCCCACCGACCTGTCGGCGGCCGCGCAGGCCCGTCGGGAGCGATTGGCCAATCCTGGCGTAGTTGCCAGAGAATCTATGCCGCCTTATCCGACTCCTTTATCGTTACTGGATACGGTGACTGGGTGTAAACTGGTTGATAATGTCTTTACCCGCATCGAGTCCGGGGTATTTAGCTAAGTCCGGTAGCAACAAGGAATTGGTGTGGAAGTCTATCGCATTCTAAAAGAGCCTTATTGGCATGATCCGTTATCGGTGATTGGGGCCGAGATGGCCGGTGGACGTTGGAATCCATCGGGTATAGGTATTCTCTATACAGCTACTTCACCAGCTTTAGCGTTGCTGGAAACGTTAGTTCATTTCCCTAAAATACCCTATGACCAGCTTCCTGCCTTGCGCATCTTCACGTTACAAATTCCAGACGGTGAGGTCCGATGGATATATCCTGAATTGTTGCCCGATGAGTGGGCTTACCCAACGGCTTTACCCTTAACGCAGTCAATTTTTGCGGAGTGGCTGCAAAGTCCACTTGACCTGGGAATAGGCGTACCGTCAGCGGTTATGGATATCTCTCACAATGTGCTATTGCATCCCAAACACCGCCTATATCAGGACATAACTATTTTGGGTAGTCAAGATCTGATTCTGAATCAGCGCTTATGGAACAATCCAACCACCTATTGAGGGCAACTATAGAATTCAATGGGATGATTACCTAAACGATTTTTACGTAGAAAAGGGGATAAATGACTGTCAACCCTACCTGTAACATGTAACATACGGTTTATCGACCCAGGACTTTTGTTGCGCCAAAACTAGTGGTTAAACTAGGCCATACTGAGGGGTGGAAATGGCCGTCCTGCTCCACGATGGAGTACTGTAAACCTGCTTGTTTGGCGTGTTTAAAGAGCCGTTTATAATCAATACTTCCTTTCCCAACCTCTGTATTGGCCGTACGATCCTGCTTGTCCATATCCTTGACATGCCAGATGGGAAAACGACCCGGATAGTTCTGAATGTACGTCAGAGGGTCAATATTCATACGGGCAAACCAGTAGAGCTCCATCTCCATGATCATCAGCTTGGGATCAATCTGTTTCAGAAACAACTCATAGGGCACAACGCCATCGAAGGTTTCAAAGTCGTACCCATGATTGTGATAGCCGAACTGAACGCCGTGTTTTTTACATAACTCACCTAACCGGGTATATTCATCCACCGCCCGCTTGGTCGTTTCCAGATCAGTCAGTTTGTTATACGGAACGATCATGTACTTGAGTCCTATTTCGGCGGCTTGTGTGATCGAGGTTTCGGCCGTTTTACCCAGGTTAAAGTGACTGGCAAAAAGCGTCATTCCCAGATCATGGGCTATTTTGGTAAACTCAGCGGGTTTCAGACCAAAATATATGCCTTTGTCGCCCTGGTAGGATTCGAGTAAGGTATAGCCAATGGCAGCTAATTGTTTGAGCGTTCCAACGGGGTCCTGATTCATCCACTCCCGAACGGTGTAGAGCTGAATACCAATCGGGTAATTACCCAGGGCCTGGGCAGAGCTAAAGGGGAGTCCGGCTGCCAGTGACCCGGCTGCGACAAGAAAATTTCGACGTGAAAGCATGCAAAGAGAACCAGAAGTATAGTATCTATTGGCCAAAGCCAGTGAAGGCCGCATTCCTACCCGTTACAAGGGCGTAGTATTAAAAGGCAATAGGGTAGGAGCAAACACATCATTCATTCAGTACGTGGAGGCTTCCTGGCTGGGCATACAATCGGCCACTGGCTGTTATGTGCAGAATAAGCTCAACCGCCTGCCCAGGTGTAATCGTAATCGTAGTGTCTGCCAGATCGGCTGTTGGTACATAGACCCGAGCTTTGGTAAGTGCTTTAGGCGAAATGAGATCCGCAATCCCTTCAAGGCTACTCGTTTGTTGAATGGACAGGGTCATTTCGCCGAAATTATCCGTAGCACTTTCGGCAGAAAAGGTCTTGATAATACCCCGGACTCGTGTCCAGTTTTCGATGATTTGCATAGACTTTACCGGGCAGTACCCGTAGAAAGGTAACGGACAATAGCATCTGAAATAGGTAACCCGGCCTCATGTTGAAAATAAGTATAACCGGGCGACGGATTTACTTCAAAACAATAGTATTCACCTGAATCGGTCTGGAAAAGATCAATTCCACACAGTGGTAAATTTAGTTGTTTCGATAGTGCAAAGCACTGTTTTTGCACACGTTCAGGTAACTCAACCGGATACATCGTTGTTTGCCCTCCGGCTGAATGAGCATACCGATAGTCAACGTTTGTGCTGCTGATATGAGCTGAAAAAAGCTGATCTCCCACAACATGCACCCGAATATTGTGCCCTTGCAGGCAGGCCTGAAACTGTGTTGGTAATGCCGACAGGTGGTTCAGGCGGGTCCGATAGCTTGCGTCGAGTACTTTTACAATTGACCGGGTCGAACTGATCGACTTAAAAATTAGGGAACCCTGTTCTTCTTCAAACGCGTTAACGGCGGCTGGCTGATTGGTGATCAGAGTAGCTGGAACTCCCAAGCCCACCTCCCGAATTGTTGCGAGCTGATAGGGTTTTGAAAAATTCGAGCCCATCGCTTCGGGTCGATTCATGACCCGCACCGGCAGAAAGTCCGTAAGCTGGCTAAACACGGTATTGATAAAAAAACGTCGCTGCTTCATATCGGGCGTGAGCGAATGACGTGTACCGTTAACATACGTATCGGGGAAGGTTTCCGGTGGCATCATGCGTACATAAATCCCATCGAGTGCCATCAGGTCGATCCACTGTCCGGCAATGCATAAATCAGCCTTAAGACAATTGTTCGTTAGACTAGTGTGCAATTCATAATGACCCGCATCCCGCTGGTTGAACACGGCAAAATCAATGCCTAAGGCTTCTGCGCTTTCAATAACCTGCGCCGTAGGATCTTCGGAGACAATACCCGCAATGAGAATCATAGTACATGGTCAATAAGGGTAGTAGACGTGGCGTAGTGGATAAGGTACTGGGCCAGCGCCGATAACTCATCCGGGGTTCGTAGTACAACCTGTGTCTGGTAATCGGTTGCCTTCCAGTCGCCCTGAACTGTACGGATAAAGTAGACCTGAAGCAAGTCGGAACCAAGATCGGCCTGTAACTGATGAATAGCGGGCTTGAACCTACCTGCCAATGAACCCGTCAGACTTTTCCCCGTTGCCAGCACCGAGTCGGACTGTATAGAAAGGGGCTCCTGTTGCCATTTCCCCGTCCGATTATCAAGCTGGCCCTGTTGAGAAAGTGATCGATCCATTGTTGATACCGATAAGTTGGTTACGGGTAGGCCGGCCTGCGCCAATTGGTAGAGTCGTAGTAAGGGATTGGCGGAACTGGCCGCTAGTGAGGTTGGGAGTAGCGCGCCAACCAGTGCCGATCCCAGATGGCGAAGCCACCCGGCTATCATAGCGTGCCATTCTGCCTGAGCATAGTCCGTGTCTGCCTGATGGCGAAAAGCGGCTGATTGCAGGTACGATAGGCGCGAATACACCGTATCGACCGTATCAGATGACAATACCCGCCCATCGGCCAGGACAATGCGCCACTCAGAAGTTGCCGTCGAGAGCGAAATCTGCCAGTCGGGTGCCGTAATCAGGTCCAGATCGGTGACAAACTCAACCCGTAACGGGCTCTGCTGCCGGATATAGTTAGCTAAAGCCAAAGCGATTGTGTCCTGGCTCTGAGCAAGAATGACGAGTGTCTGCATAGGTTAATGAGTTCGCTAGGCGTAGCCGACACGTGCGGCTACGCCTAGCGAACTCAGTTAGAGCGTGTCAGGTACTTTCGAATCCAACGTCCGTTTACTGTCTGCATCCAGCTCAGGGTCAACGGCTGCCTGGTCGGTTTCCTGTCGGTAGGCTCCATTGATCAAGTCGGGACGTAACGACTGGCTGATAAAGGGTTCCAGCGCATTCATCCGATTCTCGAGAGCCGATACACGCCCCAGCACGTCGGGCGTGCCAGTTCCTAAACCAAATCCTCCTCCCTGTTCTGCCAATTTCCCTTCGGTCAATTTGCCATCGCCGGGCTTCTCAAAGTTTTCCTTGACTGGCTTATCGAATTGCGGTTTCTCAAGTATCAGATCTTTTTGCTCTTTGGCGAATTCCTTTTCTTTTATCAACTCCTTTCGTTCTTTGGCCAGCTCCTTATCCTTGACTACGTCTTTATCCTTTACTTCTTTTATAAGCACTTTACAACGAACCTGAAACTGCGCCGACATGGTGGCCGCCGAATCGCTGATTGATGTAATGGCAACGCAGGTACTCGAGCCTGCATACGAATTTGAGTTCGGCGTACTGGAGTTAGTAAATGAGCGATTGTTCGACGAGCCAGGATAAGGATCACCCGCGTCGCCCCGGTTAAATCCATTAATCTTCTCAAGATCACGAAGACCATCGGCCTGCATCAGCGCCACTTTGTAATGGGCTTCATTGGTATTATCGGCAACCGCATCATCGATATGCCAGATCAGCAAACCACCCTGGGGAAGATGATCATCAAAACCGGTTTTCTGGCGGTTTTCAACCAGAAAATACTCACTGCCTGCTCCCCCGGTTTTCCAGAGCCGATTCACCCGAAAGCTGGACTTTACGTCGGGAATGCTGACCAGGCCATTGGAGGTCTGATTCACCACCGTCACCCAGCCCTGCTGAACCTTGCACCAGGCTGATGGATGGGCAGGTCGGTTACCACCTCCATTCCAGCTACCACCTGCCATGAGGCACCAGTTCCCAATACCTTCGCTGGCGTTTATTTCATCTGTATCATACAGGTCTGGAAAGCCGAACAGCAGATGCCCCAGTTCGTGGGCACATACCCCTAATTTACAGTCTTCCGGAACGGTCAGGTAGGCGTAGATACTTTTGCCATCGGCAGCATAAACACTGGGCAATACCCATTTATGCGACCATATATCTGTAAGTGCCGTTGTTTCTTCGGCTCCACGCCCAGCGTGAATGACAATGAACGCGTCGACGAAACCGTTGCCATCATTATCATAACTGCCAAAATTAATGAGAGGATTTGCCAATTGAGCTGCCTCCTGCGCCATTGTACGGGCATTGGGCAAGACGTTCCCTCTGCCCGATGCACCGTGTGCGTAGTAAGACATTGGGTGTGAAAGCGTAACCGGGCCAATTACCTGGCCCTGAATGTCGACGGCATTGTTCGACACCTCGCGGTAATACTCACGTAGGCTACCCGTAGGCACAACACCCAACGAGAAGAACAAATTGGTATAATGACTGACTGGCTGCGTAATTGCGCGATCCGAAAAGTTGACTAACACAACAGCCACACGGACCGCTCCCCGTAACGGAGCACGGTCTGCTGCCGCATTGCTGGCTATGGATGCAGTTGTACCTAACGGAAAGAGCGTGCCCGGAAAGATCAGCCCATCGTCGAGACCAACCGCTTTCGTTTGCCTGAAGGCAATATTTGCCGCAAATGGACTGTCTCGCTTTTGAAGTTTATCCAGTTCCTTTTTAATTTTTTCCTGTGCTTCAGGCGAGGGAGGGACGAGCATGCATGACTCGTTAACGAGGGCCGGTACACCTGAAACCGATTGCATATCGGCTACGACAGGTTTTGTTTTCTTGTTCATGATTTACTGGTTTTACTGGTACGGAATAGACTATATTGAACATCAATACAAACCTACAAATACCTATAACGCCAGTAAACCGGAGTTATACGGATTGTGCTAAGTAAAAATACTCATATTTTTACCTGATATTGTCCAGTAAAAATAGGGGGATAACCACCGTAAATCCTGCAACGTTTGCCCTATAAACGCCACGACCTACAGGCACATATACTTGGTTACCCAGCTAACGGTTTGATCTTGTAGCCATATATTTTCGCAGAAAAGGTTCAGATGACGTTGCGCACAAGGCCTCATGATCAACGTGGGAACCCCTTGGTTATTGATGAATTTTGCCGATTCGATCGAGCCAGAGAGCCATTTGGGCTAGGGTGGAGGTAGACACCCCAAGTAGTAAGTAGCGACTCACTGTTGCCAACTGATCAGGTTGGAACAACCGTTTCTAAAAAACAGCTCGAATTAGAGGTTTAACTGAACGGTAGTATACCCAAAAGAGGGATAACGATGAACGAGAGCCGTTTTAGTCACTAGTAACCCTAATTCGTAGCATACACATCCGAGTAGGTTGACAGACGAGCGAGGCTTATTGATCCCGTTCAGTAACTAGTATCCTGCTATTTTCGGGTGTTAATAGTTTTAATGGCTGAACAGATGATAATTGGTAAAAATAATGTGATTATATTCCGCTTTGAGTAAGCAAAACGGAATATAATCACATTATCTACCAATTACGGTAACGTGCTTCTTACTTCGCTGATCTTTTTAACCTTCTTTTCCCTAGCTACATGATACCTCACCATTGGTGTATTGCCAGCGTGCTTCTTCTGCTGACACTCGTGGTCTATCCAGCAATGGCCCAGCAAAAGAATACGGATAGACGCCCCATATTGCTTTCCCGTAATTTACCGGACACGAGCCGGGCTCAGTTGTACTATGATATTGCCAACGCTTTCTATAAACAGGGGCAGTCGGATTCGGCTGAGACCTACCTAAAATTGGTGGCCCAACTTAGCCAGCAACTAAATTACCAAGTAGGATTAGGCGACTATAACCGGCTACAGGGCGTAATACGAATGCACCAGGGGCTATACGAAGAGGCTCTGATTTGCTATCAGGCTGCTATTACGCACTATACCAAAGCGGGAAAACCGGCTCTATCTTCTCCGGTGTATAATAATATGGGCTGGCTTTATAAGATGATGGGCGACAGTCAACACGTTCTTAATCTGACCAAACAGGGTCTGGCTCACATTCAGCAGGCTATCGCCCTCAATCAGCGTTTTAACCTGACAGCCCAGTTGGTCGATAATTATATCAACGCGGGTATTATCTACGAGGATATGGGGCAGTACCCGATCGGTCGAGACTATTTTTTTAAGGCCATCGCCATCAACGATCAGCTGCATGCAGGCGCCGAAGCTTACCGCGTTCTGTATAACAACCTCGGCAAAAACTATAACGTAACAGGCCAGTATCAAACGGCTATTACCTACCTAAAAAAGGCAATAACGATCAATCTGCCCCTAAAAAAACTCAGTAGTCTGGCCCATAACTACCGCAATCTGTCCTTCGCCTACCGGGGGCTGAACCGCCCGGACTCGGCTGTTTATTACGCCGAAAAATCGCTGGATGCCGTAAAAGCTGCTAAGGAATCGCCATTGACAAGTTCAGTGTATGGTGAGTTAGCTCGTGCGTACGCAGCCGTCGGAAATTATCAGAAAGCATACGCGGCCGTAACGATGCACAAACGGGTAGAAGATTCCCTGATGACGCTCGACAAAACCCGCACGATTGCCCAATTGCAGGGCCGCTACGCCCTGCAACAGGCTAATGCGCTGGCAACCATTAAAGCGAACCTGGAACTGGCCGAAACGCAGGCCATTGCTCAGGTAGAAGCCCGCAAGGCAAAGGAGATTGCGCTTATTGAGTCGGAGGAGACCCGCCGGATTGCGCAGATCAAAGCAATGGCCGAGGTCGAGAAAGCCAAAGCGGTGGCCGAGCTGGAAACTAAGTATGATACCCAGAAGAAAATCACCCAGATTGCGCAACTTGATCAGCACAATCAACAGCGCGCGCAGAAAATTAAGTACATGACGGGGGGATTGGGGATACTGCTGGTGTTGCTGAGTACTCTGGTCGCTCAATACTTCATTATCCGCCAAACAAACCAGCGACTATCGATTCAGAACAGTATCATTACCGCGAACAGTCAACAACTGGGCAATCAGGCGGATCAGTTACGTGTACTGATGAAGGAACTGCACCATCGCGTTAAAAATAACTTGGCCATCGTGTCCAGTCTACTAAAACTCCAATCGAACCGGCTCGACGATGAAAAGGCCATTCAGGCAGTGCGGGTTGGTCAGCAACGCGTTGAGGCTATGTCATTGATTCACCAGCGGCTTTACCAGACCGATCAGCTCACGACCGTAAACATGGCTGAATACCTCACCGATCTGGCCGACAGTCTGATACAAGCGTATGGATACCAGCGTGATACGTTCGACCTGCAACTCAATGTCGATCTGCCCGAACTGGATGTCGATGTGGCCATCCCTTTGGGATTGATTGTGAACGAACTGGCTACCAATGCCTTTAAATATGCCTATTTGGCCGGGCAGCGGCCGTTGCTTCGGATTGAGCTTCAGCAGAATCGGCACGAAGGTCGAACGGGTATGACGTTGGAAGTGCAGGATAATGGACCGGGCATTGATCTTTCCGACGGGCAGCAACTCAACCCGCGAAATTCATTTGGTAAACGCCTGATTACCTCCCTGAGCGAACAACTCGATGGGCATGGCGAATGGTTACTACAGAATGGTACTCTGTTTCGGCTTTCGATTCAGGACACCCGACTGGCGGTAGCGTAGGTTACGGCTATAGCTCAATGCCAGGCGACTGTACGCCTGATCCTACCTTACTTTTGTTATATTTGTTAGTCTGCCCTTCAGAAAATCGAACGATCACTGTGGCTGACAACTTACAAAAACCGTAATTACGTTTGACCTACATACTATGACGAGCAAAGCTCCAATTGTTGTTATTGAAGATGACGAGGATGATAAACTCTTTATTCAGGAAGCAATTAAAAGTTTGGAAGTTATTAATCCACTGGTCTTTTTTAGTAACGGCGTTGAGGCCATTGAGTATTTAATTGCTACCCTGGAACCCCCTTTAGTGATTTTATGCGATGTAAATATGCCGAACATGAATGGTATAGAACTTCGTCAGCTTATTGATCTGAATGCGTATCTAAAAATGAAGTCTATTCCGTTCGTTTTTTTAACAACAGCTGCCGACCAAGGTCTTGTCAATCAGGCTTATAGCATGACTATTCAGGGATATTTTAAAAAAGAAACCACCTTTGCCCTCCTGAAAGCACAGATGAGTGCTATCATCGATTATTGGGACAAGTGTTTGCATCCCAATAGTAGTTTTAACGATTAACCAAACTCTGCTACTACCTGAAAGATAAAGTTACATCGAACTGTCCTTTTATAAAGAGGTCAATTTTAAACGGATAGCCACACGCAATATACTACGAAGGACATCAGTCTAGCTATTTATTCACCTGTTAATGGTTGCATACAGGATAACAGATAGTTCAACCCAAGACCATATCCTGATTCATATACACGTGTATTGATTTTGCCGGTCAGAATTTTGTTTTGCAGGAGATCACCCCCGATTTTTTGAATGACTATACGCTTCTTCTCGTGTTCCGGCCCAAAGAGTACGTATCACGAATGCAGCTAGGGTAGGAAAGATTGGGAGTCCTGTTTTTAGCAGATGGGAAGGAAAACATACTTAATTCGTAAAGCGACAGGTTTATTTAACGTTAATCGGGCATGATTTTCTATTTAACCGCGGTTAATCAACAAGGAGAACGCCAGAAGTTCTATTTTGAAAATTCAGAATTAGAAAAAGGCTTCGAGGTTTTAACCAATATCTCGTCTAGAGGCCATATTCTGCTAAACGCTTCCGTGTGTGATGGAGACAGTTTACTTCAACTGCCTGTTGAGGCTTTCGATGGACAACCCTGTCTGCCAGCTATCCGAGCCTTAGAGCAAGAATGGCTGACCGTTCTAAAATCCCCAACCCCTGTTAAATCCATCTGCCATTCCTGGGCTAGTGAATTTATAACCAACCGGATCAATCGACACGAAAGCAGTATTGTCAAGTTAGAAATGGCCATTAGTCGAACGCAGTATCGGCTTGCCAATGTGCAGTCTATCAATTCTAAAGAGTCTTACCGAAGTACTTCACTCCGGCAACTTGAGCGTACCCTTAACCGATTTCAATCCAGCCTGGCTACCGAGCGAGCGAGTTTAGACAGGCTGGCAAAACGATAACCTTGATTGTGGTTGACTAGTGCATAATTGGACGAAATTCGGCCTTAGGCAACGGCTGGTCGGTTGACGCGGAGTTTGACGAGCATCCCGTTCTGGCTCTGGTAGATTAGAATACCATCGAACTGGCGGGCGAGCAATTCCACCAACTGGGTGCCGAAGCCCGTTTCGTTAACTGCTTCCACAGGCTGCTTGCCGATGTCATATTCGATAGCCCGTTGTAGCCCAATTGTTCGAATTGGTTTGGCGATGTAGGCATAGGGATGGGTTGTTTTGGCCACTCAAAAGCCAAGCTCAAATTCAATGGACCGGCTTCTTATGTTGCTGATTTTTCGGCACAGTAGAGTAGACTCGAACAGTATGTGCCAGCAGGGGACCGAACCACGGCGTCGAAGCCAGGGAATAAAAATCAAATTTTTCTTCCCATTCACACCCTAGACAGATCGGGGATGCACTTCAATTGAAGATTCGACCTACTTATCTAACCTGCCACTATGGCAGTTGTAATGCATTGTGTGTAGGAAATTGAAAGAAGGTTTAAGCAGTAGCCAACCAGTCATTGTCTTGATGCCCGGAGGGCTGGCAGACCGATACCCGTAGCATCGAACCCGCCATCAACGGCAATCATCTGCCCTGTAATAAAGGAGGCCTTTTCAGAGCAAAGAAAGACGACTGTTTCGGCGATATCCTGCTCAGTTGCCGAGCGATTCAATGGGATGCCATCATAATAGGCTTTGATAATTTCTGGTGAATGAACGGCTTCCGCCAACTTAGTCTTTACCGGGCCAGGTGACACGCAGTTGACCCGAACACCATAATCTCCCAGTTCTACGGCCAGTTGCTTGGTTAGGTGAACAACAGCTGCTTTTGAGGTTCCATAGGCGACACGCAGGGTACTGGCGCGAAGAGCAGAAATAGAGGCTATATTGACGACGCACCCCCGACTCTCTTTCAACGCTGGTATAACTGCCTGTGTACAAAGAAAAACGCCATCCAGATTTGTAGCCATAATCGTTCGCCAGGCGTCAAAATCCGTTTTTTCGAGCGGTTGGAAAATGGCTACCCCTGCGTTATTGATCAATGCATCGATACGTCCGAACGTATCGAGTACGTTTGATACCATTTCTTGAACCATGATCGGTATAGAAACGTCACAATAAATCGGCAGGGTACCTGGCAATTCTTCCGATGCTTTTTGTAATTCCGCTGCGTCATAGTCAACCATAGCGACACGCCAGTGATCATTCAAAAATAATTTTGTTGTTGCAAGCCCGATCCCGCGGGCCGCCCCTGTTACAATGGCAATTCTGTTTGTCATAATGTTTAGGTAACGCTATACTGTTTCTTCATTGAATGGGCTTTTTCCCTGGTAATGTATGGTACCAACAACCCCTTATTTATTAGGGAAAGGTAGTGCCTGATTTTAAGGATCAAACCAACTGAACTTGATCGCAAAGAAGTGATTTTATTTGTTCTTTTCGTACTGCTCCCGGAAAGAGTGTTCGCTAAGCGTTACTACCCAGTAAATACTGATTGATATTATCAGCCGAAAACCAGCAGATGTGAGGTTTCTAAAAAGAACTACCTGGGTCGAGTAAACTAAAACTGGCCGTTGATCAAACACGCTCGTTCAGATTGCCAAGGCACACCGGTAGGTGGAGAACGGGCGCTAAAAAGGAAATGGAGCCCTAACGTTGGCCGAGACGTAAGCGTTTAGGCCGTTTGGATTCGTCAGAACCGGGATTTTTAATCGAGCATCTCTCGGTGCCTGTCTGGTACCTACCTAACCGGTTGTATCATCTTGCCTGACAAAGACTTATATCCGCTTCATAGTCGATTTCTTTCGATACCTTGTGCCCACGCCCCCAAACGAATAGGTCATGGATGAAAATAAAGTGCGGCAATTAGCTGCGATCATGTTTGCCGACATTATTGGCTATACAGCGTTAACGCAGCGAGATGAACAGGTTGCCTCACTTGTTCGGGCGCGCCATCGTGGGGTATTTGAGCAACAACATCTGGTACACCAGGGAAGGATTATACAGTATTATGGCGATGGCGTATTAAGTGTGTTTAAAAGTGCCGTCGAAGCCGTTCAATGTGCTATTGCCATTCAAAAAAGCTTGCAGGAGGGAGAGCCTGTTGCCCTCCGCATAGGCCTGCACATGGGCGATATTGTGTTTGACCAGACAGAAGTGTATGGCGATGGCGTGAACGTAGCATCCTGGATTGAAAGTCTTGGCGTGGCTGGGGCTATTCTTATATCAGGGAAATTAAATGATGAACTGAGAAATCAGCCAACGATTTCAACGGCCTCTTTAGGCCATTTTGCGCTAAAAAATGTAACAGACACCGTAGAAGTATTTGCCATTACGAATCCAGGTATCCAGGTTCCTCTGCCCACCCAACTCAAGGGAATACAGGTCCTACCTAACAAACTCAGTGCTGTGCTTCCTGTGGCCAATAGGAATAGCCATAAAGAGAACGATGTGCTGTTAACAAAACTGCATATTTCTCCACCCGGTAGCCAAACCGTTCATCGCTCAGAGCTTTTTGATAAACTGACTGCGGGTCTGAAAACTAAATTAATGCTCATTTCGGCACCGGCAGGGTTTGGGAAAACAACGCTGGTTAGTGACTGGATCATTCTGCAGCAGATTCCTGCGGCCTGGTATTCTATCGATACCAGCGATAATGATGCGGCCGAATTTTTGAGTTATCTGATTTCCGCCATTCAGGGACTCTTTCCTCAATTTGGCGATAATGCGATGAAACTGCTGCACTCGCCAGGTCAGATAAGTCAGCGGTCTGTTGTTCAGCTTTTGCTGAATGAACTGCTGGCATTACCCACCCACTTCTGCCTTGTACTGGACGATTTACATGTCATTACGAACCGGGAGATTTTAGACCTGTTGGCGTATTTTATCGAGCATATACCCTCTACCATCCACCTGGTTATTCTCACCCGGGCCGACCCCAGTTTACCCATCGCAAAACTGAGAAGTCAGCACCAGTTAGTCGAGTTAAGGGCAGCTGACCTCAGTTTTTCGCCCCCTGATATTCATCTTCTATTTAACCGGACCCTTAAATTAAAGCTCAGTACGGCAGATGTTCAGGCCCTGGCTTATAAAACCGAAGGTTGGATTGCGGGTTTGCAACTCATTGCCATTGCCCTGCATGGGCGAGACGATAGCGCTGCTTTTATTCAGAATTTTAAGGGAGATAACCGGTATATCATGGATTATCTGATTGAGGAAGTGCTAAAGATACAAGCCCCCGAAGTCAGAGAATTTTTACTGCAAACCTCCCTCTTAGACCAATTGTCCGGCCCGCTTTGCGATGCTGTTCTGGATCGTCAGGATAGTCAAACGATTCTCGAAACGCTGGAGAAGAATAACGTTTTTATCATTTCGCTAGATACGGAGCGCAAGTGGTACCGGTATCATCACCTGTTCGCCGATTTATTAAAACAACGCCTTTACACAAAAGAGAAAGCGCTTGTGAGTAGGCTACATACTAATGCAAGCGCCTGGTTTGAGCAGAACCACCAGATTCCCCTGGCCATTGAGCATCTGCTTCAAACCCAGCATTATGATAAAGCCATTGAGTTGCTGGTCGACGTAGCGGAGAGCCTGTGGGAAACTGGTCTCCACTCGTCTATTATGACCTATGGCGACCGATTGCCGGGCGAGCTTATAAAAAAGAATCCGGGCTTTAGCTTATTCTACGCCTGGGTATTGATTACGGCCGGACAACTTCAAAAAGCCGCCCCTTTTTTGGTCAGTGCCGAACAACTGACCCGGCAGACGATCGCAAACGGGTCAGCTACACCAGACCAGCATAAATTAATAGGCAAACTGGCGGTAGCTATGGCTTACCAGCATTCCTTCCTGGGCAAGCCGGATATAATCCTTGACTACTGCCGGATCGCGCTGGACAATCTTTCGGAAGAAGATCCTTTATGGTTCAGTTGGGGATGGTATGCGGTAGGAACGGCCCAGTTAGCCAATGGAAACCTCCAGGAAAGCACCGAGGCCTTAAAAAAGGCCTTGGCCTTTGGTAAGAAATCGGGCAACATTTACCTCATAACCACCATTGCTACCACCCTGGCTTTCAATGAGGGGAGATTAGGATACTATAAAGTTTCCTACCAACGTAGCGTTGATCTTCTGGAATTTCTGAAAGAAAATGGGTATGCTTCCCTGGTAAAAACAGACTGGACGTTTGCCGTTTTATTTGCCAACATGGCGGCTATCCAGTACTTCTGGGCCGATCTGGACGAGGCTGCGGAAAACATAAAAATAGCCTATAACCTATGTATTCAGGAAGCGGATATGACCTCCAAAGTGTTGGTGTTGGTCGTTTATGCGGTGGTGTTGCATGGGCAGGGAGATCTGGTAGGGGCGGAACAGAAAATAAAAGAAATGGAAACGATCATGCAAAAACATAAGGTCAATCCATTCCGGGAGTCCATGTATATTGGCATAAAAGCCACGTTGCTGGTGATCCAGAACGAGCTGGAAAAAGCCCGCGCTTTTCTTGACATGCATGGCGTTGAAATAGGCAAGCCCATTTCGTATACCGAAGAGTACCGCTACATGTCGCTGGTTCAGCTGCTCATGGCCGAACATAAACTAGAGGAAGCCTTTCAACTGCTGTCCCAGCTCTATGAGATGGCCAGCGCTCAGAATCGAATTGAGCGCATGATAGAAATCAACGTGTTTCTTACCCTGGTTTTCCTGGCGACGGGCGAGCGGGAAAAAGCGCTGTCGAGCTTAACCGACTCGCTGCGCTATGCGGCCACCGACGACATTTTAATGTATCACCTCAATTACCTGGATAAGATCAACCCGCTGCTCCAGGAAGTATTTAAAAGTCAGGCAACCGCAGCGGAAAAACTCCCCCAACAGTTTATCGATAAACTCAGGCGGAAGATCGAAAAACGCAAAAACTCTCCCGCTGTCCAGTTCAACCTGACTACCCGCGATCGGGAAGCCCTCCAGTTGATGGCCGGGAATCTGACCAACCAGGAAATAGCCGACACGCTATTCATCTCCCTGAATACGGTGAAAACCCGGCTGAAAGATCTGTATATAAAATTAGATGTGGACAGCCGCAGTAAAGCTGTAGAAAAAGCCAGGCAACTGCGTTTGCTTTAAGGTGTCGTGCGCTAAGGAGCATAAGGCTGCACATAAACGCCCACTAATCAAGGTTAGTACATCCGAATAGAGCCGGGCCGCTGGGCAGATCATTCATGGTTCGTCTTGGAGTCGCGTTCGACTTGCGGTCGTTTTAAAGCCCAACGTTATGTCTCATAAACTCAGGCGTATTATTGCAGAGACATTGATTGGCGAGATGACAAATTGAGACAGTAGTTAGCTCAAAATGGCAGTGATAAAGAACTGCGGCAAGTATCTCGTAAACGGTCGTTTGCTGTGCATCATCTGAAAGTAGTACAGTCGTCGAATCGCTACGTCAAAAAATCTGCCTAGCTACTCGGTGGCTAAGAGTCGTCAGCCTCAAACATAACCAACCTTTTCGTGCCCCCTTGCTGATAGTTGACCTCCACAACAAACAAAACTTGACCTTTACAACAAACCTCTCCGCCAGTTTATTCCCCAATTTTGGGCCTGTATTCAAAAACAGGAAACAATGGATAATCAAACCGTATTAGTAACCGGGGGCACTGGTTTTGTTGGGATTCACACAATTTTGAAGCTGCTCCAAAAAGGATATACCGTTAAAACGACACTGCGCTCGTTGGCTAAAAAAGAAGCTATCGTTCATGCCCTGAAAGAATCCGGAATTGTCGATTTTGAAAAATTGTCCTATGTGGAAGCCGACCTGACCTCTGATGGGGGCTGGGAAGAAGCGGCCCAGGGATGCACCTATGTGTTGCACGTAGCCTCCCCTTTTCCATTAGTACAGCCTGAAGACGAGAACGATCTCATCATACCGGCTCGTGATGGTTCATTGAGAGTCTTGAAAGCTGCCCGGAAAGCGGGTGTCAAACGAGTGGTGATGACCTCTTCGTTTGCTGCGATTGGCTACAGTATCGACCCCAAAGGGCATACGTTTACGGAGAACGACTGGACCGATGAAAACGCCCCTGTTCAATCCTACATCAAATCCAAAACAATCGCTGAAAAAGCGGCCTGGGATTTTATTACGCATCAGGGAGCGGGGTTGGAACTGACGGTTATCAATCCGGTAGGCATTTTTGGCCCTGTTATTGGCGGAATTTATCCGGCTTCGTATGCAGGAGTGATTAAAGCACTCGTTGACGGTACGGTTACCGATAGCCCCCAATTTACGTTTGGGGTGGTTGATGTGCGTGATGTGGCCGATATTCATATCAAAGCGATGGTGCTACCCCAAGCCAATGGCCAACGCTTTTTGGCGACCTCAGATGGCGTGGTCAGCTTTTATGACGTGGCCCAGCTTATCAAAAAAGAACGCCCTCAACAAGCCGGTATGATGGCCGATCTGAAGCCTATTGATCCAACGTATTTCATAGATATGTCGAATCAAAAAGCGAAAGACATGTTAGATTGGCACCCACGAAGTAAAGAAGAGGCTATTTTGGCCAGCCTGGACAGTGAGATTACGGAGTAAATTTGTGCGCTACCTTCAGCCGTCAAAAAATTGACTATCAATCAAATCCATTCCTGCCATTTAGGGCCTGAAATTTCACCGGAACAGGTTATATCCGAGCATTACTTTATGGTCCTGCTGAAGGGATCGATGAAGGCGTATGACGGAAGAAAGCGCTATAGTATGCAATCAGGCGATTGCTTCATCGCCCGGAAAAATCATTTGATTCGCTATACCAAGTTCAAAGAAGATGACCAGTTTGTCAAGATCATCATTACGTTGGATGAGCCGTTCTTAAAACGCTTTACCGAACGGCATTCTTACCCGACAGGCACCTCAACCTACGGTGATTCGTTCCTGTTTGTCAACAAGAATCCATTCATAAAGCAGTATATACAATCGCTGGAACCCTATTACACCAGCGATTCAGAGCTGGACGAAACCTTTGCCGATATTAAACGGGAGGAGCTATTGTTAATTTTGTTGAGGTCACAACCCGAATTAGCGTCTATCTTTTTCAATTTTAGCAGTCCCCACAAAATTGATTTGGAAGAATACATGCAGCAAAATTTTCGGTTTAATGTGAGCCTGGAACGATTTGCGTTCCTGACCGGACGAAGCGTTTCATCGTTTAAACGGGATTTTAAAAAAACCTTTGGCATGCCGCCCGGAAGATGGTTACTGAAGAAACGATTGGACGAAGCGTATTTCCAACTTAGCCGTCAACATCAGAAACCAAGCACTGTCTATCTGGAAGTAGGTTTTGAAGACTTGTCTCATTTCTCATTTTTATTTAAAAAAACCTTCGGCAAAACGCCTTCGGAAGTGGCCACAAGCGGGGCGTAAATCCCCCTAGGCAGTAGATGGGCTGTTGGCCGACGGGGGCGTAACGCTGGTGTGGCGTAACAACACGGAGGGGTTTACGCCATACTCTTTTTTGAACGCTATGGAAAAGTGAGAAAGATTTTCAAAGCCGGTTTCTAAATAAACGTCGGATGGTTTTCTCTTTTTTTGTGCAATGAGAAAGTAGGCCATTTCCAGCTTCCTTTTTTGTAGCCATCGTTCAGGGGTTGATTGAAAGATGATCGCAAAGTCGCGTTTAAACGCCGAAAGACTCCGGCCTGTCAGTTTCGCAAATTGGGCGAGGGGTACGTTGTATGAAAAATGTCGATTCATGTACGCTTCCAGATCCTGTTTATGCGGTTCGCTGAAATCGAATAAAAAGTTTTTCAGCGGAGCGTTGCGCAATAATAACTCAATGGCTTCCATTGTTTTTATCTGCGCGAGGGCTGGGGTCAGTTTTTCGGGCTGCGCGAAATACGGCATCAGCGAATCAAAATAGCTTTTCATAAACGGATCGACGTCCATGATCACATTCGATTCACCGATGTACGTACTGTCTGCTACTACGCCATAGTCTGTGCTGAATTTCTGTAGCGTTTTTTGATCTAAACAAATGCTGATCGAGGAAAACGTGTGGGTATCGCCAACCCTCTTCACCGCTTTTACCAGCTGATTTTTTCTGATCAAGCCCAGTGTTCCAGCAGGATGTGAAACAATGCCCTGCTGCGAAAATAGGTCTGAACTGCCCGAAACAATCAGTACTAGCCAATGCTCGGACACAAAAGGATCGTGTCCGAATTCATCTTTTGTACAGGCGTACAAAACGATATGTTGCTGAGCTTGCTTTTGCATATACGTCGGATATCAGCCGTTTGTTTGACTCAAAATCACCTTCTGAAACAAATTGTCAGACAAAATTTTTCGTAAAAAAAGGATTGGTTTTGCGCCATAGCCACCGACATAGCGCGTTTTAGGGCGTTTCGCTTCAATGCCTTCTTTAATCAATTTTGCAATAACGATTGGTTCCGGGAGTGCCAGATTCGTAGTCGCTTTCTGCATAGAGTCCACCATGTCTTTATAGGCAGTATGTCCCGAGACGGCTGTCATTTTTTCACTGGAAATGTCGGCCCACTCTGATTTTATCCCACCCGGTTCAATGACAATTACGTCAATTCCGAATTGTTTTACTTCCATTCGTAAGCTGTCACTTAAGGCCTCCAGTGCAAATTTGCTGGCATGATACCAACCGGCCAGCGGAAAAGCAACTTTGCCGCCTATGGAAGAAATATTCACAATTTTACCCCATTTAGTTGCCCGCATGTTCGGTAGTACCAATTGAGTCAACCGCATGGCACCAAACAAATTTACGTCTAACTGATACCGTGCATCATCAATGGATAGATCTTCTACCGCTCCACTCGAACCGAAACCGGCATTATTGACCAGAATATCAATCGTTCCTGCTTCTTTCGTAATTTGTTGCACACAATTAACAATACTTTCCTCAGAAGTTACGTCCAACGCAATTGGCTTGATACCGTAACTTCTGAGATCGTGCATTTTCTCGGTCCTGCGTGCAGCCCCGTAGACATTGTACCCGTTCTGGGCTAGTAAAATAGCCGTTGCTTTTCCAATTCCTGCCGAAGCGCCTGTAACTAAAACTGTCTTTGCCATAGTTGTTAATTTTTATAAGGCAAAATTAGAGTACGTTCCTTCGCACGACTTTTCTGAAAAGTCCAAATCCGTTTGCTGAGAAGTCCAGTGTACGTTTGTTACGCTGACTTAGGCGAGATTCTTCTTCCAGGTAGGGGAGTCGCACCGATTACCTTACTTGACCGGGAAGGTTAGGCGGTTGACCCATAGCGCCTGATGATCCAGCTCCTTAGCGTATTGTGCCATTAAAAAAGCCCGGTCATATGCGACAGGGCCATTGTATACCCGCTTGCCATTGATGACCACTTGGAGAGGTTGACCGAAGTTAATGCGGCATTTAGTTAACCAACCTATCGCTCGTCCGTTTATGGAGATCCGGGTTAGGGCTAACTCCAGCTACTGGTTCAGAAGGGCTTCTTTAGGCTTTGGCACAGTAGTTAGACCTATCTGATTGATTTCACCAGTGCCTTAACCAGGCTGAACTAATCACCCGGGCATGAAACACGTCCTTCTACTTGTAAGCTGTCTGTTGTCGCTTTGGGCGACAGCCCAACAAAACAAGTATAATTCGAACCGAGAATGGCGTGGGTGTGGCCGACTCGTACGCGAAAGGCCATCGGTTTATCCCTTCCACGCTCTACGCGCCAGGCGAAGAAGCTAACGAAACCAACGGTTTTACGTTAGCGCCCTACGCCAATCGGAAAAACAGTATCCCGTCGGCACGGCGGTTATGTAGCAACCAACGAGCCGGTTGAGCAGATAATGCGGGGCGACTGGCTGCGAGGCAAACCCTTCCTGACGGTTAGTGCCGGAGACGAAGGCCGGACGGTAAAGCTTGTCCATTAAAGCCGTAATCGATCCCTAACCCAGGGTCCGCTCATAGTGTAAAGTTGTCCTACTAAACCTGCTCATAAATCGGATCTTTTTAAATATGGCCGGAGTAGGTCTGGGCCTTGCGGTATTTAGGCTGATTCTGGGATAGGTCGCTTTTGAACACAACGTCAACCGGGCCATTCGACTGGGCCGCCGGGCGGATTTTAGTAGCTCAAAAGACACAGCCTCTGGCAAGCAAGGTCACTAAGCCGTCTTGGATAAACGGGCGTTTTTTGTCACAATATATTCGCTCGTTTATATTGTAACAAGATAGTTAAAATGATGTATTGTATCTTAACACATACGCCCGTTTGTATTAGGACAAGATGGGCAAAATAAATCTCTTTTTGGGAGTTTGGGTCGCTTTGCCGTTTCGTACAAAATCCGCCACTTGGGTTATAATTTGTCGGTTGTAGGCTTTAGGTAAACATATTGGCACTTATACAACAGAATTTGATATTTATACTCTTCTGTTAAAAGACCTTAATTGCTTCTCTGATAACCTCACCTAGTGTAGCTTTCGCTTAGCTAAGCCATTTATATTCATGGGTCAATTCGCTACGAAGTTGCTGCTACTGGTAATAGTAGTTCTAAGCATGAGCTGTAATTCAGCTCGTCGTATATTCAAAAACTACTATGGTGCTTTGATCAACAAAGATTACCCTAAAGCTGTAACCTATCTATCTGATTCTTGTAAAATAAAGCTTACCAAGCTTAGACCCGGCATGGACCTTAATCAAACCGTCCAGATAGCCTTTTATAGTAATTTTAGATCCTATAAAATTGGCCAACTACAACCCGTTGGGGATTCGCTTCTTTTAGCGATGAAAGTTACCACAACCGATGGAGAGGTCCATGTGTTTGATAAAGACCAAGGAGGAAGTACAGTTTCAGGTGGTAACCGAGATAATGGAAAAAGAATGGTATATGATTCTAGGTATCGTTTATATAGAGTGGGCGGTCAATGGAAGGTAGACACTCCTTATTGCCGTAACTTCCGCTAACTAATTCGCTGTTGTCTGTGCCGCATTTTTGCTTCATCAATTGTACTTATTATTGAATATCATTCGGCCACTTAGCTGAGATAAACTTTCTTTATTTCATTTACATAATGGCACTTATACAACAATAGAATTATACTTAACACTATGAAAAATCTATACTTTCAAGCACTGACCCTATTAGTACTAATGGCCCATGTATCTCGTGCTCAAACAACGGCCAAGGTAGATTATTTTGGCATTCGAGCCGGCTATCTGAAAGCATCAACCGACTTGACTAGCTCACGTAATGATACAAGATTAGGCGGTGTGGCTCCAATAAATAGCTTCTATATAGGCGGTTTTTATCATCATAATATACTGTCTTGGCTGGCATATCGGGTTGACCTTAATTATCAGCAGAAGGGCATCGAGTTGCAAGACCAAAATGGTAGTATAGTCGGTCATCAAAGACTTCACTACGCAGGTTTGACTCCTCTAATTGGTATTACCCCTCTAAAAGGTTTGGGTCTTTTTGTGGGTCCAGAGGCTAATGTTTATCTCGGACAAAGTGTAGAACGAGCCAATTATGGTCCTAATGTGACACCAATTGAATTTGGCATCACTAGTCGGCTATCTTATCGCTACAAGTGGATTGGTTTGGAAGTAAGTTATTTCGAAGCTTTGAACGAATACAAATCGGTGGATTTAGGAGCTCGATTTGGTTTCAAGAATCGTACTTGGCAGGCTGGTCTATTATTTGTACCTGCCCTACTGAAAGAAAAGGGTAAATAGAATTTTAGCAACAATGCACCTGTCTGACTTTACTCGATCTGTCTATTTTAATTCACATTACATAAAGTTAGTTATAAAACTACCCTATAGAAAGTACAATATTTGGCTCTTAACTGATATGAATAGTAATTAGATTTTAGTCAGAGCTAGTCAGCGAGCATAATGGTAAAAATGGGGAGCTATCGCTTTAAATAGTCTATACTGGGAGGGATTGGCCATATCATCTTCCTCATACAATATGCCTTCTTCGTCATACCACCAGGAGGCTTCCTGCCAACGGTAGGTGATGACTTTATACGTAATTTCTACGTACACTACATGGGTTGTCTTCATCGCGGCTGTGATCTGATAAACCCGGGTACTATCCAGGTGCTGAGGGGCCAGTAACGAGTCGAGGGATGAAAACTTATGTTCACTACTTGCTTCATCTGATTGGTAGATCCCGTGTTCTCGGTCGCTGCCGAACGTTCGCTTAGCCAAATTAATGGCTAACTTATCAATGACTATATACTCCTTCTTGGGTTGCACCACAATATCCCTGGTATGATCGAGCTGATAGACGAGCTGGTGGAGGTGTTGGAACGCTTGGCTGTGCACGAGTTCCTGACTATCCACTCTTGGTATGCTGGGTAGTAGAAAGAAGATAAAAATAAGAAGGGGTACAATCAGCAAGCAGAGCAGAGCAATGCCCATTGCTTTTAAAGCGATCACGAATATTTTCAAGATGGTAGGATTAAGACAAAGTGCAAAATGACGATAACCTTCTCATTAATCGCGTTTTGTATTTATTAAAGGGTAGTTCTATAACTAACAATCTGTAAAGAAATTATTTGTAGAAAGACTCTCTTAGCGGCATGAACAATTCTTCGAAATAATTATAACTTGACTGATCTCATTAGTTTAGATTTATCGGTTTGATGAAAGCTATTTTGACGTTACTACTTATCGGTCTCAGTCTAGTTAGTCAGGGACAAAATAAAGGCTTTGTACTGATTGGCCGAATTGTCGGAGATGATTCTTCCAAAAAGGCTACCTTGTATCAGCACGACATTAGGCGATTCGATACCACACTCATCCATCAGGGGCAATTCACCTTCACGGGTAAGATCCATCATCCCTACATTGCCACAGTTGGTACCGATAAAGCCTTACAGGGACGTGGTGTATGGCTGAGTAATGACACCATACGAGCCAGCTTTAAAATAGATAGGGGGTATCTGCAACCCATTAAGGTCAGTGGTCCCTCCGAAACCGTGGATTACCTAGCCAATATCGACCAAATCAATGCCTATAATACCTCCACGCTTAGTCGAGCCCAAAAGAACCAACAGGTGGCTGATCTAATCAGTCAGTACATACTTAGTCATCCTGCTTCCCCTTATTCCTTTTTCTTGGTGAGGATGAACACCAGAACGTTAGGAGCTAGTTTGAGTAGAGATTTGATCGCCAAGCTCTCCACTGCCCTTCAGGAGTCAGAGGATGCCCAAGACTTAAAAAAGCAACTGCTGAATGAAGAGGCTACAGCACTCAATAAGACCCTCAATGGTTTCAGCTTGCCCGATACAAACGGCGTGCTCCAACGCGTTCTTCCTTCTGGAAAGCCCTACACCTTACTCGCCTTTTGGGCCTCCTGGTGTCCACCTTGCCGGATTCACAATCGTCGAGATTTGGTTAAGTTATACCAGCGCCTTGACCACAGTCAGGTTGAGTTAATTAGTATTTCGCTGGATGATAATCGAGCCGCTTGGCTAACCGCCATCGCGAAAGATGGCCTAATTTGGCCACAGGTTTCGGACCTTAATTATTTGTCAGGCCCTATCGCCAAGCAGTTGGCACTCTACTCTGTACCTCAATTTATCTTGGTTGATGGCTCAAATAAAGTGCTGGCGACTAGTCTTGACAGTGCGATTCGAGTAATTGACAAGAAATAAACTGTTGTATAATCTACAATATGTTTACCTAAATCCTACAATCGACAAAATATAACTGAGGTGGCGTTCCGTACTTTGGGAAGTTTATCACGAAATGAGCTAGTTTTACAAGAGTATGACCAACATCATACTCTTGTAAAATCACTGGCACACAAGTCTCGCAAAAAGGCTCTTTATGGAAACTGCTGAAATCTGTCCATCCGTGAGTAGGAAGTTTTTATGAGATCGACGCAACCTGTTGGAAGGCAAAATCATATATAATTGCCGCCAAGCTACAATCCAGTAAGGCGGCTCATAGCTTGGCGGCCCTGGTGCTTACCTCTTTTTGAGATAGGTGATCTGGATGGGCCCACCTGGAGCAGGTAGTCTTAATTCAGGATGGGGACCTAGGCAGGTTCTTTTAACATTACCCGAGATGGTGTAATTCCAACGGGTTGTATCCTTACTTACTTCCCAGGTAGTATCCACATCACAAGCATACAGGCGCAGCAAACCTGTTATTGAATCGGCAACAACGAAGGTGCCCTCACCGGTGTATCTGGCTTGCAATTTCTCAAGGGTACGGTATGCTGAGCCACTACATCCACAGTCTTCCTTTTCAGTAGTGCATGAAAAAGCAACTGAAAAAAGTAAAATAAAGCAAAAGGAATCCTTGCTAAAAAGCCGCATGTATAAGGTTGTCTGGTGTTTCACCATAAAGACCCACAAAGAGGCAAGGAGTTGGAAATAGACAAACAACTAGTTAATTAAACAACTAGTTGAACTCGTTGAAGCTGCTGAGAACAATCTGCTCAGGTTCAACTGGCTCTCACAAAACCCTCCCGAATGAGACGAACGAGTTTACATGTGTCTGCTTCTTAAATTGGGCGTTTTACGTGACACAACCTATTTTCATACTTTCCGGGCAAGTACGAAAACAGGCTAGTAAAAATTGGGGAGACAGACATCGTCCGCTTAGCCCGCTAAACGTTGAGTATTTTGTTAAAGCCAAAGCCGATGGATGGAAGTGGGTCAACGAAATGAAACAGGCCTGTATAGCTTGGCGCTTGAGTAAACCCTAGGGAGCAACTTGTTTCCGCAAAATACCCGCATAGCGGTTGGCAACGGCCTCAAGCTGGGACGGATTACCCCTTAACGTATGATCAAAAAACGCGTCTAATAGGCTGATGGTCGCCATATGCGTTTTTGTCGAGACTTGACCAAGGCTGAAGAGGTGCCCGGCCAAAAAGCGGGCAGGAGGGGCTAACAGGAGTGGCACATCCGTAAAACTGTAATGATCGGCGTCTTCCAGCTCGTAGCGATACCCACCGCCAACTTGCTTGAATAACAATTGATTGCCGGCTTCGTATCGGGCGAAACGACCTGGTTCACCTTTATTACTTTCTATCAATAGAAAAGGACGAGAGCCCCTCGATTTGGGCAATCCCCCGTACAAGGTGCCATCGATGTTGACTGCGGCTTTAATTCGTGAATCATGAGCCATCGCATCACCACCCGTGGCACCCCCTAAGGAATGACCAGCGATACCAATCCGATTCAGGTCAAGTGAAGGAAAGAAGGTAGTAGCAGAAGATTTTTTATTTTCTAATTGATTGAGTACGAACTGCACATCGGCCACGCGAATGTCGAGCCGATTCTTCATAAAGCCAAGTCGGTCTGGAGCATCCGGTTGAAAGTTTTCAATGGTGGTGGCCAGTTTACCATTAGCCAGTTGAGTAATAGCGGCTTCATAGGGATGATCCATACTGAGAACCACGTAGCCATGACTGGCCAGGCCAACGACAAGGCTCGTGTAAAACGCGCGCGCGGCTCCATAGCCCGGTAGAAAAAGCACAACAGGCCATTTTCTCGGTGCGTTGAGTGGTGTTGCATTCCCTACCGCATAGATGTCAATTTGATCGTAGTGGTCCAATAAAAAGCTCGGTAGAACACTCACCTTTGGGGGTAAATGAGGCAACCCATCCAGATAAAGGGAGTGGCTACCTTTTCCGTCCCCCTGGGCTGGATACCAGGCTTGAACAATGACATTTCGTTTGTCAAATGGGTCTTCCGTTATTTGTTCAGTTCTTGATGAATCTACCCAGCGAAACACTTGGGTGCCAACGGCATACTTGCCTAAAGGCTCCGGTAAAGTAGGAACCGGCAAAAAAATACTCCAAGGCATTAAGGCAACGACCAGGAACACCCCCAAGCTAATGTGCTGAAGTTTTCGATATAATGCTGAGTTAACATACACGATGAGTATCAACAAACAGATTAGCCAATAGGTGGGAATGTATTGCCAATAGAACCCTTTCCAAAAAAATTGAATCACGACTAACAGGGCCAATAAGCTAATTGAGAGGGGGAGTACGCCATTGGCCCGATTAGAAGCGACTATTGTATAGACCGTAGTTAGTACCAGTAGTACCAAAATCAAGATATCTAAGCTATTCATCGGTTATTAGTAACAGTTTTAGTATAAATTGTTAGCTTAATTAATTGATGGCTAAAACTAGCCGTCTGATCAGCACAGAATTGGTTAAAAGGACAAAAGGAACAAAAAGCGGATAGTTGGTGTCCACTTCTGGCTAGCAAGGCTAACCGGCTGTGGCTGTTACCAAAGCCCGACAGAGTCTCATGAAAATGCTCCAACTTGAGACGAAGGAATAGTTATGTATCTGATTGTTTACTTTCCGGGTTGAGGCCGGACATCCTATGATCTGGTTAGGGGTGGAGCGTGTCAGATGGGGTCACTGGTGCGGCTCCTTTTTCCTGGCCGAAAAGTCATAAAACAGAATGACGCCGAAACAGACTTCGATGAATCCGCCAGTGAGCGTGGTGACCATCGCTTGCGTGTTGGAGGTAAATAAGCCAGCCGAAACTTGCACCCCGAATAGTCTATCGATCAATATGCTAATGGGCTGCTTGTAGGGAATCGATCGAGTAGGGGTGCTCCATAAAAGGACTATCTGTTCAGGATTAAGTTGGCTTAAAGTAACTACGCTCCTCTCGCTGAACCAAAAGTAACGGGCTTATAGGTAACTGGGCGGTATAAATGGCTTAGCCGTTGATTGATTTCACAAAGTCAGTTACTTCTTATAGGCGGTCAGCTAGTAATAGTGCACTCCTGGCGTGTTTTTCATTTCGTTAACAACCCCTTAACAAAAGCTCAGCACAAAAACGAGTAGGTTTGGTGAAGCAATCAGGCCATAAAAAGAACTAAGGATGAAACACGCACCCGTATGTGCTTTGCTGTTGGTGTTTGTCTGTGCTCCCTGTAACGGACAAAACAAAATTGACCTCCTAAAAGACACGATAAAGCCCCAAACCAAAGACGTAATCACTTCCTGCGGGCCTACCACCTCGGTTCGTACCATCAAGCAAGATCGAAAGGGCAACATTTGGCTTGCTTCAAACGAAGGTATTATTCGATACGATGGAAAATTGTTCACCAACATCACCGCTAACCTGAGTTCAGACCGCTTCTTTTCGATGGTAGAAGATAGAAACGGAAATTTTTGGTTCGGTACGTATGGCTCAGGTGTTTATTATTACGATGGGAAGTCCTTTCAACACGTTACAACAGAGAAGGGTCTTGCTAATAACCAGGTTTCTACTATTTATGAAGATAAAGCCGGTACTATCTGGTTCGGTACCAACGGAGGTGTAAGCCGCTACGATGGAAAATCGTTTCGAAATTTTACAATAGAAGGAGGACTTTCCACTAATGACGTTAATTCTATTCTTGAAGACAAAACAGGAAAATTATGGTTTGGCACCAGGGGCTATACCTACGTGTATGATGGAAAAACCTTTTCCGTTTTCAGCCATAAGGGTACCTCTTTTGGGGATATTTGGTCGATAATCGAAGATAGAAAAGGGACTATATGGCTTGGTGGTGGGAATGGCCTTTGGCGCTTTGACAGCGGTGCAATTACCCAATTCACCCAGAATCCTATTCTTCATGTCTTTGAGGATAAGAAAGGAAACATCTGGACTAGTTCGCAGATTGCTCCTGGAAGGTTTGGACTTTTTCGTAATGACGAAAAGTCCTTGTCTGATAAAAAAACAGCTGTAACTGAAATAGCCCAATCACTAAACCTTTTTGGGATTTTAGAAGCTACTGATGGCCGTATTTGGTTTGGGGCCTATGATGGCGTATATCGGTATGATGGAACGACTATTACCGACTTCAAAAAGATAGCGGATCAGAAATAATGGGTATAGCTGGTTCTTGAAACACCCGATTGAAGAAGCAGATTATGAAGATTCTTTCGGCTCACTTTGGGGCTGATTTTGTGAGAAGGTATCAAACTGCAAATGGCGCTCTGTAGTCAGGTGATGTTATGATTATACCCCTGCATCATAAGCACTTCTTTCGAAATAATTGGCTTTCTCAACAAACTAGTTTGGACTTTTAAACAAACCCTAATCGCATTTCCTACTTGAACTTTGCACGATCAATAGTTCAATTCGGAAATGGAGAATAAACAAACTGTATTGGTCTCGGGAGGTTCGGGATTTATTGCGTCCTATTGCATCATCGCCTTGCTCAGGAATGGGTATAACGTAAGAGCCACGCTGCGCTCACTTAAAAAAGCTGAACTGGTAAAACAAATGCTGAAAGAAGGGGGACTTCACTCAGTTGACGATTTAACCTTTGTCGAAGCCGATTTAGAGAATGAATCGAGCTGGGAAAAAGCAATCATAGGTTGCCAGTATGTGATTCACGTAGCCTCGCCAACTCCGCTTACGGAGGCAAAAACCGATGACGATTTCGTTATTCCGGCAAAAAACGGCGTGCTGTTCGTTTTGCGTGCGGCCAAAAAAGCAGGCGTCAAGCGCGTGGTGCTCACGTCGGCGTTTGGTGCAGTGGGTATGGGTACGGTAAAAACTACGCCCTACACGGAGGAAGACTGGACGGTGCTGAATGACAGCGTGGCGCCTTATCAACGGTCGAAAACGATTTCTGAAAAAGCTGCCTGGGCGTTTATAAAAGAAGAAGGCGCTGGTATGGAGCTGGCCGTAGTCAATCCCACAGGTGTGTTGGGTCCCGTTTTGTCAAGCGATTTTTCACATTCCATTCATACGATTAAACAAATGCTGAATGGGGAGATAAAAGCCTGTCCTAAACTAATTTCGGGCTACGTGGATGTGCGGGATGTTGCCGACTTGCATCTGAAAGCCATGACCCTGCCTCAGGCAAATGGACAACGCTTTATCGCCGTTGCCGGAGAAGGGTATTCGGTTTTGGACATAGCGAATGTGCTGCGGAAAAATCTGGGGCAAAAAGCAGCGAAAGTGCCAACCCGAGAATTGCCGAATTGGCTCATTAAACTATTGGCCCGATTCAATCCGAAATTGAAAGCGGTTATCCCTTATTTAGGCATGGTCAAACGCGCCAGCAGCGAAAAAGCCATTACCCGATTAGGCTGGAAGCCTCGTTCTACCGAAGAAGCCATTGTAGCGACTGCCACTAGTTTAATCAAATTAGGTATTGTCAACTAAACAACCATGAGACTAATCATTACGGGGGCTACCGAACCGGACCTGTACGATGCGGGAAGTAGGTCTGGCCATGATTTGTTGCGTATCCAGAGGCTATGATAAATCCATTTTAGACGTACAGGATATAAAATTCCAGGCAAGTCATGAGAATTACCGAACTAAAATCGTGTTTTATTGGCCCTGCGCTCTCTCCCGAGCAATTCATTGCCGAACATTTCTTTGTCTTTCTGGTCAAAGGGATCATGAACGGGTATGACGGCAACAAACAATATATCCTTAAAGCCGGTGAAAGCTGTCTGGTTCGCAAAAACAGACTGGCCCGCTACAACAAAGTGAAAGTGGATAACGAGTTCGAAAAAGTCATCCTCTTTTTTGATGAATCCTTTTTGAAAAACTTCCAGAAAAGGTACACCGTACCCTTTCAGAAGCACCCCTCTAAGGATGCTTTTATTCGGCTTAAAAAAGACAAACTGATCAACAACTTTTTGTTGTCGCTGGAGCCATATTACACGGGTTCTGGGGCGATCAGCACCACGTTTTCTGATGTGAAAAGAGAGGAATTGTTGCTGATCCTGCTGGCTTTACATCCCGACTTGTCCGGTATATTATTTGATTATGGGGTTCCCGGTCGGGTAGACCTGGAAGCGTTTATGCAACGAAATTATAAATTCAACGTAACGCTGGAGCGCTTTGCCTTTCTGACGGGGCGCAGTTTGTCGGCCTTCAAGAGGGATTTCAAAACCATCTTTGATGAAACGCCCAATCGTTGGCTGGTGAAACGTCGGTTGCAGGAAGCCCGTTTCCTGATTGAAGAAAAGAGACAAAAAGTCACCGAGATTTATCAGGATCTGGGCTTCGAAGATCTATCGCATTTTTCCTTTGCGTTTAAAAAGGAGTTTGGGGTAACCGCAACAGCGCTTTCTGAGTAGCGGTCTGAGTTCCGCTGCTAACAAGAGCTGTCTCGCTGGCGCGGCTCCATCCCGGTCAACTTGCCAGCCGCGCTGAATCATTTTGACTGTTATAGATGAGTTTGTAAAACAGAAGGAACGCTTATTGGCCGGGTGAATTTGAATCCTATACGTTCCTGTTCGCTACTTCAACTTTTTGCGCAGCCAGGCCCTTACTGGTTCATCGTACAACCTTAAACTGCCATAAGCCAACACCATAGCGCCTGAAAAGGTGAGCAGGGCATAGGGCCAGGCCTGCCATAACTTAATGCCCTTGTGGTTGCTGACCCAGGCCACGTAAAAATAAACCAGCACGTAATGGGTCATGTATAAGGGATACGAAAGATTGCCCAGGAACGTACAGATTTTATCTTCCGTTTGATTGTGCACCACACCACTGGCACCGATATAGACAATGAGTGGAAAGACAATAATGATGCAAAAAGCTTCGTACAACCCATTCATCCAAAGATGGTCTGCACCACCTATTCTTGGCATAAGCAATACAGCCGCCACCAGCAGGCTACACCATACAAAAGCATGTTTGATAGAGGCAGGTCGCGCTACCCGTGATAAAAGCAGACCGGCAAAAAACGGGAATAGGGTACGTATTGTCCCAATACGCATGTGTTCCGCATTGAGTGTCCAGCCGCCGGTAACGTCTCCGTTGGGGTTAGTAACCGCAAACTGCAATAGCACGGCACCTGCCAGTACGACCAAACAAGCCAGTGCTTTATTCGATAATTTACGTAAACCCAGGGCGTACAGAATATTAACGATATACTCGAAAAATAAGGACCAGCCAACGCTATTGAGTGGATGCATTTCTTGCCAGCCGCGTATATCCATAGAAAGGGGTACGGGTAGAAGAGTATAGCCGATCAGCATAACGACGATCAGCTTCCATACCGGAACCGTATGAATAAGCGGCCAAATCGTTGAGTCGGTCCAGTAAAAGCCTAGGGCACCGAGCGTCATGCCCAACACAACAAGTGGTTGCAGCCGCTCGAACCGGCGCCGAAGAAAGCCGCCGATGGTTAATTTGTCCCATCGGTCGTCGTAGGCATACCCAATGACAAAGCCGGATAGAAGAAAGAAAAAATCAACAGCCAGGTACCCGTGGTTGACAACATTATCAAGGTGACTGCTGGCAAGCGGCTCGGTAAGGTGAAAGCATACTACGATAATAGCGGCTACCCCCCGAAGTCCATCTAATAGCTTATAGTGCGGCTTTGTGCCAAATTCGTTATTGTTCATTGAGAGCAGCAAATGTAGTACTACACGATGGCTTAGCCAGGGAGTAAAAAACGCCCAATTTAAGAACCATTACATGTAGATTCATTCGTCTCACCTTACATCCAGGTTAAACGCATTTAAATCTTGAGTAGCATCCTAATTAGGTATTGATCATCCCAT
>NZ_BAAHBG010000027.1:782397-793821 GCF_054776855.1 Spirosoma migulaei | reverse complement strand
TACCGGCTGACTCAGTTATATGCTTAATCCAAGTTACTCCACAACTTTTAGACTTGATCCCTAATTACTGATACAGTCGTTGGTTCTTTTATGGCCGTTGTTTCTGTACAAATCAGCTCAGGAAGGTTGTGCAGCCATATAGAAATTTTGAGTATATTTACTCCTAAAGGATGATTGAATGGGGCGGGGCTGTATCTAATGATGAAAAAAATAATCTTCTTTCTGGGGCTGGGTTGTTCTTTGTTTACAGCCTGTCAACCGTCTGTAGAAGCTTCGACAGCCTATAATGTAGCTGGTGTCTACCAACTTGTTGGATATACCACACCGACTATAGGAGATGATAATCCCACTGGCACTGTAAGTGCTACTCAGATTGATGGACAACACGTCAATCTGGTGATTAAAGGGACATCGGGCAAAGTGAAAATTACTTATTCATATAACAACGTTTATGTAGTTAGTGCTAGTCAGGCCATTGCAGGGCAGGATACTTATAGCTTACTGTATAAAGGTCACCAGATTGGGGTGGCAGGCAATGACGCCATCAGCCGATATGTAGAGTTATACCCCTCAACAACAATCACTCTAAAAGGGATAGAGTTTTAAGTGGATAGCCAATCGAACCATAAGGTATAGGCTCAATAATTGCCATTTATGCCTGACTGCTAGCCAACAGTATAAATAGCTTTTTAATCTCTTTTTAATGTTACTACCCATGTGATGCATGGTGTGATTGGACGGGAATAAAAAATGCCGACTCGGATGGGTCGGCATTTTTTGTTCGTATGGTACTGATAGGTTTATTTACGAATGTTAGTTTCCGCGTGCATACATGGTGAAGTAAGACGAGACAGCTTACCAGTATTTATTTGCTCGGATGGAGTCAGTACGTTCTTGGGTACTAGTTAGGTAGCTATCAGCCAAATTAGGGTAGAGCCCTAAGATGGTGACCACTTCACGCCAATAGTCGTACAAGAACCAGTGCAAATTCAACGACTCCGACTCGTCAATTTGCTCGAAGGCGGCAAGCATGGCCCTGTCCTGGAGGGGGTGAGCCTTTTTAATGACAAATCTTAACCCAGAATATATAGCATTCAACTCCAGGCGGCTAAACTCGGCACCCCACTGCCGGGGCGGAATACCCGGAAAGACTACTTCCGTGGCAATGAATGTCTTGATGTATTCTTTCAATAAATGGATGGTTATGGGAGAGGCCATGACGATTATAGTTTTTTGCATGAAACGATGCCAAAACCTTGCCAATACTCCGTTTTTATGAGTGAACGGATAAAAATTTGCCATATATTTTCGAGTCACTAAAAAACTGTATATCTATAGTTTACGCCTTTTAATAAACTATTAACAATGATTGACTATTTATATGATATTAATTACAAATAGATTTTGCCTATCCTTATAATTTCGTGTATCCTGTTTAATTTCTTTGTTAACAAAATAGTCGCCATTAAACACAATACCCAGCCCAATGTCTACCAAAAATCAGGTGTTAACCAGCTATTACGTATATATTACAAAGTAAGTTTTGGAATAACACTTTCCGTGTATAGGAGCTATTTACATCCTGTTCGACTAATCAGTCCAGTTTGGCATATATTGGCGAATAGAATGTTCATACCTTTGCAAAGTAACTTGAGCAAGCTATTCTATTTAATAGAAAAAAAAGCGTAAGCATGAATATGAGTAGGAGCAGCCATGAGCAGGTTTTTATTAGCAATACGTATTAGTTGTAGTCTATTTCAATAAAGTAAATCATAATGACAAAATCTGCAGATATCGGCTTAATCGGTCTGGCCGTAATGGGTGAAAATCTTGTGCTTAACATGGAAAGCAAAGGGTTTACCGTAGCTGTTTTCAATCGAACAGTTGAAAAAGTGGACAAATTTATCAGCGGAAGAGGGGCCGGAAAAAACTTCATTGGTGCCCATTCTATTGCCGAATTGGTTGCTTCTCTAAAACGCCCTCGTAAGGTGATGTTACTGGTAAAAGCCGGACAGCCCGTGGATGATTTTATTGAACAGATCATCCCGCATCTGGAACCGGGCGACATTATCATTGATGGCGGGAATTCTTATTTTCCAGACACCATTCGCAGGACCAGGTACGTAGAAAGTAAAGGGTTTCTTTATATTGGAACCGGTGTTTCTGGTGGAGAAATTGGTGCATTACACGGCCCTTCTATGATGCCAGGTGGTAGTGCGGATGCGTGGCCAGCGGTGAAAGGTATTTTTCAATCAATTGCAGCCAAAGTAGACGATGGTACGCCTTGCTGCGATTGGGTAGGAAAAGACGGTGCCGGTCACTTTGTGAAAATGGTGCACAATGGGATCGAGTATGGCGACATGCAGATTATTGGCGAAGCTTATCAGATCATGAGAGATCTGCTGGGGATGAGTGCTGATGAGATGCATGAGGTATTCAAAAAGTGGAATACCGAAGAGCTGGATTCGTATCTGATTGAAATTACAGCCGACATCATGGCCTACAAAGATGAAGACGGTACACCGATGGTGGATAAAATCCTGGATACCGCTGGGCAAAAAGGAACAGGTAAATGGACGGGAACGGCCGCCCTTGATCTGGGTATTCCACTAACTCTGATTGGTGAGTCGGTATTTGCTCGGTTTCTATCAGCGCAAAAGGAAATGCGGGTGGAGGCCTCGAAAGTGATCAACGGACCCAAGCCCGAATTTAGTGGTGATAAGGCGCAACTGCTGGACGATTTAAAAATGGCTCTTTATGGTGCCAAAATCATTTCGTACGCGCAAGGGTACAATCTGTTTATGGCAGCTGCCAAGGAGTATGACTGGCAACTGAATTATGGTGATATAGCCCTAATGTGGCGGGGTGGTTGTATTATCCGCTCTGCCTTCCTCGGTGATATCAAAAAAGCATTTGATACCAATCCTGCCCTTCCACACCTATTGCTTGACGATTTCTTCAAACAAAAAGTAGAAACAGCCCAGGACGGATGGAGACGGGTGTGTGCTGCTGCCCTACTCAACGGTATTCCTGCTCCTGCACTCACCTCGGCACTTTGCTATTTGGATGGTTTCCGTAGTGAATGGTTACCGGCTAATCTGTTGCAGGCACAACGAGACTATTTTGGCGCACATACATACGAGCGGATCGACAAGCCACGTGGACAGTTTTTTCATACGAACTGGACAGGAGAAGGGGGAGATACGGTATCGACGGCGTATAATAGCTAACCGAGTAAGCCGTCTCAAATTTTACAGGTTACTGTTCCAGTCATTTTGGTTTGACTGAATTGAATGCTGCTGATTTACTGATACAGAAATCAGTAGCATTCAATTTTAATCCCTGTGATTTACGGTAGTCTGCATATATTGTTCAATAAGAGGTAGGGCTGTTTCCACCTCCTTAATATACTGCCCAACAAGCGGAGATATAGCCGCAAAATCTTTCTTTGCCCCAATCAACGCTTCCGTTTCCAGAATTAAGCGGGTAGCTTCGCTCATTCCGAGCATTTTTGTGTGCACTTGTTGGGTATGAACGATTCGTTTTATTTCGTCTATATCCTGCCGATCTAGCGCTAGCTTGAGTTGGTCAATAGCCGGTGGAGTCTCCTCCAGGTAGATATCCAGTAATTCGATGGTTAATCCCTGATCATTGCCTACGGCCTTTAGGAGTGGCTCAACGGAGAAACTAGTGGTAGGTGGAATAAGCGGTCCGTCTACCGTTGAAGTTGAGTCATCTGAAATCTTGACGGATAGATATTTTCGCAATAACAGCTGGAGTTCTTCCATCTGGAATGGCTTGGGAAGAAAATCATTCATACCCACTTTAAGGCATTCTTCCTGCTCACTAGGTAGGGCATGGGCAGTCATGGCAATAATTGGGATTGTACTTTTCAGTTTTGACCGGATCTGGCGAGTTGTTTCGTATCCATCCATAACGGGCATTTGGAGGTCCATTAAGATCACATCAAATGAATTTCCGTTTAGCAGATCCAGCGCCTTTTGCCCATCCGCGGCAACTTGAGCCTGATAGCCTAAGCGCTTTAGGACTTGCAGAACTAGTTTTTGATTCATTAAATTATCCTCGACGACTAAAACACGCACATTTCCTTCGATGGGCGTTGTTGTGGAAACAGGAGCCTGATGAACGCTGATCTGTTCTTTGGCAATCAGGTAAGGTATCTCCACAATAAACTGGGATCCTTTGCCTGGGGTACTTGTAACCGTAACGGAACCTCCCTGTAGTTCGGTTAGGGCTTTGACGATGTTAAGGCCTAGTCCCGTACCCCCGTAATACCGGGTTGTAAAGTCATCCGCTTGCTGAAAACGCTCAAAAATAGTTGGTAACATATCCGGGGCAATACCAATGCCTGTATCCTGCACAATGAAACGGACACGTACAGATTCGCTGGTTGCCTTTTCTCCTTGTTCAACACGCAACGTTATATGCCCATGCTTGGTAAACTTGATGGCATTGTTGAGCAGGTTGAGTATAATTTGAGTAAGCCGGGTGGGATCGCCTAAGAAAATAGTTGGTAGGTCTGGGTCGACCTTAACGATCAACTGTAAGCCTTTATCAGAAACGGAAGCTTGACACATCGACCTGAGCGAAGCGGTGAGCATCTGGATACTGAATGGAATGGATTCCAGCTTAATCATTCCTGCCTCAAGCTTGGATATATCCAGAATATCATTGACAATGGTCAGCAGATTCTTACCCGCCGTTCGGATCAACCGAACAAACTCTTTCTGGTCCTGATCCAAAACTGTGGTATCCAGTAATTCAGAAAACCCAAGCATTGCATTTAAAGGCGTCCGAATTTCATGACTCATGTTGGCTAAAAAATCCTCTTTTACCTTTGCCGCTTTCTCGGCTATTTTCCTGGCTTCCTGTAATCGCTTTTGAGACTGGACGCGCTCACTAATGTCGATACTCGATGTAATTACATACTGTAATTGTCCCTGTGCATCATAAACGGGCGAAGCCGTACTCAGGAGTTGAATCGCCTTCCCATTTACCCGAAATTCAAGATCATCGGCCTGGGCTGGTTCACCTTTTAGAGCCCGGAAAGTAGGTCGCTGCTCAATTGGATAAGGCTCACCCTCTGGATAGCGGAAGAGCTGACCCCTGTTAAGTGCGTCTGAATAAGTAGTAAACTCCGTAATGTTATCGATTAATTGAGAAGCTGCCTGGTTGGCATAATAGAACTGACCATGTTGATTAATGATGACAACCGAGACAGGTACTGCATCCAGTAATTTCTTGGTTTGTTGTTCGCTTTCAGTAAGCTGTTGGTTAAGACGGGTGCTTTTTTGTAAGGATTGAAAAAGCATATAAATAGCCCACAGGATCATAATTAAAGCCGTAATGGCTCCAACCAGATTGCTGATTGTGGCATAGGAAGCAGATCGTTCGCTTTGGGCTACTCGGGTTTCGAGTAATACATTTTCGTAGCTCTCCGTTGCTTTTAATACTTGATAAAACTGGTTACTAATGCTCAAAAAATGTGCGATGGAATCCAGGCGAGGCTTCCCCTGTTGAATGCCACCAGCTTTAAATAAGGAGCGACTGCTAGCCAGTTTAGACTGAAAAAGAGTATCCAGTATTTGTAAACGTTTGGCTTGAATCGGGTTATCGATTGTCAGGACTTGTATGCTTTTGAGCTGTTTGGTCATTTCATACTTACTATGCTCAAAGTCTGATTTGAAATAGGGGTTGTTACTCTGCAAATACCCTCGCAAATCATTATCCATATTGGTTAGCAAAGCGAATACACGTTGGGTTTTATTGAGCACCAGATAGGTATGCACTACCCAATTATTCATTCCGATTAATCGATAGATCGTTTGCCGTGCGTTGATACCTATGAGTACGGTAATCAGTAAACCCAGAGCTACCATGAAGGAGATGCGTCGGTTTCGGTTCATGCAATGACAGTCTAGTGGAAGCAGGCAAAAGACCAGTAAGCCATTAAAAAGCCTTGTTGGGCAGTTTAATGAGGAGCGATACTGGCATTATGTAAAGTAAACTGAAATAATTCGAAGGGCTTATGAAGTTAACATAAATCGTAAAAAGAAAATATTTTTGTATAGTAAATTTATAAAAACTGAATATGGTATATAATTGATTTATTTTTTATCTGTGGCAATAATGCGTATGCTAGTACTGGGGGGAATCTTAAACCCATGAAAGCAGTGCCACTGTATACGAAATCTTTTCCTGAAGCTCCATAAAAGTATCCTCCCGGAATTCTTTATCCTCATTAACGACGGAAAGCCGTAGCTCGTTTAATCCATTCCTGATGTACTGGTCTAGCATAGCCCATATAGATGCCAGGCGGAGGTTGGTTGGATTAATCATCATCAACTGCTGAAATAACCCTTCTAGACGGCCTATTGCAAAGTCAATTTCCAGATAATCAGCCTGGACAGTAAGCGCCTGAATGTACACATTCTGAGCCATGACCTGATCCATCAGAGTAAACATATAAGTACTCGTTTAAGTAAAGCTGAATACATTGTTTAAGAGAATTATCAAACAGGAGCTCAGTTTAAAGCAGCCAGGGTCCTTTCATGTTGATCTTGCAGTTCACGTAATCGCTGTTGAAGTTGTTTCTTTTCCTCAAGAAGTGCCACGTTCAGGTGCAGCGAACGATTCATCTGATCAGTAAGTCGACAGAGCCGCTTCGTGTAGGCTAATTCAATTTTCTCTTCCTGATAGGTATCATATTGATTATGAATGATTTGCTGAACGATTCGGGCCAGGTAACCTGCCCAAAAGGCGACGAATATTGATAGAAAGATCATAACGTAAGAGACGTTTTATCTGACTAAGATACGACTAGCTTTTTGTTTATATTATTTGTTATATGTAAATATTTAGTGACCTTTTAATTTTAATCAGTCAAAAATATATCCCGTAGCCCAATAAATTGTTAATAATGAATACCAAAAGTCTCCATTCGATCATTCTCAATTATATACTTTGTGCCCTGGTTGTCCTTTCGGCAATCGTCTTCGGATTACTGGTAATTCTTTAATATTCTATCGACCTCAAGTTGAGCCTTATGGTATATAGCGGCTGAACGTCGAGTTTGAAAAAGATAGAATAGCGGAAATCGCTTTGCCTGATAATGGGAAGAACGTAGCAAAAAAACAGGCGAGGAGTCTCGAATGAGCGGAGTAAAGGAATGACCCGCAAAAGTTTACGGGTCATTGACCAAACTTAATCTTTACTTACAAATAAGGCCTTTAGCTATCCGGGTTAAATCAATAGAATTAGCCGATAGGATAAGGTAATACCGATAAACATTTCCTTCTTTTCGTAAACGTTACTAAACCAGAAGCACTCAAGTCAGGCCCACTTCCAGGCTGTTTAGACTGGAATGGGATCAATGTTTTTTAAGAGAACTAAATGGAATTCATGGTAGAGGTACCAAACGAATTAGTCCTAGTGCTGAATTGCCTTTTCGGCCGAGTCAATTAAGTAGGGGCGAGGATTGAATTGAAACTACAAGTGCATGTAATCCAAAAAACGCTGGCTCTACGAGGGCTGGCGTTTTTTATGAATCCATGTGCCTGCACTTTTCGTTGATACCCTTATATACATTGAGTATGAGTACCGGCTTCGCTAAAGCCATCCGCACGTTTGCGGCTACTTGACCTGGTATTTTTGGTGATTAAATCTGCTCAACGATGAAAGGGTATCTAGTGGTTTTGTTGTTGGTAACCCTCAGTACTGGTACTCCCGCATTTTCGCAAGATAAAATTGAGGGAATTGGCCGGTTTAAGATCGGGAAGGCTAGTCGTAGCCTTGTGCAGGCTATTGCCACTGAGACGGGAATGCCAATAGAAACAGTTGATTCAGCTATTAAAACAGAAAAATCGACCCAAAGTCAAATTGTAGAAATTAAATCAAATCTGATTACTAGTAAGGTCTCGCATACACCCCTCCACGCTCCAGTATGTGAACATGTTCGGGTATTTTACATCAATAACTTCCGGGAGGCTGGCATTGAGCTTAAATCGGTATACTTATTCTTCAAGGATGACATACTCATAAAGTTTACCTGTTATGCAACATCTCAGTTGAATAGCGCTATGGAATTAAGCTATGGACAACCAGAGGTTACTATAACAAAATTATATTCAGACTGTGATTTAGATGCTAAAAGCTTCCTTTTGACTTGGGCTAATGGAGGTATAACTGCTACATTAAGCTTACTGGTAAACTATGATGTTAACTGCCGGAAACGAGTAAACCAGGAATTTAGCATTGCTCTAAAAGAAAACCGTGCAGATTGCTGTGAAGAGATTGTAAACATTGAGAATAAGTAATGCATAGGGATGTTACTCCGCAATCAGGCTTGTAGGGTGAATGTAAATATTAAACCACTATCATGTATTGGATTGTAACACTACTAATCAATGAAAAAACCACTACTAACAGGTGTTTGGCCACTCATTGTTGCCATTGGGCTCGTTTTGCTGTACTTGTCCATGAGGCTACTTTTTTAGGCAAGTTTGCTTTGTTTGGGTCACTTTGTTGGCTTTCTTCGATTTTAATATTCTCTCCTCACAGTCATATGTATCCATATCTTATGGGATTATTGGTCAGTTAAAGGCCACAGTTACATGGATAGGATTTTACTGTAGATATAGTAACTTTAACTACCGTCTAATAAATTTTAAGTATCTTAATGTGAAAATGAAGACGTAGAAATATATTAAAATACCTGCATGTAATATCCTTATCTATCGACATAGGATAGATAATTGTTATTCAGGTCACTTACAATTCAATTTGAGTGCCGTTCTGGCGATAGTGTATATATAGTACGATAAAACCTTTTATAGCACCAAGCTGGTTTTGTAACTGTACTCGTTATCTAGCCCATAAACTAGCACTTTCATGAAACGTACTTCATTAACAGCTAATCAGCTGCAACAGCGGCTTGGTACTAACCCACCACTTGATACATTTGAATCCCTCTATAATCAGTATGTTAACAAGGTTTATAGAACATGCTTGAGTATGACAAAAGATGCTGAGATGGCACAAGATTATACCCAGGATATTTTCATCAAAGCCTTCGAAAAGTTTGATTCATTTCAAAATCGTTCTTCTTTCTCTACTTGGCTTTATTCAATTGCCTACAACTATTGCGCTGATCAGCTTCGCCTGGCCAAACGATTACCAACAACCACGTGGCAGCCAGATGACATGGCCCATGACAAGCCTGATTTACCCGAAGCCCAGCTCCATGAAGAAACCCTTCAACTGGTCCGGCAGGCGATGGAGACACTTTCTGTTGAGGAACGTGCACTGCTTCGCCTTAAATATGAAGATGGGTTGACCATTGATGAGATTGCTCACTTGTACATGATTAAACCCAGTGCGGTAAAGATGCGACTTAAGCGAAGTCGCCACAAAATACAGCTTCTATACGCTAAGCACTATATGGTATAAGTGATTTTGTTGATCGTTATCACTGATTATGCCTATTCAAACTTGAATGCTATTTGTATGTATTCATCCTTATAATAGATGTACTTCTTAAATCAGTTCATATGGAGACCTGGTTAATGGGTCTGATTTCTAGAGAAATAATATAGATTAGCTATTTATTGTACCAAATATGTTACTACTTGGTACAATATTTGAATATAACATTTCTGATTGCTTTATATTGGACATATAGGCAGGCTCTGTAAATGCATTGGAAAAACGCTGATTCTGATAGGGTCAGCGTTTTTTGTGTGAGAACCTGTTTGATGTTTGTTCCCTTTCGCTTATTAGAAGCTGTAAATCACCTGAGTTTGCACACTTAACCGATACGAGTGGAGAAAAGTTAGCGGGTATGAGGCAAATAGTTATTGAGGGTTGGGGTTTTGCGTGAGCTCATAGTAGTTAACTGCTTGGTTTGTTAAATATAGAGCTGGAATTGAATAGGCATTCCGAAATCCCCTTCTAGTAAAAACGCTGGTTTATGCTCTGTTAATTAATAATGCAACTATAAATATGCAACATAAAACTATAAAATTAGTTATATTGCTACCTAACTTACTATACCATGAGAAAACTACTGATTATAAGCCTATTAACCTGTATATCCGGTTGTCAAATTATAGCTGTTAGCGCATCATTTGGTCAATCCATCTACAAAATTAAAGCGAATATTATCGGACTGGGTAATCGTTCGGTGGTTGTACGCTATACGCGACAAGGCATGTTTATGAATGACTCAGTAAAAGCCCATCAGGGGCAATTTATTCATCAAATGCCAGTGACAGATGGAAATATTGCTACGCTAGTGCTTAATCCATCTACCCAACTGTCTATTTGGCTCGATGCGCCAATTATCTCAATTTCAGGTGAGTTTGGCCCACGTACTACCCTTACGTGTACAGGTACACCAGAAAATAATATAATGGAGCTTTACCGTAATAAAGTTGAAAAGCCCTATAAACTTAAAAAGGAGGGGAAATCAAGTGCCGAAGCTGACCCTATTGTTTTGGAGGAATACCAGGCGACCCGTCAATTTATTAAGCAGCATCCTGCCTCCCTAACGGCGGCTTATTTACTGTATTGGCAAGCTATGTATGACATTACCATTTTTGATCAACTTGATAAATTGTTAGCAAGTTTGAGCCCACCAGTAAGAAGCAGCTATTGGGCGCAAAAAGCCATTACTCGACTATATAATGTTCGTAACCGACCTCGTATTGGTAGAAAATTGCCCTTATTTAACTTGTCTGATGCAAAAGGTAAGCTTGTATCTCTAAATTCATTTAAGGGTAAATATGTACTACTTGACTTTTGGGGTACCTGGTGTATTCCGTGTATACAGGGAATACCTGAATTAAAAGCAGTACATACAAAATTTGGGGACCGTTTAGCTATTGTAAGCATTGCTCTTGAACGGCCAACTGACCGAGCGAAATGGCTAAAGGCCATTGACCGATACGGCATGACCTGGGTACAAACAGCTGAGTTTACGAGTGCTAAAAGTGGAATTAATGAACTATATAATCTTGTTGAGTATCCCACGTTGCTATTAGCTGACCCTAAAGGAATTCTAATAGCCAAAATAAAGTATGGGGAACGAATAGAAGATAAAGTTCAGCAGCTACTGGACAACTAAACGCTCAGTATAGCTCTGAATAAATTGGCAATTCACTACGCTTAGCTATACCTAATTTTTGCTTCTGTTAAGCTAGAATCACGAAATTAGTAACCAAATCATTCATGATAAATTGACTAACAGCAGTTGGACTTGGCCTAACAGCAAGCTACCTATGAATCTAAGTATGAGCTAGTTCATCGAGATCTAAGGAGTTGATGACTGCGGTGTTAGGTAGGAAATACTGGAAAAGCCTATCGTTTTTGATAACTTTTTGACCGTTTCCCTGATGATCTGGAACG
>NZ_BAAHBG010000027.1:699840-782194 GCF_054776855.1 Spirosoma migulaei | reverse complement strand
ATCCTTTATAGCTCAAAGGCACATTGGTATACTTATAACTCAGGATCTCAGCATCCCCCTGCCCACTAAAAACAGCAATATTGTCTTTGACCTGAACAATCACTTTGAGCGAGATGGCGTCGGCAGCGTCACTCATCTTTTTGTACTCCGTGATCAAATACCCTTTATTCTTATCAAATTGGTCAATAAAAAAACCTGCCGTTTCAAGTCGAAAGGAAATGATATCCAGCAAAGCTGAATCAGACAAGGTGGCAGCTACTTCAATCCGATGGGCTCGTTTAGGAATGCTTGCTTTTTGTGAATAGCCCGCACTAGCAAGTGAAAAGAATACCAGAGTATAAAAGTAGCTTTTCATGAAATAATGAGGTTTCTGGCAAATATAATGCCCAAGCCTATAGCTTTGACCATTCCAGGATGCTGATTCTATAATCAGCAACGCATTCCTTTCTCGGTATAGCGGGATTCTGATCAGATTGCATAACTACTTGAAAAGGCTAGCCGTACTAATTAATGTGACTTTTTGTTTTTGTTGAGGAGAGTATAGTGGACTAAAAGGCGGTAAACTCAAGTTTATGCGCCTTTTAGTAAATTTATCATAGGGTATAATGTTAATAGGGTGACAAAAATTCTATGAGAACGTCTAATATGGTAACATATTAAAACTCCTTTTTACTAAGCCATTTTCGACCAATGAACAACAGGACTAGACCTACTATTCAGGATGTGATAGACATAGCAAAGATGTATGTTGAGCAGGGGATAAGCCGGGAGGAAGCCATTCGCCGAGCTATAGCCGCCAGCACGCCTATTGGCAACGAAAAGTAAAACCGTGCCATATTGATAAAAAGTAACACGTCAGGAACCTGTTGACTTCCGGAAATTCACCGTTTTTGTACACCCATGTAGTTAGACTGAATCGCTCGCCAGACGATATGCTGGTGAGAAATGTGTACAGCTATTTCACTGCCGTGAAAAATCTGAATGCGATGACATTGTCAGCTACGGAAGAAGGCTGATTGGTAGTGATAATAATCATTCTACAGTCTGACCGTCATTAGATTAGTGGCTCCATTACTGAGGTAGTTTTGATAACTACATTTCGAAGAAAGCCACTAATGCCATGAAAAAACTTGTATTTCCAACCGACTTTTCAGAAGCCTCTGTTCTTGCCTTACCAGTAGCTGCACAAATAGCCAGAACACTTAGCTTGGAACTGCATCTGGTGCACGTACTCTCGCCCCGATTCCAAACTACCAATGCACAATATGGGGCAACGCTAAGCCGCCTTGAACATTCCTTCGATGAACTTCAGTTGCAACCTTATCTAAGCGGGATACAGGTGCATGCACATGTTATTACGGGCACCTCGCCCGCCGATTTGCTGAACGATAATCGGTTTGCAAAAGCTGACTTGATAGTAATGTCTTCGCGAGGAGCTACCGGCTTAAAGGAAACGTTGCTTGGCTCCCATGCTGAACACTTGATACGGTCGGCCAGCATGCCCGTGCTGGTACTGAAAAAAGCACCAGCCTCCATTGGCTTTAAAACGGTTGTATTTGCATCTGACTTTACCGATGATTATGGGGATTCAGTTGATTTTCTGCAAACCTTGCTCAGCAAGTTTGACAATGCAGTTATCCATCTATTGTTTGTAAATACCCTCAGCCGTTTTGAACAGACTTCTGAAGTGAAAGCGCGTATGGACACTTTTGCCAAAGAGCATAAGTTGGATGGATGTACGTTTAATCTACAGGATGACTTTGAAATTGAAACAGGTTTGCTCAGTTTCGCCACGGAGAAACAGGCGGATCTTATTGTACTCGGTACGCATGGTCGAGGTGGGCTTCGTCATCTGTTTTCAGGAAGTATAGCGGAAGATGTAGCAAACCACACATCTATTCCAGTATTGACGTTACCACTCAAGTCGGACCCTATCCGGATACATGTTTTGAGTGGCCCGGCTCCTGGCATGATTTAAATTCAGTCCCAACAAATTGTCCGCAGTAGTTACGAACAACGAGCTTTTTGTTGACTCGTTTGACCAACTGCCCAACCCTCGACGAACGGGTTCTTTATCTTGATTGAATAATGCTGCTAATTTATTGTAAGTTTACAATTTTCATAAGTGTAGTACAAAATTCACATATTTGAATAACTTGCACCAAAATGGTTAATTAACTAAACGGGTATACCTGCCGTTTTTCGTATACGACCATCAACTGCCTCCTTCTTCTTAGGTAGCTGGTTTGTACGAAAAGACATTGGTCATTAACCGACATTGTTTTTTAACGAACTACATGGAATGGGTGCATTGGAACAATCAGATAGCTCACTGGCTGCTCAGGAAGTTACTCGTGGTAAAGACTGCCTTTCCTTATATGATCGGTATAGTGCTTTAGCGTATGGAATAATTTTGCAGATTATTCCGGAACCTGAGTTAGCTCAAACGGTATTAATTGATTTGTTTACATCATCACAGCTAAGGCCTTACGCAGAAGAGGCTCTCTTGGGAAGCCGTGATATTATTCGTTTGGCCAGAGCAAAAGCACTCGAATCAAGACCTGAAAGGTTAACAAAGTCTGTGGCTATTCAGGACTCTATAACGAACGATAGTATAGGGAAACTCGTTTTTGATTTGTCGTTCTATAGAGGGTACTCAATCGGGGAAATCGCAACTCAATTGCAGCTCACTCAAACGAATGTATTGACTTTGATTCATGATTATTTTAAGCAGCAACGTTCGTCTTAACTGACTTGACTTTGAAGAACTATCAATATTTAACAAGCGGTGTTCTGGAGGGGTATCTGTTAGGGTTGGTTACTGGACAGGAAAAGGAGGAGCTAGAGCGTATACTGGCTACGGATGAAGACGTTTTGTCTCAGTTAAAGGAACTGGAAAGAGAAATGGAAGCCTATTTTTTGCAAAACGCCGTTCCACCACCACCAGGTATTCGGGAAAAAATTGAATTGCTTATTAGCGAAACAGAGATCAAAAAATGGGTGGAGCCGGCCTCTACCGATTTTGCCCCACCAACATCAGAACCTCGTTCAAATGAACCCCATTACGTACATGTTGACGTTGATAATACACATATCCGGGTTCATAAACACTGGAAAACGGCCTTCATTGCCATCTTTATCCTGTCCAAGCTATTTTTGATACTTGGCCTTTATTTTTATTTCAAATCAACTAGTCTGGAGCAGGAAGTTAACCGACTTAAGATTGAAGCCCAACAAGCTGAACAGTTGCGTCGTTGACAAATCCCGGAAATCGTATGTTGTCTAGGAATGAGTTACTATTGGTTTCCAACAATAGTAGCTGGTGCTAAAAAGGAAGAAGCCATTGAATGATTGCGCGTTTTTTGAAAAAGTACTAATCTTGGAAATGTACAGACGATATACGGCTCTTACGAACGTTTCTTGATGGTATTTTAAGGCGGTTATCAGCCAAGTTGCTATGGATTGTCGAACCCAATTTAGGTTAAGCTTGTAGTGAATTTGGGAAAGGTTGGTCGTTTACCAGTCGTAATTTCAGTAGAGTATTACTTGATGATGATTTACAAAATTGGCATCTTCTATCGTCATTAGATCAACAATTTCTCGCCAGAACCTGCTGGTAAACCCCTGAATTTGTTGGGGCATGTAATCAACCATTTCAAACTCCCTAATCATACTCTCACGCGAGTAAGGATCGACTTGTTTAATAATGAGCGACAGAGCAGTATAAATCTCGTATAGCTCGGCATTGCTGAACGGTGTTTCCCACTGTCGGGCCTGTACAGTGGGAAATACAGGCTTTGCGGTAAAACGGGAATTGATGTATTCCTTTAGTAAGTCTGATGGATTGTGTTGGCAGATCATAATCGTTATGTAGATAATACGAAACCAATTACCAAAACCTTGCCAATTTTGAAAACAGCCGCTATCTAAGAAGATAACGGCTGTAGAAACCTACCAAAGTATGTACCACATACCATGCGGCTTTACGAGTCGTTTAATCTGTTTGTTTTGCAACTAGAAAGAATAACTAATTCTTGTTCGTTTTCGTGGAGTGGCCATTGCTCATCTTTCTTTTGCTGCTCTTTTGGCTACGGCTAGCATTGGTTTTTTGTTGGGATGAATTTTGATTAATAGCCGCTGACTGATTAGCAATTGGACTGCCGCTCTGACCGCTGGCTCCGTCGTTGGTTGCACTACCATTTGTAGAACCGTCGACTGTTGAACTGCTTGTCGAGGGATTACCTGGCTTACTACGAATAGCCGCACTACTCCCAGTGGTTCCTGAACTATTTTTACCACTGGCACCTGATAAACCATTTTGCGAGGTTGAGGGTATTGTGCCATTGCGAATCCCGCTCGTGGAATTAGTTGCCTGGCCTTTGGCGTTAAAGCTAGCTATCGTGAATAACAAGGCTCCTAGTAATAGGCTCTTTTTCATATGTCCTGTTGATTTATATTTTCTGTTCATCAGATAATGTAGTAAACAACTGTGGCAGAAAAAGAAGGATTAACTGAGCGTACGGTATGGCATTGGTAGAAGGCTATGTGACACCTCCTGAGTAAGCGTGAAGCCCAGTAGAAAATGAACTAATCGGAAGTTGTTCTTTCTTACAATCGTGATCACACAACACAAAAAAAGCCCTTCGGAAAGTCCGAAGGGCTTTTTTTGTGTTGTAGTGCTTATAAGTAGTCTACAATTCGTTTTCCAGTGATACCATTTTGTAATTCCCGGCGTATAACCGCCCGTCGACGACGTGGGTGGGTTGATACGTACTTTACACGCATTTTGAGGGTAAAACTTACCAGCATGTAAACACCGAACAAGCAACCCAAAATCACGATGGACAGCGTATTGGAAATATTACGGTGTAATAACAGGAACGTAATTGTATTGAATAAGGATGCCCCGCAGAGTACAGCGGTTGCGCCTATATGAGAGAGCCCATTATCCAACAGAATATGGTGCATGTGATTCCTGTCAGCTGAGAAAGGTGACCGACCTGCCAGTATCCTAACCAGAAAAACCCGTAACGTATCGAAAATTGGGACGATCAGGATTACGATGGCAATTATGGGGGCATTGAAAAAGGCAGTTGGTTCATAACGATACGAAGCGTTTAGACTAACGAACCGTACCGCAAAGAAAGCCAGCATAAAACCAATAATGAGTGAGCCAGTATTGCCCATGAAAATTTTACTGGTTTTCGAGAAATTAAATCGTAGAAAACCCAGCAGAGCGCCCGTTAGCGTGAAGGCTAAACAAGCCATTGTAAAATGATTTGTTAATAAAAACCAGCCACCAAATGTACCACTGGCAATGGTTGCAATACCACCCGCCAACCCATCGATTCCATCAATCAAGTTAATTGCATTTGTAAGCGTGATAAAAATAAAGCACGTCAACAAAATACCAACTACTATATCAATGTGATGAAACCCCATAATTCCGTATAAATAATCCACGCGCAAGTCGCCAAAGAGAATCAGGATCATGGCGGCCAGCACTTGAAATAGTAACTTTTTGGCGGGGTCAATGCCAACTAAATCGTCTTTGATGCCGATAAAAAACAAAATTGTCATACCGACAATAGACAGATTCGTCCGGTAGATTTCGGTCTGATCAATACTAGGCCATAAGAAATAGGCAATCAGGATAGCAGCAAAAATGGCAATACCACCAAAGGTTGGAGTAGGGGTAGAGTGAGACCGACGTTCGCCGGGCTTCTCCATAAGCGATTTTAGTTCGGAAATCTTAATGATAACTGGAATAGCTATCACAGAAACAAAGCAGGCAACCAGAAACGCAAGGATACACTGATAGAGCCCGAGCGTAAACAGGTCGTCACTGAATTTATGTTGTAGATAGGCAATAAATAAATCAATATTCATAAGGCAGGACGTTTAGATATTGTTTCCCTTTCAGGGGTTTTCATAAACAACTCGTCGAGTAACGCTACCTGGGCCGTAGTGGTCATGAATTTCGGCTAGGAAAGGAGCGTAAAATTTTTGGGTTTAGCTAATCGCTGGGGTAAAATTTGATTTAACGGTTTGACTTGTTATTTATCAAGCGCTTCGGGGGGCTTGGTAATGTACTGTTTAACTTTGCGTAAAGGTTTCAGCCAGAACGTAAAAAAATAGGGAGTTAGACCGTTAAGTTGCCAGGCTAGTTTATCTTCCCGATTTGCCCGTAGTCGATTTTGCAAACTACTGTTACTGATTCCTCCAGCTCGCATCACAATAGTTACTTCATCCATATACGCAAGTTTGGCCTTGTTTTTGTGAATGAAGCGTAACAGCAACTCATAGTCGGCTGCACTCTTCATATCCAGCCGAAACGTACCATATTGCTCATACAGCCATCTTTTCGCAAAGAACGATAAGTGGCCTGGCATCCAACCCCATAAAAACGCATTCTCGCTATACCAGCCCGAGCGCCAGTAGCGTTTAAGCTTTGCTGGATTTGTACGCTCTACGTACAGCATATCACCATAAACAGCGTCACTGCCGGTTCGCTCAAAGGTGGCAACCATGTTTTCGATGACACGAGTATGGCGGTAGAAGTCGTCAGCATTTAACAGCCCGATTACGTCACCGGTAGCTAATTTGATGCCTTTGTTCATAGCATCATATAACCCTTTATCGGGTTCTGATATAAAGCGGGCAATTTTCGTGCCGTAGGACTGTACTAATTCTACAGTGCCATCCGTCGATTTTCCGTCGACAATAATGTACTCAATATCAGAATACGTCTGATTCAGAATCGATTCGATGCAGTCCCGAATAAACTCTGCGCCATTATAAACAACCGTTATTATTGAGACTTTCACGCTGTAATAGTTCGTTTCCGGACAAAAACGGCCGGAATACCCTGATAAACACCATATGCATCTAATGAATGCGTGGCTACTGAATTGACCGAAAGTACTGCATGAGATCCACAACGGACACCAGCACATACGACGGCCCTAGCCCCGATCCAGACACCATCCTCCAGTGTAATAGGGCGGGTGGTTAGGTCAAATGTGGACATACGATAATTGTGGTTACCGGTTAGCAACATGGACCCCTGAGATAGGCAGGCATTGTCTCCGATAACAACTTCACTTAAATTATCGATCCAAACCTGCTCTCCAATCCAGACGTAATTGCCTAATTGAAGTAACCAGGGGTATTTAATATTTACCGCTGGTTTAATCATAACGTTATGGCCGATTTTAGCCCCAAAAAGCCGTAAAACGGCTACTTTAAGGCTAGCGGGAATGGGGAGATAAGTATTTAAAAACCACGCATTTACCAAAAACCATAAAATAACCCGCCAGCGTGGACCATGATCGTACCAACTGTTGTCGAAACGGGATAGGTCAGTTTTTCCAATGGGGCTATCAGTGATTGGATCGCTTTTTTTCTGGTAAGATTCCATAGGTTGACGAGTTTAGGACTGACTAACCTGCTCCGGGCGGCTTGGGCGGAGATCTTTACCATATTCCGTTCGGAAGTAGTCAATCAGCGCTTCTTTATCATCGCCAACCCGCAGGTGTACTTCCATCAGTTTGGCATCGACCAGAAAGCGATACCACAGGCCTTGCAGAAAACACCAGGCAAGTCCCGCCCGACCATCCAGAAAGCCTAAACGAATAAAGTATCTGTAAATGAAATAGAGGATCGGCCGGGTGAAAAAAGGTAGCGATGCATATTTCTCTTTTAAAAATCGCATGCGCTGATCCTGGGTTCCGAAAAATCGGGCTTCTACAGTCTCTGCCTGATCGAAATGATGGCGATAGTTCAACAGGTTAATCATTTCCAGAATGGTATAATGATTATGTTTCTGCGTCCACCAGGTTAGGTTGTTCAGATTGTGATCAACAATGTCGTGCTCGAAATGAAAAGGATTTCCTTTGGTTAATTTGATATGCTCATCGTGCCAGACCTGTTCACAAAAGCCATCGCCCCGTCGCCAGATACGCATAAGCCAAATTGGGTAAAAGCTTCCGTGACGCATCCACCGATTCAGAAAAAATACCCGGCGTTTTACATGGATGCCACCCACTTCAGCAGGCAAATCAGACAGGCGCCGATTAATTTCGTCCCCTAACTCGGGCATTACGTATTCATCGGCATCCATACGCATCAACCAGGTGGTTTTAAAGGGCGTATGTTCAATGCCGAAATTAAACTGCGTGGCGTAGTTGACCCAGGCGTTTTGTACCACAACGGCACCCATTGACCGAGCTATTTCAACCGTTCGATCGGTGGAAAATGAATCGACAATAAATATTTTATCGGTAAAAGAAAACAAGCTCTGTAAACACCGAGTAATGTGTTTTTCCTCGTTGTATGTCAGGATGATGACAGATACGTCGGCCATACTTTTTGTCGCTTTAGGCATGATAAATAGCCTTTTTAATTCTTTTGTATGAAAAAGGCTGTAATTTTATCCGCCCGTTTTGAGCTTTATAAATCATGCAATATTATAACTTTTTTTAGACCGGACAAAGCCGATGAAGAGACTTTTCGTAGCCTTAATATTGTTTTTGTCATATTTTTCTTCTTTTGGACAGGTAGTATTTGATCAATTGCCCCGTGACTTACAACTGTATCCCCGCGATGGGAACAATCAGGCGGTTGTGGTTGTGAGTGGCAGAATGAACACGGCGGGCTATACTAAAATCGGAATGCAGGTACTGCGTGAGGGTGTCCTTACTAAAGCAGCCAGTCAAACACTTGCTCCATCGGTAGGTAATACGGCTTTTACCTTTTCATCAATTATAAAAGCTGAGCCGGCAGAATATGCGTTCCGGGTATTTGTTTATAAAGGAGTTGATTCACTACTCATTGTGGAACGGAAACGAGTAGTTTGTGGTGATGTGTACATCTTTCATGGTCAATCGAATGCCCTGGCACTGGCTGGTCTGGACACCTATTACTCCGTTAATTTCGACGATAAATACCTTCGAAATGCGTCTTCCGCATACGGAGGGCCAGCCTCCAATATGGCATGGTATCCTGCCAAGTTACCCTATGCCAGTGTGGGTGGATTAGGCCTAACAATTCAACGTCTGATTCTGCAAACCTATGGTATTCCAACCTGTGTATTAAATGGGGCTCAGGGTGGAACAGCTATTTCACTCCTTTTAGCTCGTAATCCGGCTAATCACGCTGATACAAATACATTCTATGGAAATCTGTTATATCGGGCACAATGGGCCGGAGTGGCAAAGCAGGCTAAGGCTATTATCTGGCGGCAGGGCGAAGAAGATGCCGGAACGGGAATTCCTGGATACGTAGAGAAATTTACGACGCTCTACAATCAGTTTCGCGAAGATTATGGCGATGCTCCTCGTCTTTATGTTGGTCAGATTAATATTCTGGCCAATAGAACGGACAGTGCAGCTGCTCTGCGGGATTTTCAGCGACGAACAAAGTACCTGTTCAAAAAAGTAGAAACAATCGCGACCGTTGGAACGCAGGGTTATGATGGCGTTCACTATGACCCATTAGCCTATCAGCAGCTTGCCTTTGAACAATTCAGACAGATTGCCCGTGATATTTATGGGTCGACCGATACGCTTCAGATCAATTCGCCGGATGTGAAAAAGGTGTTCTACAATGTTCGGAAAGATTCCATTACTCTGGTTTTCAATGAACAGATGCAGATGGTCTGGAAGAGCGATAGCTCGTTTTACAGTTTTGCTACAGGGGTAAAAAACTATGGTCGTGAGCTAAAGGATTTTTTCTACTTAGATCGCCAGACAGGTTTGCTGGCAGGCGGCTCAGCAACAGGAAATCGGGTAACGCTGGCCTTAAAACAACCTTCTACAGCCAAAACCATACGGTATCTGCCCGCTTTTTTCTCCGATAATTTCTCTAACTACTATGATGGACCTGTCCTGAAAAACACGCGCAACATGCGGGCTTTTTCATTCGATGGGGTTTCGATTGCCGATGCAATTGCAACAGTAACGACCCTGGCGGCTAAACCGCTATCAGAAAAACAGATTCAGTTGAACTGGACGGCTTCGGCATCTTCCCAGACGCAACTTCTGGAGCGATCAGACGGTAATGCCGCTACCTATAAACAAATTGCGTCCATTGCTGGTACTGCTGCCACCTATACAGATACGAACTTGCCCGATCCCTATGGAACCTACTATTACCGATTGCGGGCTTTTAGTAGTACATCGGAGTCAATTTATAGTAATGTTGTTGTTGCCCGACCGCTTATATTGGGACTGGAACCAACTGAACCAATGGTACAATTGTACCCGAATCCGTTGAGTGCCGATCGTTTACTGCATGTGGAAGCCAGCCAGGTTACCTTTACCGAATTCCTACTGCGCGACATGCTGGGGCGGGTTGTGAAAAGCTGGCATGGTACGGCTAAAAACACGCTGTCGGTTGGGTTAAATGATGTAGAAGCCGGATTGTATATCGCCAATCTCCAAACCGCCGATGGGCAAACGCTAAATCGGAAAATCGTGATCCGTTAAGGAACGGGCACTTCCTTTCCGCTGGATTCCGTAGTTTTGTGGCATTACCATTAGCCAATTGTTTATGCGCCTTGTGATTCTTACGCAGGATGATCCATTTTATCTCGCCCGCAATATTGATTACCTGCTGAAAAAACTGCCACCTTACGCCGAAGTTGTAGCAACGGTGGTGTTCGATGTGTCGCCATTTGGTAAGCGCGAAAGTTTCAGCGAGAAGATGAAGAAAACCTACGATATCTTCGGCCTGCCTTTTTTTGTACGCTACGGATTCAAATATGTCATGTCGAAGTTAGACAGCCGGAATAACGTTCGAAAAACGCTGGCTGACCGAAACATCCCGCTGATTCATATTGAAGGCAATATCAATAAAGACGAAAACTTAGAAAAATTACGGGAATACAAGCCAGACTTACTGGTATCTATTGCTGGTAATCAGATATTTAAACAAAAGTTACTGGATGTTGCAACCTATGGTTGTATCAATCTCCATACCGCTTTACTGCCGAAGTATCGTGGCCTGATGCCTTCTTTCTGGGTATTGAAAAACGGAGAAACGCATACTGGGGTGTCTGTATTTTTTGTGGACGAAGGCATTGATAGCGGCCCGATTCTGGTTCAGGATAAGCTCGCTATTGGTACTATGAGCCAGGCTGAGTTGATCGACGTAACCAAGAAAATGGGAATGGATGCCATCTTGAAATCCATCGATAAAATTCATTCAGGTACGTACAAACTCATTGAGAATGATGCCTCGCAAATGACCTATTTCACCTTTCCCACCAAAGAAGACGTAAAGGCCTTCCGCGATGCCGGGAAACGGTTTTACTAAAAAAGGAAGGAAAGGGAGACAGGAGGAAGGGACGAAGGATTAATCACTTCCCTTTTCCTTTGCTCCCTTTCCTTCCTTTGCTCCCTTTTTTATGAATATCCTGACGTTTGATATTGAAGAGTGGTTCCATATTCTGGATAATGCCTCAACCCGAACCGAATCGGAATGGGGTCGCTACGAGAGTCGTATTCACCAGAATATGGATCTTATTTTCCAGCTTTTAGACGAAACCAATAGCCGGGCTACGTTTTTCTGTCTGGGTTGGGTTGCTGATAAACACCCCGATGTAATTCGACGCATTGATGCGGCCGGTTATGAAATAGCGACGCATTCGTATGCGCATCAGTTAGCGTATGAGCAGACACCAGCCCAGTTTCAGGACGACCTAGTACGCTCGATTAAGCATTTGCAGGATATTACGGGCAAAAAAGTGCGGTCCTATCGGGCACCGGGTTTTTCTATTAAAGAATATAATCGGTGGGTATTCCCGATTCTGGTTGAGCAGGGTATTGAAATCGACTGCTCTGTATTTTCGGCTCGACGTGCCCACGGGGGCGATGCGTCGCTGGCGATGTTTGAGCCAGGTTATCTAAACGTTGGAGGAACACTTCTGAAAGAATTTCCGATCAATACGGCTGCCGTATTAGGGCAGGACCTGATTTTCTCGGGCGGGGGATACTTTCGATTGTTTCCCTATAGAGTGATCAAGGGATTCATGCGTCGCTCTCCTTATGTGATGACCTATTTTCACCCGCGCGATTTCGACGCAAAGCAACCGATGATTCCGGGACTGAGCCGGACACGCCAGTTTAAGTCCTACTATGGTCTCCAAAACTGCTGGCCTAAGTTAAAGAACTTACTACTCGAATTCCCATTTGTAGATCTGGCTGAAGCCGACCGGCAGGTGGATTGGACTAACGTAGTGCAGCGATCGGTGTAGAGAGTATTTAAAGAGGATTAATTCAACTACCAACTACGGTAAAAACTTCACTACGTTAAAAAAATGGTTGCTGATTACGCGAAGAATAGACAGACGGCTACATGGTTTAGTTTACTCAGCGCCATTCCTATACTGATTTTTTTCTATACCTTTTTTCAATTCATCAGTAATATTCCATTCCAGGATGATTATGATGCTTTATTAGAACCTGTAACAAAGTTCAAGCAACTAACTCATTTTTCCTGGTCTGAGTTTGTGAATATTGTTTGGACGCAGGATGATGAACGACGAATTGTGGTCGATCGACTTGTTGCGATCACTACCTATCTGATAACAAGTAAACTAGATTTACGGCTTCAGGCATTTTTAGGATTGCTATCATTGCTTGGTATATTTTACCTGATTTATACCATTATCAGAGATGGAAAACTACCAGTTAGTTTAGTACTTATCTGTGCGTTATTGTTATTTCATATTCAGTACTATGAGACAATATTCTGGGCAATGATCCCATTGCAGCATGTCATTGTTTATTTCTTTGTTTTACTATCATCTTACTATTTATATTCAACTAAGCCCACCAACCTTATTGGTGCGTTAATCATGGCAATCTTTGCCATTTTAAGTGATGTAAGCGGAACGTTTGTTTTACCCGTTGGCTTATTTCTATTGTTGGTGCAACATCGCTGGAAACACAGTATTATCTGGGCTCTCGTAATCGGGGGAATGGTGTTTCTGTATTACCAAAATTTTGAAGTACCGTCATTTCGCCCCAAGCTCTCCGATAATCTCCAACGCCCGGATCTGATCATTGGTCGAATTTTGGTTGCAAGTGGGGTTGCATTCGATGCTAATACCCTACTCCCCTCTAAGGTCCGTATCGGGTTTATTATGGCGGCTGGTGCTGTTTTATGGGGTATTGTGATCTATTTTGGATTTGGTCTTATCAAAGCTGCCTTCAATCGGTCAGGCATTCTATTTGCCCGTTGGGAGAGTACATTGTGGGGGGGATTACTTCATTTCGGTATAACCCTGCTTGCGCTGGCAGTAGGAAGAGCCATTGAAGGTATTGATCCATTATTAATTAGCCGTTACAAACACATAGGGTTCATCTGGTTAATTCTTATCATTCTTTTGGTCGCCAGTCAATTGAAAACCAGAAATCAGGTTTTATTCAGTAAAGCATGGATTGTAGCCAGTATCGGCATTTTTCTATTTAGCTATTTTTATTATTTAGTACCCCTCGATTATTATTATAAAGAGCGATACACGGATATATACGGATGGGAATACAATCGAGCCATACCCAGCTCCCCGATTTATATAAGCGTCAGGCCATCGGTAGATACAATGACAATTCAGGCTATTCGATCTGGTGTGTATGAATTACCGAAGAATTACTTTTTTAATGGACCTTATCAGAATAAAAAGGAGCTGATTAATTTGTCCGTTGAGCATGTAGGTGGACATACGTTATCCTTTACAAATAATACATTTTCCCGGAAATTTGGAAAACAAAATGGAGCGTTTATTATTCTTAAAAGTGACGCCCAGCAGCAAATTATCCCAACCCAGCAGAATAGATTTTCGTTGAAACCTTTTCTGCTTTCGTTCGGAAGAAACTATTATGCAACTGGGTTTTCGGGGATACTTTCCAGTAAATACTTGCTGCCTAATCAGACGTATCAGATATTTGTTTTAGAGATTGATGGGGATAAGAAAAATCTCTACCCTACAAAATCTAAAATAGAAACTGGGAGTGATTCCGTAAACGTTGTCAGATTATAGTTCTCTAAATTGCCCACTGTAGAGGCTTATTTCTTCCGGCTAATTTTTGTGTACTCATCTAAAAGTTGCTTTGCCACCACGTCAATATCATACTTCTCTTTTACCATCTTTGTGGCATTATTGGCAATCTGAGTACGGAGTGTGTCGTTACTCAGCAACGTTTCCAAACCAGCTGTAACGGCTTCAGGGGTTAAGCTGGACAAGATACCAGCCGCTTCGTGTTGCCGAATGGCATCGCTAAAACCAACCCGGTCCGAAACCAACGTGGGCGTTCCGGCGGCCATTGCTTCAAGAACAGCCATCGAAAATCCTTCAGAATAGGAGGGGAGCGTGAATAAGTCGGCGTCAGCGAGGGCTGCTTTCTTATCGTCGCCAGTAAGCATACCAACTAGCCGAATTGAATTGTCAAGCTTATATTGGCTAATAAACTGCCGGGTTGTGGCTTCGTAGCCATCATCGGAGCCTGCTAAAGCCAATACGGTATCAGGGTGTTGCAGCACATAATCCCGAAAACCGGGCAGGAGTAAATCCAGGCCTTTTTTGGTGTTCAACCGACTCATAAACAGGACTAATTTCTTATCTGTAGGTAGGTTGAATTTATGTCGGAATGTGCCTTTGGGCGGTAGTACGGCGAAATCACTCGTCTTTACACCATTTGGAATAATAACCACATTGGGATGTGGTTGACCCAGGTAACGCAATATATCTTCCTGCTCGTCGGCATTGTTAATCTGAACTAAATCGGCTCGTCGTAAATACGCTTTTTGGGCCAGCGTATTCATCAACTCCTTTTTCCAGTTGTGATGAGCATATACCCAACGGTCTAATACCCCATGTATGGTAATGACTTTCGCCACGGTACGGTCGAGCATAAACGGAGCCAGGGTTCCGAAATGCCACAAACCGTGGCAGTGAATGACATCGTATGCGTGAACGTGTTTCTTGAGATACTGGTACAGTTCGATCGAAAACTCCCGAAAAAAACGGCTGACTGGCGGGGTACGCTTGCACAGAATAAGCCGGGCACCCTCAGGAACAGGATAGGGCTTTTCGCCGGGAGAGTAAGGACTTAGGATATCTACCTGATGCCCATAGCGAAGAACAACCTGCGTATGGTCAAAAATAATTTTGGGTGGACCACCGGCTTGCCAGGTGTATGCACAAATATTTAGAATTCGCATAGATGCCGCGAAATAACCGATTAGTTAGTGATTTTAATAAAACCGTCAAGCATCTCCTGGGCAACCACTTCTGGTGCATAAGGGGCAATCAACTGTTTGGCTGCTTTTCCCATCTGCTCTGTATCGACGGAGTTGTCCATAAACAGAACCAATTGATGGGTCAGTTGAGCAGGTTGATCTGGATCGAATACAAAGCCATTTTGGCCGTTATGGACCAGATCAATAGCGCAGCCACACCGATCTGATATAATAACGGGTAGTCCGCATGCCATTGCCTCGTTGACCACCAGGCCCCAGGGTTCTGAGCGACTGGGTAAGACGAGTACATTACTAAGGGCCAGCACCTCCGGCACCTTGAACCAGGGGCGCCCTGGCAAATGAATGACTTGCTCGGTTAACCTAAGTGTGTGTATTAGCTGGGTCAGGTTGGCTTGTTCAACTCCATCGCCAAGCAGAATGACCCCCCACTTGGCGCCGTTGGCTGATTCTTTGCTCGCTTCGGCAAAGCTAGTGAGTAGCATCGGTAAGTTCTTGGCCTCAATGAGCCGACCGACAAACACAAAATTATTTGGCCGTACCCCTAGTACCTGCTGTTGTTGAGCGCGAGAAGCCAATGCACGTTCGAACGTGGAACGAAGGGCCGTATTATCGACGGCGTTTTTGCGAAGTAAAATTTTTGAAGCGGGAACGCCTAGCTGAATCACATAATCGGCAGCCTGACTACCAAAACAGAAAAAGCCATCGCATTGCCTGAATACCCACCGTTTAACCCGTTCTTTCCAGCCTCCTCGTTGTTGATCAGCAGCTGTACTTTCGTTCTGCATAACAACCCGAATGCCATTAGCTTTGGCCCATACTAAGAGTAGCAGCTGCGCGGGGTCATAATACCCAGTCAGATTGATAACATCTGGCCTATAGGCTCTGGCCTGCCGGAGCAATGCCTGTGTCCGCTCTCGAACACTAATATCTTCCACATATCGGTCGAAGAGCAATTCGTAGTTATACGTGTACGTAGGTGGGGCTTCTTCTGGATTTGCTTCCAAACCAGCGCGGGAGCGCTCGTTACGGGCAATTTGTATTACCTGCACCGATATGTCGTTCCGCTGGTCGACCAGTTGCTGTAATGCCTGAAATACGCTGGATTTATAGTGCGCCCAGAGTAAATTGTGGACAATAAGGATACGCATCAGGCCGATTCGGGATTTGATACCACAATATATTGATCATGGGCGTCGACCGGCGCATTGTCCAGTAAATGGGCCGGGAGCAAGTGTTCGACTCCCATAAATCGAATCATGAGTGCTAATGGGAACCAGAATGAAATCTCAAACGGTCTTCCGTTCGTGATCGATTGAATTAGAATCAATAGGAAAAAATAAGCCAGAAAGACGCTCAGCGGATTCGGATTCTGGCGCATGATTCGTATCGCATAGTATCCTGACATGCCAATGACACCTCCGAACAGGGCTAATCCTAGAATCCCCATATCCGCAAGGGCTTCCATAATGGGCACATCCAGGTATAGGAACTTATAGCCGTATCCAAAAATGAGCATCTCGAGGTGGCCCAAGAGTACGTTTCGAAGAAAGGTGGCACTTACAGAACGGTTAGCGGTCGAGTCATCAAGAGCGGCCTTATAATCAGCTCCCTGTGCTTTCAGACCCAGCAAGGCATACAAGGTTTCTAAATTTCGCTCCGCAAACGAGGTGACATAATCATATAAAACCAGGTAAACGGTCAGGTATCGTTGGAAAAAATAAAGAACCCCGAAAAAACCAACCACCATAATCATGATGGGGATAGGGCTAATCAAACTACGGGCAGCCGCGCGAATCTGGGCGGGCCGAACATTGAAATACATGAATAAAACCACTGCCAAAATCAGCGCGACGATAGCCGACCGAGTTTGGGTGAGCACCAGAACCGCAATATTCAGAATACCGGCAAAAAATGAAAGGAGTCGAAATAAGACATGGGTTTTTGGGCGAAGGAGCCAGATGGCGCAGGCAATAACACCCATAAACGCGTTCCTGGAAAAAGCATGCGGGTTTCCTGATCCTGGATCACCGTTATTCAGCGTAATGGTTGCTCGTTGCCCAATAGCCCATGTTGGGTCCGTAATCAGTGAATAAATCAGTCCCAAATTAGATACTAGGGTAAAGAGTACCACTACTGGAATAAACAACGGGATAATATCATTCGGTATATTGATAAGCAGGAATAGAAAAATAAGCATGTACGCATAATAGATCATATCCCGGTCATAGTCTATGAAACCTGGTACACCATTATACACAAACATGTACAATATACTAAGCAATAGGAAGGATAATCCCATCCAGAACATAGTCATATTGGGGCGGTAAAGTCGGCGTAAGGCAGTAAATGGAATCATTAATACCAACCCACCGGCCAGAGCGGCTGCAGTAAACGCGGTGCTACCCGGTGCCAGGCGCATTGTTTCCCGGAAAAAGAAGATTAGTGGGTAGCCATCCACAAGAATACAGATGCCGACAACCATCCGCATGTAATCGAGGGCTTTCACTAAGCGAATAAAGTTGCTCATAAACAGGTATTAGTTTAGAGTTTGACGTTTGTCGTTTGATGTTAGTTGCTATACAGTTGCTTTCGTGCCAGCTAACATCGAACAACAAACTATAAACTTAGACCCTTGCTACTTTCTTGACCGATTCAGGTTCAGTCGGTGACGAACGTACCCGAACTCACCTTTGAGAGCAAAAGTCAATAATTTACGCACGCGACAATAACGTTGCCAGAATGATGGACCCATTGATGACGTTAGCATGGGCAGGTATTTTTCTTTTACCAGCTTATGTTCCTGTATGCCTACGGTAGCGGCAATAGTTGACGATTTAGCATCAGGCTGTACCCGAAAACCACCCCAGAAGCCATCGACGTGCCGGAATTGTATGCCTGGCTGAACGCCTAGCCGGGCCACAATTTCGTAGTCGATCACGAAACGTAGCGTTTCATCAAGCAAACCAAACTCGCTCAGTCGGTCGCGCCGGATAAACAATGACTGATTAAACACCTGCATACCTTCGTAAAGCTGACATTCCACACAAAATTCGGGTGCCCGCATTTCTTCCAGAATAACGTCGTCTTCGTCGGTGATGTACATATCACCAAAAAAAACATCGGTTATGGGTGCTTTCTGCCAGGCTGCTGCTACGCGGCTAAATGCATCCGGCGCAAACACATCATCAGAGTTCTGAAACGCAACATAATCGCCCGTGGCCCGGCGAAACCCTTTATTGATGGCATCCGTCTGGCCCCGGTCTTTTTCGCTCACCCAGCCAGCCAGATACGGCTCGTATTTTTTGATGATCTCAAGACTCCCATCCGTTGATCCACCATCCATAATGAAATACTCCAGATTAGGATAGTGTTGGTTTAGAACGCTTAAAATTGTCCGTTCGAGATACTGGGCCTGATTGAACGACGGGGTAACAACCGTTAGCTTCGGGTAAGCTTTTGGGTCAGCCGCAAGATTTGTTTGCGGGCTATACGGTAGATTTACAAATGAATGGAGCGAGTTGTTCGTAGGCTTCATACTGTCGTTAGCGCAGAGATTGGTAAACCTCCAGCGTTTGCTGAGCAGTTTTGTCACATGAAAAATGAAGAAGCCGCTCGGTGCCTTTCCGACGCAGATCGGCGCAGAGAGCGTCGTCGGTTACCACGCGCTCAATGGCAGCTGCCATCGAATCATCGTCTTCAGGATCAAAATAAATGGCAGCATCGGCTCCAACTTCGGGCAATGAACTCCGATCGCTCAACACAACCGGGCAATTGCTACTATAGGCTTCCAGAACAGGAATCCCGAATCCTTCATTCAGCGATGGAAAGACAAATGCACGTGCGTGTTGATACATCGTTACCAGGCCAGCGTCTGTCAGGGGACGATAATGGATTCGCTCATTGAGCCGAGCGGCATGGAACAACGCTTGTTCTTCAGCGGTAAACGAACCTCCTCCTGCACAAATGATGTGCAAATCTGTATGCCGATGTAAGACGGGCTGAATGGCTCTAAAGAAACCGCTGAAGTTTTTATAAAGCCCTCGTTTACCAACATACAATAAATAGGGTGCCGCTAAGGGAGACTCCTGCGGCTTGGTCTGGGCTACGTACTCATTGAAGGTGGAACCAAGTAGAACAACCTTTATTTTATCCGGCTCAATCGGGAAGTAACGAAGCAAATCCTGTTTTGAGAACTCTGAAATACAGATGACACAGTCGGCCCGGCGCAGAAGTTGCTTTTTCGTTTCATAGATCCCTTCGCCCAATTCAGGATATTGTTCACCATATCGCTCGCTGGTAGCATCGAAAAACGTAAGGACAAATGGTTTTTTGCCGATATCCTTCAAAAAATAGCGATGGTAATACGTTGGATGAAAAATATCGAATTTACCCGCCCGAACCCGCTGCAGGCTGCTCAGACGATTTAAGACAGACGCTACCCGGTGGGCATTTCGCAGGTGGGCAAAGCGTGGGTAACGTAGGTGATTGCTCAGTGATGCCTGATTCAGGTATTCATTATTCGAGAATCGCAACGATAGTTCAAATTCAATATCTGACCGTTTGGAAAACGAGCGCATCAGGTCAAAAAAATAGCGGGAAACACCCCCATAAGGCAGGCCCGTAAACGATTGATGGTCGAAGAGTACTTTCATGAAAGGAAAACCTACAAACCAATCGATTTGTATTTTTCTGAGAAAATTGACTGGCAAAAATAGGGCTATTTGCCGATAAATCCTTAACCAGGATTGATTATTCGGTCAGTATTCCTTACTTGATGACAGGGACGTATACTCGATCAAGAAAACGGGTAATGGTTCGCATCGACTTAATCGTAGCATATCGCCAGCCCCATACCACCGGCGGCTCAGGTTGCTGCCCGTATGCAGGATTACTCGTCTCAACGAGTAATGACTGAGCTGTAACTGATTGACGATAGGTACTTAATAAACTTACAATTTCGGGCCGACTTGAGAGACGGACCCGATTCTGATGCGGGAAAAAACCTTCGTCTGGATTGAATAAACCCTTGAAATTAACAAAAACCAAGGGCTCATTCTGGCCTGTAGGGCCACTGGCTTTCCAGGTATTGGCTTTCGTGTGGATGGTTCGTTCCGATAGATTCCAAAGGGCGACATGCCAGCCTGGGTTTTTGACAATGGCTACTCCCCGAAACATGACCGGTACATGCATTAGCCAGAGTTGATCCAGACACAGCCCCTCACAAAAGTTAATAAAAGCTCGTTCTCGCACCCGATTATCCCACCATGCCAGGAACCGATCCGTTTCGGCTGAGCGCCTAAATGCCAGGAAATCGGAACAGTACAGGCCAATATTCTGAAAAAATTTTTCATCAGGCCACGATTTATCCTGTAAGCCAGTTGTTGGATTTCTCGTAATAAAGGGTGTCAGCAAGATAGTCGATTTGGCCAGTAACGCCCAGATTGGGGTAGGAGAACTCAAAAAGCAGCTATTCGGATCGGCGTATATGAGCTGGTTTGTATCGGGATACCGCCGAAATGCTTCGGCAATAAATAATGGCTTACAGGCAGCTGCAAACTCGGTTGGCGTATACATAGCCGACAACTGCTCTAGCTGCCCAGCAGGTACTAATTCACCAATTGGAAGTAGCGGATAGGGCGACACAAAGCCAGTAGGCAGTTGGGCAGGATCATCTACTAAACCAATTAATACCGGTTCCGATTGGCCGGTAGTCGTGAATAGATTGATACTAGCACCCAGTGCAAGAGCCTGGGGTAATTGACGGATTGTACAGATTGTTAGTAGCACAGTGGGCGCAAAACTACATTATTCAAATATATCGCCCAAAACGGCTAGTAAAGGGGCATACCAGTTGGCTGCGGCATCCGCATAGCGTCGGTAATTACCCCGTAATAAATTAGAAAGTACGGGAGAGATTCGTTTCAGTCGATTATGGGGCAAATTACTGCGCATGCTGAAATGATCCAACCGCCGGTAGAGTTGGGGTAGACCTGGCGAATTTGCCGGAACACGTTTACTTAACAATTCACTAATTGTGCTTAATTGAACCCGTTTTTTGAGGAGTGGAGCCAGTTTTCTGGCCCTATGCCTCGTCAAACGATCCCGAAGTCTTATTCGATCGCCCACTTCCTGTTGTCGAACACCTACCTGCTGTTGAACGTGAGTACGGTAGAGTTGGAGAGGCTTATCAATAAAATGGATGGCATTCTGCGTAGCAGCTACCATGGCAATCCAACCATCGTAAATATACCCTGGTATTTTATCTGGAATGGGCAACAAGGTGGGTAGAAAGGCTCTACGGATTACCGTGGCACAGCCCATCATCCGGTTTCCGTCGAGCAGAACGTCCATGGTTTCGCCAGCTTTCCAACGCTTCTGGGTTTCTTTATCAAAGCGAACAGCTTCCCAAAATCGGTTCTGGCGCCCCTCCAGATTTTCATCAGTTACCCAGGCATCACAAAACGCAATCTGAATTTCGGGATGTTGAACCATATACTGGACCATGGTGCTGATTTTTTCCGGTAACCAAAAATCATCCTGGTCGCAGATAAAGATCAGATCACCCGTACACGCTGCTAAGGCTCGTTCAAAGTTTTTATTATACCCTAAACGCGTTTGATTTTCCAGAATACGTACGAGAAAAGGGGCTGTAGCGGCTAACGTTTCCAGTAAGCTGCCCGTACCATCTGTTGATCGGTCGTCAGAAATAACCACTTCATCCGGTAACCGTTCTTGTCCTAGCAAACTGTTCCATTGCGTAGTGAGATAGGCCATGCCATTGTAGGTACAGAGGGCAATGGAGACTGTTGGTTGCACTGATGTAGTCATATTTGGTAACCGTATTGGGCAAAAATTGGACGCCAGTACTCTGTTCCATGAATGTTCCAGGCATGACAACCAAAAGGTAACTGACCTTGATTATAATGTTCAACGGCCCATTTTGGATAAAACTCAATCGCAAAATAGAGGGCTTTCCTATACGTAGGAATACGTAATCGCGGCCAGTAGCGATTTACTTCGATACCCCAAAAAACGTCTTCATGATATTGGTGCAGAGCAATACGTTCGTATTCAGCAATTTTTTCCCTGAAAGGTTCAAGGCAACGCAACATGGCTGAAACACGCCGAAGGGAAAAACCACCGCAACCGACGCCATTCAGATTGATGATCTCGCGGGGGGTGATGCCGTCCGGTTTTTTAAGGTTAACCCAGGTGGCTACCCTTTGTTTAATGCTAAACCAAAGTTTATCGCCAAAACCGGTAAAGTCACGGTCGCGCAACCAGGGGGCGCCAATGTAGTCGTAATTTTGCTGACACCAGTACGCCAGGTCATCCTGAAAGACAAAGGCATCTAATTGGTAAATCAGCATGTATTCCTGATCGGCAAATGCTTCGTAAAATTCACCCGACATCATGAGTCGGTTATAACCTTGAACGTCGGCAAAGTAGGCATCGTCAAATGTTCGTGCCTGCAACGTTGGACCTAGTTCGCGATAGGCTGAAATGTCAAGCGAATGAGGGGTTGCTAACCAGATTGGGTAATTTCCCAGTATGCGTAAGCATTGGGTCAGGGCTATACGTTCATAATCGGTAAGCTGTTGTTTATAAACGGGTAAAACAATGTTTACACTAACAGTAGTAGACGACTTCATACAAGTTTGGGTTGACCTAATCGCTCCTGAGCAGCCTCCTGTACCCAGCTGTACGGTAGCTCGGAACACGGATGACCGTAATCATTTAGGAGGGTGATGTCTTCACCCCGTTTGAAACGACCAGAATAAGGCAGGTAATCGACAAAGTCGAACAGTTTGCCTAGTAAAATAATCCCCTCTGTATTCATGGCATTTGCCATGTGAGCGGGGCCACTATCAATGCCGATAAACAGGCGGGCCTGCCGAATTACTTCAGCAGTTTCGAGTAAGCTCAGTTGACCGCATAAACTGCGGAAATTCGAATGCTCTTCGGTTACCGTTGGGGTTAACCCTACTTCAATAATTGGATACGGGTACGTAGCGAGTAACCACTTCACAAGTTTATTCCAGTTGGCAGCAGGCCAGTCGCGCATGACATGGCTCGACTGACAGTGAATGACAATTGGGCTGGCTTGTATGGCCAGGGCTTTTACTTTTTGTCGAACACTATCTGGAATATGCATCTTCGGGTCAGCAGTCAAGGCTGGTAACCCTGCTGCCTGCGAAAACATATACAACAGATCGCCCCGATGATAATAATTGTCAAATGTTAGGCCAATGTGATCGGCGGTTGGGTTAATCGGGTCTTCGAGACAGTATTTACACTTCCTGTGTGAGATGTGCATATTGTATACTTTATCGAAGATACCCGATCGAAGCAGGCGTACCCGTTCGCCGGGGCATTTTTCGATCAAAAACCCATCCAGATCCGGATGGTATTCGACTAGCTCGACATAAGGCTTCCGCACCATCCAGATAATATAGTCATCTGGATGAAGCTTCCGCACTTCGCGGGCAACTGGCTCGCAGGCGATAATGTCGCCCATTTGCTCAGAAAGGATAATGACCACCAACTGTCGGCTCCCAATTTTCTGTTTGAGCCAACGTAACTGTACATATTTGACGGCAAATGACCAAAACTTCCCCACGATGTGGGTGTATTTGTGAAAGCGATATGTCCAAAGCGCTTGCAAGCGCGACCAATCAGCCATACTTAACGAGATTCTAACAGGGCAATTACTCGGTTGAACGGTGTTTTTAGCAATTTACGAACGCGAAGATAACGAAGCACTACAGGAGGCTTAATATAAATGCACGGATACGTCCGATATTGATCATTATGATTGGCTATCAGTCGTTCACGATACAAATCGAAAAGTGGTTTTACGTCAGGCCGCTGTTTCTTTTGTGGGGTAGAGTCACCAAAAGAAAACCGCGTTTGGTATTTTGAGATTTCATTGGGCCGCTCGGGATGATAGCCGCTGTAATGAAAAAACTGTAACGGTTCTCCTTCGTTAACATCGGCTGATTGGCCAGCATGTTCATCTAAACTCGTCACCTGCCACTGACCAGCTTCGTTTTTTGAGAAGTAGCGTTCGTGCAGATTCCAGTAAGCCACGTTATATCCTAAATGATGATCGATCAGAACGTTATCGAAATAAACTGGGGCAAAATTTACCCAATGCTGATCCACAAACAGGCCTTCACACAAATCAATTCGGCATTCATACACCAGCCGATCTTTCCACCAGTTTACAAACTTACGTGCTGTGGCATCGTTCCGTAAGCCAATAAAGCCAAGGTTGAAAATTCCTGTGTTCAGGTGGTGTTGTTCGTTTGGGCGCTCCCAGTCTGGCGTGGGTGAACATGTATGGGGAGTCAGAACTAAGCTATAGGTTGTAAGGGCTTCGTTCAGTTCCTCCAATGGCTGAAAAACAATAATATCAGGGTCAAAATAAATGACCTCGGTCGCTTCAGGATAGGATTGGTAAAAGTAATCGATGAAAAATGGCTTAACGGCCGTATTCAATTCCGTAATATCGTAGCGGTCGCACATGGCCACGAAGTCCGGAATCCCAATCTTATCCACTTCAATCATTGGATAGGCGGGTATCAATTCAGCGGGCAAATTGGCGTCGCTCAACTTATCGACCAAGCCAATTATATACTGATAGCTGGGGTTGGTCTGCCGAAGCGAATCACCCAGGGTTCGGGCCTGGGCGAGGTAATTTATTGAACAGATGGTGAATGCTAGCGTCATAAATCAATCGGGGAGTTGGTTAGTAATTCAGTTATACAACACTGATTCACCGACTTATCGGCTGACTAACTAGCTTGTAGGGTACGTATCGTTTTAAGTTGTTCAATGGTTTTTCAAAAATATACCAGGACAATGAGGCCGAAGTTAGTAGTATAACCAGGCTAAGCAGCCGATGGGTCCAGTAGCCGAGCGTTAGTGAAACGCCAAAGCGATGGAACGCTGTCACCACCAGTTCAACACCAAAGCTAGGCACGAGCATATGAAAGACGTAAATGCCATAACTGATCCGTCCAAAATACTGAAGGGCTTTATTGTTAAGCACTTGACCTATCCAGCCGCCAACACCAATACTGGCCCGGGAAATAGCGAATAAAGCTAGTATTGAAATGGTGAAGCGCTGCAAAAGAACGACTACGAAATGGGTGGTTGGTAGGAAAAGTAGAGCGAAAAAGGTGCCTAATGCCAATAGACTTGCTATAGACATTTTTTTCAAAAAAGACGGGATCAAAGTAGACTGGTCAATTGTAACATAAGCCCAGAGCGCTCCCATACCAAATGAATCGAGGCAGGCGGGTGTAAGAACGCCGTCGAGATTTCCCTGGACATATGCAAAAGCTCGAAAGGCAACGCCGCTCCCAATCATGAGACCTAAAATCCAGTGGAAGGCATTTTTCGGGGTTACCAGCACGACCCATGGCCAGATAAGATAGAGTTGCTCCTCAACAGCCAGCGTCCAGAAAGGAGAGAGGATGTCAGCCCAGTTTCCTGTCCGTTGGAGGAGGATATTAGAGCCGTAAAAATAATAGTATAGAGGATGTTCGTCGATATCCGAGAATTTCGGTAATAGGATGAACACAAACGTGATGGTGAGGTAGTACAATGGATAGATTCGCAGGGCACGTCGAATTAAAAAATTACGGTATACATGACCTGGGGTTGTTTGGCCTGCGTGAATTGCGTTTCGGTTCTTCAGGAGAATCTGAGTGATCAGAAAGCCGCTAAGCACAAAAAAGATTAATACGCCAATGGTTCCGTTAGGTAAGCGATTAATGCCTTCACCTGTTGGAAACCAGTGGAAAACGATGACTAATAGAACGGCAACTGTTCGTAGTGCGTCTAATTGGGGCATATAGCCGGAAGGTCGCATTGGTATTCAGGCAGTCAATTGGGTAAACAAAGTTACGAGAGTTTCGACACTTTGCTGAGCTGGATGGCGTTCCAGAATCTTTTGACTGAGCCGACGGCCCATTCTTTTTCGGAGTTGGGGCTGGTAGAGTAACTCGAGAATCCGATTACTCATAGCGTCCAGATCCAGATAGGGTACCACAAATCCGCCATCTGTTTCAACCAGTTCTGGGGATCCACCAGCGCCTTCAAAACAAACAACAGGGATCTCACTTAAACCAGCTTCAAACACAACTAAGGGATAAGGGTCTTCCCGAGAGCAGAGGACGAACACGTCAAATCGGCTCATGTAACGCAGCACCTCAGGCGTGGGTGGAATCAAATGAACCTGATGAGCCAGACCAGCTTTTTGAATGTCCAGCAATAAATCGTCATGCAGCGTACCCGCTGGCATACCCACCCAAACAAAATGAATGGGTTGAGTTAAGGTTGGGTTTTCTGATTTGGTCCGGCCAATTACCTGACGGGCCAGCGTAATAAATAGGTCATTGCCTTTTCGCCACTCTGCATTTCCACAACCGCCTACAATCAATGCATTTGTAGGTAAACCCAGGGAGGCATATAGGCTTGGTTGCTCACGTGCCTGTAGGACCTTTTGCTCCAGCGTTGGCGTGTCAATAAGTGTATAAAGCGTGATACGGGCAGGGTCGAAACCATGCTGTTGCTCATAATACCGTGCTGTTGCTTTCGATACGGCCAGCAAATGGGTGGTACGATTCAAGAGATAAGCCAGCTCGTCAGGTTGCGAATAAATTCGGACCGACATAGCCAGTTCGTGTACGAACGTTACTACTGGAGTTTTATCTGGAATGGCTAATTGTGTAAACCAGTGACTACCGGCAACTGTGTTAACCAGTACTAAATCAACGGAATCGAGCCCAAGTTCAGCCCGGATTTCCTGCTTCCGAGCCTTTACCTGCCGATCATAAAACTGCTGCCACAAGCCTAGTTTTCCAAGCACTTTATCTGCCAATGCGCCCACTACATACTGATTGGGTGCGGATGCAATAGTGACTGGGCAAATAGCTTGATAATCAGCCAGAATTGGGCCCCCTTCGCCCAATAATAAGCGCATTTGTATGCCTTCAGCCTTTAGCAAACGCATTAGGTTCAGCAATACAAGTGGCGCTCCGGCACGGTTGGCATCGTGGCCAATTAACAAAATGGTCATTCGTAGTCATTCTTTGTCATGCCTAGTCATTCAACCGTTTGTGGTGACAAAGAACAACTGCCTGAGCAGCCACGCAATGACAATGGATGACTAAAGATGACAAATTTAATAGGCTTCGTAACTTGGTTTAGGTAGTTTTTTTGCCGGGTTACCCAAATACATACCCCACTCTTCGGTGTCTTTATAGATGGCGGATGCCATAGCTAATAACGTACCAGTAGCAACATGTAGGTAGTCGCGAATGGTGCTGTTGACACCAAAGAAGCAGTAAGGTTCAATGACACAATGCCCCGACATCACCACATGCGACGTAAAGAAAACGTGGTCTTTGATCTGACCATGATGGCCAATGTGGTTACCGCTCCAAAGAACAACATTGTTACCGATGGTGGTGAAAGGCTGAATGGTGTTGTCTTCCAGAATAAAGCAGTTTTCACCAATCTGGTTGCCAAAGAGAGTTGCTTTGGAGCTGATATACGAGATGAATTCATACCCTTTGGCTTTAGCTTCGAGGTAAATCCGCTCGCGGTTCCGGTTCATGTTCCGGCCCGTCATTGGTGCGAAAAATTTGTATTCCTGCGGTGAAAACAGTGTTTCTACCTCTTCAAACGCTACCAGTGGCAAGCCCTGAAACTCGGTGCCATTCATGTACTCGCGACTGACTGTGAAGGCCACCACCTCATGCTCGGAATCGTGTTTGAGATAGAAATGAGCCAGCTCGGCCGTATCCATTACCCCGAAAATAATAACCTTTGCCATATGTGAATGAGCGAATGAGTGAATGAGCGAATGAGTGAATATCAACTAATACAAGAAATATTCACTCATTCGCTCATTCACTCATTCGCAATTAAGATTTGTCACTACACTAACTCATACGCATCCAGCATCGTCCTCACAGTGGCGATGTCGTTGAACATTAATATATCAATAATTGACAACCAGGGAACGAACTCGTTGCGACCGTCGCCCCGGTTAAACTGGGTATAGTCGACCTTCGTTGATTTTATAAAATTCAGTTCGATGCCTGCCTGAGCAAAGGTTGGTTTGTCGTACAGCTCAATGCCACCAATTGGATTAATATACCGTTGCGCGTTTTCCTGTCGACAGATGTCCAAAATCCGCTCCTGTGCTTTCAACTCTCCATTGGCATAAATCGTTGACGATTGGACAAGTCGGGTTGTAATACCCATATACTGACTTAGCTCAACAAGGCTAAAATAGATCAGGTCGGCAATTGAATCAGTCGTAAAATTGATGATTTTTTCGGTTAGCGGCATAACCGTTTGATAACAGGGGGCTTTGCGGTATCCCTGCTCAATTGTTTTTAACAGTTTACTACGCCACTTAGGATCATCGGCCAGATGAACCTCATTAATTCGCTTATTCTGGCTCGCATCTTTAAGGGGTACGGTGAAAAGATGCTCCTGACCATTAATAAGCAGCCGATTCCGATTCACCCAGCCTCGATTAATGAACGCCACATCGTCGTATAGCACAAACGTGTCAACGGCATTCATAAGCTGCATGTAGCCAATGTAGGGCAGAAAATAGGGCTGCATGATGGCAAGGGTCATTGTGTTTACGATTTACGATTTACAATTTACGATGTGCGGACTACAGAAAATCGTACCGCCCGGGCAACCCCGATCGTAAAGCATAAATCAATGTAGTTTTCTTAAATAATAATCTTCTCCTGGCACAATTACGGCTGCCCGCATGGTAGTGTCGGTGCCTAAACGCAAATCGCCAGGTTGTGGACTGATTACACTTTTGTCGAAAAAGAGATAACCAGCATTCAATGGTATAGGCCTTAGGGGTTGCTCAAATGGGTGAATCGCAATGAGCCGCCGGGAAAGCTTTGGTCCATATAGTGGGTACTCGTAGTCGTCGTTGATGGTAGCCAGAGCAACCGTTGCCGTATCAGGTACTAATTCGTCGAACCGTTTGTAGGGAATATAGATGTCCGGGCGTCCAAGCGTCATTTGCTGAATCCGATCTGAATGAAACGCTGAAGGAAATACTTTTCCATCAGGCGCAGTCCAGCCAAACGGTAAGGCTCTGGTATTTAAGAATATACATAATACAGCTGATAGACAGCCTAGGATCGTCACGAACCCAACGTACCCTTTCCAGATTAGTCGGCCAGGGTGATCCACCGTTGTGCGCGGGTGCAGAAACACGAGCGCCAGAAATGTGATTCCGAACAGACCTGTTTCGATGAAATAACGGCCTTTAAATGGATCGTAGGGAGCTGAGTAGGAGAGGGCTGCAAAGTGAAGCAATAACGCGAATCCAAGATAGGTGTGCGGTGTTGACCGCACATAACCAATCAATACGAGTATAAGCAGAGGGAATATGAGGCCAAATCCAAAGATACCCCAATACGGATTGGCATTGTAGAAGACAAACTTCCGGTCGAAGGCGAAGGGTTGGATCGAAAAGTCTGTCTCTTCATCCAGACGCATATGTAGTTTATCTTCCAGCACCACAATGGGCTGGCGCATGGCATGATTAATTTTAGCCCCAATTGCCAGGTTCCGGATGCCATCTAAATTGACATGATCGTAACCATAACGAATCAGGTTCCGACTCCCCTGCTCCAGCAGATTTGACAGTGGTCCTGCTCGCTCAACCGACTGATGCTTAAGCGCCGTTGGCGGCCCAATGGGATGGCCAAACACTTCGATATTCTTCAGATAACCCGTTGGAAGTGTCCATAAGCAGACACCTACAAAGATCGCTGCTGCCAGTCGCCAGGTGCGCTCAAAGGTTATAGCCCAGGATGGCGATAGGAAAACGGTGTAAATCATGATAACAAACACCGAAGGGAGAAGTAACGCAAACGTAATCTTATGCCCGAAGGCTATACCAAAGGCTATCCCCGCCAGATAGAGATAACGGCTATCTGGCTGAGTCCCCGTGTTTCGGTAGCTAAACAGCATATACAACAGTACACTCAGGTAAGCCGTCAGCACAATATCCGTTTCGGTTGTGATCGACTGCATCAGGAAGTCGGGCAGGAGCGCATAGGCTAATGCACAAAAAAAACTAGCCGATAATCTGCTCTGTCCAATGCACTGCACAATGCCAAATACGGCAACGATGGCTGTCCAGTAACTCAGGTGATGAATGAACTTGAAACCATTTTCGAAATGGCCGGTCATCAGAAACGAATAGATCTGGAGCGTACAAACACTTTTCGGATAGGTATCGATGTTCCAGTTGGTGCCGCCAAAATGGCGCATGGTTCCTCGTTGAACGTACTGCATGACCCGGTTTAAGTGGCCCGTCATGCTATCCCATTCATTCGGAACGGTGAACAGCACCAGAAGTACATTCGTGACACCAACAATTACCAGTGTACCAAATAGGATTGAGAAAATAAACCGGGCATAGCCTGATAAGCCGCTGAACCAGTCTCTACCCGTTTGCCAACGCTCCCGGATAAGGGGAATAACCGAAAACCGTTCCTGCTTTCCCAGCCGACTAAGTATCCCACCGATGACCGTAGCTGTAATGAAAACAGAACCTGCCCATACGGGCGCATTCGCTGTCAGATAAAGTGCCGATAGCACAAAGCCCGTCAGAATAACACTTCCTGCTCCCAGTAGAAACGTTGTTAACCACCACTCGGTTAGTGATCGACGGCAGATACGCGTCGATAGCTGACCGGTATAAACGACAAACAGAATGAGTGAAAGAAGATAAAATAGGGTCATAATAAACAATATACCGCTATGCGTTTTCGCTAACAGCCACAACAGCTTCATTAACTAGCGAGGCAATCCGGTCAATATCTGCTTCGGCCAGATCGGGATACATAGGTAAGCACAGTACCCGAAGTGCTATGTCTTCTGAGATTGGGCAAGGCTGCGCTGTTCCGGAAATAAGAGCAAAAGGCAGCGTGTTCAATGAAGGATAGAAATAGCGCCGAGGTACAATATTTTGTGCAACTAGTGTCTCCATAACGCGCAGTAAGGTCTCCTCCGAATCGAATACCACCGGATAATAGGCGTAGTTATAGACCATACCGGGTGTTAGGGTGGGGCGGGTAATCCGGGAGAAATCAAGTCGACTGTCGTAAAAACCAAATCGCTGTTTCCGTGATGCAATCAGATCAGGAACTTTAGGTAATACACACAAACCCATCGCTGCATGCAACTCCGAGTTTTTGGCATTGATCCCCAGCCCGTAATAGGTGTCATTTTTATGGCCGAACGAGCGATAATGGTGCAGTTTCTCGGCAATGGCATCGTCGTTGGTGACAATACAGCCACCCTCAACGGTATGAAATACTTTAGTGGCGTGAAAACTGCAGGTACTGATGTCGCCGTAGCTTAGGATCGAACTTCCTTTATAGGTAGCTCCGAAGGTATGGGCTGCATCGTAGATAACCTTTAAATTATGTTTCTGAGCAATCGCTTCAATCTGTTCGATCTGACAGGCATTTCCGTATACGTGTGTAGCCATAATAGCCTCCGTATTTTCGGTAATCAGCGATTCGATTTTGTTGGGGTCAATGTTAAAATCGTCCGGGCGAATGTCGGCGAAAATGGGGGTACAGCCTTCCCAAAGCAGCGCATTGGTCGTAGCTACATAGGAAAACGGGGTGGTAATTACCTCTTTTTTAATATCCAGCACCTTGAGTGCCATCTGGAGAACAATGGTACCATTCGTACAGAATTTAAGGTGTTTAACGCCCAGATATTCTTTAAGTTGCCCTTCTAAGTCGCGCAATAAGGGCCCATCATTTGTCAGGTGAACGCGCTCCCAGACACCTTTCAGCAGGGTAACATACTCCTCAAGGTCTGGTAAATATGATTTGGTTACGTTAATCATTAGATTAGTTATCGGAGAATAGCTATCAGTCGATAGGAATGAGTCGTCAGTTACCAACTATAGACTGGTAGCTGATACCGGTTTGCTATTCACTGACAACGGGTTCCAGCATTTTTATATGAAAAGGAAACTGCGGACGAACATAGCCCGGCCATTTTCCGTACCAGGCGATTCCTTCGCGGTAATCTTCTACGTCAAAGGTAATGCCTTCTTCCATAACATAGAGCGGTGTAACGGTATCCTTAACGATCATTATTGAAATGGTATAGGAACCATCGTTGAGGAAATAGCCTGGAATGGTACATTCTGCAGCAATCAATCCTTTTCCATAAGGCTGAGATTGCGTGCCGATGTTAAAGATACATTCACCCGTAAGTGAATTGAGGTGCAGGCTTAAATTCAGGTTCGCATGATCCATCTGATTCCAGAATTCGAACTGGAACGTCATGGAGGTTCGAACATCGATGTGGGTTAGTTGATCCAGATAGTCGGGGATCAACTCCATCCGACGAACACGCACCAGATCATTGCCCGGAGCTTCTTCGGGCGTATCCCACTGGCGGAGCAAGCGGGTTTTGGAAACTTTACTCAGATACGAAGCGATAACCTGATTGGTTTCTCCCTGCTCGATCAAACGACCTTTTTCAAAATAAAATGTCTTATTGCAGAGTGCCTGAACGGCAGTCAGGTTATGACTAACAAAGATGACGGTTCGGCCACTTGCAGAGTTATCCCGCATTTTGCCAAGGCTTTTTTTCTGGAACTCCGCATCACCTACCGCCAGTACTTCATCAACGATCATAATCTCAGGATCCAGGTGGGCGGATATCGCAAAGCCCAGCCGAACGTACATTCCTGATGAATACCGTTTGACGGGCGTATCCAGGAATTTTTCAACACCAGCGAACGCCACAATCTCGTCGAACTGCCGCTTGATCTCGCTACGGCTCATGCCCAGCAATGAACCGTTCAGAAAGATATTTTCCCGACCTGTCAGTTCTGGGTGGAAACCTGTACCTACTTCGAGTAAACTGGCTACCCGACCCCGAATACGTACGGTGCCTGTAGTAGGTTGAATAATCTTGCTCAGAATTTTGAGCATCGTTGATTTACCGGCACCATTATGTCCAACGAGACCTACCCGGTCGCCCTGTTCAATCGAAAAATTCACATCACGTAACGCCCAGAACTCCTCGTGCGTAATGGCATTCTTTGTTTTTTTGCCAAACATCGACCGGAAATTCTCCGTCAGAACATCGCGCAACGTGTTGGTACCCTTGCCCTTCTGATGGTCAATGATGTATTGCTTACTTATATTTTCGACAGTGATAACAGACATAATGATTTACGATGTGTGAGTTACGAGTTACGAATTAACCAGTACTAAAATCGTACATCGTAACTCGAAATTCGTAATTCTTATATATCATCTACAAAGGTATTCTCTCGTTTCCGAAAAAAGTACAGCGACAGGGCTAAACACACGGCCACTATGCTAACGGATAAGAGTAAACTCTGAGGATTAAAGTACGCTTTTTCGCCGAGTAATGACCAGCGGAAACCGTCAATGATGCCTACCATTGGATTGAACCAATAAAACGGGGCCCACCACTCGTTCGCTTTATCGGCCACAAGCCGACTGCTATAGGCAATTGGGCAAACGTAAAAACCAACCTGAACAATAAATGGAATAAGTTGGCCTATATCCCTGAATTTAACATTGACAGCCGCAAAGAATAATCCGAAAGCAAAGGAGGCTAGTAAAGCCAACAGAATAAAGGCAGGCAATAAAATTAAGTGCCAGTCGGGAATAAACCGATACCAGATGGATAGCAGGATGAACAGACCCAAAGAAACCAGAAAGTCGACAAAGCTAACGGCTATTGAGCTGATGGGCATAATGAGCCTTGGGAAATAGACCTTCGTGACCAGGTTGGAGTTCAGGGTTACGCTATTGCTGATTTGAGTAAAAGCGGTTGAGAAAAAAGTCCAGACCGTAATTCCTCCCAATACCATAAGGGGGTAAGGAACACCCGGATCGGCGGGTAGCTTGGCAATCTTACTGAAAACAAACACCATAATCAGCATGGTTGTCAGAGGCCGAATAAGTCCCCAGGCTGTGCCGAGAGCTGTTTGCTTATAACGAACGGACACATCGCGCATGGACAGGATGTACATCAATTCCCGGTTGCGCCATAGGTCTCGCCAGTAATGCCGCTCCGAGCGACCAGGCTGAATAATTACTTCGTGGGTTTTCAAAATCAGTTAAAAGGTTGGTAACAGAATCGGTTGGCTGGTCAGTTCATTAACAACGTCACTCTTCCCTCATAATGGTGCGATACGTCTCTCGTATGAAAATGACAATGATCGCTACTACAAACGAAAGTACGGTGCCAATCTGTAGGCCTTGCGTTCCTAGTACTTCCCGGTATAGGGGCAGCGTAACCGGCTCAATAATTGTAAAGAGGGGGGTCTCCCGAATCAATGATAAACGCATGTTATCGGCTTGTTGCAGGGCCTGATAATACAAGGAAGTGAGAAAAGTTGAGTTCCGTGTCAGTTTGTTTTCCTTGATACGAGCCGCTGCCACAACTACCTGCTGGTTCTGATCCATATACTGCGCCAACTGACTCTCAGTGCCATTTAGGATTCTGGAAATAGAATCGGCCCGTGAATTAAGCAGGTCATACATTTCGCGGGTTTTTTTGGTTTGCTTGCGCTGATAATCTTCTTCAATCGTTTTGAGATGCCTGCTCAGGAAGGTGGCTGTGAGTAACTCATCTTCCATAAAGCAACTCAGCTCCATAAACGACGATTTGCGCTCCGGTTGTTTGATGGCAATCTCCCCTTTAATACGCGAGTAAATATCGGCCATCGCCAACTGCTCCAGTTTGGTATACTCGTTTGGCTTTTTGGCCTGCTTGAAGTAAAACGCACGCAGCGAGTCGTTTTCTTCCCATTCTTTATCGCGAATACCACTGTGACGGATGTAATAATTGACGAGCAGGGTGTCTTTTCCACGAATGGTATCATGCTGCATCAGTGTTTTTTCAACAACGGGTCGTGATTGCGCATAAATTAAAAAGTTATCCCCAACGAAGATATTCGCATCGGGAGCCCCCGAACTTAGGCCGAAAGCACCGGCAAGTTGACCAAGTTCGCCAAAGCCGTTACCCGATGAACCCCCGCCCAGATTGAACATAATCGAACCAGTATAAGTGGTCCGCTTCTTATGCATGAAGTCATAGATAAACCCAATAGCAGCACCCAGAGCTACTAAGATGACTAATAGCTTCCAGTTACGCCGAAATACATTCTTAACCTGAAATAGGCGTAATACAACAGCTTTTGGCGAAATCTGGTCGGGAGGTAATGACCGTGCCGGTGCCAAAGGACTGGGGTTGTTTGAGTCCGTTAAATTAGGTGATGCCATAGACTGAAAAGGCCTGCTTAGGGAATACGAGTAATCAATAAGACCGTGGTAATAAGGGTTAACAAGGAACCCGCAATACCAACGGTTGATGTTAACACTTGTTGGGCAGTAAGCGGGTTAGTGGTCCTTCTGGGAACAATGATTTCAGCCCCGGGCTCAACGCGCGGATATACATTAAAGAACATAAACTTGCGCGTTCTGTCAACAGAGCCATTGGCATACACGATAAACGATCGCCGACGTTGCGATTTAGTAGTGAAGCCGCCCGTTTCGGAAATGTAATCCTGGAAGGTCTGCCCACTTCGGAATTTAACCGTTTTAGGTAATTGGACTTCGCCCTGAATACGAACCGTTTCAAGTAGTTTGGGTATCCGCAAGGTATCGCCTTCCTGAACCAGAATATCTTCTGTTGAGCCCGGCTTAGCCAGAATCTTTTTCAGGTTAATGTCAATTGACTCAACGGAGTTCGGCGAAACAGTCTCAGTAACAACCGCAGATTTCGTTGCATTATCGGCAACTTCTTCAATAGAACGTTGCTTGCGTCGTAATTCTTCTGCACTTAGCCTCACTGGCCGAACCAGCGTGGCCCCTTCGACATAAGCCTGAGGAGTAAGACCACCTGCCTGATTGACCAGATCGGAAATTTTCTGGTCTTTACTAATAATCGCATACGAACCCGGCAGAATAACTTCACCGGCTACCGTTGCATACGTTTGAACCGAGTAATTAGGTGACCGGCGGACAATAATCTGATCGAAGGGCTCCAGCGTGAACGTTTTGTTCGCATCTGAATTGATAGATAAATCACGGTTGACGTTGAAACGGAAAATCTCGGCAATCTGAGCCGAAGGTGAACGGGGATCAACATCCTTTTTGCGACGGATAACTTCCACCAGCGATGCCGCAGCCGACTCCTTGAGGCCACCCGTCCGTACGAGAGCATCATTCAGGGTCATATTGGCCATATACGGCATATCCGTGTCTATGCTATTTACTTCGCCCGTCACCGAGATAGTTGCCGCCTGAGCTAGTTGGAAGCGCGACGGAATAATGACTTGATCTTCGCGTTGTAACGGGATGTCGGGTTCAGTACCTGCCATAATATTGGCCAAATTGATGGAAAGGTTTTCCATGGCAAGGTCTTCGCGGGTACGGCTGATGGTAATACGACCCGTAAATGCATCGCCTTTCAGGCCTTCGGCAGAGGCAATCAATTGTTTGAGCGTCTTGTTGTTATCCAGAGAATACTCGCCGGGCCGATAAACGGCTCCTTCGATGGTTAATTTGTTTTCAAAACGATTCAGCAACCGTTCTATGGTAACTACATCGCCATCCCGCATCACAAACGTCTTGAATTCAGGAACGGTCACGTCCATGACTTTTAACTCCCTGTCTGTAATCCGCGTTAACTGAATTCGGTTTTTATAGGCGTTAGATGTGAAGTCCCCGGCATAGAACAGGAGTCGCTCCATGGTTTCGCCCTGTAGCATTTCAAAAATATTCGATCGCTTAACTGCTCCGTTAATTTCAACTCGTTCAATGTATGTAGTGAACCGAATATTGTCATTATCCTGTAACCGTAAATCGTTCCGTTGAATTCCGTTTAACAAGTAATCATACAGGTCAAGGGTTGCAACCACTTTGTTGTTACGAATGAGCTGTACTCTACGAAACGATCCAATATCGTTAGGACCACCTGCCTGATAAATGGCGTTCATGACTGTCGATAGTCCAGACATTGTATAAGTACCGGGTCGCACTGCATCGCCCGTTACCGTTACCCGGATACTGCGAATATTACCAAGCGAGACTTCCAGAAAGGTATTCTGCGCACCATATGACGAGTTACGAAGACCAACAAATTTGGTCGACATTCGGCTTATTAAACGCTCTTTCGCTTTGTCGACACTCAAGCCTGATACAAAAATGGGCCCAATACCTGACTGTCCTGCTATATAAACGTACCCTTCCGGCGATACTTTCTGAGAAAAATCGCCTACCGAATAGCCATACATCTGAATATTCAGTTCATCGCCCGGCCCCACAATATAATTACGGGGTGTCGCCATGCTCATATTGGGTTGGAAGGTGGTAGCCATGGCCGGGTCATTGAAAAGCGAATAGCCAAACAATTTCTCCCGTCTTTCTGTCAACTCTCGGTTTCGCGCCCGCCTAACGCTTTCGGCAGCGATTTCCTTATCGGTTAGCCCTTGTTGTGTCGAATCTACTTTCTGCGAAAAGTCATTTCCGGTTGGCGATTGATTCGTACCAGGGGTGGCGGTACGGCCATTGGTAGCCCCCTGACCATTTCGTTGGTTAATCTGTTGCTGAACGCCAGCAGGCAGATTATTTATATTAACTCCTTGTGGTAGAGCTTGTCCTTTGGCAGGTGACGACGGTGAGCTACTGGGCAAACCTGAAGCCGGAGCCGGTCCAACTCCAGATGATGGAGCAATTTGCGCCTGCGTTGTTACCCTAACCAGGATGATCAGAAGAACGGTTAAACCAAAACGAAAGTAACGTTGTAAACGGGTTGCCACAAAATGAAAAAAAATTAGCGGCAAGACGTGCATATTTCCTGATTTTTGCATATTTTTAAGATGTCGAACAACTCGCGAACGATGAAGACGGAGCCTGTATCTAACGAACAGATAGGTTACGTAGTACATAGGACAGTTCAGTCGGCAAAGTAAGCGAACTTTTGTTGGATTATAAATAGTTTCCTCTTCAACGGTAACTTTTATACCCTTGATAGACTGGGTATGATTTTTCCGATGTTCACTTTTGAGTAGATACACTACACAACTGCTTACTTTAGTTTATTAGTTTACAACTCTCTATGGCAGAATTGCTGAATCAGTCAGTTCAATACAACGAAGACAGTATCCGCTCGCTGGATTGGCGCGAGCACATTCGCCTGAGACCAGGCATGTACATCGGCAAACTTGGCGATGGATCGGCTGCCGATGATGGCATCTATGTGCTTATTAAAGAAACCATTGACAACTGCATCGACGAACACGTAATGGGCTTTGGCAAGACCATTGACGTTCGTGTCACGGACCATCGGGTAGAGGTGCGCGACTATGGCCGGGGTATTCCACTGGGAAAGGTTGTTGAAGTCGTATCGAAAATAAACACGGGTGGTAAATACGACTCGGGGGCGTTTCAGAAGTCGGTGGGCCTTAATGGCGTGGGTACAAAAGCTGTAAACGCATTGTCCACCTATTTTCGCGTGCAATCGTTCCGCGAAGGCCGCACCGTCTGGGCCGAATTTGAGCGGGGCGAACTCAAGCAAAAGGGTGAAGATACCACCACTGAACGAAATGGTACACTGATCTGCTTCGAGCCCGACGATACCGTATTTAAGAATTTTCATTTCATTCCGCAGTTTCTGGAGAATATGATCTGGAACTACTGCTATCTGAATGCTGGCCTGACCATTGCCTTTAACAAGCAAAAATATATTTCGCAGAACGGGCTGCTGGATCTGCTTCGTGACAAGACCAAGAAAGATGAAGATTCTCTTCGATACCCTATCATTCACCTGAAAGGGAACGATCTCGAAATTGCCATGACCCACGGCAATCAGTACGGAGAAGAATATTACTCATTTGTGAATGGTCAATACACAACGCAGGGCGGCACACATCTGAACGCACTTAAAGAGGCTGTCGTTGAAACAGTTCGTCGTCACTTCGACAAAAATTATGAGGTATCGGATATTCGGTCCTCAATCATCGCAGCTGTTAGTATCCGGGTTCAGGAGCCTGTTTTTGAGTCACAGACAAAAACAAAGCTTGGCTCACAAAACATGTCGCCCGAGCAAAATGCCCAATCGGTAAGCTCGTTCGTAAAGGATTTTGTTAAAGAACGCCTGGATAATTACCTGCACATTAACCCCGCCGTACGTGATGCCCTTAAAAAGCGAATCGAACAGTCGGAGCGAGAGCGTAAAGAACTAGCCGGTATCAAAAAATTGGCCAATGATCGTGCCAAAAAAGCAAGCCTTCACAATAAAAAATTACGCGATTGCCGTAACCACCTGCCCGACCTGAAAGCCGACGATCGGTACCAATCTACGTTGTTTATTACGGAAGGGGATTCGGCCAGTGGCTCTATTACCAAATCGCGCAATGTGCAGTCGCAGGCCGTGTTCAGTTTGCGAGGTAAACCGTTGAATTGCTTCGGACTGACCAAAAAAGTGGTGTATGAAAACGAGGAATTTAACTTGCTTCAACATGCCCTGGATATCGAAGAAGGACTGGACGGGCTTCGTTACAATCGAATTGTGATTGCTACCGATGCTGATGTCGATGGCATGCACATCCGTTTGTTGATGCTGACGTTTTTTCTTCAGTTTTTCCCCGATCTGGTGCGTAACGGCCACCTCTATATTCTTGAAACGCCCCTATTCCGGGTTCGGAATCCGAAAAACCATAAAGAAACAACCTACTGTTATTCGGAAGACGAAAAGCAGAAGGCTACGGATAAATTAATAAAAAGTGGAAAAAAGGTAGAAATCACCCGATTCAAAGGATTAGGAGAAATTTCGCCGGATGAATTTGGCCTGTTCATTGGTGAAAATATGCGTCTTGAACCCGTAATTATGGAGAAGGAAACCTCTGTTCCCAAATTACTTAGCTATTATATGGGCAAGAATACGCCCGACCGCCAACGGTTTATCATTGACAATCTACGTATCGAAAAAGATGTAGACGAAGTCGCGTTGGTGTAGAAAATTTAGTGAGTCAGTAAGTCGGTAAGTCGGTAAGTGGTAAGTTTGTGAGTCGGCATGATGTAGTGTACTGCCCGACTGACTGACTTATTGACTTACCGGCTTTTTTAATGACTCTTGACTCTCTCCGTAATAACATTGACGCCCTCGACGATCAATTACTGACATTGCTGAATCAGCGCATGGAACTGGTGCGCCAGGTGGGTGAACTAAAGCGTTCAACCAATGCCGTTATCTATCGTCCTGAGCGCGAAAAGCAAATCATTGATCGGCTTCATGAGCAGAATAATGGTTTGTTGAACCGTCCGGCAATTGAGGCCATCTTCCTGGAAATCTTTGCCGTGTCCCGCAATCTGGAACTGCCCGAACGCGTGGCCTATCTGGGACCCGAAGGCAGTTTTACGCATCAGGCCGCCGAAAGCCGTTTTGGAGCTTTGAGCACCTATATGGCGTTGCCAACGATTCGATCCGTATTCGAGAGCGTCGAAACGGGGCGGGTTCGATTTGGCGTAGTACCTATTGAAAATAATCAGGAGGGAGTTGTTAGTGAAGCTATCGACCTGTTGCTCGAAAAGAATCTGAGCATTGCGGCTGAGGCTGAAATTCCGGTGCATTTTACCTTTGCAACCAAGGCTGAAAATCTAGCCGATATCACACACGTTTATTCTAAAGACATTGCTTTCCGGCAGTGCAGTCGGTTCTTACACGATTCATTCGATGGGTTTAAAGCTGAGTTCGTTCCGGTCGAATCGACTTCAAAAGCGGCTAAGATGGCGTCCCAAAACCCGAATGCGGCAGCATTGTGTTCCAGTATTGCGGCCAAATTGTTCGATGTGCCGGTTTTGTTCGATAATATTGAAGACAGCGATCTAAACCGAACTCGTTTCCTGATTTTGGCGAAAGACTTTGTGAATCAACCCAGCGGCCACGACAAAACCACGCTTATTGCCCGTTTGCCCAATACCGAATCGCCGGGGGTGCTGGCCGAGTTTCTTCAGGAGTTTAACGCCCGACGGATCAACCTGACAAAAATTGAAAGCCGACCTCTGCGCGATGGAGCCACGTTCCGCTACTGGTTTTTGCTCGAATGTGAGGGCCATGCCAGCGATCCTGATTTGCAGGAAATTCTGAATCACCACTCCGCCGAGGTAAAACTGCTGGGAAGTTATGTGCGTGTTGCCTAGGCGTTTAATTCAGATAATACTGTACGGGCAGTTGGTTACTACTGATAAAAATGTTGGATAAACGTAATAACTTTTTTTGACGGATTTGGCTTATAAAGGTATGGATGCGAACGAAAAAACCGATCGAATTATTGAAGCCCGAATGAAGCTTAAACGCCGGTTTGAGGACAAAATGGCTCAGACGCCTTCTCTTACTGACGAAAAGCCGCGGGGGTCTGGTCCCACAAATCGCCATGGTATGCCAACTGTACCGGTCGGGCAGACAGTGACGACTAAATGGCCCGTTCTGGACTTAGGGTACCAGCCGAATATTCCACTCGACAAATGGCAGCTAAATATTGATGGAGCTGTAAACCACCCTGTCCGACTCAAGTGGGAGGATTTGATGGCGTTACCGCAGGTAAAGGATACCAGTGATTTTCATTGTGTTACTACCTGGTCTCGGCTGAATATTCCCTGGGTAGGCGTTCGATTTATGGACCTGGCTGCTTTGGTTGATCCAAAAGGTTCAGCAACGCACATTATGTGTTATGGCTATGATGGCTATTCAACGAATGTGTCGCTTGAAGAGGCTCTCAAGCCTGATGTGTTATTGGTCCATACCGCCGATGGTCAGCCGTTACCGCTAGAACACGGTGGGCCACTTCGTATGATAACGCCCCAACTGTACGCCTGGAAGGGGTCCAAGTGGATTAAACGAATTGAATTTCTTGATAAAAATCAGCTAGGCTTCTGGGAGGAGCGGGGCTATTCAAATACAGCTTATCCCTGGCGGAATGACCGATATTCCTGATTTGGTTATAGGTTATTGAGTTACTGGTTATTCTAAAAGCTATGTATAACCAGTAACTCAATAACTACCTACTTACTAACTTCAGGAGCAACTCTGGTTCATTGGTCGTGATATAGTCCACATGTTGATCCAGAAACCACTGAAGGGTTGGCTGATCATTCACCGTCCAGGCATTCGTTGTCAGATGCCGTTGTTTAGCATCCTGTAGCCAGGCTTCGTTCTTTTTCAGAACAGAAAAATGGTAATCAAAACCGTTTAACCGATCTGCTTCTAATTGAGCCGGTGATCTATCTCCATTGAGGTAGGACACCTTCGCCACCGGATCCAAGGCTTTAACTTTCTTGCAGACGTCGTAATCAAAGGCAATATACTCCACCCAGGCCTGCGCTTTTAAGTGATGCACCATGGCTACGACCCGTTCCGTTAACGCCATCGACCGGCCTAGCTTAGAGGTTTTGATCTCCAGAATCAGGCGGGTTCGGTTCTGTTTCATGCCTTCCCGCAAGTAAGCATCCAGTGTGGGTAAGGCCTCCCCGTTACTAAGTTTGAGTTTAGCCAATTCACTGGCTGGTGTTTTTTCAATCTCTATCCCCTCAATGGTTGGGTCATGATGAATAAATAAAACGGAATCGGACGACATGTGAACATCGAACTCGCTCCCCATACAACCCAGTTTGACTGCATTGTTTAAAGAGGTAAGTGAGTTTTCGGTGGTTCCGCTTTGCTTCCAGGCACCCCGGTGGGCAATAACCTGATTTCGAATGAACTGATCGTTTACCAGCCGAAATGTATCCCGTTGCGTACCCTTTTCGCCCCGACCTTCAATAATAAGATCATACCATTGCGTTGAGGATTTTGTGGCTGCTGATTTTATGGCCAGTTGATTATCCTTGTTTACACTAAAAAGAGCCGCATTTGGGCCTCGCAATGTAAATCGGGCCACTGGTTCTTTTGACTGAATCGTACCAATAACCAGTTGCGTTGGCGAGTACGTATAATTCGTAAGAGACAACGCTGATTGAGCCATACTAACGGCAGCTCCAGAGAAGGCTGCGAATATCAAATTGATAACGAAAAGGAGCGTCTTATTCATAAAACGTTGTTCTGGGAACAGATGATTTATCCGTTTCTGCCTTCTTCAATAAATCCATAACACAGCATATGGCAGATGGTCATCTGGGCATCTTCAACTCGGCCATAATGCTCATCCTGAATAACAATTGACTCATGGGCGAGATCAGCCAATTGGCCTCGTTTGGCACCAACAAGGGCAATAGTAGTCAACCCATTGTCGTTGGCCCACTGTACCGCTTTAACTACATTGGGGGAATTTCCGCTCACGCTGAGTGTCAATACCAGATCGCCGGGGCGGGCATAGTTCTGGAGCTGACGGAGGAAAATATCTTCGTAAGCGTAATCATTCCCAAGCGCTGTAATCCAGGAAACACTCTCATTGAGCGACGTGCACCTGAACCGCTTGCCCATGATGTCGGACGCACTTTTGCCAAGGTCGGTAATAAAGTGCGATACATTAGACGCGCTGCCTCCGTTCCCAAAAGCGAATAACTGCCGGTCATCTTCCCAACATTTTTTGATAAGATTGATTAACTGTTCTACCTGATCAATGGGGATGGCTTCGTAGGCCGCTTTTTGCTGGTCTAGGTAATTTTTAAAATAAGTTTGGTTCATGGACTTAGGTAATAGGTAATTTGGGGTACAAGGATAGTACGCTATAAGTTGGCCTAAAGGCTATTGCAAATTGTATAAATTAAATAGGAGTGGTCACTAGTTCTAACGCCCCAACTGGTACGGCATCTTCGCCGAGTTTGGCTAGCAGGACAATTGGTGGTGGCTGAAATGATTTCATGACAAAGCGGGGTAAAGCCTGCCGGATTGCTGCACGTAAAGGCTCTCCAATAAGTGAAATCCCACCGCCTAATACGATGGCATCGGGGTGGAATAGATGGACCACATGGGAGAGTCCCAGGGCAGCTACCGAGCCAATTTGCTCAATCAGCATGCGGGCAACGGGATCACTCGCTTCGTAGGCAGGGTGCAAAAAACGAGCTTCTTTGCCAACAGACCCATTAGCATGGGCTTGCTGGACGGCTAGTTTCAGCGCCGAATCATCGGGCAGTTGCGGGAGTAAGTCGCGAATCTGCTGATCAACAGCCCAGCCGGATATTGTTTGTTCAACTGTTTGCCCAGGTGTTAAATCGCCGGGTGGTACAAGCCAAAGATGACCAATTTCAGCTTCGCCAGGTAAGGCCCCGTGGTAGAGTTGGTTATCTACGATCATGCCACCACCAACGCCACTACCCAGAGTAACGTAAAACACCCGTTTAAAGCCAGTTGCAACACCTCGCCGAGCTTCTCCAAGAGCCGCAACGTTAGCATCATTCTCAATTCGTACGGTAGCTCCTGGTATTTGCTCCTGAAGCCAATTGGCCAACTCAAAGCCTGCCCATCCCGCAATTTGGTGTGACGTAGCAATCTGCCCGGTCTGCCAATTAACCGGTCCACCAAAGCCAACGCCAATTGATTGAGGGGGCTCCGGGAGTTGCCGAATCGTCGTTGCAATTTGAGAAAGAATACCGTCTGCGCCCTGAGATGGGTCAATCATAAAACGAAATCGCTGCGTAATCTGGCCGGTTATATCACCCGTAACCAATTGCAATTTCGTTCCGCCAATTTCAATACCAAGATTCATGCGGCAAAGATAGTTTGTTGTTTCAGGTTTCAATCGGGCCGCTGGTGCATTTATGAACTACCTGAAATCTTAAACAACAAACGTCTAGCCTAATGATCACCCCTTTTTCATCGTAGCCCGGCCCAGGTAGATTTCGTCGCCTTTGAGCGAAATAGTCGTGTAAAAACTGTAGCCATTTTGCACATAACGCATCATGACCTGGTTCGTTTGGCCTGATCGGGCGTAGGCTTTTGTAGCGGCTACCAGAATCTGATCGCCATTGACAATAGCCCTCACGAAAGGTACGTTGTGGGTTTTAATCTGATTCGCGTTGTATTTGTACCAGGTTTGGCCACCATCATAGGAACACTCCGTCGCTTCGTTTAGGTAGGTCTCTTTGCCATTGAACAGGTCGCCGTGGTGCTTAAATAAACGCCATAGGCCGTGAACATAATGCTCATAGCAAGCGTAGTTCCGGTCGTTGCCAAGGCCTTTCTGGTTCGGATCAGCAGGAGAGGGTAGGTCGGGAGTTAGGTCAATCTGATCGTCCCAGAATAACACCCCGTAGGCCCCCGTAAACCAGTAAAAAATGCCCATACCCTCAGCCACGGCGGGGGGGGCAGCATGCTCTGCTTTGGCACTGTTCGGATGATCGCTCTGGGTATTGAACAGCCATTGCCAGGCAATACGTTTCTTTGGCGATAGTTTCATGTTGACTTCCTGTTCACCTAGCAACGCGGCTAACCAGTGCCGGTCGCCATCGCCCGTATGATTGGCAGAATAGTCGAAATCAGGATATACATAGTACGTACCAGGCATCTGAAAATCGGCATAATCACCAAAGGATTTACCCAGAATGTCATCGGGCATACCCCGTTGGCGACTGGTGGCTGTATGTTTGGCAGGGGTAGTCCAGAGCCACTCGGGCGCGGCTTTATAGTCTTCGTCCCGAGAATAGCCTACGCTGTTATGTAGTACGGGCGCAATGGAGCCAACCAATGTTTGCGCACTGGAATTCTCCTTGATCGTTTTGATCATGTACGTATACAAATTTGCCTGTTCCTGACGGTTGGCTACACTGGCTCCATCATTTTCAATGTCCAGATAAATCAGGCCAAACGTACTTTTCCAGTCTGTTTCCGGGCAGTCGCCAAAGCTCAGGCACCCCCCTCTTAACTCCGACGAGGCCTGGAACAGGGTATTACGGTTAACTCGGGCTGACGCATCGGCACGGTTCGGAATAGCCCGATATAAAGTCTCACTGGCTTTCTCACTATTCTGCGCCCAGGCAAGCCCAAAAGCGTCCCGAAAGTGATTCTGGTAAACTATCCAGGCTCGTTGGCTTTGTTTGAGGGAGCTTTTCCAGCCTTTACCCGGTAAACCATCCTTCCAGATTTCAACGTTCGGAACCATCCGGCTCTGATCCACGGACGAAAAGCCGCGTCGGAAAATTTTCGTCCGATCCTGTTGCACATGCAGGTTACGCCCAGCTCCGCAGAATGTCAGGATTTTGGTAGCAGGCAATGTAAAATCATCCACAACGTCAAGGCTGTAAAAGCCTTTTCTGGTACTGGGCGTGAACCGGGCACGTGGTGTAGCTGCCAGCGACGTTTGTGGGGGAACAGTTCCCTGTAGTTTTACGGCAACCGGTTCAGGCAAAGCCGAACGCGAAAACCAGTAGCTAGCACCCGCCAAACCAGCCGTTATGCCTAAAATGAGTAACTTCATAGTGGATTTCAAGGAAGTATTGATTTACGAGAAGAGCACCCTGTTGACTGACGCACGAAGGAAATCGTAATTCGAAAATCAATTAGTCAATATAGCGTTTCGTGATCGGCTGATAGGAGTCGATACGCCGGTCGCGGAAGTAGGGCCAGGTCGTTCTGTATTTTTCCGATAGGGCTAAGTCGATGGTTTGCACATGCACCAGTTCCTGATCGTGCGGAGCCAGGTACAATAAAGACCCAAACGGATTCGCGATAAACGAACCACCCCAGAATTTCTGGTCGGCCTCGCGCCCGACCCGGTTAACGGCGACAACATGAACCCCATTGGCGATGGCGTGACTCCGTTGAATGGTTTGCCAGGCGTTATACTGTTCTTCGTTTTGTTTTGGATCGGGTTCATTGGTATCCCAACCAATGGCAGTAGGGTAAACGAGCAATTCGGCACCCATCAGGGCGGTAATGCGGGCCGCTTCAGGATACCACTGATCCCAGCAGATCAGCACCCCAATCCGGGCAAACTTCGTATCGAAAACTTTATAACCGAGGTCGCCGGGGGTGAAGTAAAACTTTTCGTAGTAACCCGGATCATCAGGAATGTGCATCTTTCGATACTTACCCAGATAGGAGCCATCAGCATCCAGAACGGCCGTAGTATTATGATATAACCCCATCGCTCGTTTCTCGAATAAAGAAGCGACAATGACAACTCCCAACTCACCTGCCAACTTCCCCAGGCGGTCAGTCGTTGGGCCGGGTATAGCCTCAGCAAGACTGAAATTGTGATGATCTTCAACATCACAGAAATAAAGCGATGTGAATAATTCCTGCAAACAAACAATCTGAGCGCCTTGCTGGGCTGCTTCGCGAATGCCGTTGATCGCTTTCTGAATATTAGCCTCGACATCTGCCGAGCAACTCATTTGTACTAAACCGATATTGACGTTCTTAGACATAGGGCAAAAGTAGGACGTTCTCTATGAACAGACCCCATTTTCAACAAAAAGGTTATCGGGCGGGTTCAGCCGGAAAAGTTTTTGGGATTACAGTTTAAAGGTTGAAGTTTGTAGTTCAAACGCTAACTAAATGGCCAACCGTCGAACCTTCCTGCATACAACTGCCCTTACGGGCATTGCGACAACACTTTCGCCTAATTCACTTTGGGCAGCTACCAGGCCCGCCAAAGACCGACTTGGGGTCGCGCTTGTGGGACTGGGTTATTACAGTACCGATCTGCTGGCACCTGCCCTGCAAAAAACGAAGAACTGCTACCTGGCCGGTATCGTGACGGGTACGCCCGAAAAGGCCGAGAAATGGAAGAAACAGTACAATATCCCTGATAAGAATATCTATACCTATCAGAATTTCGACCAGATCGCTAGTAATCCCGACATCGATGTTGTTTACGTAGTGCTACCCCCATCCATGCACGAAGAATACGTAGTACGTGCGGCCAAAGCAGGTAAGCACGTCTGGTGCGAGAAACCGATGGCGGTTACAGCAAAGGAATGCCAGAATATGATCGACGCCTGCGCTAAAAATAAGGTGTCGCTGGCAATCGGGTATCGACTTCACCATGAACCGAATACGCAGGAGTATGTGAAGGGATTACGCGACGGGAAAATTGGTAAAATTCTGATGGTCAGTTGTTCGGCAGGTTATTATGATGCCCGAACGACTCACTGGAAACAGAAAAAAGAAATGGGCGGTGGCGTCATGTACGACATGGGAGTGTATGTACTGCAAGGTGCCCGACTGGCAACAGGAGAGGAACCCATTGCCGTGACGGCCCAGCAGTATACCGCCCGTCCCGACGTCTATAAAAACGGCCTGGATGAAACCTCAATGGCCCAACTCATTTTCCCCAGCGGAGCGCGGGCGGCTGTACAAAGTAGCTACGGGATGAATATGAACTTTTTGAACGTTACCGGCTCAAAAGGCACATTGATGATGGAACCTTACTCGGCTTACAATGGCCAGAAGGGCATATGGAGCAATGGTGGGAAAATTGAACACCCATACGAAGTCCCCTGGCAGCAAACGAAACAAATGGATGACGATGCCGAAGCGATCATGAACAAAAAACCAATGTTGGTACCGGGCGAAGAAGGGCTTCGTGATATCAAAATCGTTGAGGCCATCTACCAGGCTGCCCGAACGGGGCGGGAAGTGAAAATTGGCTAATTTATTTTGTGGTCCGGCAAACTTATCCGGGCTACAGAACCAGGCTGTATTGTAGACTTTTAGACTACTTTTATTTTAGTTGTAGATTGGTAGTGTTTTAGTTGTATTATATAAAGTTGGGGAAGGGGTTTGGCAAGGCGTCGGCTTTTTGCTTATTTCGCCTGTCAACCCCAAATGCCCATGCAACCAGCCGACTTCTCCAGCCTACCCGCCCAACAGCAACTCGACACCCTTTACTTTACTGGCGACATTCTAGCTAACCGCTACGAGGGCGATACTATTTTCCTGCTTTATAATCTTCGTGATTTCTACGTCGAACTCTGTTACGATGCCTATAATAGTAAGCTTCATCAGGTTACCGCATTTCGGGATACGGGCAAATTAGAGCCCTATTTGCCCTATTTGTCAGTAGATTAACAGCCATCCACAAATTTGACTGAGGTTATCTCGGTTTATAAGCCCAAACCAGGCTTAAATCCGCAATTTCTGGCGGACCTGATTGAGCCATATGGCACGGCCTTCGCAATTCCAGTGGGTATCGCTTTTCAGATAAGGTGATGCCGTAGCACGCTTGTAGAAGTCGTAGACGTTGATCGTTGGAACAACTAAGTTTGGATTATTCTGGATTCGCTCGATCAGGTGATTATAGTCCGTACGATTCGTTTCCAGAATAGTCGCTTTATTGGGAATGATAGAGAGGTAAACTTCATCGAAACCTAACTGCCGATACTGCTTCGCTACTGCATTCACGCTGTCGACCAGCACATTGACTTCCTGATCGGTTAGCCCGGAGAATGACGAGACAACTTGTAGGGTTGTATCCGTATCCAGATGCAGGAACACATTCTTTTTATCGTTCGATAGGCTCACCTTTGTATTGGTTCGATCAAACCAGTTGAGTGTTAGAGCAGCTTTAAGTTCTTTAAACCAAAAGGCCCAATCCTGACTAAATAAGGTCGACTCCAGCCGTTCTTCTACATCAGTACGATGGAAGTCATCACTAATACGTTTGCTCAGGGTTGGCTGATTAACTAAGGTGTGGCTGGTATCGTTTTCAACAACAAAATCAGTTACCGGATGGGAAAAGTGTTGTCGGAAATGCCGTTCTACCGATTCAATCAGTAGGATATTTCGCTTGGTTGTATCTAACTGGACCGCTTGCTTATTATCCCACCCAACCCGCTGAAAATGGCTAACATGAAAGTCTTCCTTGTTGAGTCGTTGCGGCTCGGTGAAACTGTCGCCAATGAGGTAAAGATGTGTTGATGCTGTGTCACTTGACAACTTAGCAGGTGGGCAAATCGGGTGGGCTTGTTTAAATTGAGGTAGAGCCGATAGCCGGTATAGATCACCATACCGATAGTCGTCGGCGATTACACCAATTTCATAAAGCCAGTGTGACACAGTACTGGAAAGACCCCCCCCCCATAGTATAAGGGCAAGCAATAAAACAGTATAACGAAGAAAACGCATTTGGTTAACTTTTGTGAAATGAGTGGAGTTGGTGGAGTAGGTGAAATGAGTGGAGCAGCTTGGTCATGACCATTTACTGACTCCACCTACTTAACTGACTTTACTCATTATACCACCTCATCTTAGTCGAATACTAAATAACAGAACGGCTTGCTGCGCGCCACTCAGAATATATAATTCATTGGTGCGCTCGTCGAATTGCAGAGCCACCGGAAAATCACTTGGAATAGGACGTTCTCCAATAATACGACCATTCAGGTCATACAAAGTCGTGAATCCACCCGACTTAACACTAATCAGATCGATACCGGCACCAAGCCGATGATACCGAACGTTGTTTCGCCCCGATTGCAACGCCCGAACATCGAATAACCGTTGTCCGCGCTGATCAAGAATGGTTATTTCAGTATCTGTCGTACGTAGCAGCAACCAATTCGTTTGATCTTCATCCGGGAAAAGCCGGAACGAGCCATTCCGAACTGGGCGATAGAGCTGCGTTCGTTTGGCAATCAGTCCGTTAGTATTTATCGTAAGTAGTTGACCTTCATCGGCAATCGTTTGAATCAACGATTGCCCCGCTGGTAGTAGTGCTGGTCCAACGAACTTAATTTCGGGCTCCTCTTCGTTTGTTCGTTCAATTCGAGCTGGGAAGTGGGGAAACTCGCTGCCATTTTCACGCCAGTAATTCAGTGTGCCATTGGCCTGCATACCCAGAATGTTCATACCGGCTGGCGTGGCTATAACCTGAAACGGTAGTTGGAGCACGCCCTTATTCGGAGCCGTCATGATACGTACAAAGGCCCGACGCTGACGGTCGAGAGCATAAATGTGTCCATCTTCATGGGCGGCTAAGGCAACCAGATTTCGTTGCTGACTACCTCGAGGGCGTGCCAGATACGATGGGTCGATACCATGTGGTAGCGGGATAGCCTGAAGCGCTACTTGTTTACTGATACGTACGGGATCAGCCACATAGAGTGTCCGGTCAGTCATGAACAAATATTGCAAGCGGCCATTATTCAGGAAGTCGACACCTAAGGCGTTGCTACGAATCGGCCCATCGGTGTTATTCTGTACGAGTTTATCGCCTTCGGGCGTTACCAGCACAAATTGCCCCGCGTTATTCTGAGCATAAAACTGAGCCGAACTGTCGCTGAGATTTCCCGTCACAATGGGGGCTGCAATCAAGGGGGCGTTGAACTCCGTTTTCTTGTGCAACAATAATTTATTGAGCACCGCCCGACTAGCCCGACGGGTTGTGCGTCCCAGAATTACGGTCGACTGAACGTTTTCGTTGCCGTAGCTCGCCTGGTAGGCCATATTTTCCAGATTAGACAATGCTGTGCTACCAGAAACTGGATCAACCTGATCGAGCAGGTTTTGCCAGGCTAGCGGCCAGGTTGTTGGGACAGTTGTCTGAGCCCGGTTCAGTCGAATAAAAGCTGTAAAATTGGCGGGGCGAAGGGTTGTCGTGAGCAATTCTGCCTGGCGTACGTCCGCTGTCCAGACCGCTCCCCGTTGTAACTGTTGCAGATAATCCTGCATGGTCTCTTCACTATTAGCCACAATCAATGAGGAGCCATGCTGCGTTATCCAGCTTTGCGAAAAACCGGAAAATAAGCTACTGAATAAGGAGGCAGGTAACTCGGGTACGTTCAACTGCAATAGTTTATGGCCCAGATAATCTTTAGGAGGAGTAGGTGTTCTGGCACCTGCCCGATAGGCTATCTGTTGGTAGGCGTTGGCAAGCTGCTTGCCATTTTGGGCTGTCAGAATCAGTATTTGCCGGAGTGAACCGGTTGGTGATTCCATGCGGCTCAATAAAAGATCGCTGCCCAGTGACTGGTAAAGTACCTTGGTATCTGGTTCAATTTGACTGAATCGATCCCGCAAAAAATCACTGGAAGCTGACCCGAGTAGTTTGCTCAACGAACGACCAAAACGGGGTGCATCGCTAATACTGATATGATAAAGAGTAGCAGTTGTTTGCGGAATTAGATTAGCATGCTGAATCCGTTGGGGTGTTTGATTGGCGAATAGCGCTGCTACATCGCGCCGACCGCCAATTTTGTCAACGGCATAGCCAATCAGGTGCGACCGGGAGGCCGATTGCCGGAATTGCAGGTTTAATTCTTCGGGCAAGAATAAACGCACTAGTGACCCCACATTACTAAACAACGACTGGAGTACTTCCGGCCGAACCGACACAACAGCCAGGTGATCGGCATCGACCCGAAAATCAGGCTCTGAGTGCGTCAGTTTGAGCGATTGGTGCATTCGCTTGGCAACGTTCTCGATCAGGATACCGGATACGCTACCCACCAAAAAACCATCTGTCAGGATAAATGAGCCTATTGGTTCATTCATCCGGGAAACAAAGTCCAGAATTTTTTCGCCTGAAAATGTGTGATTTAATACCCGGTACTGACGAGGATCAGGGTTTGTCACCCGGTTCAGAAAGGCCTGATCTTTGTCGGTTAGCGGAATATAAAAAATAAAATCAAGCGTTGTTTTTGAAACCGAATGGAGGGAGTAGCGAATCGTTCGGCCCGAAACAAACCGTAGTACCGTAGCCGAATCAGCGGTTGCATACAGAAATCGGTCGAGACGTTGGCGGGCTTCATCAAAGACCGGAATCTGCCGCAATGACATCTCGGTTCGCAATGATCGGGCTGAAATGGTATCCTGCAGACGGTCGCTGGCCAGTACCATCAACGCGCCCGGCGGAACAAGTGAGCCAACGGAGCGAGTCACTGGAAAGAATTGTCGGTATCCCCACCAGCAAGCCGCCAGCAGAAGCAGTACACCAACTCCAATCCAGAGATTTCGTTTCATAGATAGTTGATACGTGCAGTACGTGCAGTAGGTGGAATAAGGTAACTAAGTGCAGTAAATAAACGACACTCAATTAACGTACTCCACCTACTGCACGTACTCCACTAGTTTACTTTCCCCACATTGCGTTAGCTGTTTCGGGGAAAGGCATGGTTACTTCGGGTACATTGGCCGCTACTCGGTTTGCCCATTCAACACCCTGCATGAGCGAGTGATCCTGATTACTGACCTCGTATTTCCAGGCACCAAAACGACCTCTTGAGTAGATGCCAAACGGCTCCAACTGAGGCAGAACGGCTTTCAGAATGCCATCCCGCTCTACCGAGGGGGTTGGATAACCGTAATCGAATGCCATGTGGAACGTTGAGACCACATCGTCGGCCGATTCAATCAGCTTATCTTCGATCAGGGCACGAATCGTGTCATCAATCAGCGTTTCCCGGTTAACAGGTTTGGCCGATGACTCGCTCGTTTCGGTCATTAACGACCAGTTCTGCGTGATATCTGGTACGTTATTAGGGCTATAGTTCGAGAACACCGTTACGCGATAGTAGGGGCTGTTGTATTCTGGAAAATACATCCAGCACATGGTTTTCAGGCTCTCTTTTGGTTTGCCTTTCAGCCCGATTCCCACCACGTTGGTTGATGAATGCTTGAGCCCTTGCGCCGTCTGTACGGTTTCGGAGGAGAGGCCTTCCACCCGTTGCGTGAACAAATCGAGGGGCATGGTGCTCAACAAATTCTCGTACTGAATTTCTTCACCATCGGCCAGCACGATTTTTTTCTCTGACCCGATTACCTTTTCGACTGTTGCATTCAGCTTTACATACTCGCGGCCAACGAGGTCACCAACGGCTTCCCAGATACCACCTGTACCGCCCTGCTTCGGAAATTTAAAGGTGCTATTGGGCCCCCAGGAAAAATCGTCCTGATCGAAAATGATATTCTTGGTAACCCGCTGTAAATCCGTGACGGCCACTCGTTCTCCCACCCAAACAGCATTCATATCTTCGGGGGGATAGGCCCACACTTTGAAGTTGTATGGGAACATGAACGTTTCGGCTAGCCCTGGCCCGAACGTAGCCAGAATCCACTCCCGAAAGTTAGCGGGCTTCTGGTTGGTTGGGAATTTATAATTGTGGATAATGCCTTCCAGGCACTTCCACATCGTTTCAGGGGTCAGGTACTTTATATTGTTCTGAAACGGATAGGGTACAAAGCGATTTTCGATCCAGACCCACGATTCACGTTGGTGACTAAGCCATCCATCTTCGCCCAATGCTTTTAACATCAGGTCGTCGAAGTATTTATAGTGCGAAAATTGAACATGACCACCAACGTCCCAGGTGAATCCTTTTTCGTCCACAAAACTTTTAGACAGACCTCCAATGCGATTTTCTTTCTCTAAAACAATAAAGTCGGTAATACCTAACTCTTTCAGACGATAAGCGGCTCCCAGACCTGTTGGGCCAGAGCCAATAATTACATACTTATACTTCATAAGTTGGAATCAGATGTATGATATAGGATGTAAGATGTACAGTGTATAATAGATGATCCAACCTATATGTTTAATTAGTTGACATCATACATCATACACGCTATATCCTACATCAATCTACGCTGTTACAGGTTCTGGTTTCTTGAGGGCTTTGACTTTACTGCCTAATTCGAAGCGGAATTGAGCGAGTTCTTTGAAACTCTGAATACAAACCTTGAGGAGTTTCCACTTTAAAATAGACACGGTACCCGTTAAGCGTTCTTTGTGGGTTATTGGAATATCGAAGGTATTGAAGCCTGCTTTTTTCGACATTACGGCCAGGAAAATATTGGGAGCAAATGGGGTAGGATCAGGCAACTGAGCCAAAAGCTTTTTCAAAAATGTACCTCGAATTAGCCGGAAGGGAATATTGCTGTCCATGATATACGTTCCATAGATGAACGCAATGCTCCACCGAAGAATCCGGGTAATGATCAAGCGGGCCAGGGCATCGTACCGTTCTTCACGATAGCCCAGAATAAACGGAGATTCGTTACGCTTAGCCCATAATTTACCAAAGTCGTCAGTAATGAACTGGTCATCGCTATCGGTTTGGAAAACGTATTCTGAATCCAGTGCAACGGCCTGTCGATATCCATTGACAACCGCATTTCCATGACCACCATTAACCTGATGGACCACCATCAGTTTTGGGTAACGATCTTTAATTTGGTCCAGGATAGCACCCGTTTTATCGCGCGAGCCGTCATTAACGACGATCAGGCGGGTATTTTCAGTTGGAAACTGACGGGTCAACAAATCGGTCCACTGTTTTACAACAGTTTCGATCACTTCTTCTTCATTGTAAGCCGGCATTACAATTGACAGCAGGAGGCTCATTCAGTGTACTTTAGGAGGTTGGCTAGGCGCCCAGCGCTCGCCAACAGGTTTGAAATAAGTTGGACCAACTACTAGTGCCAACGGGATTAGGTATTCTTATCAATACTGCAAATATAGGAAATTGTTAACGGCTAACGGTCTCAATGGCACATGACATTAGCAAGCGGTTAGCATTCCCGGATGCCCCTTGGCTCTACGAATTAATACGAAAATTTATCTTTCAGTGCATTAATTGGTTTTTCAATGAGGTGCCAGGAGACCACAGCGATTAAGAGAGTCAGGAAGAAAAAAAACGAAAATTGAAAAAAATAGGAGCTATTCAAAAACGGAAGCTGGTTGGTAAGCCAGTTCCAGGATCGCACGGTGAAATGCGTTGGTTTGGTATGATATACATTGAAGACGAAGTTGTGATAGAGATATAAGCCGTAGCTGATACGACCCAAATATTGGCTGACGGGGTTTTCGAGTACCCATTGCATTAGTCCACCAAATCCCAGGATAGCCCGGCCAATCAGGAAAAAACCAAATAATGAAGCTGCCAACCGTTCCCATACATCAGACATGATATTATGGTAACCCCTGGGCGAATCAATTGAAATCCAGTTATTTAATACGCCTACTCCTATAAAACCTATTAAGCTTAACCAAACCCAGCTAGTTGGTGTGAAGAATTGAACGAACCGTTCTCGCTGATAGAGCCAGCCGTAGGCCATAAGCGCCCCTAACCCAAATGAATCTAAGCAAGTAGGCGTTGATACGTACCCAATAAACCAGGGTAGATGAGCGCGGTATAATACATAACGCAGACCAACGCTACCAACAATCATACAGAGTGCGGTTACGGGCACGTACCGACGTGGGATAATAAATAATAATAGAGGTAGAAAAAGATAGACCTGCTCTTCGACAGCCAGCGACCAGAGGTGATCGACGGTGCCCATCCAGGTATGGTAAAACGCAATATAAATGTTTGTGGCGTACAGTGCCAGCCAGCCAAATTTTTGCCGAACCGGTGGTTCGTTGACTAGTGCCAGTATAAATAAAGTTAGGTAATAGACCGGGAAGATTCGGATGGTTCGGCGGATGTAAAATGTTTTCAGGTATTTCGACAGGCCGCCATTGGGTTGGTTGCTGAGTTTGTCTTTGCTGGAAAGCAGAATGCGGGTAATCAGGAAACCACTTAGTACAAAGAATATTGTAACACCTAAGGCTCCTAACGCACCCACTGGTAATTCGATACGCTCCATTGTCCAGTGGTCAAATAACACTAGGGCAACCGCAATAAACCGAACCCCGTCTAATTGGATAAGGTGGGTCAGCGTTGGGCGTGTGGGTGTACTTATTGGGGTGTTTGTTTGCATAATTTACATCATTACTTACCAGTTCTTCGCTGCTGTCGTAACGGGTGGGCCTTCCGATTCGATCATCTGATTCGTAGGGGAGAGATTGGCTTTCCCATCCGAAAAGGTCAGAATAAAAAGCTGATAACTACCTGCGTCCAGATCAGCAGAAGATATACTCGTTCGGAATCCTGTTGTAAACAAGTTCGCGGGACGGATGATTGCTTTTCGGATTGATTGTTGATTTTGCCGGACTGGAAATAAATAGGTTCGTTTTGACGACCGCGCCACTATATAGGCCCCCGCATCACCCAATCCCTGGGCAGGCGTAGTTGTGTTTTGTAGATCGTACCCGCCCGCTTGTTTAGCGATCTGAAGACTAACGAGTGGTGGTTGGGCAGGTTCATAAATCGTTGCCAGGGCCGAGTCGTAGAAGCCAGGTGATAAATCAATGTAGCGATTGGTTGTGGAGTCGATACTGGGTGTGGGACTGTTGCCGGGATGGGTCCAGTTAAATTGACTAGTAATCAAGTACTGTCGTAGCCAGATGGTATCGCTCAGATAGGTCAGGTAAGAACTCCACATCAGGCTGATGCTGAATAATAGTCCTAAAGCCAGTATCCATTTTTTTGCTGATTGCTGAATCTCACCGACAATGTAAGTGTATACCAGAGCCATCAACAGCAACGAATAAAGTTTATATCGACTGGTAATGAGTGTATTAATCCCAAACCCTGCTCTTGTCCAGGCTACAATCACGCCTGTACCAACTAAAAAAGCTGCGGTACCCAGAAAGAAATAATCGAAAGGGGACAGGGTTCTACGACTTAGCCATTTACGCAGAATGTATAAGCAGATAGCCAGAACGATGAGTAAGATCAGTCCACCAAACAACATACAGTTACCAATAACTGGACGTATGGGCAACGCTTCGGCAGCCGATCCAATAAAAGCTAACCAGCCCCCAATCAACTCAGTGATAGAACCTTTGGCAGGAGGGTTACCAGGCGGGCTTTTGTAATGCAGAAAATAGAGCGGAATCGAAATGAGCGTACTTAAACTCCAGAAAATTAATGGCTTACGCTTTTGCCGATCCTTAAGTACAAGCTGTAAAAGCAATAGCGCGAAGCCAATGGGCCAGACAAGCAATCCATTACCACTGGTTAAGGTAGCTGCCAGCGCAACTAGTAACGCAGGACCAATTTTTTGAGTAAAGGCGAGCAGATAAATGGCCCAAACGATCCAGAGGATTACCGTGAAGTTCTGTAGAGCGGCCATACCCCAATACATATTCTCCCACTGAGATAGGTTTAGCAGCAGAAAGGCAACAGGAGGGAGGTAAACCAGGCAATCGGCCAGATTGGGAGAGGGCCTATACTTCAGCCCTCGTTGCGTAACTGAATGACCTATTGCCAGCCCGAAAATAGCAATCAACCCCAGGAGGCTCATGTTGCCAATCACCATTAAATGGCGGTAATTGAACTTGCCAAACAGATGGAAATCAAACCAGGTTATGATGCGGTCATAAACGATTCGGTGCTCATTATGCTGTCGGAAAAGCTCATAAAGCTTTTCCGAAACGGATGTTTCCTTATCCAGATTAAACAAAAATGCTCGTAGAACATGATCGTCCCACTTAGGTACATTCACCGCATAGCTTGCCCATACATACCAAAACACGAAGACCGGAATCAGAATCAGAAACGCAGCTACCCATAGATCGAAGGGTTTGTAGCGAGTCTGGTGTGATTGCCGGGTATTGGATAGCGTAACCAAGGGATAACGGATAAAATGTCTAATTCGTGAAGGAGGCTAATTGCCGGGCAATAGTGGCCGGGTCTAATCCCGATAGTTGCTGGTGGTATTTCTGATCGCCGTACAGGCCATTCGGATAGCCCTGTGCCGAAAGGCTCACAAACCGGCTGGGCATGACCCCATCTGTCAGCAATTTGACAGATAGCTGTTGGGCGAGACCACCGACCAATACGTGCTCTTCAACGACCAGCAGCGGTTTCCCTGCCCAGCGGTGTGCTAAATCGGAAGGCAGATCAAGAGGGAGATTGGTTGCCGTAAACACATCGAACTGACCCGTCAACAGCTCGTCTTTAAGCGCTGTCAATACATTGGCTGCCACAGGGCCTAACGCCACAACCGTTCCAATGGAAGCTGGACTTTTGACAATGTGTTTAAACGAACCGTAGGTTTCGGCTCCATCGGGCGTGTTCGGACCTGCGCCTAAACGCAAATAGGTTGGACGGCCTTCAGCTACAATCTGATCCAGCATTGGCGCTACTTCGTCGGCAAAGGCCGGGATGTAGGTATTCACATTTTGCAGGCTACTCAGGCAGGCCAGATCCTCAATGGCGTGGTGCGTACTACCCATGATGCCGTAGCCATACCCTCCGCCATTGCCGACCAAAAACACCGGCATTTTGTGTAGACACACATCGTTTCGAAACTGCTCAAGGCATCGATACACGACAAAGGGGGCAATACTGTAACAGAATACTTTATAGCCTTTATAGGCCATACCAGCAGCTACACCAACCATATTCTGTTCGGCAACGCCCGCATTGATGAAGCGGGGACCCAACGCATCGACCACGTTTTCGAGGGCGGCATACCCCAAATCGCCCGTGATAAAAACTACTTTATCGTCTTCGCGCCCGATTTTCTCGATGGCGGCTGAAAATTCTTTACGCATACTATTTTTGACAGTAGTAAAACCGTCTACTAGTAAATTAAAATAGTGTCAGGATTGATTTCCATATAAAATGAATCCTCCTGATCCAATTTCTTAATTAATACTAACTGATTTTCGAATAATGCTAGCAAACGATCATTGGTAATATTGCCTGGACATACCCGAATCAGTTTACAGGGCGATTTTTTCAATAAATAAGCGTTTCGAAAATCAGTGTCTTTGGTGATGACAATATAATCGTTCTGATCAGCATACTGAGTTATGGCCGAATCAGGGGTAGGTGAACCGTTTAATATCTGATTGACGTGAACAGAATCATGTCCATGCGCTGCTAAAATTTAGACAAGCGAATTGGCATATGAACGTCGCAGATAAATTTCATTAGGCCGCTGCTGATATCTGCCCAGATAAAAGGATTCGGGCATAGTTCAGGCTGGCAATGATGTTTTCCCGCTCCAGTTCAGGATGATCGATAAGTATATCATTAATCGTCATGCCCGATCCTAATAAATCGAGCACGACTTCAACTGGCCATCGCATTCCTCTTATACAAGGCTTTCCATGACAGACGGCAGGGTCAACTGTTATACGATTGAGTAGTGTCATAATGGCCAATATTGTTCACGCAAATTTACTTACTTTTTCGTTGCTCGATCATCGTACTGATTTCAGCCGCCGTTTTATAAGTCCGATCTCCCTTGCGAACCATCGTTCGGATAAATTTCGGACGTTTTTTGGTCTCCTCAAATATCTTACTGATATACTCGCCTAAAAACGAAATACCCAACAAATTGATACCACCGAAAAACATGACCAGAATAATAACGGTCGATAACCCATAGGGAGTGTTTGGGTCGAAGTTGAAAAGTCGGGAAATGATCTGCCAGACAATACCCAGCATGGACAAGCCCGTCAGCACAAAACCCGCGTAGGTCATCAACTCAAGTGGCGCAAAGCTGAATGAGAAAATGGCTTTCTTAGCCCACCAGATATTCTTGGTCCAGTTGTTGGTTGAAATGCCAAACATCCGTTCTGGACGTACATAGTCTACCCCTGTTTGTTTGAATCCTACCCACGCCCGAAGTCCCCGCAGGAATTGCTCCGTTTCGGGCAGATTGACCAGCTCGCGCACCACCTTCCGGTCAATGATCGAAAAGTCACCCGCATCGACCGGGATATTGATGTACGCTGTCCGTTTGAAGAGCCGGTAAAACTGTTTATAAAAAAAGTGCACGTGAGGAGGCATTTCACGTTGCACCCGAACGCCATATACCACATCGAATCCCTGTTGCCACTTTTCGTAAAACTTCGGAATCACTTCCGGCGGGTCCTGCAAATCACCATCCATCAACACGACAGCATCGCCCGTTGCGATTTCCATACCACTCAAAAAGGCCGATTGAGATCCAAAATTCCGCGAATGTTTAATCGCAATTACGTTCGGGTCTTTGGCGCAAATTTCGTTCAACACCTCATCAGTATTATCGGGCGAGTTATCGTTCACGAAAATGATTTCGTAGCGCACCTTCATTTCATTGAAGGTTTTTACCAACCGCTCGTACATGTACGGAATTGCCTGTGCGTCTTTGTAACAGGCAATAATGGGCGATATAACCGGGTTGAGCGTAGGCGTTTGAAAGGCCGGGATAACCCGGCTTTCGTACTGGTGCGCAATCTGCCAGTCGGCGGTTTGGCGAAGGCCGTCGCTGAGTGAGGTCGTAGCTTTCCAGCCCAGATCGGTTTCGGCAGCAGTCGGATCGCCATACCAGTCGGAGAGGTCCCAGTTGCGGTTCGTCATACTCCCCCAAACGGGTTCCTGCGTCAGCCCAAAGGTTTGCCGTGCTACATCGACCAACTCGCGCATAGTGGTTTTTTGTCCCGTTGCGATGTTGTACGACCGGCCCCGAATGCTGGCATTGACTCGCAGAGCCGCCTGCACAAAAGCATTGATACAATCGTCCACATACACAAAGTCGCGGCTGATATCGGGCGATACAAGCGGAGGCAGTTGTCCTTTCCGGTTCTCTTCTACAAGCCTGGGGATAAGCCGGTCAGGCTCTTCCCAACCCCCATAAATGGAGTAAAGCCGTAGATTAAGCGTGTTCAGTTTATGAACTTTCGCGTAGTACTCAAGCGTATAAGCCGCTGATACTTTCGAAACGGCATAGTGACTATTAGGCTCTACCCGGTCGGTTTCTTTGGGGGCGGTACAGTTAAAGCCATACTCTGAACTGCTCCCGGCATGGATATAAACCATATCGGATGTGCAGTTTTCAAGAATGTTGACCGTACCCAGTACGTTTGTCTCATAGGTGAGGCCAACATTTTTCTGCTTGCTGTAGGCACCATAGGCTGCCAGATTGAAAATCGTTTTTGGTTTAATTTTACCAAAAACATCCTGTACCGATGTATTGGACAAAATATCGCAGTGAACGATATTTTCGGCGGGTACATCCAGAAGCTTAAGCCGCCAGGCTTTGGTGGCATCGTGGGTCAGCGCGTACACATCCTTGCGGACGCGGAAGAGTTGTTCAAATAGGTTGGCGCCGATGAAGCCACTGGCTCCAAAAACGACGATGGGACCATTGAGTTGGGTACTATCAGTAGGTAGCAAATTGGGGGCAGACTGATTCATTCAGGCCGCAAATTACGGCAAAAGACGGATATGCCCGCTTTACCAGGCAGTTTTATAGGTAACGGTAATTGACTAATAGCTACACGCCGACAACGTGACCGGATAGATAGCGCTCGTTTACATCAGCATATGCCTGCTCATATTGTGCTTCGGTCATTGGGAGGTAGTGCCATTCCAGCCGGTTTTCCATGTAGGATACGCCCTTCCCTTTAACCGTTCTGGCAATCACTAGTTTAGGCTTCCCATTTGGCGTAGCTGTCAGTTGGTCAATTGTTTCCAGTAGTTCCGAAACGTTATGCCCATCGACAACTATCGTTTCAAAGCCGATAGCGTTCCAGGTTTGAACATCGGCCGTATCGCCTAACACATTTGCCGTTTGACCAAAACCCTGTAAACCGTTTTTGTCGATTAGCACAATCAGGTTATCCAACTCGTGCTGAATGGCAAAGTGAGCGGCTTCCCAGGTTGTACCTTCATTTGTTTCCCCATCCGACATAAGAACAAAGACGCGTGAATCGTCTCCTATGAGCTTACCCGCCTGCGCTATGCCCGTACCAATGGGTAATCCATGTCCCAGTGAACCCGTAGCAAACGGAATGCCTGCATGCTGATTGGGTGCTGGGTGGGCGGGCAGGGTAGTACCATTTAGGTAATAAGTGGCTAGTGTCTCGTCCGAAATCTCCCCCAGATGGTTCAGGCACGCGTAAAGTGAGGCTGCCGCGTGCCCCTTTGAAAGCAAAAAGGTATCCTGTTCCCGTTTACGAAGCACTAGTGTGGCTATCATCAGGTCTACACAACTGAGTGAGCAACCGATATGACCGGCATGAGCCTGGTTATAGAGGCTTAGTATTTTGAGCCTGAGTTGCCCCTGGAGCGTTTGCAGATCAGTTTGTTCGGTTGTTGAAGTCATGATTGTTAAGTAAATGGATAATGAAGAATGTACAATGAATAATGCCTCCCGGAGAACCCCTATTCATTGTACATTCTTCATTATCCATTATTTGTTGTTAATCGCCGTAGCGATAGGTACTTCCTTTGAAATCAAAAATAGTGATTTTTTTATCCGAATGCCCTTTCACCAGCACAATCTGGTCGCGTTCGTTTGGATCGACCCGCTGAATGAATTGAGCATCTTTGGGTAGATAAACATTGACTAACTGTGCATCGAAGAGCGAAACAGGGGAGAATGTTCGGTCATTTTTCTCCGATAAGATAATGCGCTTTTTATTCGGATAAAGGATCGTATCGCCAGGGGTGTAAAGTCGTTTCAATTGTTGTGCGGATGCCCAATAGGGATTGGCAATTCGTGGGGTACCAAAGAGCGTGTATTTTGCGGCAGTATCGGCGTAAATACCGCCCAGTAGCTGGACAATATGGCCTGCCTGAATCAGTAAGACGGCTGCAATTGGCAGGCTGAACCACCAGCGCGTTTTGCTTAGCTGAAGCAGGCCCATGCCTACTAAAATACAGACGTAGGGAAACGAAAACCCAGAATACCGTTGGGTGATACCATACGTATGCCCGGAGCGCCAGGCCATAAACAACAGAAAAAGCGTGGGTACAAAAGCCAATAAGAGCAGGAGAACGACAAAACGCTTCTGTAGGGAATCCGTTTGGCTTAAGGCATACCGGCCAATCAGGTAAATGAATGGAATGGAAATCGACAATACTAACAGCCGTATGGGTAGTATAGTATAAAACGGCAAACCTGCCAGTAGTAGTAATGGGATCGCAACATAAACCCAAACGGGTGGTTTGGCTACTAGAAAATACCGATGCATCACCAGGGTTGCTATAATGCCTAAACCTATTGCCAGCAGCGCGTTTCGAATACTACTCAACACGGCGGTCATACCGTTGGTGACGATAAATAAATCTGAAAAAACGGGAACGGCCCGAACAGCAATGTTCGGAATTGTGGCGGGGAGAATGATGCCGAAACCATTGTTTAGTGGATTGGTAAGCGCCAGATTCCGATAAAAATTCTTCTGCTCTTCCAGGATATAAAACGTGTAGGTGCCGCCCCCATACTGAAACCATAATGAAATCAACCCGAGTCCTATAATGGCTGTTATGCCCAGCGATACCCATGCCCGACCGTTTCGGAGATAAAAAAGTGCGTAGAGACCATGGCAAAGAAATACGGTAACGGTTAAATAATGGGAAAGCACCGCCGTTACAAAAACAAGTCCATAAGCCAGGTAGAGCCCAAGTGGAGAACGTCCCGATGAAGAACGAACGCGTTCCTGAATCAGTAGAAAAATATGGGTAGCCAGCAACGTCAGAAAGAACGTCATGGAATAATTCCGGGCAATGTGGCTATAGGATACAAAAAAGGGTTCGATGGTAGCAATTGCGGCACTCGTGAGCGCCAGGCTATCGGACAAAGCAAGAAATCTAGATTGATCTGAGCTGGTAGTTCGCTGATTTGGCCGGAAGTGCCGACGCACAAAAACGAATAGCAGTAGGACAATTAGCGTACTGAAAATAACCGAAGGCATTCGGAGCGATGTGTCACTTAAACCAAACACCTTTAGCCAAAGCCACAGCACACCGTAGTAAGCCGGGCTATTACCAATATCTCCCCGGATATTGGCTTCTATGAAGTCATGAATGGTTTTGGGCTTCCAGAATTCAGCAGGTGTAAAGTACGGCTTGTTGAAAACATCTTTCTGATTCGCCCCTTCGAGGCAAACTCCCTGACTGATGAGAAGTGTCGATTTTTCATCGAAATAAATGCCATACGTACCAACTCGGTACAGGCGAAGGCCCAGGGCAAGTACCAGTAAGGCACTTAATAAAAGCAGGCTATTGCGGGATAATGGAACAGACATTGGGCCAAAACTACGCGCAAAATCCGGGTTCTCATAGTTTCAGGATTGTGAATTCTACGCGCCGGTTCTGTTTACGCTTCTCTTCGGTTTCGTTGCTGGCAATGGGTTTGCTGGGTCCCCACGCCTTTGTTTGGATACGTGTTTCTGGAATTCCTTTACTGGTCAGATACCCTTTTACAACCCGAACGCGATCTTCGGAAAGCTTCATATTGGGCTCCCAATCCCCCTGATTGTCCGTATGACCTTCAATCAGCAATTCCATAGTTGGGTATTTTTCAAGCATAGAAACGACCTGGTCCAGCTCTGAATTTGCGCCCGGGAGCAAGGTAAACTGGCTCTGTTGAAACAGTACCTCACGCATCACAATTTTTTGCCCAGGTTCAATTTTAACCAGATACAAATTGCGCCGGATATCCCGGAATCGTTTGTCTTTGCTTAGATCGATTGTTTCAGTTGTTGTAAAATAGCCTTCTTTTTTAGCCTTCAGGTTATAGACTTTCTGAGTGGGAAGAATCATCTTGTACTCGCCCGTTTCTGGACTATAATCTACTTTGGCTATTTCTTTGTCATCGCCGAATAAACCGGATGCTACTTCTGAGGCTACCGGTTTTTTGCTCTGGGCATCTAACACCTGTCCCGAAATAATGGCAACGGGATCGGGCTTAATGGCTGGGTATAGTTTTAACCGAAAAATGTCATCCTCACCCAATGAGCCTGCCCGCGAACTCAGATACGCAAAATCGCCGGAGGCTGGAATGGTAAAATAACCATCCCATTCGTTTGTGTTAATGGCTGGGCCAAGGTTTTCTGGTTCGCTCCAGTTTCCCCAGGATTCATCCTGCCGACGGCTGACGAAAATATCGCCATTTCCGAAGCCAGGATGTCCGGCCGACGTAAAATAAAGTGTTCGGCCATCTGCAGCCAGAAAAGGAGAGCTTTCAAATTCGGCCGTATTGACAACACCCCCTAAAGAAACCGGCTCCGACCAGGTATTATCCGATTTCTGCAACGATACATAGAGGTCACGATTGCCTCGGGTATCCTTTCGTTGAACTGCCAGAATGATGGCTTTTCCATCGGGCGAGACACAAAACTCCAGTTGATTTTTTTCGTGCAGGTTGTAATTGTTCGCAATTCGGCATTCAACGGGTTGCGACCAGCCGGCTTTGGTTCGGATGGATTTAGAAATACCAAACGACATACCACCATCGGGCCGATACACATTAATGAGGTACGCCGTCCGTCCATCGGGCGCCATACCACTAATGGCATTATCGCCGGTATTGTTGATGGGAGGGCCAATATTAATGGCTTCACTCCAGCTAGCCGGGTTGCCATTTGAGGCTGACTCAAGCGTAGAGTACCAGACGTCCTGTCGGTCCGGGGCACCCATATTCGCTTTATTGAAATTTCGGGTAAAATAAAGCGTCCGGCCATCGGGCGAAATGACAGGGGCCACTTCCTGGCCAGGTGAATTAACGGTTTTACCGAGGTTCTCCTTTTGAATGTCCTTGGGCGTATTTTTTGAAACATTGATGCCAACCGTAATCGGTTTTGTATCCTCTGAAATACCAATGGCATCAATCTGATTCATGCCCTTCAGGGCAGCTCCATTTAATACAACCTTAATTTGGGCACAAAGGTAGGCGGAATCTTTTGGGAAAATCCGTAGGAGCGGGTCCTGGCGTGGCTGAACGCTGGCTGCCTGATAAACAGAATGCTCCTTTCCTTTTTCGTCAATTACGAGGACGTTGACAACCGCACCCGGATTTACGTTTTCTGCTATAATGATTTGCCGTGCCTGTATTGGTCTTTCAAAGCCTACCTGTATCCATTCATCAGCCGTACCATCGGCATAAAAAGGGGCCCAGGCACATGGGCTTTCGCCCATTTCGGGAATTTTACTGGGGCGGCCAAGGGCCTGTGAGGCTTTATATTGTTCGCCAGTGGGTTCGCCTTTCTTTTCTGACGATACGCCAACCACACGACTGGCCCATTGGATTGGGTTTCGTTCGGTGGTGGGTGCATCGTTACGGCTGGCAGTTCGCTGTGGCGCGTCAGGCGACTGCGCTTTGCTGACCGAACTGGCCATTACAACCAATATACCCGCCAAAATGCTCCAAACTCGCATATATAGATGAAACGGTGAGTAATATAGACTGATTTATGTTGCAATAGTTGCAACTCTAAACATAGAATTGCGTACACATGGTGCCCCAAACTGAGAAAACTTAGTTTGTGAGCACCCGATATTCCCAGGGTTTAAGGGTAACAGCCATTTCTGGTTTCAATTCCACAGGCTGATGGCTGAATATTTCGGTATACATGCCTGTAAAACCATCACCCATCATGTGAATCGTTTTAGCCTGCCCACTTAAATTAAGAATGACCACCACACGATCATTTTCACGTTGGCGGTGAAAAGCATATACTTTGTCGTCATGATCGGTGATGATCTTTTCCGCTTTACCACCCGCCTGACCATTCCAAAGGGCACGATTACGGTGTTTAAGTGTGAGTAATGTTTTGAAAAAATCACTCTTGGCGTAATTGCCCCACGAAATGGTATCTTTCTCTAAAATGGCCAGTCGTTTGTTCAGATTCGACTCCATGCCGTTATACACCAGCGGCATGCCTTCGAGCGTACTGCTCAGAACAAGGAAGGCGTCAGCTCCGGGGCCAAATGACTCGTCCAACGTACCATTATTGGTATTTTCGTCGTGGTTTTGCGTAAACATCATCTGGTAGTACCAACTCGGAAAGCGTTTCTGGTTTGCTTCGCGCAGCGAGTCAATCTTATCGGCGGTACGTTCCCCTTTGGCTACCGCCTTCATCATGTTATACATTGTCCAACTGTAGTTCATATTGAAGCAGCTTTTGAACTGGTCCGGGTCATCTTCCCATTCCGAGAGCATGAATACAGTTTTGATTTTATCGAGTTGGGGGCGAAGTTCGGCCCAGTAAGTATTTGGTACGTAACCTGCCGCATTGCAACGATAGCCATCGATATCAGTTTCCTTGAGCCAGTACTGCATTGCCTCAGTCATGGCTTTACGCATATCCGGATTGTCGTAATTGAGTTTTACTACATTGGCCCAGCCGGTTGGTATGCCGCTTTGAGGTTTGCCGGGAGAGACCATTTTCCCTTTCTCCGTCACATACCAATCGGGATGTTGTTGTACCCAGGCATGATCCTGGGCTGTATGGCTGGCCACCCAGTCCAGCAGGATGCGTAAGCCCAGGGCATGTGCCCGATTTACAAGTGATTTGAATTCGGCCAGTGTGCCATAGTCTGGATTGATCAGCTTATAATCGACTATAGCATAGGGACTACTAAGCGCTCCTTGACTAATTGGGTAGATGGGCATCAACCAGATAATATCGACGCCCATTTCTTTCAGTCGGGGCAATTGAGCTTCTATAGCTTTGAAATTGCCCTGGGGTGAAAACTGGCGGGTGTTAACTTCGTAAATAGTTGCGTTTTTAGCCCAGTCGGGCGCCGGTAAAGTAGCCCGCGATGTTGTATCAGAAGATGGGTTATCGGTTTGGTCCTGTGGAGTATTGCGACAGGCCGTTGTCAGGAGAAGCGAACTGAGTACTAGGGCCAGGTATAATTTCTTCATGGAGGATGCCAACGAATTCAAGTAGATAAAGAGTGACAAAAAGCATCAGGCCACCATGGGCAGGCTGCTATTTTTTAATTGGCGGATCGCTTCCAAGGGATCGCTCGCTCTGAAAACGGAGTTGCCTGCTACCAGTATATCTGCACCGGCATTGACTAAAGATTGTGCGTTTTTTTCGCTAACTCCTCCATCAATTTCAATCAGAGCTGTCGAGTGATTTGCCGTCAGTAATTGTTTTAACCTGATTACTTTTTGAATGGTATGTGGTATAAACGATTGTCCACCAAAACCTGGATTCACAGACATGATTAAAACGACATCAATCTGTTCCAGCACATCGTCAAGTCCGGAAACGGGTGTATGCGGATTCAGCGCTACGCCTGCCCGGCAACCTAATTCGCGGATGCGGGTCAGCGTTCGATGAAGATGGGTACAGGCTTCATAATGCACGTGAATGACCGATGCTCCGCCTTCGGCAAAAGCCTCCAGATAACGCTCCGGTTGTGTGATCATCAGGTGGACATCCAATGGCTTCTCACAGTATTTTTTTGCGGTTTCCAGGAGTGGAAAGCCAAACGAAATATTGGGTACGAACAAGCCATCCATTACATCGAAATGAAGATAATCGGCTTCGCTGCGGTTTATTAAATCCAGCTCCTTTTGCAGATTAGCAAAGTCGGCGGCCAGTAGCGAAGGAGCAATAAAAGGCTGAGTCATGGTTGTTCTGAAGTCCTGAAAAAGCAATCAATTGAAAAAGAAAGACTTAGTCAGTAGGCGTTGTCAATTACTTATTTTTTTATCCTGTAAAACTAACGTTTTTTTGCTTGAACGAGGAAACAAACCCAATATTGCTGATTAGTGATTAAGTGATCCGTGAACTAGGGGTAGGGGGGTGAGTAGGTGAAGTGGATGAATACCAGAAACTTAGTCAACCTGATGCACCTATGCCACTCTACTTACTCCACTCACTAAACCCATTACCAACTACAAAATGACACCCCAGGAGCGCATAGCCGAACTAACCGACCGTCTAAACTATTATACCCATCAATATTACCAGAATAGTGTTTCGGAAGTTGATGACTTCACCTTCGATCAACTCCTGGCCGAATTGGCTGACCTTGAAAAACAATACCCGGAATTCCGCCAGCCCGAATCGCCTACTGCCCGCGTTGGCGGTACCATCAGCAAGGAATTTGCAACCGTCTACCATCGGTTTCCAATGCTATCATTGGGCAATACATACTCGGAAGAAGACCTGGTTGAATTTGATAAGCGGGTTCAGAAGGGCTTAAATGGGCAACCCTACGAATACATCTGTGAGCTAAAGTTTGATGGTGTCGCTCTGAGTATAACCTACGAAAATGGGATACTGGTGCAAGGGGCTACCCGTGGCGATGGCGTTCGGGGTGATGATATAACGAATAACATTCGGACTATTCGTACGGTACCGCTTCGAGTAGGTGAAGGGCGTGTAGCAGGGAGCAGGGAGCAGGAAGTAGCGGAGAAAGGGCAGGTTGCTATTGAGTTTGGCGATGGTATTCCCCCCGCTCCGAGCCCCGAGCCCCCTGCTCTATTCGAAGTGCGGGGGGAGGGCTTCCTGCCGCTGGCCGAGTTCGAGCGGATTAACAAAGAACGTGAGGATATTGGCGAACCCTTACTGGCCAATCCGCGCAATGCCGCGTCGGGCACCTTTAAACAGCAGGACTCCAGTGCTGTAGCAAAACGTCGGCTCGACTGTTACGTCTACTCGTTCCTGTCTGATAATGACGTATTTCAGACCCATGAGGAAAGCCTGGTTGCTATGAAACAGTGGGGCTTTAACGTCTCGCCAACCTGGCAGAAATGTGCCGATGTTCAGGAGGTTATGCACTACATCAATGAATGGGAGGAGAAACGGTTTTCGTTACCGCTCGGTACAGATGGTATTGTCATAAAAGTCAATCGGTACGACCAGCAGCGTGAATTAGGCTACACCGCAAAAAGCCCGCGCTGGGCTATTGCATTTAAGTACAAAGCAATGGCAGCCAGTACGGTGTTGACCGGCATTCGATACCAGGTTGGCCGGACAGGCTCCGTTACGCCAGTTGCCTTGCTGACGCCCGTATTATTGGCCGGAACGGTTGTTAAACGGGCATCGCTCCATAATGCCAACGAAATTGAGCGATTGGGCGTGATGCTGTACGATACGGTATTTGTGGAGAAAGGGGGCGAAATTATCCCGAAAATAACCGGTGTTGATCTCACCCGGCGTACCGGTCAAAGTCAGCCTATTCAGTACCCAACAACCTGCCCAGCCTGTGGTACACCCTTAATTCGGAAGGAGGGCGAAGCAAATCATTATTGCCCTAATGAGCGGGGGTGCCCACCGCAGCGACAGACTCGCTTTGAGCATTTTATTCAGCGACGAGCCATGAACATCGAGAGCCTGGGTGAAGGGAAAATAGAAATGCTCATCGACAGGGGCCTTGTGCAGACACCTGCTGACCTTTACAGCCTCACAAGTGAGCAGCTTCTGGGACTTGAAAAAGTGTTCATGGACGAGGAGACCGGGAAAAAACGTGTGGTCAGCTTTCGGGAGAAAACCGTCGAGAATATTCTGACAGCTATTGAACGATCAAAGACGCAACCGGTACAAAATGTGCTGTTTGCGCTTGGAATTCGGTACGTGGGCAATACAACGGCAGAAAAGTTAGTAGACTATTTCGGGTCGATGGATGCGATTATGAATGCAAGCCAGGAGCAATTACTGGCTGTGCCGGATACGGGTCCGCGTATTGCCGAGAGTGTAGTCGCCTGGTTCGCTGATGCCTATAATCGGACGTTTGTGGAACAATTGAGGGCGGCTGGCTTACAGTTTATGGGCGAGAAGAAAGAGGTAGAGCAAGAAGGGGATGCACTGTCGGGAAAAACCTTTTTGTATACCGGCACATTCGCAAATTTCAGTCGTGAAGAACTCGAAAACCGAATTGCGGCCAACGGCGGTAAAGTTCTCAGTGGAATTTCTAAAAAACTCAACTACCTGATTGTTGGCGAAAATGCTGGGCCATCGAAGGTCGATAAGGCACAAAAACTAAATGTGCCCATGATTAGCGAAGATGAGTTTCTGGCAATGCTGACAGAATGAGAGTTTACACACTAAATTCCCGTAACTTTGCAGGAATAATACATTCCTGTTTCTTCTAATGGATACTAAATTCCATGGCGTAGGTGTTGCTATTGTAACTCCTTTCAATGCCGATTTATCTATCGACTACAACGGCTTCGGTCGTATTGTCCGGCACATCTCCGACGGAGGTGTTCGTTACATCGTCCTGCAAGGCACTACCGGCGAATCGCCTACGGTGACAAAACAGGAAAAGAAACAGTTATTACACTACCTGAAGGAAAATAACCCAAAGAACCTGCCTATCGTGTTTGGTGTAGGTGGTAATGTTACCTCCGAGGTTGTATCGGGTATGAAGGACATTGATTTTGAAGGCGTCGATGCTATTCTATCGGTTTGTCCGTATTACAATAAACCAGGAAAACGTGGTGTGATCGAGCACTTTACACGTATTGCCGATGCCAGTCCGGTACCCGTTATTCTCTATAACATTCCGTTCCGGACAGGCATTAACATGTCTGCTGAAACCATCTGCGAACTAGCCCAGCATCCGAACATTATTGGTGTGAAAGAAGCATCGTGTGTAATTGAACAGTGCATGGAAATTGCCCGCGACAAACCCGATGATTTCCTGCTTATTTCGGGGGATGATGTACAAGGCGTACCCATTATCAGTATTGGTGGTGTAGGCGTTATGTCGGTAGTAGCCAACGCATTTCCGGCCAAATTCTCCGGTATGATCGAAGCCGCTTTGCAAGGTGATTTTGCCTTTGCACAGAAAGAACTTGGTCATTTCCTCCGCATAGATCCACTGCTGTATGAAGAGGGAAATCCAGTAGGTATAAAAAATGTTCTGGAGATCATGGGCCTGATTTCGGCTGAAGTTCGACTACCGCTTATGAAAGCGTCCGATGACCTGAGTGAGCGTCAGCGGGCTGTTTTACAGCGGGATGGTCTGCTGGAATTGGTAGCCTAGCAATCGATGAACGTGTAGTTTCGGCCCTCAACTTAATTGCTAGGTTGAGGGCCATTTTTTTCTTTTTCGGAAGTCAGATCGGGGGTTATGAAGTAGCTTGTGAACCGTGCCTGCCTTTTTTGCCAAATCCATCTACATTGACAATGGTCTTTACGTATAGTCAGCGAGCTTATGAAAATACCGGTTCAGACAATTTTACGCGAACTTACTGCCTTACCGCATCGCGGAACTGCTACGCCACAAGGATCTGAAGCGGCCCGATTGCTTCAATCGTATTTGGCAGAAATGGGAGCTACCTCCCGAATGGAGCCATTTCAGACCCCTAAAACGTACGCGACAATTGTTTACTGGTTAATTGGTGGTATAGTGGCCGGGTTGGTATTGATCCCGTTTACGGGTGTATCTGTAGGTTTCGTCTGGTATTTTGGTTTTCTAGCCTGGAAATATTTCAACTGGCGATATTCGTTTATTGTCAAATTTCCCGTGCAGCATACGGCTAATAACGTCATTGGAAAGTGGAAAGACAGGGGGGGAGGAGAGGATCGCCGGAAAGTGATTTTGATGGCGCATTATGACACGGCTCCCGTATCGTTGCTCTATAGCCCAAAACAACAGGCTGGCTTTAGGGCTTCTCTGCTCATCTCTCTATGGTTGATGTTATTAGCCGCTTCGCTGGCCACACTGGAAGTGTTTGGTGTTGCGTTGCCTTATCTAACGTATATACGTTATGGTCTGATTGGTTATTTCATACTGCAAGCGATAATTGGTACGGCAGGTTACTGGCTAAAAGGATATACCAATGGAGCCAGCGACAATGCAACGGGCGTTGCGGCTGCGCTGGCTACCGCCGATCGACTAAATCAGGCAAATTTGCCGGGCCTGGATGTGGAAGTGGTGCTGACAAGTGCCGAAGAAGTGGGTATGCTTGGGGCCTACTATTTCGTTGAGGCTCATAAAAGGGAGTGGAAACGGACTCAAACAATGGTCATAAATTTCGATACACTGGGTGCTGGAAGGTTAACGGTTGTTGAGAAAACCGGTACCGCAGAAATCATTGAATACAAAAATGAGCCCACACGTATAGCTCGTCAATTAATTGACACAGAGTTGTTTCAGGATCGGGCACAGGTAGGGCGCTGGCATACCGCCGACTTCGACAGTGTATGGTTTGTACGAAACCGTATTCCTGTTCTGGCATTATGCGCCCTAAATGCAGACGGACAAATGCCCAGAATTCACCAACCCGATGATACGTTAGCCTACGTTGACACGACACCTATTGAAACTGCTGTAGATCTTGGTGAAGCGGTCGTAAAGGAATGGCTGAAAACGCACCTGGCCACGTAAACGGCACAGATTTTAAGATTGATTGTATAGCTTCAATATAGGATCGCTGATCATTCTGCCGGTGTCTGATAAGACAAAGGCAATTGTTTTGCTGATATCCTCAGGTGTAATCCATTTTGTAGGGTCAGCGTCGGGCATAGCTTCCCGATTAATTGGCGTATCGATGGTGCTGGGAACAATGACAGTTGCCGAAATGTGGCTGTCATTCCCAGCCGCATTTACCAAATTGGCCAGTTCAAAAATCAGGGATTTGCTGAGTGCATAGGCAACCAGATTTTTGCCAGCTTCGGGTACAATAGCCGGACGTGCCCCAATAAATACAAATTGGCCTCCACCCTGCGCTTCAAATAAAGTCATCAGAGGTTTAACCACGTTAAAAGCGGTAATAAAGTTGAGTTGGTACATTTTATCAAGCGTGGCTATCTCAGTTTCCTGAATGCCACCCGTTGCAAAACCGCCAACCAATAAGGCTGCTGCATGAATCGGCTTATGGCCAATCTTGCCCAAAAAACTGGAAACGTTATCAGATTCCAATAGATTAACAACATGGCTCTCCACATTTGGCAGATGCTTAAAAATGTCCAGATTTTTCTCTGAACCCAGTGTGGCTATGATGTGGTAACCGTCTTTGTGTAATTCTTCAACGAGGTTGGTGCCCAGATTGCCAGAGGCACCTGTTACAAGTACTGTTTTCATCGTATCAATTTGCTGATAAGTACTAAAAAAAAGCGATTATCGCAGGGTAGCTACTACCAATTCATCCTTCAGCAAGCTACTACTTTTGGCGTAATCATCCAGTCAGCCTATCTAAAAAATAACTACCCGTAGGAGTTAAGAACGAAGGTCGTCTATTGCCCAAAAGCCATTCATTTATATGAAGAAATTACTTGTCTTTATTGCCAGCATCTCTTTACTGTTTCAAAATTGCGCGAAGACCGACGAAGCGCTTGCCCCTGCGCTAACGGCAGGTCCAACGCTCCCCGGCACATCCTACAACTACCTTGTTCCGTTTCCTGCTCATATTCAAACTGCCCTTGCCGCTACCGATAATACACCGGCCAATAATCCAATAACCAACGACGGAGCTACGTTGGGGCGAGTCCTTTTCTATGACAGAAACTTATCATTGAACAGAACGGTAAGTTGCGGGAGCTGCCATAAGCAGGCACTTTCTTTTGATGATAATGTTGCCTTAAGCAGAGGCTTCAATAATGCACTCACCACCCGGAATTCAATGTCGCTGCTGAATGTGCGGTTCTATAGATCGGGAAAAATGTTTTGGGACGAGCGATCGGCTACCGTAGAAAAGCAGGCGTTACAACCCATTCAGAATCACCTGGAGATGGGGCTTACCCTAGCGGAGCTTGAAAGCCGGGTCAATGGACTAAGTTATTACCCCGCTTTGTTCCAGAAGGCATTTGGGAGTACAACGATTGATTCGGTAAAAATTGCCCGGGCATTGGCTCAGTTTGAACGCTCTATTGTTACCTATCAATCGAAATACGACCGGGTAAAACAGGGGACCGATAGCTTTACATCCCTGGAAGCTCAGGGAGAGCAACTGTTTTTAACCGCACCTAGAGGGGGAGGAGGAGGCCCGGCTCCAGCCTGCGCGGGGTGCCATACGCCACCAATGTTTATCACATCGACACCTGCAGGCCCATTTGCGTTTCCGCTGGAGTCCGGTATCAATGGGCAGAATCGATTCAAGAGCGGCTCCCTACGAAACATCAGTACCCGTAAATTCTTGTTTCATAGTGGAAACGTTGCGGATGTGAGTGCGATGTTGAAGGCGGGATCTCCCGGTTCGGGTAGTGCGGGAATACCAGCACATGCCGTATCACCAGCGGATGTCGCTGCTTTACTCGCCTTTTTTACTACCTTAACTGATGAGTCGATTACCACCGACCCCAAATTTTCAGACCCATTTAAACAGTAGCGTATCGGATAGGGTATAGTACTGATCAGGTGAACTTTTAGATTGAATGAGAGTGAATCCGTTGGCTAGATAAACTACACAATAGCCAGTAGGTAGCGCATCAATTCGATATTGTTCATTCATCCTAGTGTATTAACCCTTACTTTTGTCATATGGCTACTTATAAAAACGAAGGGTTCGACCCGGAGGAAATCAGCGCACTCAAAGACGAGTGCCTGCAGGAAGGCAAATCATTCGTTATTGTTGAAGACGACGATCTGGATACGCTGGATGAGGGAGAATGCGTACATATTCAGTTCCCAGGCTCCTATCAGGGTCAGGAAGTAATTTTTGATACACTCGTTTATACGCTACGCCTGCACCATAGCAGCTTAGTGTACGAAATGGCGGTGGAGCAGGTTCAGAAAACGTTTCCTGAATACGTTCCACCCGAAGAGCGCAAATCCAATTACAAAATTGCTCCTGAGCTGGAGGAGGAAGCTGAAACAGCCCTGACCGAACTAATCGAGGAAATTGAGGAGACCGAAACCGTTAAAGTGCAGGAACACGTTGAAGTCGATACCCAGTCTGATTATGGGATTGCCCTGGACGTTTGCCTGAACGTCGACGAAATCACCGACGAAGTAATCGAAGACTTTGTCAGTCATTTCAAAGCAAATACACTTTCTCTAGACAAAACCCTATACTCCTTCACCAGCGAGGAAGATGAAAATTAAATGAATAATGGATAATGTACAATGATTAATGTAAGACGCTACGCTAACAATGCGGACGAACCATTATCCATTTTACATTATCCATTTTACATTATTGACTATGCACCAACCTGATTCGCTTAACCAGGTAGCGGAATTTCACCGCACCTTCCATGCCCCTGTTTTAGAAACTCCCCAAATTCCATCGGCAGCGCGTTGCCAACTGCGTGTGTCGTTACTGGCCGAAGAACTTGATGAACTGCGCGATGCCATTACCGAGGGCGACATTGTGGCTGTAGCCGATGCCTTGTGCGATTTACAATATGTATTGTCGGGGGCGGTTCTTGAATTTGGATTGGGGGATAAATTTAAAGCTCTTTTTGATGAAGTACAGCGCTCAAATATGAGCAAAGCCTGCCTGACGATTGCCGAAGCCGAGGCAACGGTAGCTGAATACCAGGCGAAAGGGTTTCCCTGTCATTTCATCGAATCGGATGGGAAGTACCTGGTGTTTCGGGATGCTGACCATAAGACCCTAAAAAGTGTAAATTATTCTCCGGCTGATCTCGCGGGAATTTTAAAAGTCTAACCGCCAAGGGCGCAAAGGTATACGCAAAGAACGCAAAGAATGTTCGCGTTTACCTTTGCGCTTTTCTTTGCGTCCTTTGCGTTTAAAAAAATGGAAAATTACACCTTTACCGAACGTCGGCCCGGAGCCGTAGACCGCTTTCTGCGCTACGTGCAGATTGACACCCAGTCGGACCCGCAATCGACGGCGAATCCGAGTACCGAGAAACAGAAAGATCTTAGCCGTGTACTGGTACAGGAACTGCTCGATATGGGCATCGCAGACGCTGAACTCGACCAATGGGGCTATGTGTACGCCACCATACCGGCCAATACCGATAAGGCGAATGTGCCAACCATCTGTTTCTGTTCGCATGTCGATACGTCACCAGATGTGACAGGGGCGGGGGTAAAACCAATGATTCATCGGCACTGGGACGGTTCTGATATTGTCCTGCCCGATGATCCGTCGCAGGTGATCCGGGTGGTGGATCATCCTGATTTGCAGCATCAGATCGGCAATGACATTATTACGGCTAGCGGAACTACGCTACTGGGAGCTGACAACAAAGCGGGCGTAGCCGAAATTATGGATGCGGCACACTATCTGATCACAAATCCAGGCATCAAACATGGTCGTATTCGACTGCTATTTACACCCGATGAAGAAATAGGGCGAGGAACCGAAAACGTAGATATCCAGAAGTTAGGGTCTGATTTTGGCTACACGATCGACGGGGAAGCGTTGGGCACGCTCGAAGATGAAACCTTCTCTGCCGATGCGGTAAAAATTACCATTCAGGGGGTGAGCACTCATCCGGGCTTTGCCAAAGGCAAACTTGAGAATGCCCTGAAAATTGCGGCTGATCTGCTGGCAGCGTTGCCCAAAAACGCCCTATCGCCCGAAACCACGGAAGCAAAAGAAGGCTTTGTTCACCCAACGCGGATGGAGGGCAATCAGGATCAGGCCGTTTTAGAATTCATTATCCGCGACTTTACGGAAGTGGGTTTACAGGAAAAAGAAACCTACCTGCAAAATGTGCTGAATGATATAGTAAAGAACTATCCTGGCTCATCGGCGCAACTGGTTGTGAAAGAACAATACCGGAATATGAAAGATGTGCTGGATCAATATCCTTCGGTAGTCGATAACGCGCTCGAAGCCATCCGACGGGCGGGGTTATCTGCTGAGCGTCGCAGTGTCCGGGGTGGAACCGATGGATCGCGACTGTCGTTTATGGGATTGCCTTGCCCTAATATCTTTGCGGGTGAGCATGCATTTCACTCCCGCCTGGAGTGGGTTTCAGTGCAGGATATGCAAAAGGCCGTTGAGGTAATTGTAAACGTAGCGCAGGTTTGGGAGGAGCGGAGTTAACGAGTAGACCGTTCCCATGGCTTGTCAAACAATCTAGTTTGCCTGTAGGTTGAGCAGTAAAATAAACTCAACGAACATGGAAAGTGAACTCGAACTTGATTTGCCGGTCGGTACGGCCAAAAAATCTCCTTATGATGTAACGGAGGATGTGGCAGGGTTAAAAACGTTGTTTGTCAACGTCTTCTTTATTGGAACGCCCGGTGTTGGCAATTCCTGGGTGCTGGTTGACACAGGGTTAGCGGGGTATGCTGGCCAGATTAAGAAAAAGGCAGAAGAGTTATTTGGCGCGGGTACCCAACCCGACGCGATTATACTGACACATGGCCACGCGGACCATACCGGTACACTGAAAACCTTACTGAATGATTGGGATGTGCCTGTCTACGCACACCGGCTCGAACTGCCTTATTTGCAGGGGAAATCGAGCTATCCACCCCCGGATCCAGCCATTGGCGGTGGTGCCATGGCATATATGTCCTGGGTATTTCCGATTGGACCGAGTGATTTTGGTGATCGAATTAAACCCATTGCAGAGAACGGTACTTTTCCTGAGTTACCAGATTGGCGGGCTATCCATACACCCGGTCACGCCCCAGGCCACATCTCGCTCTTTCGGGATAAAGACCGTACCCTGCTGGCAGGTGATGCCTTCGTAACAACCAACCAAAACGCAATGACAGCCGTGGCTACCCAGCGGGAAGAGTTTCACGGCCCACCTGCCTATTTCACCTGCGACTGGGAAGCCGCTAAAAAGTCGGTGTTAAAATTGAATAACCTCAACCCATTAGCTGCCGGAACAGGGCATGGGGTATCGGTGCGTGGGCTTGACTTGGAGTTAGGCCTTAACCGGCTGGCCCATGATTTTGAGACCCGCTCTATTCCATCGGCAGATGGTCGATACGTAAAACAACCCGCCGTGACCGATGAGAACGGTATCGTGGATATGCCTCCACCAACTTCCTTCCAGGTTGCCTGTACACTAGCCTGGAGTGCCTTGGCCGGGTTGACATTGTATGTACTATGGTCGGGCAGGCGTTTAATCAATGGAAAATAATTAATTTCCAGACAGAAAAAGCATTGTATGGGCATTGCTTTTTCTGTCTGGAAAACATAAATCGTTTTGGATACGTAGTCGTGTCCTTACTTTTGAGGAAAGTTATTTCGCTATGGCTGAGAAAAAGCCGAAATTTTATGTTGTCTGGCAAGGCCGAAAGCCAGGAGTTTATGATAGTTGGGACGAAGCTAAAGTCCAGACGGATGGGTTTCCTAAACCCCTGTTTAAGTCGTTCGATAGCAAACCCGCTGCGCTGAAAGCCTTTAAAGACAAACCCCATGTTCATATCGGTCAGGCAACCAAGCCCGCTGGTAAACAGGGAAAGCTGGATGGTTTGGTTGGCTTGCCCATTCAGGATAGCCTGGTTGTCGATGCGGCCTGGAATACGGCAACGGGCGATATGGAATACCAGGGCATCTACCTGGCTACCAAACAAAAGCTATTTCTAAAAGGCCCCTATTTGGATGGAACCAACAATATTGGTGAGTTCTTGGCCATCGTCCATGCGTTGGCCCTGCTTCATCAGAAGGGCAGTAACATTCCGGTGTATTCCGATTCCAGGACGGCCATTGGCTGGGTACAAAAGAAAAAAGCGAACACCAAACTCGAAGAAACCGCTCGGAATGCCGAACTCTTCGAGTTGCTTGAGCGGGCCGAAAACTGGCTCCAGACCCACCGGTTCGCCAACAAAGTTCTAAAGTGGGAAACCACCGTCTGGGGCGAAAATCCAGCAGATTTTGGGAGAAAATGAACGGATTTACGGGTTACGATGTACAAATTACGAATTCTACAAATACGTTTATTAAATCGTAATTCGTACATCGTAACTCGTAAATCCGTTTGTTTTCGTTCAAGCAATTCACCATTCGGCAAGAGCGTACGGCCATGAAAGTTTGTACGGACGCCTGTGTGCTTGGAGCCTATGCGGATTTAGGCGAAGGCGGGCGTGTTTTGGACATCGGAACTGGTACGGGTTTGCTGGCCCTGATGGCTGCTCAACGAAACCCAACGGCACTGATTGATGCGGTTGAAGTAGACGAAGCTGCATTCGGGCAAGCTAGTGAGAATGTAACCGTCAGCCCGTTTGCTGAGCGTGTGAATGTTGTTCATGAACGTATTCAGGACTTTAACCTCATACCCGGCTCCACTCCTATAACAGGAGAGAGGAAATTGGGAATCCCCGACTCTTCATCCCTCTCCTATAACAGCAGAGGGGCCGGGGATGAAGTTTTTTACGACCGCATTCTGACAAATCCCCCGTTCTATACAAACCACCTTCGGTCGCCGGATAAGGCCGTAAATCGTGCCCTCCATACTAACGAATTGCCGTTTCCAGAATTGATTTCGTCTGTAGTTCGGTTGATGAAACCAGCAGGGGAGTGGTGGGTATTGCTGCCACCTTATGAAACCGAAAAATTAATAAAATTAACCCAGGGAACTGGTTTGGGGCCGTTTAAGCAGTTGTTTCTTAGGCATAATGCACAAAAGCCTGTTTTTCGTGTGGTAACCGGTTTCTCGTTCAGAAACAGCTCAGTAAAGCAGGAAACGCTCACGATTTATGAAACCAGTAGACAGACAGAGCCTGGAAAGAACCAGCCACGAGAAACGTACACGTCAGAATTTCGAGAGTTACTTCGCGATTTTTACCTGATTTTCTGAAAACTCTGCGACCTTTGCGGTAATCGTTGCGCACTTTGCTGTTCGCCTGTGCGTTTTAGTTAATTATATGCCAGAATCGCTTCAACTGACCGTTCTGATCCCGCTCTACAACGAAGATGAGTCGCTGCCTGAACTGCACGACTGGATAGTACGGGTTGTAACAGAACATCACTTTACGTACGAAATCCTGTTCGTTGACGACGGCAGTACCGACGATTCGTGGGCTGTTATCGACCGGTTGGCGCGTACCAATTCCGCTGTACGTGGCATTCGGTTTAATCGAAATTATGGCAAAACGGCAGCTTTACAGGCAGGTTTTCAGGCCGTACGGGGGCAAGTTGTTATTACGATGGATGCCGATTTGCAGGATAGTCCCGATGAAATTCCGGAGCTGTACCGTATGATTACGGAAGAAAAGTACGACCTTGTATCTGGCTGGAAGCAAAAACGCTACGACCCCATTACAAAGACACTGCCAACCAAACTGTTCAACTCGGTATCGCGCTGGATTTCGGGGGTGCAGCTTCACGATTTCAACTGCGGATTGAAAGCCTATCGTCAGAAAGTGGTGAAAACCATAGCACCAACGCTCTACGGCGACATGCACCGTAACCTGCCGATTGTGGCTAACTGGAACGGCTTTGGCCGGATTGGCGAGAAAGTCGTTCAACACCGGGCACGCAAATACGGGACTACTAAATTTGGCCTGGAACGCTTTGTGAATGGCTTTCTTGACGTATTGGTGATCGGGTTCGTTCAAAAATTTAGTAAGCGGCCGATGCACTTTTTTGGTACGTTTGGTACCTTGTCGTTTTTTGTGGGCACCGCTGGATGGCGTTCGGGGTGCCACAGGATCATACTCACTCGTTCACC
>NZ_BAAHBG010000027.1:346342-699728 GCF_054776855.1 Spirosoma migulaei | reverse complement strand
GTTTTTTGTGGGCACGGTACTGGCGCTATGGTTAATCGTCGATAAACTGATCAATATTGCGCAGGGCGTTAAATTCAGAAATGCCACCGATAATCCGCTGTTTTACTTCGGTTTAGTGGCAATTATCCTGGGTGTTCAGTTATTCCTGGCTGGTTTCTTAGGCGAAATGCTGGTACGTCAGTCGCTGGGAAAATCCGTGGATATGCAGATTGCCGAGCGGGTCGGCTTTTCAGAACATAAAGTATCAGTATAAGTAGTTAACAAGAATTGGGTTCTATTGATGCTTTAGATTCTGTTGTTCCAGAAAGCAACAAGCTGGCTCAGTAGGCTCTAAGAATCCAAAGAATCAATAGAATCCAGTTTTAGCTAGTAACTTACAAGTAAACCGTCAATTATATAAATCACAACCACTTAGTAAAAAGCAATGAAGAGTAATTTCAAGGCCCACCCATGGCATGGTATTCCAATAGGCGAGTTAGCGCCAAAACAAGTTACCTGTTTTATCGAGATTGTACCGACCGATACTGTTAAATACGAGATTGACAAAACAACGGGCTACCTCAAAATTGACCGCCCGCAGCAATATTCCAACGTGCTTCCCGCCCTCTATGGTTTTATTCCTCAAACCTACTGTGGCGATCAAATTGCCAAATTAGCCAGCGATAAATCGGGCCGGGTAGTTGAAATGGGTGATGGTGACCCACTCGATATTTGTGTATTAACGGAGCGGGAAATTACCCACGGTGACCTGATTCTACAGGCTATCCCCATCGGTGGATTCCGATTGATCGACAAAGGCGAGGCCGATGATAAAATTATTGCCGTACTGAAAGGGGATGCTATGTACGGTCAGTATACCGAACTAGGCCAGCTGCCTGAAGCGGTTGTAAAACGCCTACGTCACTACTTCCTGACTTATAAAAACCTGCCCGAAGAACCCGCCGTGATGGAGCTGGCGAATATTTATGGACAGGCCGAAGCCTGGGAAGTTATCCAGACATCGATCAACGATTATAAGCTGATGTAAGCACACAGCCATTCGTCCGCTATTTTTACGCACTTAACACTTTTATAGCCTGGGAATTTACTTCCGGGCTATATTTGTAATAACCTGTTAACAAGGGTTTATTATTTATTCTTATTCATGCGACAGTTTCTTAAATATGTTCTGGCCACGTTAGTTGGTCTGGTACTGTTTTCGTTTGTTGGTTTTCTGTTTTTAATTGGACTGGCGGCAGCCTTGTCGTCGTCCAGTGATGAGAAAGTTGATGTGAAAGCGAACTCAGTGCTAAAAATAGATTTAGACAAACCCATTGAAGAACGTAGTAGCGAAAATCCGTTTGAGGGTTTTGGTCCAATTCAGGGTACGGGCGATGCCATTGGCCTGATTGAGTTGAAGCGAGCGCTAAAAGATGCTAAGGAAGATAAAAACATTGAGGGTATTTACCTCCAGACCGAAGATCCGCAGGCTGGCTGGGCTACCGTTGAAGAAGTTCGAAATGCCCTGATCGACTTTAAGCAATCGAAAAAGTTTGTCTACGCCTATGCCGAGGGTATGAGCGAAAAAGGTTATTACCTGGCCTCCGTAGCAGACAAGATTTACCTGAATCCAGCTGGTGAACTGGAATGGAATGGCCTCAATGCGGAACTATCGTTCTTTAAAGGTACGCTCGATAAATTAAGCCTGAAACCTGAGATTTTCCGGGTAGGGGAGTTTAAAAGCGCGGTTGAGCCGTTCATTCGTGAGAATATGAGCGAACCGAACAAACGTCAGGTAACTTCGTTCATGAACTCGATCAACGACCATATGCTGGTTCGGGTGGCACAAAGCCGTAACCTACGGGTAGATTCGCTGAAGCGATATGCCGATAACCTGACGATTCAGAAACCCGAAGATGCACTTCGTACTAAACTCATTACCAATGTTGGTTATCAGGACGAATTGGAAGCTGTAATTCGGAAGCAACTGGATATTGACGAGAAAAAGAAGATCAACTACGTTTCGCTCAATAAATACGAAAAGTCGGAGAAAGACGATGAGGAAGGCAGCAGTAAGAACCGCATCGCCGTCATTGTCGCTTCTGGTGATATTCATTCTGGAAAAAGTGGTGATAATAGCATCGGCTCAGAAACGATCGCCGAAGAAATTCGGAAAGCTCGCCTGGACGATAAAGTGAAAGCGATTGTGCTTCGGGTTAATTCAGGTGGCGGTAGTGCACTGGCATCGGATGTGATGTACCGCGAAGTTGAACTGGCCAAGAAAGCCAAACCCGTTATTGGCTCAATGTCCGATTATGCAGCATCAGGTGGCTATTACATGCTCATGGGCTGCAATAAGATTGTGGCTCAGCCTAACACGATTACTGGCTCTATTGGCGTATTCTCGCTGTTATTCAATACCGAAACCTTTTTTAAAGACAAACTCGGTATCACCTACGATCGTGTGAAAACCAACGAGAACGCTGATTTCCCAACAGGTACCCACGAAATGACGCCCTTTCAGAAGCAAACCATGCAACGGTCGACCGAGCGGGTATATGCGCAGTTTACGGGTAAGGCAGCAGCAGGGCGCAAACTCCCTGTCGATAGTATCCGGGCTATTGCGGGTGGTCGTGTCTGGACGGGTAGTCAGGGTAAAGCCATTGGACTCGTCGATCAGCTCGGTGGGTTGGACGATGCTATTAAGTTGGCCGCTCAATCGGCTAAACTCAAAGACGGCGACTATAAACTGAAATACCAGCCCCGCAAAAAGCCGTTTTTCGAACAGGTGATGAGTTCGTTTGGTGGGGATGAGGAAAGTCGGATTCAGGCGCAGCTTGGCGAATTAGCCCCTTATGTGAAGTACCTGAAAAAACTTAAAACCCTGGAAGGCATTCAAATGCGGATGCCCTTTGAGATCGAGATTCGATAAAAGTGGTCATTGATTGTCATTTATGAATGACCATTAAACGACAATCAATGACTACGAATGACAAAAGCCTTAAAGTTGGATTACCAATCGTTAGACCCATACGATCCTTAAACCGCTACGGCGGCCCGGCGTGTGGGTCTTTTTTTTATCTTGCGTAACGCAACGGCCCCTTTAATGCAAACGCTTCCCATTCACCTTGACCTATTCGCACTCATCATTTTTCTGGGTGTGGCACAGGGTCTGTTTCTGGGTATTTTCTTTCTGACAGGTGGGCGAGGGAAGAATATCTCCAATCGGTGTCATGGGTTGTTTATGTTAGTGTTGTCGGCCATAAGTGGGGAAATAGTTCTGAACTATACCAACTACACATTTCGGCTGTTGTGGCTAGGTGATTTTTCTGAGCCGTTCAATTTTTTGCTGGGCCCGCTCTTCTACTTTTTCGTTTTCAGCCGACTTTGGCAGCGATTGCCGCATCGTTGGGCCTGGCATTTAGTACCGTTTGGCATCTGGCTAATTAATTCGGTAACCTGGATGTATCAGCCTATCGAGTTCAAATACAACTCCTACATCAATTCACAGCATCCCGAATTGCCATTTATACGGCAACATATCCAGTGGGAGGACGATTTTACGGGACTACGTGATCTCATTAGTGAGATGACACTCGTTAGCTGTTTTATCTACGCTGTTTTGGCATTGTTGACTATTCGGAAGGCAAGCCGACAGGGTTCCGCACTTCGCTCATCGGCAAAATTAAAATCCCTGCTTCTGCCGAGTTGGCTGTTTGCCCTGGTCCCATTCCTGATTGCCCTGGTCAAGCCCCAGTTCGTTAATGATGTCGGTGATTATCTACTGGCCACGTACATCGCGATTACCATTTATACGAACAGTTTTTTAGTGATGAGCCGGTCCGATTTTTTTCGGGATGAACCACCTGGTGAGCCGAAACCTGTTGAACCGGATTTGCCTGCTGAACCCAAAAAGAAATACGAGAAATCGGCGCTATCGGAAGAAGTTGAAGATGCTGTTCTGGCTAAACTCGCTCGTTTACTCGATACAGAAAAACCTTATCTCGACAGTGATTTATCCTTGCCTAAACTAGCTGCTCGACTCAATACCAGCCCTCATCACTTGTCGCAACTGCTCAACGATCGGCTGGGTCAGAATTTCTTCGACTGGCTGGCCACCTATCGAATCGCTGAGGCTCAACGCCTGCTGACCGATTCATCTACCGCTCACCTGAAAATTGATGAAATTGCTGAGCGGGTAGGCTACAATTCACCATCCGCTTTTCATACCGCCTTTAAGCGACTGACGAGCCAGACGCCAGCGCAATATAGGGCCAAGGACCTGGGTGGTACGGCCTTCCGGCAGGGGGCATAGGGTTCTTCCCGGTCGGCGCGAACTTCGTTATTGCCGGGAAATAGGAGGTTTGGGACGTGTTGAGGCCACTTTTGTGCCATCCAAATGACTCACACGAATCTCATGCAGTCGACACTGAGTAAACAAACTTCGAGCCCCGTGCTCCCAGCTCTTAGCCAACGCCGGTACGATCTTGACTGGCTTCGCTTCATGGCTATTATCATGCTGTTTTTTTACCACACCGGTATGATTTACGTATCGTGGGGCTTTCACATAAAAAGTGCGGAACATAGCCTGCCTATGGAATACGTGATGCGCTGGCTCCACCGCTGGCGGATGCCGTTGCTATTTTTCATCTCCGGTGCCGGTACGTTCTTCGCTTTAAAAAAACGTTCCTATAGTTCCTATGCGGGTGAGCGCGTCCGGCGCTTGTTTGTGCCGCTGGTGTTTGGCATGTTCGTGATTGTGCCCCCTCAGATTTACGTAGAGTGGTTATTTCGGGGGCGGTTTTTGGGAAGTTATGCTGAGTTTTATCCCGAAGTGTTCAAGTTTCAACCCTATCAGGATGGAGGGACAGGGGGCGCGTTCAGCTGGCATCACCTGTGGTTTATCTGTTACCTTTTCTTTTATTTATTGCTGAGCATTCCGCTGTTCAAATGGCTGAAAAAAGAATCAGGTCAACGCTTTATGGATAAAATCGGGAGGCTCATTGCCCGGCCCGGTGGTGCCTTGTGGTTAGTTGGCTTTCTACTACTCAATGACGTTGTACTGGGTGGTTTGTTTCCCAACGAAACGCATGCCTTGGTGAACGATTGGGCCTATTTTATGAAAAACCTGATTCTGTTCTGGTTAGGGTATGTATTAATCAGCCGACGGGATTTCTGGCAAATCCTCACCGATCAACGGTGGTATTTTCTGGTGGCAACGGGCATCTGTACTATAATTTTATACAGTTTTCGCTTCTTCGTGACGCAAGATGAATTTGATACGTCCAGGCTGGTCATAACCCTTTTCAGCTTTAATGGCCTGGCATTAACCTGGTTTTCTGTGCTGGCAACGGTTGCCTACGGGTATCGCTATCTGAACGTTAACAAGCCGATTCTGACGCATCTGAACGAAGCCGTTTATCCGTTTTACATCATTCACCAAACGGTTATTTTGCTGATCGGCTACTACGTGTTAACCAGAACCAGCCTGGGCGTTTATGATGGGTTCCTGACAATAAGCCTATCCTCATTAGTAGTTTGCATAGTTGTTTATCTGCTGTTGATTCGCCCGTTTAAGCTGACACGCGTCCTGTTTGGCCTCAAATCAAAATAAGCGTAGCCGTAACTAAACCATGTATGAAACCTCTTGGTAAAACCTATATGAATAGCCAGTCAAATCGCCAACTTGCCCGATTCGTTCTTCTATTACTTTGCCTTCCAATTCAGGTTGTTGGGCAAACAATGTCAAGCCAACCTGCTAATTCTGTTGAATGGCCTGCTTACGGAAATGACGCCGGTGGTATGCGATTTTCGCCCCTGACACAGATCAATGTTGGAAACGTTAAGCAATTAGCCGTGGCTTGGACGTTCCGAACGGGCGAATTGGAACATTACAAGGGTACGTCTGCGGAGGAAAAAGCCGCTTTTGAAGCCACGCCCATTATGATCAATGGTACGCTGTTCTTCAGTACTCCTACCTCACGCGTTTTTGCTATTGATGCGGCTACTGGCCAGAAAAAATGGGAGTATAATCCTGATGTTTACCTGCGACAGGATTTATCCGAACTAACCTCTAGAGGTGTTTCGGTCTGGCCCGCGCCCAATGACAAGAGCGCATCAACCAGTGCTACAAAACGAATTTTTATGGCAACGATTGATGGCCGATTGATTGCGCTGGATGCGCTTTCGGGTAAGCCAATTTCAACCTTCGGAAAGTTAGGTAGTGTGGATTTACGGGAGGGCGTAGGCAATATCAGCGTAACCTCACCACCAGCGGTTATTGGCAATACGATAGTTGTCGGGTCGTCGATGGGCGACAACCAGCGGTTCAATTATGAGCGGGGCGTAGTGCGGGCCTATGATGCGCTAACGGGAGCGTTACGCTGGAGTTGGGACCCAATTCCCCGCTCGAAAGGCGACGCAGGTTTTGAAACCTGGAAAGGACAAAGTGCCAATCAAACGGGTGCGGCCAACGCCTGGTCCATCATTTCTGCAGATGCTGAACGGGATCTGGTATTTATCCCGACCACAAGTCCCAGTCCGGATTATTACGGGGGCGAACGGCTGGGAAAAAACCTGTATGCCAGCTCAATCGTGGCTATTCGGGCCTCTACGGGCAAAGTTGTCTGGCATTTTCAAACCGTTCACCACGATTTATGGGATTATGACAATGCTGCTCAACCGCTATTACTTCCCTTTACGCTCAATGGTAAAATAGTTCCTGCTGTAGCGGTTGGTACCAAGATGGGGCATCTATTTATTCTGAATCGGGAAACGGGGGTTCCTTTATTACCAGTAGAAGAACGGCCAATGCCTGCCTCTACGGTGCCGGGCGAAGCCGCCTTTCCTACGCAACCTGTTCCTACAACGCTACCTGCTTTAGGATTGCAAAAAGCGGAAGCCTGGGGCCTGACACCCACCGATAAAGCCGTTGCTCAGCAGCGAATCGATGGGTTGCTGTATAAAGGAATTTTTACCCCACCATCGCTACAGGGTAGCCTAATGACACCCGGCAATGTGGGTGGTGTCCATTGGGGTGGTATGTCTTACGACCCTGAATCAGGGTTGCTGATTACCAATGTCAATCGGATGGCGGCTGTCATTCGGTTGGTGGCTCGGGAGAAGCTGGCTGAATCTGTCAAAAATGATCAGGACTTACTCCGGGCTGAAACGGGCATGCAGTCAGGGACGCCCTACGTGCTGAAACGAAGTTATTTATTTACCAGAGATGAAAAGGGAATACAGATGCAAACGCCCCCGCCCTGGGGTACACTGGTGGCTATTAATCTGAAGAAACAGGCATTGGAATGGGAAGTGCCATTAGGCTACATGATGGATATCACGAAGTACCCTCAGGCCAAACAATGGGGTTCGCTTAATTTTGGCGGAGCCATTACTACAGCTGGTGGACTGGTGTTTGTGGCTGCCAGCTTGGATGGTCATTTGCGGGCCTTTAAAACCCAGGATGGAAGCCTGCAATGGGAAGTGCCATTACCCGCAAGTGGGCAGGCTACGCCCATGACGTATCAGGTTAATGGGCAGCAATATGTGGTAATTGCCGCCGGTGGGCATGGGAAGCTAGGCACAAAACTGGGCGATTATGTGGTTGCGTATCGGTTGCCATAGGGATAAGCGAACCAGCTTATTTCAGCGTGTTACCACAGGCTTATCCAGTTGATTTAATCTATCCAGTAAACGGAAATGTTGTAATCCATCTCTTGGATTTGGTAATGTCTCAAATTCGACAAGTAAATCATCGTGGCCTGCCAGCATTTCTGGTAATTTATCTTTAGTTACTCTAAACACGCCACCCGTTTTCATATCGAGGACCAAACAGTCAGTATAAGAAGAAGTGGCTAAGGCACCAACGAGCCCAAATGATGCACCGGTGATTTCGCCCGAAGTAAGGTAGTTATCAATCCATAGTAAATAACGCCCTATACTTTTCACTTTGACATAGCGTCGAGTTATACCGAAATGCTGGTAAGATCTTGTATTGATAAAGAGGTCTTTGCCATTACAGAAGCCAAAGAAATTGGTTCGGGACCAGGAGCCTGAAGGTTTCCTAAGGTCAGCAAAGCCTTTTTTTTCCTCAACCACTAAGGTACCTATCAGTGATGGTCGGTTTTGTCGTAATTCACTGAAACTTTGGTAAATACCAGGCCTTAGTTGACTGCAACGCAGCAAGTTATCTTCATCACTTCGTGTACTGTCATAAGTTGCCCATAGAAGATTCAGGTCCTGAGCAGCTTTGGCAGATTCTAACGCTAAATCGCTGTAAATGGCTGGTACAACATTGGGGTTAGCCAGGAAATCATTGAATTTGAGAAATGCTATGGCTATACCTTGTTTGAGTACTTCTGTTATCGTTTTACTGCTATTCTCGACAATGACATCAGCTTTGAAGACTCGTTCTACCTGTCGGCTGTTCTTGACTGCATTCGAATTGTTCTTAGGCTGCGCGATTTCGATATGCTTTGAGAATGTAACGGCGAGATCAAAACGAGTAGTCAGGGGTGTGCCATTAATCGTAAACTCATGAATAGTCAGTGCATAGGAAGGGAGTTTCTTATCAATATTCGGTAAGGAATTAACTGCAAAATTCGTCAACGAAGGCTTAAAACCATCTTTCAGGTGTATCTCAGCCGTTTTTCCTGATGCATATTGCCAGGCTCCAATATGGCTTAGGGTATCGAGTCGTGCATCAATTACCGAGTCGATGGCAAACAAGCGTCCCTGAGGGCTCATAGTCAAATCAGGCCGAAATAGAAGTCTGATAATTTCGGGCTTCTGGGCAAGTGCTAACCCACTAATAGTCAATAGAACAATAAGGAGGGTAAAAAAAACTTTCATGGTAATGAACTTGTATGGATAGGATTTACAGACTGTGCTTTATTGTATTACCTTTTAAATTAAAGCTACTGAAGCCTAGCAAGAATTCAAAATAGGCCCTGGAGACTTTACTGGGTAGTATATGATTGTCTTTTCTTATTTGCACCAATGCACTCCACTGGCTATTTTTGACCTACTTACTACCTTAATTAATTACCCAGCGCTATGCTTCGTACCGATTGGACCCGGGCTGAAATCGCCGAAATTTACAATTCACCCGTTTTGGATCTGATGTATCGGGCCGCTACCGTACATCGGCAACACCATGATCCACAGGAAGTTCAGGTTTGTACACTGCTTTCGGTCAAGACGGGCGGTTGCCCCGAAGATTGTGCCTATTGTCCCCAGGCGGCCCGCTACCACACGGCGGTAAAAGTTCATAAACTTATGGAAGTGAATGAGGTATTAACGGCTGCACAGCGAGCCAAAGATACCGGCAGTACGCGTTTCTGTATGGGTGCCGCCTGGCGCGAAGTTCGCGACAATAGTGACTTTGATAAGGTGCTCGATATGGTACAGGGCGTCAATGAAATGGGCCTTGAAGTTTGCTGTACGCTGGGGATGCTTACCGAAAGTCAGGCCCAGAAACTCAAAGATGCGGGACTATATGCCTACAATCACAACCTCGATACCAGCGAAGAGTTTTACGGAGATATCATTAGTACCCGCACGTATGACGACCGGTTAGATACCCTAGGCCATGCCCGTAAAGCAGGCATTTCGGTATGTTCAGGCGGCATTATTGGCATGGGTGAGTCGGATCAGGATCGTATTGGCATGCTGCACACCCTTGCCACCTTGCCGCAACATCCAGAATCGGTGCCCGTAAATGCGCTGGTTCCGGTAGAAGGAACACCGCTGGAAGATCAGCCACGGGTATCGGTTTGGGAAATGATTCGGATGATTGCCACCGCCCGGATCATCATGCCCAAAGCAATGGTACGACTCTCCGCTGGTCGCGTTCGAATGAATACCGAAGAGCAGGCCTTATGTTTCCTGGCGGGTGCTAACTCGATTTTTGCGGGGGATAAGCTCCTAACCACACCCAACCCCGATGTGGATGCCGATCAGCAACTATTCCAGACGTTGAATATCCGACCCCGTAAAGCGTTCAAAGATGCGACGCAGCCCGCCGTTGTGTTTGAACAGATACCGGTGTAGCGTGGAGATTGCGTCCAGGTAGGGATGCCCTTAATTTATAATCCACAAAAAAGGGAAGCTGATCAGCTTCCCTTTTTTGTGGATTATTGGTCGTGATTACATGCGCCGAACATATTCGTTTTCGGCAATTTTATCAATCAGCACTTCCACTAAGCTCTGTGCGCGCTCTTTCTTGAGCTCGGCTTTATCTTTCGATTCAACCGTTACATTGATGATGTGGTTGTTGTACAGAACGTGCATGGCACCAGTGGTTGCATCCCAAACGGCTTTATCGCCCACGTTCGAAATGGCTTCGTAGTGGCCTGTACTAACAGCGGGTTCGGTAAGATGCGGAGTTGCTGCTGTTACACCACCATGCTTTGGTTGGTTATCATCGGTCGTATGGTGTTCGGTAGACTCTTCATCACTGACAATGGCTTCTGGGCTGGTTCCTTCCGAACTGTTGACTGTTTCTGATTCGGGAGCTTCTACGACCGGAGCAGCCACAGCTGGCTTATTCTGATATAACTTATCGAAAGCATACTCTGCGTGGTAAACAGATGGATAAGGCTTCGATCCGCCAAAGGAAACGAGAACTTTATTGCCTGTCCATTCAAACTCGCAGCCGTTATGCTCGTGCGCTTCTTCCAGTTTTGTAGCTTCACCTAGATTGAATGTACTGCGGACATACTCTTCGCCCAGAATGTTACAGGGTTCGTCGTAATTGAAGTCGACGGTAAGCGATCTGACACCAGCGGGTCTTTTAGCATAAACAGGACTGGCATCCATTTGGCTAGCTGGGTCGGCAGTGTCGGAACCGGGGTTACTGCAGGCTAAACAAAGTACAGGAAAGGCCAGTAGTAGCGATTTGATTTTCATGGTCTATTTGGAGAAAAGCCAAAATTAGCGTTTTCTTAAATACCATTTTATCCACTCCGATGTTTTTCATCATACAAGTTAGCCGATCCAATAAGCTGCCTAGTCGCTTTCCACGAGAAATTCGACTTGGTTCTGTAGTTTTGCAGCCGAATAAACCGTATCCATGTCTGAAATCGAAACCATTCCTCTTGCTTCTGGTCGTAAAGCCTATTTCGCTTCTGATTTTCACTTAGGAACCCCTTCGCATCAGCAAAGCCGCGACCGTGAGCGCGTTATTGTTAACTGGCTTGACACAATTCGGTCTGATGCTGAGGTTATTTTTCTGGTAGGGGATGTGTTTGATTTTTGGTTCGAATACAAGCGTAGTATTCCAAAAGGATTCATTCGGTTGCAGGGGAAATTGGCTGAGTTAACCGATGCCGGAACACGTATCGTACTCTTTACGGGGAATCACGATATGTGGATGAATGACTATTTCACCCAGGAAATGGGAATACCCGTTTACCGGGAGCCACGTCGGTATACGATCGGAGAAAAACGATTCTATATTGGCCATGGCGACGGGCTTGGCCCTGGCGATTATGTCTATAAACGCCTGAAAACTGTTTTTGAAAGCGGATTGGCCCGCCGACTCTTCCGCTGGTTACACCCTGATCTGGGCATTGGAATGGCCCATGCGTGGTCGCGCCGAAGCCGAATGAGTAATCAGGAGAAAGGAGAGGAGCATTTCCTGGGCGAAGAGCGGGAGTGGCTTTGGCAATACTGTAGAGAGGTTGAATCCCAAATGCACCACGATTATTATATTTTTGGTCACCGACATCTGCCACTTGATCTGGCCGTAACACCTACGAGTCGGTACATTAACCTCGGAGAATGGGTATCTGCCAAAACTTATGGAGTCTTTGACGGAACGACAATGAAGCTCATAGAGTGGAAAACATAAAGACCGGCAAGCCGGTCTTTATGTTTATTAATTTCCATCTTGTAGAATATCCTTTCGGGATACGTTTTCGCGGGGAGCCTTATTGATTTCGCTTCGCCACTCTTTATTCTTCAGATCACCTCGCTTGACGGAACGAATGAAGTTAGCCCAGGCAAAAGGGTTCGTAAAGGCAAACGTGGGTGTTGCAGCGCGGCCAATGACTGACTCTCGACCAAAAAACTGTTGATTGACGAAGTTTTGGTGGTTTGCCAATGCACCCATCGGCATTGTGGCCGCCTGACGCATAATGGCCACGGGGTCCATGTTTTTGGCTAGGTTCTCTCGTTCTTTCTCGTCAGGAAGCTTCAGATTGACGAACGCTTCTTTAAACAGTTCCTCTGTAGCGTAGGGGTAAACCTTTACTTCGGCCAGTGTTTTTACATCTTCCTGCAACGCCACAACGGCCGAGTACGTAAGATCTGTTATACGACGAGGAATAATATGGTATTGGGTTCGGAAACCGACGTAGCTGAAAATAACACTATCACCCGGAAACACAGGCAAGGCAAAATAACCATTGGGAGCGGCTAAAACCCCTTTACCGGCTTTCGGAATGTAAATGTAGGCACCTGGCAACGCATCGTTCGTTTTACCACCGGTGATAAAACCCGTAAACGTTATCTGCCGGTCCTGCCCCTGCGCCCGTGCGGTCGTAAAGAGTCCCGCCAAGGCAGACAACACCAGAATGGAAACCAATAACGTCAACGACTTCTTCATAGACCTACCATCTAAACTATAAAGTAAACGACTAAAAGGCAGCATATGGTTTCGGCTACCCGTATTTTAAGAAAGATTGATTTTACAAACTTACTCAAAAAAAGAGCCATATGGCCCTCAGTAAGCAGGGCAACCTTTCTTTTTAAGATTATTTAATGGGAATTGTTAAGCAAATAGTTTTAAAAAAGTAATGATAAACGGAGCTGCCAGTAACAAACCATCGAAGCGATCCAGGAAACCACCATGCCCAGGAATACTGCTTCCCGAGTCTTTGATGGCAATGCTCCGTTTAAATAGGGATTCAACCAAATCGCCATACGTGCCCGTTACGACAATAATTCCGCCAACGCAATACCACTGCCACGGTCTCAACTCAGGTGCCCAAAAGGTTAATCCCAGAGCAACTACGCCAGCCGCGATGGCTCCGCCTACGCTGCCCTCCCAGGATTTTTTCGGCGATACGCGTTCGAACAGTTTTCGACGACCAAACTTGGTCCCGGCAAAATAAGCGCCGATATCACTGGCCCACAGCAACAACAGACAACCGGTGATAATAGCCGGATGGTAGGTTCCCCCTTGCAAAGCCAGAATAATCAATAGAGCGAAGGGCATCGCCACGTATATGATTCCCAAAAACGTGAAACCGATGTTGGTAAACGGTTTCATGTCCCGCTTTTTATAAAGTTTGATCAGGAAAATCATCGACGAAGCCGGACATATCAGAAAGTAATTGCCCGTACTGATCTGATCCGTTTCAACAAAATAAGCCAGTATGCAAATCATACAGCCAACAACGGTACCATAGGCCGTCAGGGGTTCAAAGCCATCTAGACCAAGTAAACGGTAAAATTCACGCTGGGTGAGTGCACTGACTACACAAAACAGCAGCGCAAACGTCCAGGCGTCGTACCAGATCATAAATAGAATAAATGGAACGCCAGCCACAGCCGCAATTACTCGTTGCTGGAGGTTCGAAAGGTTAGCTAAACGTTGCTTCATTCTCTAAAATTACTTTAGCCAGAACCGTGTCCTTAGCCAATACGTGAACCTCAACTTTACCCCACCCATCAACCGGGTAACTGCTGCTTTGTTTATTAACAACCACTGCTGGGATGTCGTGTTCCAGTAAAATGGCTTTCGCCAACTCGGCCCGGTAGGGTAGTGGCGTAACGTAAATTGATTCCCAGGTTTCAGTCATTGTTTTGTGCAGAGAGACGCAACTATATAGCGCTACGTTGGCTCAGAATTTACCTTCTTAAAATAATATAACAATCCCGTTGTAACCACTAACGCGACTAATGATCCCAACACGGGTACAGACTCTGTACTTTCAATATCTACTGAAGTCATTTCACGTTGGTGTAGGTAAACCATTAATACAGTAAACCCATTATTGACAAAATGGGCTAAAATTGATACCCAAAGGTTTCCAGACCACAAATACAAATAGCCAAACAAAGCACCGAGCAGCATTCGGGGAAAAAATCCGAGAAATTGTACGTGAATGGCACTGAACAAAGCCGCTGCCAGCCAAATGCCTACATGTGGATTACCTGTCCAGTAACTAAAGTTGCGTTGCAGAATACCCCGAAACAACGTTTCCTCACCTATAGCTGGGATGATTGCAATGACGATAATGGCTACCAGTAGTTGCCCCGTTGTTTTAAAGGTGGTTAGTGACTTGGTGAGACCTGCCAGCTTTTGTTCCTGATCGCGCATCCATTTTTCAAGAGGAGCAAGGGTTTCGGGTAGATGCAGATGCTGGTTCCACTCAATAACCAGGCCATCGAAGGGCATAAAGGCAATCACAATCAGCACAACTAAGCCTAATCCGACAACTGCCGAGATAGGCCGGGTGTTAAATTGATCCCATGTACGGTGCTCAATGCTATACCAATAAACCAGGGCGGGCAGGAAAAACGTGCCGAGGTGATTGATTGCCTGAAGCAGCATAAGCTCATACCAACTGGCAGGCGTTCCAGTTGGGTTAATTGCCAGCTCTTTTAAATAGGATTGGATTTGCGTAAAGTCCATCCCCTTACTCAATCCTAAAATACCGAGTAAAATATAGGTGCTTATAACACCTCCAATGAGTATAAAGCCAACGAGCATGGTCAGCCCGCCGATTGTGGGTGGCCGCGCTCTGGACGCTTCTTGAGAGTGGACTGGATGCATATTTTCGGTAAATATATGCATTACTGCTTAGTTCCCTGTTTGGCTTTTGCCAAATCCCCGAATTTTCCAGGAAATGCCACTTTTAGGCTCGTATCCCGCAACTCTGTTTCTGGTTTATTTCTATGCATTTCCTGTAATTTCCTTAAAAATATTTCAGTAACGTTTCAGTCGGAGTTATCTTTGTAAGTAATGGCCCGGCTGACATTTAATGTAGAACTTAATAGCAAGCCCGATCGATCAGGTCGGTCGCAGGTTATGGTGCGTCTTCATCAGAAGGGACAAAAGCCTGGCAGGGTTCTAACGACAGTAAAGATAGAGAATGCGGTCAGATTCTGGGATGCTGAGCTACTGAAAAAGGAGAAGGAGAAGAATCCGGCTACCGATCGGAAGGTGGTTTGGGGCAAGTGGGTCGTTAAGCATCCCAAACGCGAAGTGCTTAACGAGGAGATCCTTCAGGAGTATGAGCGCATAAAAAAACAGGCTACCGAGTGGCTCAACGAATTCCCTTATCTAACCCCAATGTTACTGGCTGAACGCTTCCGGGAGGGTGTGACTGATCAATACTTTCCATTATTGGATGAAGTCCTAGAGCAGATAAAAGAGCAGGCTTACACAACCTATGCCTGTAAACTAAGCGCTAGAACGCTATTTAAAAGCTTCCTAGGAAATAAGGCAGATGGCACTTACCTGCAAAGTGTTACGCCAATCTTGGTGCGTGAGTTTCGGGACCATTTGAAAAGTAAGGCCTGGAATTCACGGGGAGATAAGCGAAAGGCGTCAACCATCAATGAAATTATCGGTCGGCTAAATAATCTGCATGAACAGGTTCTTATTAAGAAGGGGCTTTCTGAGAAGCAGGCCGCTTTACAATCGCCCTGGACCGAAATTGAAGCGTTGCCCGAAGTAAAAACGCCCAAAACCAAATTAACTGACAATACTATAGATGAGATAAAGATTGCTTCGTTTGAATCCAAGCGAAAAGTAATCACCCATGACATTGCCTTTCACATCTGGATGTTATCTAGGGTGCTGGCGGGAGCAAGGATTTCAGATGTTATCAAGCTTCGCTACCGGGAGTTTGAAGTAAACCAGGAAGGGGAGCCGGTTCATTTACGCTATCAAATGTTAAAAACGGGCCATTTGATTAGTTCGCCCGTATTTGAGGAAGCACGATTATTACTGAAACGCTGGTGGAATTCGGAAGCAAAGGCGACTGACTATGTACTACCGTTACTGAACAATTCAGAAGAATATGCCAGGCTGCTGACCCATGAGCAGTACAAAAAAGCCCCTTTTGAAGTGCGACGCAAATTTAGTACAACCCTGAACCACTGGAACAAATCTATCAATGGAGCGCTAAAGGAAATCGAAGCAGGTGCCAATCTATCCAGGCCTTTGCGAATGCACAGCTCCAGGCACTCCTTTGCTGATTTGGCCCTTCGTATCATGAAAGAAGAGGCCAGTCTGACTCTGTATGATATTCAGCTGATGATGGGACACCAAAGCCTCAAAACAACTGAAATATATACGAAGGATTGGGATGAGCAGGATATTTCCCAACCTATGCAGATAGTGTTTAGGAAGAAAGAGTAATCTTGTTCTATGGAAATTTTTCAAGAACTGCTTTTATCCTTGGGCTTTACTGAATTGCCTAATTGCCCACGGTGTAGCACCGTGGACATTTCTGTCGGGAACTGTGAAATAAAAAGTGCCTCGAAGTGAGAATAGCTATCGGCTTGATTATTCCTTTTATCTAGACAATCGAAAACCTCTAAGATTGGTAAAAAATGCAGCAATAACCAATCCTACAAGAGAACCTAAAGCCCCCCACATAACATCACTCCAACTAAAATGCCTTTCCGGTATTAAAAGTTGACCTGTTTCAGCTAATATGACAACACCCACCAAAATTAGCCACAATAAGGCCCACCCATCCAACGGCCGCGATTTCCTTGTCGGTAAAAGCCCGGCACAAATTCCCAAAAATACAAATGGAACGCCCGTTCTCTGGTTCTCATGAGCTCGTGTATCTGACCAGCCTGCTATCCACTTTGGTATAAACCAAATGTGTTTTAATTCAGGATCTGGCACCCAGCTTAGATACATAACTAGTGCAATACCAATAACCATTATAAAGTACATTAATCGCATACCTACCTGTGATTGCGTAATAATCTAAAATGCCTCCAAAAATATTCAATGGTAGTCAGCTATATATTAAAAACAACCAATTAAGGACAAATAAACCTTGTTTCAATAAATCTGAACCCAAATAATATTAGTAATGATGACGATGAATATGGGTTATTGGTATGGGCTTCGCCATTGAAGTACTGAGTGGTTCTTTCAGCACCTTAGGCTTTTGCCTACTCAACAATATTCAGTTGCCAGGTAGTTTTGGCCACTTAAAGTCAGCTCTGTGTCGACTCCCGGAGCCTGGTGGCCTTCAACCCACGTCCGATATCGGATAAGTCCAATGCCTGTTACATGTTCGGTTTCAAGCATGTATTGGCCGATATACTATCTATGCGATTCATGATCTAGAAGCCAATTTCGAAGAAATGAGCGGTACAAAATGAAAAAACATCATCCTCGACGAGCACCGTAAAAAGACGTTCAGCTTGTATTTCAGCAATAGGGATTTGATAACGAATTCTGGGTGTGCAGAAACAACCCTACAAATCGGATGTGAACAACAATGTATATAGTTCCTATCAATCCAATGTTGTGCCATTAACAAGACAATCATGAATCCAGTTACTTTTCAAACAGATTCGTTAAAGACACCAATGATAATTACCTATGAGAGTACTCTTGATTCTCCTCTTCGCCTGGGCTCAAGCAGTTGCTCAGAAGCCTGTTGCTCCTAAATCTGGCGCTTTGAGTAGCCAGAATAAGAAAAATGATACCCTGGAACAAAATGCAAATTCTTTTGTCCTGGATCAAGCAGCCAACGTTTCAGCTGGTGTCTATGACTCCAAGGGTATATTAGTAAGAACACTTTTTTCAGGAATACGCTATTCGGCAGGAAGACACAGATTAGAGTGGGATCGAAAGGATGATTTCGAGGTACCAGTGCCTGAGGGTAACTACCATATCCGAGTGCTTTCCAATAATGCTACCTACACCTGGGAAGGGGTAATCGGGAATACGTCAATCTCTTTTACTGGAGCGGGTGTACATCGAGGTTGGTATCCCCCTAGCAGTTTAGTTATAGCAGGTGATACAGCCTTTTACTGTAACATGTATCAGGAAGGCAACCTGCCACTCAATCGATTCCTGTTAAGTAATCCCCAAAAGAATTTACCAATGAATTTATTTCTAGGCAATAATGGTATTGAGTACAATGCAACGGATGGAAACAATGTCTATTGGACTCAGTTCGATCCCTTTTATAAAAGAAACGCTAACCCAAATAGCGTTAAGAGTTTTGTATTTGCTACTAATATAAAAACTGAGAGCCCGGTTAGCTTTTCAGCAGGTATCTCCGTTAAAATTACCTATAACCCGACCTTTTCCAGTACTATTGATACCAGCACAAAAATAAATGATAGAATATCGGGTATTGCCGTACAGAAAACAGGAAATTATCTTTTTACGACTCATCCTACTAGAAATGAAATCCATGTCCTCAATAAGCTGACTGGTGCATTATACCAGACGATTATAAGCATTAAAGAACCTCAAAAGATTGCTTTAGAAGGGGATAATAGTTTATGGATTATCTCGGCAACCAATACAGTCCAAAAATTCACCGTTAATGCCGACGGTACAGTAGGTAGGAATGTATTATTAAGTTTATCGGGTTTAGTCAATCCGATTGCAATTGCTGTTTCGCCTGATAAAAGTACTGTGACAATATGTGATGCAGGTGCAAGTCAACAAGTGAAAGGTTTTTCAACTGCTACTGGTAATCTATCATGGCAGCTTGGAACACTAGGGGGGTATAGAATTAACCCAACCGTTTCGACCAATAAGTTCTATTTTACTGATGCGAAGGGGGGAGGCAATCAATTTACTTTCATAGCCTATGCACCAGATGGTTCGTTTTGGGTTGGTGACACGGGGAATAGTCGAATGCTGCATTATTCAAATTCGCGCGTCTATCTTGAACAGGTTATGTATTTAAACCATCCTTATACCTGTTCTTTTGATATTAATGATTCGACCAGAGTGTTTGCAGGGAACCTGGAATTTAAGGTTGATTATAGCAAATTGCTAGCTCCTGATAACGGTTCTTGGAAGCTGGTCCGGAACTGGGGACCGCAGAGTGGTAATTACACCCTATATAATGTAGCAACTCTTGGGAATGGTAAAACTTACAGCTTTAAGCGGTCATCTGGCAATAGTTGGACTTTGATTGAATTGAATCCTGAAAGCGGTATTCGTAATACTGAGATAACTGTTCCGATATGGACCGTTTTCGATAAGGCAGGTAATCTCTACCGATTGGCGAAATCAAAGGGAGTACAGACTTGGCACAAAAGGCCATTAACCGGATTCTCTGACAATAACCCTGTTTATGGCCAAGAAGTCACCTACGCTTCCACCCCTGTAGCAACAGATAAAGATCCAGTGTATGGAGGGTCACAGGTAAATCCTCTTGCGAGAACCTCTTCGGGACAACTCATTTCCTTTGATGCGGGTGTTGCTGACAACGATGCCAAGTATCATTTGGGGGCGGTAGTGATAGGTAAAACTTCATGGCAATGGAGAACCGCCCGAAGTACCACCCAAAACTATTCAGGCGAATTTCCTCCTGATGGGCGTTATGACACAGGGAATGGAATGAGTGCTGCACATGCTTACGGAGGTGGATTGGCTTTAACAAGTGGGAAGCATATATTCTGGAATTATCATGGAGAGTTCTGGAAGGGATCCCAAACCAATAAATGGAATCACGTGTATGATAATGGACTGTTTCTGGGCCAATTTGGTGTAACTAGGCCGGAAACAATGGGGGTGATTTCTGCTCCCGGTATGGCTGGAAATGCGCTATACCCAGCCCTTTTGGCCATAAATAATAATGTAATCTACATTTGGCATGGTGATGAGAATGATCACAGTGGACTACATCGCTGGAAAGTCACGGGTCTAAGCACAATTCGGGAGCAAGTTATTTCTGTGAGTTCTGCTTTGCCTACAGCGAAAGTCACCCAAATTGGAGAAAACCTGAATGCTCAACTACCCTATAAATCGACACTAATGTCCGGTACGGCGGGTTGGGTACGCGTTCCTGACGGACCAGATCACTTTGAGGTAGGTAACAAATGGGTAGTACACACCAATAGTAAATCGTACTTAAGAAATAACATCGACTTGTCTGCCGTATTCTGTAGTAGCATTGATGCTACGAATTATGTAGAGAAGGCATTTGGTAAAAGTACTCCAATTTCTAACTGGACCTTAGTGGGCAGTATATCGCTTGAAGGGAACGACGGGAATAGTTCATTGGGAGGTTCCTATTTTGAAATATTTGATAAGTCAAATAAAGTTATTGCCCGGTTTCAACAAACCGTTGTGTATAAAGATGGCCGTCCGAGTCAGATTCTGGGCAATACGGCTGTAATCATAAGTAACGATTCGCGGGCTGCGCTTCAACAAACGATAAATAAATTTCAGCCATTGATGATATTTCGTAGCGGTTCCAAGGTAGCTTTTCAATATGCAACCTATCCAATGATTACGGCGGATATTCAAGATAAAACGGCGGATATAAGTAGCCCAACTAAACTTAGATTAACGTTTTTTAGAAAAGGGCAATCACTTACCTACAGCTTTGATATAAGTAACATGCGATTTATCAGTAAATAACTTATTAAGCTGCTTCCTGAATAATCAACCAGACCTTACCGCCCTGCTTTAAAATCGGAAAGACAAGCCCCTCCAGCTTATTAGTCGCATCACCCGACCGCCAGCCCACTCCTGGACTGTCCAGCGTAGTCACTGGGGCAATGCAACCATTCAATTCTTTGATTGCCCAGTTACCTTCATACACCTCCACCATATCCCGGTTCGGTACGTTCTTCAGTAATAATAGTGTAAATGCTGATCCGATACGGGGAGAATTAAAGCACATCGCTGGAAAGGTATGTGTCTAACAATTTCGTAAGTACTCCGATAGAATATTATCTACCTTTGCACTCGAATACGTTTACCGTTTAATAAATTCTCCTCTTCATGAAAAGTAATGCTCCAATATTGCTCTAATTTTAGAGCACACTGCTGCATCAAAATAATGAACTCTCCTCTAGCTCTTCCCTTTATTGCTTTGGGATTTGGGCTCTTTCTAATTTATCTCTACCGGAAAGTGACATATAAGGATTACTTTACGGTTTGCAACGCCAAATACGCCGACCGTATTCCGCGCTCCAAATTCATGAAATCAATATACGGTTTTTTACCTATAAAGGCATAACATTAAAACCTATGTAGACATACATTAAAAATCTAATTTTCTTGACATCGGATTTGCCAGTTAATAACCTCCACATCACATTACTTATTAATTAATGAATAGAATTAAGAGTATTGATGGCCTTCGGGCCATTGCAATTTGTATGGTGTTACTAGGCCATACTAGCGAGCAAATGCCCTCATTTATTACAGACAATTTTATTTTTAGAAGTCTATCTAACGGATCGCTTGGCGTCAAAGTCTTTTTTGTTATTAGCGGCTATCTAATAACTAAACTTCTTCTTGCTGAAAAGGAAAAACAAGGTAATATTAACATAAAATACTTTTATCTGCGTCGTATTTTTAGAATTTTCCCTGTATTCTATCTATATATTCTTACAATCTTATTGCTTAAGTGGTTTGTTTTTTCAGAAATATTTAGTAGTTATTATTTAGTCATTTTAGCTAGTTTATATTTATGGAATTATAAACATTTTTTTTCTTATTCGAGTATGCCCAGCGATAATGGGAACTGGTTTTTTGGTCATTTTTGGTCATTGTCTATGGAAGAACAGTTTTATCTTTTATGGCCAATAACTTTTCAAAAGCTCCGCAAAGAACGCTTAATTCAACTTGTTACAGCAATACTGATTGTCATGCCGCTGATTAGGCTAGCTACTTACTTTTTTATGCCAAATAGCCGTGGCCAGATTACTATGATGCTACAAACTGGGGGAGATGCAATTTTGACTGGTTGTCTAGGAGCTTTGTTAGAACCCAAGATTTTGGCATCGAAGCGAATATCGTTTATCGTAAATAATAATTTGCTAATGTTCTTTATAGTTTTAATCCTTTTTTTGCCGATCCCTTTATTAGATAAAAGAATGCTAGGTGGATATAATATGTTAATAGGGCCAACTCTAAAAAACATAATTATTCTTCTTATTTTATTTTGGAGTATTAATACGCCTTCGATTGTGTCAAGAATTTTGAATAGCCGTCCTTTTGTCCAAGTTGGTGTATTATCCTATTCGCTTTATGTGTGGCAACAACTTTTTCTGACTACTAAGATCAATAGTTGGACTAACATATTTCCACAGAATTTACTTATAGTATTTGTTGTTGCCTTTTTTTCGTATTATATGATCGAAAAGCCCATACTGAAATTAAAAGCCAGATATAAGAATGTTTAGTTAATATTCTTCTTAAAGTTTAAAAAGTATTTGGAATATTTATAAAGCTTCTAAATCATAGGGATTTAGAATATTGTAGCATTTCACAATACCAATTTCTTAGTCCTACTCGTACATATAAATAACATCATTACCCCGCTTTTCAGCTCTCATACCCTGTTGCCGGTCGGCACCAAAGAGCCGATGAGCAATATGTACCCATCCCGGATTGCCGTTCCCGTCTGGAAATTCGGTTATCAACTGGTCAAACTTCAAATTCTTTCGAACCCACTGGTAAAGCTCCTTGTTGGATGGGGTTCTGAGGCCATCGCAATCTATATCAATGGCCAGCCCATCCATGTGAGCAGACGTTTTCGATCCATTTACAGCTGTATTTAGTTTTACCGATCGGAAAAACGAGCTGACGGGTAACTTGCCGAACTGCTTACAAATCGGCACATAAAAATCTGCATACACCCGGCACATATTTTTATACTGAGCCGCATTGGGCACGTTGGCGATGCCGTGCCGGATGGCTGTGCTGGATTTTACCGACTCACTATAGGTTAGCAACGGGCCAAAATCGGGGCAGACAATGGGGGAAGTTGCCAGAGTAATAGTAGACATGTTGATTAGCCTTTAGGTAATACGTTTTACAGTGGTACCGAAAACTCACTAGTTATCGCTAATAATGCATCACTTAAGTTTTACCCCTACTAGTAAAATAGTTATGGTGGTTTAGAAAGGCTACTTGCGCATGCAGGTAGCCCTTTTTATTAATTCGCCTGTATCTGCTGATTAGTCATTAACCGATGAATCCGTAAACTCTGATCAGTTAGGCGCGAATCAACGCTTTGCAGCCCACTATCCAGTTTTGCCCGGTAAGCCGCTGAGGTAGCGTCCTGCTTTTCGTAATTTGTTTTTAGGTCCCTGATCTGCGCTTTGGTCGAATCCAGCTGACTTTTCATTTCATCCTGATTGCTGATGGCATGGTTTAGCTTCTGCTCAAAGCGAAGAAAGAAACTAATCCCACCCTCATAGACCGAACCCACGCACCAGACAGTAAACAAAATGCCCAGGATCGGCAGGATAAACCAGAGTAGTCGCCGGTTCAAGGCTTCCCGTCGGCTCGTCGTCAAGGGTCTGATGTAGCCGTGCAAGGCCGTTGCCACCGCACTAATGGCCAAAACGAACATGGTCACCACAGCCACCTCAAAGGTGAACCGGCGCATGAAAAACGTGGTCAGAAAGGTGACCAGGCACATGAATGATAACATATAAATTGGGATGGGTAACCACCACTTCACCTCATGCATACTCATGCAGGTAATCAATAGGGCCACAAAGCCAGTGGCCGTGCTGGCTTGTAATAGTCGGAACAGAATCTCTTCCTGTATCATCATTCTTTCGGTTTAAGACGTGCTTTAATCGTATCGTATACATCCAAACAGGTCTCAATCAACAGCTTGATTGGCGTATCCTGAATTTGTTTTCCTACCGTCTCCATTCCCCCCAGCAGGAAATTGGCCATAAAGGCCAGGCCACTGCCCAGAAACCACCAGTCCCCCACGCTCCAGTGTTTGACGTAGCATAGGCCATAGGTGAATAAGAATCCGGCGATGATCGCAATTAAGGCGCTGGATAAGCCATCGCGAATCGGAACCGCCCGGTTTCTCAGGAAGTGAACGGTAGCCCCACCAAACACACCGAGTAAGAGTTTCATGATCGGCGGCATGGCTGACCAAAAGGCATCAAGGGCTTCTGCGTTCATAGGTACGGTTGTGTTGAGTAAATTTTAACTAGGGCTTTCCTTCAATTCGCCTGAGCACCTTTTCAACCTTTGCCCGTTGCCGTTTGAGTCGATTAATAGGAAACCAGCCCACCGGTACTAATAAGGCTTCTCGAACGTCTTTCACCAATGCATCACAGAAGCCGCTTTTTGTAATCAGCTTTTCATTATCGAGAAATACCCGTCCGTAATCAGTTAACTGCCGATTTATTTCTTCTTTGCGCTGCCTGTTTGATAAACTGTCGGTTGGCTGACAGAATGCTGTCGGTTTCAGCGTCAAGCTGATCATCAGACAGAGCAGCAGCATGAACACTATCTGCTTGCAGGGTTTTGGCTTGTTTAGCATAGTTGATTGTAATTGTGGCCATTGCCGTGTTGATCGTATTCTTAAGCGCCGTTGAATCCTCCCGGAGCCGGGAAACGAGTGTAGCTGAGATAAGCAGATCCTGTTTAGTTACTCGTAGCTGTTTAGCTTTCTGGTTATATCCTGCAAGGGTCAGAATGAAGGTTATTAGTAGGATCAGGACAAGTATGAACGGATTGGCCGTAATCCACCGACTGGCGTTTACGAGCCATTTTAAGGCTGTATTGGCCAGCCAGTAGCCAAAGCGGGAAAAGAAAAGCTTTGTCGTCGTTAACATTGTCTTAGTATCTTGCAATCGACAAAATAATACGAGTCAAAATCCCGGTTGGAGGCTTCTGATCGGGATTTTTAGTTTGGAGAACAGTTTTTGCCGAATAATAAATTGTCTACACAGCCTTAATAGGCTTTTACATGCCAGAATGTTGATTTTGGCCTACCTTCGTCCAGTACCAATTTCTTGATTGTGTTAAAATGAAAGTACTTAGTAAAAATAGATAATATTTATTGAAGATAAAATATTATAAATATTATCTATTAAATTATTTATGACCTATAAAACACCATACTTTTTAAGAAATATCTTTTATGAATAGAATGAATTTTAGGTATGATATTAATGCACTTCGAGCAATTGCTGTAGTTGGTGTTATTCTATTTCACTTCAAGGTCCCCTATCTTAATGGTGGATTTTCTGGGGTTGATGTTTTTTTGTCATTTCGGGATATTTAATGACAAAAATTATAATCACTGGAATCAATAAGGGTTCGTTTTCAATCCTTGAATTTTACAGTAAACGTGTACAATGAATCATACCAGCACTCCTTTTTCTTATTATATGTTTAATTACTCTCTGCTTTTTTATTTATTTTCCAGTTGACTATCACCAAATTGTTAAGAATTCCACTGCAAGCCTATTATTTTATTCTAATATTCTATACAGTTTTCAAAGTTATTTTGATCCCGCATCAGACACCAATATGCTTTTGCATACCTGGTCATTATCTGTTGAATGGCAATTTTATTTACTACTTCCATTAGTTTTAGTTTTTGTAAATAAACTTTTCAGGCCAAACCCGAGAACCTATCTTTTGCTTTTTACCATTGCTACGTTTTTAATTTTTATTGCCTCTGCAATAATTAGCAAAAAATATCCTACCTATTCATTTTATCTACTTCCCACAAGATCATGGGAAATGCTTCTGGGTGGTGTTGCTTTCTTCACCGAAAAATATATAAAGATCCGCCTACCTAAATTAGCCGTAATAGCCTGCTATATTATTTTAGGGCTTGGATTTATTGGCTTAGAAGAATTTATGAGATGGCCCGGAAAATATACTTTAGTACCTACACTGGCCACGTTTTTAATAATACTAGCTAATCAAGACATAACTGCAATTAGGGCAAATCTTTTACATTTCACGGGCAAAATATCTTATTCATTATATTTATGGCACTGGCCTGTCTACGTAATTTCGAACTATATGGGTATGGAAATTACATCTATATCTATCTTATTACTTATTTTAATAACATTCTTATTAGCTTTTCTATCCTTCAAATACATTGAATCAATAAAATTTAAGAATAGTTTAGGTATTCTGGGTAGCACAATAGCATTAGCGACAGTAACCTCATTTTTGAGTTTCAATACAATTAATGAAGTTGCATTTACCAAAGAAGCGTTGGAAATATCAAATTTCAAGGATAAACACATTGACGAAATACACAAGCTTATGAGCTTGGGAACTTGTTATATCTCATTGAATAGCTCAGGTCTTGCAGCTTATAATCAACAGAAATGCCTTTATACTGAAAAAGGAAAGAAGAATTTTCTATTATTGGGAGACAGTCATTCGGCCCACCTTTATCAGTCCCTGCAGGACACCCTAAATAAATTGAATATCCACCTAAATCACGCTTCGGCCAGTGGATGTCTTCCTATACTTAATCGAAAAAATTCTGCAAGCCCTTGTGATGAATTAATTAACTATATTTATTATACATATTTGCCAAAACATGCTAATGAAATTGATGGTATTATATTAAGTGCCAGGTGGAGCATGACTTACTTTTCGAAAAATATTGCTTCTGATCTTCAGCAAACCATCGATTATTTACATAAATTAAAAATAAAAACAGTTGTTATTGGTCAATCAGAAGTTTATAACATTTCCTTTTCAACTATTGCAGCAAAAGAGTATCATTTTGAAGCAAATTTAAGCCAAAAGTTTATCTCACAAGATTCTTACAATACCAATAAGATTCTGAAGTCTAAAATAAAAGATTATTATATTGATATCTTTAACTTACAACATATCCCTAAATTATCAAAAGAACTAATACCTTATATGTTCGATGAAAATCATTTCACTCCATACGGAGCAAAACTTATTACAAAAGATATTCTGGCAAATGAGGTTTTTATTCAACTTCTCAACTCTAATTAATTTTCAACTGTGCGAAATAAAAAAATTAATCATATTCTTAAGCAAACAGAAGAGAAATCGAGACAATCAGGAATGTTTTATTGGTTTTGTACTTGGTTTACAGTGAATTGATTAATGGTTTTTACATTAGAATTTGGGTTATTTCGGTCTTACAGGCTTAGCGTAGTACGGAAGGCCAGCAGCGCGTTATACAGGGCGGTTTCATCAGTCTGCGTCTAGGCTGAGGCTCCGTAGGCTACGCAAAACAGTTTGGCTGTGGTGGCAAACGTATTAGATATTGCGGTATAAGTACCTTCGTAAATAGGGGCTGAATTCGCTATAGGTGTAATGGTGGTATTGTCTGTGCCCGTTGCAATTTGATTGCCATTGGAGAACATTTTTACCGTATTTCCATTTCGGGTTCCTGATAATAGCCCCACTCCACCAGCGGGCGTTGATCCGGCTTTTACCTGCGTTGCACCATTCCCCCCAATTTGCACGACATTCCCACTCCGACTTAATTTAAAGTCGACTGAACTTGGTGCTGTAATATTGGTATGCCCCATATAATAGCCACCCGCTGCGTCAGCCCCCGAGTTCCACACGTGCATGTGAAAATCAGTTGTACCAACTTTTAACATATACCTAGAAATACCATACCGCCCCGATTGATTCGGCGTATAGCCCGTTGTTGTGTGTGCCCCTGACGTATCGTTCTGAAAAACAACCGGATAGGCTGCATCTGTCATTACGGGGTTCAGCAGGTTCAATGCGTCAGCAGCCGCACTCCCTGTGATGAACAGGCGTAGAACCTCTAATTTTTTATCCAGCCCAGCCCCATGCATGGTTGTATAGAAAGCTCGCAGGGCAGTAGCCATGATAGAGGGATCAGCTATACCAGCTGCAATAATATAATTCTCAACCCATCGGGTATTTCCCTGCGTTTTGGGGAACGTCGCCCCTTTAAGCGTAATTTCCATTGCGTTTATTTTGGTTTAAAGTACTTGTTCAAAAATTGGACACCAGTTATGCATGGCGTAGTTGATACCCGTTTGGTCGTAGATGACGGTATTGCCCTGCGAATCCCGCAGGCACCCCCGACTGCCTTGTGTGGGGCCTGATTTGCCGGTTGTGCCGTTAATGCTGTAGCGAAAAACCATACCTGGCGTGATGGGGGCATCAAAGATTAGCCTGACTGTATCTGGTCGAACAACTGAACCCGATACAACATTAGGCCCGGCAATGCTTCCCGAAAGCATAGAAAAGCCGTACCCGCCCGGATCGCTAACCAGTACAGTATCAAGTATCAAGGGTTTGACAGGTACATTGAAGACAGCCTCCAGAACCTTTCCCTGATAGCTCCAGGACTTGAGGTAAATAGGTTTAAAATCAACTCCATCAATCAGGATGCGCTTCATGATATAGCCCGCCAACGCGCCCACTTTTGTGTAGCTGGTCGCATCCAGGTGGATATCATCCACATAGGTATACGGGTACATCACAGGCCCTAAATAGAAGTTTTTCTCCGTCAGGGCCAGATTTAACAGCTCCAGAGCGATGCCAGGGTATACACTCCAAACATTATGCGAAGCGGGTTGGTAGGACAGGACAATCAAGTCGTTTTTCTGTCCCGTAATGGCCTTAACGTCCGTGTTCAGGTCTGATCGTAACTGGCGCAGGCTGGTTGGGTAGCTATAGCGCGACGTGCCCAAAAAAGTAATCCTGCTCGGCTTGCAGCCAGAAAAAACCAGGCAGGTTATAGGTCTTGTTCAGGGCATTAGCGAGTCGAAGACCATTCGTTACGCTCTCTAAAAAACGGCTATAACTGGCCGTTCCTTTCACTAATGAAGCGATAGCTAAGCCCGGTTGTCCAGATGCAGAGGCCAGTAGGTCACATAGTTGATTTGTGTCATTTACGACAAACCCATCGGTAGCTAGTTGCTGCTTGAACATGCGTGCCATGTCCATAGCTGGATCTCCAGCGGTCGAGGCATCAAGGCTATCGTACCGAGTTGCATCAGCATCAAAGGCGTACATATTGGGCCCTTTATGATACGTGGGGATATGGCTGTTTGCAGCTTGCACCAATCCCAATGCGACGCTTAAGCTTTGCCCATAGGTCATTAGGTGCAGTATATCAGCAAAATGGCCATACAGCCGTGAGCTAGAACCTGTAGCACTACTACCGATCGATTGAAGAACCGTTCCGTCAGGCATGAAGACAGATCCAATCCAGCCGTATTCATCTTGCACGATAAATCGATCGGGAAAATCATTCGTGATTGTAATACCATTTATACTAGTAGCAGTAAGATTTCCCGTTACGGCAAGCGATCCTGTTGTGATCGCAGTAGCCACCAGGTTAATCAGCGTTGTAATCAGGGGTGTGGACTCCAGCTTCGTTCCATCTGACAAGAGGACTGATCCAATCCAGCCGTATTCGTCTTGCACAAGGAAACGGTCGGGAAAATCATTCGTGATTGTAATACCATTTATACTAGTAGCAGTAATGGCCTTAAAAGCAAGGTCCGATAGCTGATTGAGCAGTTGCAGGTTGAAGGTCGCAAGTCCATTTTCATCGAAAATTAAACCTGGCCAGCCATACTGATCTTCAATACGAACTTGTTTATCATTATCTACGCCGATCACATCCAACAAGGGTGTGACTTTCTGAAGCGCCAGGTCATTGTAGGGTATTCGGTACCACAAGTTGCCGTTCTTGGCTACCCGATCCCCCACCGCGAAGGCTACAGGAGTACCTGTTATGGATTGCGAGCCGCCTGTAGTGACGTTATAATACCCACCATTCATAATTGCACTTGCATCGGCGGTCAAAGCTGGTGAATTGATAGACGCATTCCAGGGACCGAGGCTAATACCCGCCTGAATGGTGTCCAACGCACCTTTGGCTGTGGCTGCTGAATTCGCTGCATTAAGCTCGCTAATGCTCGTTGCTACCCTGTCTTGGCCTGTGGTGTATGTCGGAGCATTTTCGCTTCGATAATTTCATCTATATTTCAGTAGGATTTAATGGCTCTATTTGTAAGCTATTGATAATTAATTATTTATATCCTATAAAATACATGATATCATATTTTTTCGGTAAATATACGCAATAGGAGTTACGAAGAATGATTTTCGATTGGGCTACCTCCTATAACAGCGGAACCAAACTGACTGGCAAATCGTAATTTGTACATCCTTTAAGTACGGCTTTAGTGACCGTCCGACATAATTAACAGAAAACTGAGTCGGGTTTGAGAACCCATTATTATACAATGGTCAATATTGGCAATATACAACTTCCGGATTTTCCGTTGCTGCTGGCACCTATGGAGGACGTTAGCGATCCCCCATTTCGTGCGGTTTGTAAAGCCAACGGAGCCGACCTGATGTATACTGAATTCATATCGTCCGAAGGCTTGATTCGGGATGCTGCCAAGAGTGTTCAAAAACTGGATATCTTCGAATACGAGCGCCCAATTGGTATCCAGCTCTTTGGTTCTGATGTGGAAACGATGGGTGAATGCGCACGAATAGCCACCCGCGCTAATCCTGACCTAATCGATATCAACTATGGTTGCCCAGTCAAAAATGTAGCCTGCCGGGGGGCGGGGGCTGCCTTGTTGCAGGATATTCCCAAGATGGTTCGCATGACCGAGGCCGTTGTGAAAGCGACTCACCTGCCTGTAACCGTAAAAACCCGACTGGGTTGGGATGAGAGCACGAAGAATGTGGGCGAAGTAGCCGAACGGTTGCAGGATATTGGCATCAAAGCGTTGACCGTTCATGGTCGCACACGCGTCCAGATGTATAAAGGCGAGGCCGACTGGACACTCATCGGGCGCATCAAAGAAAACCCACGCATTCAGATCCCAATATTTGGAAATGGAGATATTGACACGCCCGAAAAAGCACTGGAGTATAAAAATCGGTACGGCGTCGATGGTGTAATGATTGGCCGGGCCAGTATTGGGCATCCCTGGATTTTCAATGAAATCAAGCACTTTGTTCAAACGGGCCACCATTTGACTCCGCCGACTATTGCTGATCGGGTAGCGGTTTGCCGCCAGCATCTCGATTTCTCAATTCGCTGGAAGGGTGAAATTGTGGGGCTTTTTGAAATGCGCCGACACTATGCTAATTACTTCAAAGGCCTGCCCGATTTTAAACCCTACCGAATGCAACTGGTAACGACCGATTCGTATAGCGGGGTGAGTGCTGTTCTGGACGAAGTAGCCGAACAGTATAATGAGGAACTGGTATAAACAAAATGCTAACAACTTCCAGAAAGTTTACACTCCATGCACCTCCAGCGTTATAGTTGGCTATGTCTGTTAATTACAGTTTGTTCAATAGCTTGTAAGAAGGACGTCGAAGAAATCGCAACACCACCTGACCAAACGTTAAGCTGGCAGCTTGATAATGATTTTCTTTTCGACGAGAAGACTCAGTTGAACAGTTACGCCGATACCAGTCTGATTATACTGTCGGGTGCCCAAACAACGTCCATTGCTCCTGGTGAGCAACAATCCAAGTACGATACAACATTCACTCACTACGGGGGACAAGCTCAGCCGAATGGACGCACGGATTATCGGCCTTGTCTGAGTTCATCTTTTATTGCTTTTCTAAATGATGACCGGGTTAATGTCATCCCAACGGCTAGTCCAGTGCTGGCACGTGGTAACGATTACGTAAGAATGTCCCAGCTTGATGCCGACTTTGCTGGCTTTATTACGTTGGCCGTTAATCAAGGTGAAAGCATGGTTGTTAACGGGCAAAACCAGTTAATCATACCTTATCAACGGTATGACAGATCATACTCTACACCAGTTATTAATGGTGCTAATATAAGCCTGGTACTTTTATCCATTAATGTTCCTGCCTGGCCCAATTTAGGCTTGGACGTGACGAAAACCCAACTTATTACTCTGGAAGGAGCTGGTTTCCCATATAGCATGGGTAGTGCAGGAGATTATTTTATCGTTTCAACTGTAAAAGGTACGTTTCGGATTTCTCCCAATGGAGTCTACGAAAAAACCTATCCATATGGGTTACTGCGTCAGTTTTCCTATAATGGAACTGTATATGGTGTAACCTATGCTAATAGTACTTCGCTTCAGTTGGTTGCCTCAACGGATCAGGGAAAAACCTGGTCGGTGGTAGCTAACCAGGTATCAGATACGTATCGACTACTGGTCTATAAACAGGTCAATAATCTACTGATTGGTATGTACAATAGCCAGCTTTTCCAGCTACAACTTACGGCAACTACCCTCACACCGACAGAACTGGATAATACGAATTTATTTGGAAATCGTATTACATCTGTAGCCGCCTTCCATAACACAGTATACGTTTCGACGCTATCGGGTGTATTTACCAAACCACTTCGTACCTTTCTGACACCAAAGAAAGAGAAGTAACTGCTCTAAACTCGCTTCGATTAGCCCAGGGAAAATGACGACAGAAGAACCGGTTGTAATTCCTCAAAAACGCCCGTTACTGGCGTGGGTGCTGCTTTGCTCACTGGCCTTAGTCTGGGGCAGTTCATTTATTCTGATAAAACGGAGTCTGGTTTCCTTTCCACCTGAGCAGGTAGCTGCTGGCCGACTGGTCTTTGCACTCTTCTTTTTTACACCATTTCTGGCGAGACAAAGTCGTCAGCCTGATGTTCGGGTGGCTGTCCGGCATCGGTGGGTAGCGCTGCTGGCGTCGGGAATAATTGGATTCGTGATTCCTGCCTTCCTGTTTGCCGAAGCAGGGGCGCATCTTAATAGCTCACTGGCGGGGGCGTTGAATTCGCTCAGCCCGTTATTTACGCTGATTATAGGGGGCGTATTTTTCGGTCAGTCACTCAAGCTTCGACAGGTTGCTGGTATTTTACTGGGCTTGGCGGGCTCATTACTACTGGTATTTTTCAGCGCAACCGGTTCTTTTCAGATTAATGAATACGCCCTGCTGGTCGTAGTAGCCACCATTTGTTATGGCCTAAATACCAATCTTATTGGGCGTTACCTGAGCCACCTGCCTGCGTTAGTATCAACAGCCTGGCTGTTTGCTTTTGCTGGGCCCATTGCCCTGCTTACGCTCATGCCAACCGATTTTTTGAGCCGTGTCATCAATGCTGAAAATAACTGGTCGTTGGGAGCGTTGGTTACACTGGGCGTATTTGGGTCGGGGTTAATGTCCATCTTTTTTAACCGGGTTATGCAATTGTCGTCGCCTTTGTTTGCGGCTTCCGTTACGTATCTGATTCCCATTGTAGCGCTCATGTGGGGCGTTTTAGATGGCGAAACCATCTATGCGGTGCAATTTGCCGGAATGGGTGTGTGTTTGCTGGGGATTTGGTTGGTAAATAAATCGTAGGTTTATTTAAGTTTATTTCGAGAAACGTATGTACACTGCCACCCTGACCGACCTTAAAAATCCCCCATTTTTAATTGACTTTTCTGCGGATGGGCAAACGCTCAATGGCGACCCATTTGCCTGGGATTTAGTAAAACTCTCTGCGCAAACATTTCATATTCTTCATCAGAATCGTTCCTACACAGCTGAAGTACTAGAGTTGAATGCGGCTGATAAAACGGTTAGTCTGAAGATAAACGGTCATATTTATCACGTTCAGCTAAAAGATCGGTTTGACCTATTGCTCGAAAAAATGGGCATGAGTACGCTGGCAAGTACGAAAATTAATGAACTGAAAGCGCCCATGCCGGGATTGATTGTGGGTATCAGCGTTCAGCCCGGTGATGTGGTCAATAAAGGGGATAGCTTGCTAATTCTGGAAGCCATGAAGATGGAGAATATGTTGAAGGCACCTGGTGAAGCTACTATTAAAACGATTCGGGTAGGTAAGGGCGACCGGGTTGAAAAGGGACAGGTACTGGTAGAATTCCTGTAGGCCGGTGTTTAGAGGAGTATGGACTCCCTGCATTCACGTCGTCGTTTTCTCAAGCAAGCTACGCTGGCCGCTGGCGCATTGCCACTACTGCCAGGAACCCTGATTACGTCAGTCAACTCATTGAACACTGACTTGCCAGATATTCATGTTTTTTCGAAGCACCTTCAATTCCTGAACTATAGCGATATGGCTGATGCAGCCGCTAGTATGGGATTCGATGGTGTTGATCTAACCGTTCGCCCAGAGGGGCATGTAGTACCCGATCGCGTGGAGGAGGACCTGCCCAAAGCTGTTGATGCATTGAAAAAAGCTGGCCTTGCACCCAAACTGATGACGACGGCGGTTGGCGATGCGACTAATGGAACTGATAGTCGACTCCTGAAAACAGCCGCTCGGCTTGGGTTCCAGGCTTATCGGATGAAATGGTATTCGTATACCGATAAACAATCTATCCCGGATTCAATCGAACATTTTCAAGGTCAACTTCGTGCCTTGAGTGAGCTAAACAAAAGCCTGAATCTGACGGGTTGCTATCAAAATCACGCGGGGTTGTTGGTGGGCGCATCGGTCTGGGAGCTTTGGGAAATGCTCAAAACTGCTGATCAACAGCATATGGGTGTACAATACGATATTCGGCACGCCACCGTTGAAGGCGGAATGGCCTGGCCAACTGGTGTACGGTTGCTGATACCCCACATCAAAACGATTGCCATAAAAGATTTTCGTTGGGAGAAGAAATCAACCGGCTCATTAGCAGGTAAATGGGTTGTACAGGATGTGCCACTGGGAGAAGGCATGGTCGACTTTACCGCCTACTTCAAACAACTTAAACAAGCTAACATTCGCGTACCCATATCGCTACATTACGAGTACCCACTGGGCGGTGCCGAGCATGGAGCTACTCAGTTGTCAATTCCGAAAAATGACTTGTTTGCAGCCATGAAGCGGGACCTCAATCGGCTGAAAGAACTTTGGCAATCGGCCTGATTAAAGGAGAAGAGGGAGGAGGGCGGAAAGGGACTATGAAGCAAATATAGTCTGACAAAATCCCTTTCCTCCCTCTTGGCCCTTTCTTCCTTCCTCCCTTTTTCCCTATCTTTGCCCGCAAAATTTCCCTACATGACATCGCAGACAAAGTATAAGCGTATCCTGCTCAAGCTGAGCGGGGAGGCTCTGGCTGGGCCAAATGGTTACAATATTGATCCAGTAGTGCTCGAACAGTATAGCAAGGAAATCAAACAAGTTGTTGATTTGGGCGTGCAGGTAGCCATCGTTATTGGCGGTGGAAACATCTTCCGGGGCGTCTCGGGTGAGCGCTCGGGAATCGACCGAGTACAGGGCGATTACATGGGTATGCTCGCAACGGTTATCAACGCGATGGCTATTCAGAGCTCGCTCGAAAAGCATAAGATGTATACCCGCGTGATGTCGGCTATTAAGATGGAGCAGGTTTGCGAACCCTATGTGCGTCGGCGGGCGGTGCGCCATCTTGAAAAAGGCCGGGTGGTTATCTTTGCCGCCGGTACTGGTAATCCCTACTTCACAACCGACTCCACAGCGGCATTGCGAGCAATTGAAGTAGAAGCCGACGTTGTCCTCAAAGGCACGAAGGTAGACGGCGTTTACACAGCCGATCCGATGAAGGATAAAACAGCTACGCGATATACGAGCATAACCTTCGATGACGTTTACGAAAAGAAACTAAGCGTAATGGATCTCACGGCCTTTACCCTTTGCCAGGAAAACAATTTGCCTATCATTGTTTTTAATATGAACAAGCAAGGTAGTCTGCTCAAGCTAATTGAGGGTGATGATAACCAGGGCACGCTTATTACAATGACATTACCATAAACTTATACATGGATTTATGATATACGAGTTACGATGTGCGATTTATGTTCGTGCGTCAGCCCAAATCGTATATCGTATTTCTTAAATCGTAAATCAATTCATGGAAGAAATCGAGTTATTTCTCGACGATGCAAAGGATACGATGGAAAAAGCGCTTAAGCACTTAGCCATCGAATTAACTAAAATTCGTGCCGGGAAGGCCAACGCAGGCATGCTCGATGGCATTCAGGTTGAATACTATGGAATGCTATCGCCTTTGCATACAGTTGCGTCGGTTAACACCCCCGATGCCCGTACTATTTCGATCAAGCCATTTGAGAAAAAGATGATTGGCGAAGTAGAAAAGGCTATCCGTAATTCAAATCTGGGCCTGAACCCGAACAACGACGGTGAACAGATTCGGTTGAATATTCCACCGCTAACCGAAGAGCGTCGTCGCGATCTGGTGAAGAAAGTAAAACAGGAAGTTGAAACGGCCAAAATCAACGTTCGGAACATCCGTAAAGATACCAACGACGACATTCGTAAGCTGGTGAAAGATGGCGTATCGGAAGATGCCGTAAAAATGGGTGAAGAGCGCGTTCAAAAGCTTACTGATGCCTTCATTGCCCGAATTGACGAGACATTTATCGCCAAAGAAAAAGATATTCTGCTGGTGTAAGTCATCTGATTTTGCCTAACATAGTAAAGCCGGTCAACCAATGAGGTGACCGGCTTTACTATGTTAGGCAGCTTCTGAGTAAGCGGACGAAACCTTTATATCGTATTCTTTAAGCAGATCGGTTAATTCGTTTATGTATTGCTTTCGTAGTTCTTCGTAGTCGGCTATCGCCATTTGATTTGGCTTGTCAATACGTTTGTGTAGTGTAAGCAGTTTATTGGTGCCCTGAATAAGTTCAAGCAAACGCTCGATTTGCACCATCTTACCCGATACGGTTTGTCCGTCCATATTGGTTTGAGTTTAAAATGTGAAAGACAAGATTCCTTTCTTTCGTTTGTTTCGGTCACGACTGAATCGGTGATACCATTCTATTGTATCTGATTCTGTTATAAAATAGTTTGTATGACTGGTTGGGAAAACCTCAACAAAGTATCCGTCAATTAATGAGTTCGGTTCAAGGCGTTTAGCTCTGAATCGTTGAATGGTTAATTGATGTTGCTGAAACGTATACGTATCAACAAAGATAACAAAATCAACGTCGTTTGGATTTGGCTTATTTGTTGTAAAACTACCATCCAGCCAAATAACTAGCGGAACACCTAATGCAACTTTTAGTTCGGTGAGATACTCTAGTAAGGCTTTGTAAATGGCCAGTCGGGAAATAGATTGAAGGAAAGGTTCTACAAATTGAGACTCAATTATCTTCCAATCAGTAATGATTAGGCTATAAGGAGATAAGTTTCCAAAGGAATCAAACGTCATAGGTAGTATAATCAGCTGGTATTTTTTTGATTTTAAATATACTAATTTATTTAAATAGGTACTATCAGGGAGTTGCTCTACGGCCTATTTTTGTGTAAATAAAGATCACTACCAGTTATTGGAATTTATAAGGGCTACGATCCGGTTGGTGATTAATTGATACCCTGTTTTATTCAGGTGAAGGCCATCGTAGCGCAGGCCTCTTTGAATGGCACCAGCCGCTATATCGTTCAGGTCCTGGGCAGTTGCGGTATAAGCTAAGGCTGCCATTTCTGCCAGCGTTGGAGGTGTCGCGGGCACAAAATTGGCGGGGTAGTTTTTGGCTAAAAGCGCATTCATCGCCAGAATAGTAGTATTGATGGCCGCACTCTCGCCAACTGCGTTTAGAATGCCAATGACGATAAACCGTCGTGGATTGGTGAGATACGATACACAACTATCGATTAGCGAATCTACACCTGTCAGATTGGGTAGATTATTTCGCCCAAGCCATAAAGTTTGTATATACGACTTGGTTTTTTCGGCGCTATCAAGATAAAGCTGGGTGTTAGCGGGGATAGCCTGTGTTGTAGATGTACTCGGCGAGACTGTATACGTTTCTATCTGATTGGGAGCTGTGCCTGTTGCTATACGGGTTAGTGTACACGTTACTCCACCTAGCGTGCCCGTAAGCGTAGACGTATTATTGGAATCGGGCGTTGATAAAACCCGGGCCGAAAGACCCGTTATTTTTACCGCAGCCGTTCCTGCAAAGGCATTTCTATCAAGCGTAAGTAACAAAGGCTGACCGCCCTGTCTGGCCGCAATCTGCTGAGCTGTCTGGCCGCTAATGCCGTAATTCTCAACGATACGACCCGGAAAAGCGGAAGCCAGAAGCGTAGAAATTTTTGCCCCGCCAAAGCCATCTGTAAGACTATCGCCGTAACAGGCAATGGGGTTTCCTGCGTTGGCAACAGGAGCCTCATCTGTTGGTGCACAGGAATCCAGTAAAAGTCCGCCAATTGTGCATGCACCAGCATGGTATAAAAACGAACGGCGACTCAGATGTGAGAACAATGGGATAGTTTCCTGTTGGGGAACAATCGGTTTCATGAAGTGGAATTTCCCACGAAAGTAAGGATTGAAACAGATAAACTGAGTTTGAAGAAGAGGGAAACCGGTTTTGGGGAAAGGCTACGTCGTCTGCCGGATAGCTGCCTTCAAATAATCCTTTGCTGTGCGACTGATGGTCTCCTCATCTACTTCTACCACCAGCTCTCCCCGATGCTCGTAGGGGAATACTTCGCCGGTGAGCGCATCGAAAATGCCGTAGGGCAGCAAATCGTATTCTTCGTAGCCCCAGAATAAAAAATCTACCGCGTCGGCGGAGTTATCGAACCCCACGGCGTAGCCAATTTCCTGCTGAGCGAAAACAACGATGTAGCGCATATACTTATATACGATAAGTTTAGGCTTAGGGTTGCGTCGTGTTTTGTGACTTGGTCACAAATTGCTGGTCTTAAATAGAAAGATTTCTATACTGATACGGCCTGTTAAACGGATTAGATCGACTACTGCCATCAAAAATTTATTAGGCGGTAGTTTATCGAAAGGTTCTGGTCTGAAGAAGCGAAACTTACGGTGAAGCGATCTCGTTTTTCTATCCATCGACTACCATAGGCATTACTTTCTTATAACCTGCCAATAGTTCTCTGGTCGATCCATTTTGGTTTATTATGCAGTTTATAGTCTTCGTTTACCTCCTCTTTATAGGAATTATTGCGTTAAATGTCTTGTACTGGGTCTTCTTTGCCATTGCAGGTCGACTCGGTAAGGCCGATGATGCGGATCAACCAGCGGCCCCACTTGTTTTCAGAAAAATAGGGGTTCTAATTCCTGCTTATAAGGAAGATGCGGTTATTGTGGAATCCGTTACCGAAAACCTAAAACAAACTTACCCCGCAGACCGATTTGAGCTGATTGTCATTGCAGATTCATTTCAGGCTCACACACTAGCCCAATTAGCTGCTTTACCCATAAAGGTACTTACGGTTTCATTTGACGTATCTACGGTTGCTAAAGCGATCAATTCAGCACTAGCCCGATTACCAATCGAGCAATACGATATACTAGTTGTGTCGGATGCAGACAACCATATGGCGCCGGATTTCCTGAGCCGGATAAACAACGCGTTCGAGCAGGGGTGGCGGGCCATTCAGGGGCACCGCGTTGCTAAAAATATAAATACAAGCGTGGCTGTTCTGGATGCAATCAGTGAAGAGATTAACAATCATATTTTTAGAAAAGCAAGCCGTGTGCTCGGCCTGTCTTCCGCAACCATTGGGTCGGGAATGGCATTCGAACCCGCGCTTATGAAAGCTGCCATGACCACACAACACACAATGGGTGGTTATGATAAAGAGTTGGAAACCAATATTGTACTGAGCGGCTTCAAAATTGGGTATCTGGAGCAGGCTTATATTTACGATGAGAAAGTAGCGCAACGTGCCGTCTTCGAAAATCAGCGAACCCGCTGGATTGCAGCGCAGTGGCAGTTTCTGAAATTTTACTTCTGGAGTGGTGTACGGGAACTCCTGGCTGGTCGATTTGCCAGTGGATTTAAGGTTATCCAGGCAATAATTTTACCAAAAATTCTTTTACTGGGTTTACTGATAGCTGGTCTATTTATTGGTTTGCTGACTGGCAAACCGGTTTTATGGCAGCTTCCACTCATCCTGTTGCTTCTGCAGATGGTTAGCCTCGTCCTTTCTGTGCCTACTTATTTATGGAAACGGGTAAGTGTAAAAGAGTTGCTGCTTATCCCGGTATTGTTACTAAGTTTTGTCAAAGCGTTACTAAATATGCGGAAAGCCTTTAAGCGATTTATGCATACCCCCCATACGGGATCGCCCGATACACAGGTACCTTAAGTAGTACTCAGGCTGAGTGAAATAGGCTTGTTGTGTGACAAAGTAGAAATAAAATAGTCAAAAGTTAGCGAACACAAGTTGACCGAATGGGTGTGACTTGATTTTAACTTGATGTAGAGTTTTAGTTGACTTGTAAAATAATAAGTTTCCCTATTCTAGAAATAGAAAACTTGTCAGAGAGATACCTGTGCGAAGAGGCTTGTGTAAATTTTTTTAGAATGAGATTCCGTTTATTCCGCTTACATACGATACTGATTTCCCGCATTAGTCTCTTCTTGCTACTAGGGGCGCTTACAACAACGGTTTGTTCCGGGCAAAGCCGGGGAGTCCGGGGTTTGGTCTCATTCGGTGCATCGTCGGGCCTTGCTGATGATACCTTATACCTCGATATTAATCAGGACATTGCTATTCAATTACTTCCATTCGAGGAGTTAATGAAGGTGGCAATCGCCCATTCACCCGTCGTAAAATACCAGAATGAAGTTGCTAACTCACTCAATGAAGCGCATGAGATAGCTAAAGTACAGATTCTACAAAATGTGGCTGGGTTTGGGAACTATTCTACTGGTAATCAAATACTTATCTCGTCGGGAGGAGCAGCTGTACCAGGCGGAGGGATAGTGCCGGAGAGCACCCTTGGGCAGATCGCAAACGGTTACCGGGTAGGTATTGATGTACGGTTACCGCTCTATGAATTGTTTGGGCGAAAACATCAGGTTCGGCAAGCTAGTGCAAATTATAAAGCTGCTGTTCACCAGAAAGAAACTGTTGAGTTGCAATTGAAGCGTGAATTGATCGGTATTTATCAGGACATGATTACGACCCAGCAACTTCTGAAGATATTGTTAATTGATGAACAAGCCTCGTTAACTGCCCTGCGGGTGGCGGAGGTCGAAATTCAGAAAGGCCAGATTACAGCCGATTTAATGGCTTCGGTTACCAGTCGCTACGTTCAGGCGAAGACTGCATCAGAACAGGCGAAAGGGAATTTCCTAAAGAATGTTCATTATTTCGAAGCACTAATGGGTATGCCTATTCAACGGTTGAAACGTAACTAAACGAATTGTATGACAATCGAGGTTTTTTTGCGCTTACTGAAACAGCATATACTCTGGTTCATCATTATTCCGGTTGTAACAGCCGGAACAGCTTTCTATGTTACCCGGCATGAGGCTAAGGTCTATAAATCGCAGGCCACACTTTATACCGGGCTGGTGTCTCGCTATTCGCTGCTATCAGATCGTAATAGTGCGTTTCAGGACCGATCAGCCAGTGCCTTTGATAATATTCTAACGACCCTTAATTCGCGGGAAACACTGCTTCAGATAGGCATTGGTTTGCTGACGGATCACCTTCGACTGCGCCAACCTGATTCGTTAGTATTAGCTAGTGCTGGTTTTCAGAAATTACATAACGCCATTACACCCGGCTGGGAGAACCTGTTTTATATTGCTGCCGACTCTGCCCTGTTGCATAGAACGATTGATAGCTTAGCAAAAACGCCGACCGACAATCCCATAAAATCCTTGCTGCTAAAATCAGATTCGTATTATTCGATTCAGCATCTGGGTGAAACAATCAAAGGATCGGCCCGTAAGAATACGAATGACGTATTACTTATGGAGTATGAGTCAGATGATCCGGCCGTAGCGCAGCGTACACTGCATTATGCCATCGAATTTCTGAACAAACGATATGCAACCCTCAAAACATCGGAAACCAACTCCGTTATTGGCTATTACGAAGCAAAACTAGAGAAGGCAAAAGCTAAACTGGCTCAGGCAGAAGCGGATCTGCGCGCCTTTAGTGAGAAACATCAGGTGCTGGATTATGATGAAGAGGCCAGAACCGTGGCGGCTTCCCGCGAAGCCCTGAATAGTGAGTACAATCAGGAATTAATGCGGAAAAATGCGGCTAAAGCGGCTTTAGATGCGCTTAATGGGCGTATGGGCCAGCAGGGAAGTATTCGTTCCGCTAATAATGACCTGACCGAAAAACAGAAGAAACTTACGGAAGCTGAGAATAAGTTAGCCAATGCCCGCGCCTATGGACAGCCGCAAACGGTAATTGCCCAATTGCAGGCAAGTGTTAAACAGGCATCGGATGATTTGAAAGTGAGCGCGCAAAAGTATGATGCGGCCGCCAATTCGAATGAGGCCGTTCCAGCCCAAACAATGGCTAACGATCGGTTGACCAAATCGCTCGAATACGAAGAATCGTCGGCCCGATTGGAGCTTTATCAGAAGCGGATGGATGACTATGCCGCTAAAACAAACGAGTACGGACCACTGGGTTCGCAACTGCGCCAGTTAAATCGTGCGCTATCCGTTGCCGAAAAAGAATACCTGGATCTCATTCAGAATGTGGATCAATCGCGAACACGTCGTCAGGATGTTGCGATCGGGGGAACGCTGGAAATTCTGGATGCACCTGATTTCCCATTAGTACCCCAACCTTCCAAACGTTGGCAACTTATCGCGATTGGTATGGGGGTTGGTATTTTCATTGCCTTGTTACTTACCGCATTGAGGTTCTGGCTAGACAAGCGAATCCAGTCGCCGGAACAAGCTGAAGCCATGATTGGAATGCCTGTTGCAGCACTTTTTCCAACGGTTAGAAAACCGCTGGTTTTTACGAAAGCAACTCTTGCGGCCCGCAGCATGTTCGAGCAGCTCTTCAATGCCATTAATATTGAAGTGACGCAGAATCTTAGTAAGCCTTACCCACCCGTTATTACGGTCTTTAGTATCCGCTCGAAACAGGGCAAAAGCTGGGTGTCTAATGGATTGATTCAGTTGTACGAAACCGCTGACCAGAAGGTGGCTTACTGTTATCCGCGAGTAACGGGTAAAGAGCAACGCGAGTATCGCCAGGGTGTAACATACTTCCCGTATACCATCCGTCCCGATTTTATGAATGTTACGGGTGTGGATTACCTGGTTGATTATAACCAGGGATTCGATGGCACCCAGTTTGACCGAATTATTCTTGAACTCCCCGCTCTGATTAATCATCAGATTCCGGTTTATCTGCTCAAAAGCAGCGCTTTATCTCTATTAATAATTGATGCTAATAGCCCTTGGGCAAGGGCAGAGAAACAACTGTTGAGCATGTATGTGCGCGTAACCAACCAACCAATATTGACGGTCTTAAACCGTGTGGAAGGAGATTATGTGGATGTGCCCCGTAAGGCCGACGCCATGCAGAAGCCTGTTCCACAGGAGCAATCGTATCAGTCCCAACGGAATACCTATTAGCATCAAGACAGAACGGTTTGTGAACACACTGGCAGGTAAATCCATTACCTGCGGGTTCATAGGATTGTGTAGTTAGGTGAGTTGCTGGTCCTCAATCAATTATCTGTATGAGTGTTTATGATGACATAAGCCGGGGTAGATACTCCCCGCAGTTCGTTCATCAGCTTGTTGAGCAGGTGTCGCTCGAAAATCAGGATCGTATTGCGTTGATCTTTGGGGAGCACGAGCTTACCTATGGTCAATTAAACAACCGGGCAGAAGCACTCGCTCAGGCTATTTTATACGCGGATCCAGATGCTGAACAGATAGGGGTAAGTACAACCCGTAATCTGGAAATGATTGTGAGTGTGCTGGCTATCCTGAAGTCGGGCAAGGCTTACCTGCCGCTTGATCCAGCTTATCCTGAACACCGGTTACAACAGATTAAAGCCGATTCCGCGCTCCGAACCTGTTTGGCTACCGCACCTGACGAACTACTCTTCGACCGGTTGGGGCTTCAGGTGATTGCGTCTGATCAGGAATACACCCAGCCACTACAGACGGTTAGCCGTCAGACTACCACCGCTTACGTTTTATACACGTCAGGATCGACCGGTAAGCCTAAGGGAGTTTGCATGGGGCATAGCCCCCTTATGAATCTGTTGCAATGGCAGGAAAAACAGTCGAATGCAGGTTTGGGTACACGAACGCTTCAACTGGCCCCTTTAAGCTTCGATGTTTCGTTTCAGGAGATTTTTGCTACCCTGAGCACGGGCGGAACCTTGATGCTGATTGATGAAACGCTTCGTCTTGACTTAAATGCACTGTTGCGATTTATTGATGAACAAGCCATAAATCGACTGTTTCTGCCCTTTGTTGCTCTCCAGTATCTGGCGGAAACAGCCGTGAGCACGGGCCGGTTTCCAGTGCACTTGCGTGAAATTATGACCGCCGGTGAACAGTTAAAGATTACCCCCCAACTCATTCAGTTTTTTTCGGCTCTTCCCGCTTGTGTATTATTCAACCAGTATGGCCCTACAGAGTGCCATGTAATCACCCAACTAGCTTTAACGGGCGATCCTGCCAACTGGCCTTTATTACCAACGATCGGGCAGGTCATCGACAATGTCAGTTTAGTTGTTGTTGATGATAACCTGACAATCCTGCCTGATGGAGAGGTGGGGGAACTTTGCTTTGGAGGAGCCTGCTTAGCCGAAGGGTACCTGAATCAGCCCGTGCTGACCAGCGAAAAATTCATCGAACTCGAAGTGCCACAACAAGGGCAGATGCGTATCTATCGCACTGGAGACCTCGGCCGATTGCTACCCGATGGAGCTATTGAATTTTTAGGCCGTCGCGATGATCAGGTGAAAATCCGGGGACACCGGGTTGAACTGGGCGAAGTCGAAGTTAGTATAAATCAGCTTCCCGGTGTTAAGCAGGCTGTGGTTGTAGCCCGTGAAGGTACTGATAGTCAGAAACGACTGGTTGCCTATTTGGTAGCGACTAATGATCAGGTAGCTAAGTCTGGTATTCGAACTCAACTCGAACAACAACTGCCTGACTACATGATGCCGTCCGCTTTTGTCTGGCTGGATGAGCTCCCTAAAACCAGCAGTGGCAAGGTTGATAAAAAGCAGTTACCAGCCCTTGAACGCAAACGGCCTGAATTAGACATTGCCTATCGAAAGCCTAAGAGTGAGCTTGAACAAACAATCGCCCGTATCTGGATTGACCTGTTACAAGTCGATAAAGTAGGGTTGGATGATAATTTCTTTGAACTGGGAGGAAACTCCTTACTGGCTCAGAAGACGGTAGCCTCGTTAAAGCAGTATGAGCAAACATTACCTGTTACGAAGCTGTATCAATTTCCGACAGTTGCCGGCATTGCTGGTTATTTGAACCCGCTGAAATCACAACTGGCTACCCGATCAACGAACGAGTCAGCTAAATTCCAAACGGAAAAAGAAAGCCAGCTTACTTCGGATAATGATGTCGCCGTAATTGGGATGGCAGGCCGTTTTCCGGGAGCAAGCACGGTTGATGCCCTGTGGGAACTGCTGAAGCAGGGAAAAGAAACTACCCGATTTTTCACAGACAGTGAATTAGACGCCAGTATACCAGCCAGCCTTAAACATGATCCGCTCTATGTAAAAGCAAGGGGTGTTATTGAGCAGGCCGACCAGTTTGATGCGCAGTTTTTCGGACTGACGCCCAACGTAGCGCAACTGATGGATCCCCAGCAACGCGTTTTTCTGGAGATTGCCTGGGAAACGCTGGAGCAAACGGGCTACTTACCGCAACACTACGATGGTCGCATGGGTGTGTTTGCCGGTTGCGGAAATAATACGTATTACCTGAATAATGTACTCGGACATAAGGATCTGATCGATCAGGTTGGGGCGTTTCAGGTAATGACCTTGAATGAAAAAGACTACATAGCTTCCCGAACGGCCTATCAGTTGAATCTGAAAGGCCCTGCCGTTAGTGTCTACTCGGCCTGTTCAACATCGCTATTGGCTATTTCGCAGGCGGTTCAGAGCATTCGAAACGGCCAGTGTGACCTGGCGCTGGCGGGTGGTGCGAGCATAACCACACCCCTCAACAGCGGCCATTTATATCAGGAAGGGGCTATGCTCAGTCGGGACGGACATTGCCGTTCATTTGATGCCGATGCGCAGGGAACCGTGTTCAGCGATGGAGCAGGGGTCGTTTTGTTGAAAAATCGGGAAGCGGCCTTGCGTGATGGGGATACAATTTATGCGGTCATTAAAGGGGTTGGCGTTAACAATGATGGTGGGGGCAAAGGTAGTTTTACCGCACCCAGCGCCGAGGGGCAGGCAGGGGCCATCGCTATGGCCATTGCCGATGCCGGTATCGATCCCGCAACCATCAGCTATGTGGAAGCGCATGGAACGGCAACGCCACTTGGTGATCCCATTGAAATTGATGGCTTAACACAGGCGTTTGGCGAACAGACTGAAAAACAATACTGTGCCATTGGTTCTATTAAAAGCAACATGGGGCATTTGACCCAGGCTGCGGGTGTGGCCGGATTGATCAAAACCACACTGGCTTTGTATCATAAGCAGATTCCCCCATCGCTTAATTACGAGCGTTCAAACCCTGCTATTGATTTTGCTAACAGTCCATTTTTTGTCAATACGAAACTCACAGATTGGAACGTAGCGGATTCAACTTCATCGGAGCGCCTACCACGCCGAGCTGGGGTGAGTTCATTCGGGGTGGGTGGTACAAACGTTCATGTCGTTCTGGAAGAGTTTGATCAACAACCCCAGGTTTCAGAGACAGGTCGACCAGTTCAATTGATTACCTGGTCAGCAAAAACACAAGCTAGCCTGGATGCGTATGCCCGGAACCTGGCAACACAACTGAACCAGCCTACTTCACTGAATCTGGCGGATGTAGCGTTTACACTGCAAACCACGCGGGCCAATTTTAAGCACCGGCGTTTTGTGGTAGCCGCCACGCAGGCCGAACTTGTTGGCAACTTACTGGCTGAACCAGGTAAATCGCCAACAAGTAAACCTAAGGTTGCCGACCGGCCTGATGAAGTCGCTTTTCTCTTTCCAGGGCAAGGGTCGCAATACCTGAACATGGGCCGGGCGTTATACGAAAATGAATCTGTATTCCGTCAGGCAGTAGACGCCTGTGCTGAATTGCTGAGTCCCTGTTTGGATACCGATATCCGCCAGGTTATGTACGCCGACCTTATCAATTCTGAGGTTGAATTACGACTGAAAAATACCCGATATACACAACCGGCTCTGTTTGTGACCGAATATGCCTTAGCTCAATTATGGATGAGTTGGGGCATTGAACCATCGGTTTTTTGTGGGCATAGCGTAGGTGAGTTTGTGGCCGCCCATCTGGCAGGTATATTCTCTTTAGCGGATGCACTAACGCTGATTGCGGCTCGTGGCCGAATGGTCAGTGAATTGCCACGTGGCAGTATGCTATCCGTACGAAAAGCGGCAACTGCTGTGTTGGCGATACTGCCTTCAACAATCTCTATGGCGGCCATTAATAGCCATACCCTCTGCGTTGTAGCGGGTCCTGATGAAGACATTGCCGATTTTGCCCGTTTGCTCGATGAGAAGGAAATTCCCAACCAGCCACTGGTAACCAGCCATGCCTTTCACTCCGCCATGATGGACCCAATTGTTGGCGAGTTTGAGAAGATTGTTGCCGGAGTTTCGCTGAACCGCCCGAAAAAGCCCATCGTTTCAACGGTGACTGGCAACTGGTTAACGGATACACAAGCCACCGATCCGAATTATTGGGCAACCCACCTCCGGGCAACGGTACGTTTCTCAGATGCCCTCGATACGATTTTTACCTTCGATAATCCACTTTTACTTGAGGTTGGCCCGGGTCATGTTACGGCAACTCTGGCTCGGCAACAAGCGGGTAAAAAGCCAGTGACGGTCTTGGCCGGATTAGCGAATCAGCCCGATGTACTAGCGAACTGTCAGTCCGTTTTAACAACACTTGGGCAACTGTATCTGGCGGGTTTGGAGCCAGACTGGAAGGCTTTTTATACAGGCCAGCAACGGATCAATGTATCGCTACCCACGTACGCCTTTACTCGGAAACGTTGTTGGGTTGATCCGGTAGCTGTACAAGCCGAACCGCCAGGGCAGTATTCGACTAATGTTAATCAACAGAGTTTGTCGAACGGCCAATCCTATGCAGCTAGTTCCTCGCTGGAGAATGAATCAGTATCTATTCCCCTCACACCAGAAATGCAATCGGTTACTATGAGAAAAGACACCCTACTCAAAAAAATTAACCAACTCCTGGAAGACGCATCCGGGATTGAACTAGATGGCATAGCGTCAGATACGAGTTTCCTGGAAATCGGCTTCGATTCGTTATTGCTTACTCAGGTAGCCTTAACGCTCAAAAAAGAATTTGGCATACCAGTCACCTTCCGACAGTTAACAAGCGAATATACGTCACCTGAACAATTAGTCAATTACCTCGATCAGACGTTACCTGTTGAGGTGCAACAGCCAGCGCCGTTATCGGCACCGATGCCTATCAACCACCCTGTTGTTGCTTACAACCCAGTATCAACAGGGTGGGCACTAGGAAATCCCGCGTTGGATTTAATTGCTCAGCAGCTACAACTACTTGCCAAACAGATTGAATTGCTACAGGGTGGAAATCCGGTAGCCCCTTTGCCAACTGCTCCCATTACACCCACCATTCCTGCTACGATAAAGTCTATTCTGGCTTCCAGTAATGGAACGTCGAATGGTAGCTCGAATGGGCACAAAATTGCCGATACCGCTGATTTGACACCTGAAGAAAAGGTGGAACTGAAAAAGCCATTTGGTGCAACAGCCCGTATTGAACGACAGGCTTCGGAACTAACAACGAAGCAGCAGGATTTCTTGCGAGAGTTTACGGAGCGGTATAATCAGAAAACAGGCAAGAGTAAAGCGTATGCTCAGGAGCATCGGGCACAAATGGCCGATCCACGAGTCGTATCCGGTTTCCGGCCGCTGACGAAAGAAATTGTATATCCACTGGTGGTCAATCGTTCAAAAGGGAGCCGGGTGTGGGATATTGATGGGAATGAATACATAGATGCGCTGAATGGCTTCGGTTCAAATATGTTTGGCTATCAGCCTGATTGGGTTAAAGAAGCCTTACATGAACAAATTGAACGAGGATTTGAGGTTGGTCCGCAGCATGAACTGGCGGGCGAAGTCAGTCAATTAATTTGTGAACTGACGGGCGCCGACCGGGCGGCATTGTGCAACACGGGTTCCGAGGCAGTGCTTGGAACGATGCGGATTGCCCGAACCGTAACGGGCCGGTCGTTGATCGTTGCCTTTTCTGGTTCCTACCATGGTATTGTTGATGAAGTTCTGGTTAGGGGTACCAAAAAACTCAAGTCATTTCCAGCTGCACCCGGCATTATGCCAGAGGCCGTGCAGAACATGCTGATTTTGGACTATGGTACCGACGAAAGCCTTCAGATCATCCGTGAACGGGCACACGAACTGGCAGCTGTTTTGGTAGAACCTGTTCAAAGCCGTAGACCTGAGTTTGTGCCCATCGAGTTTCTGAAAAAAGTACGCGCCATCACCGCACAATCGGGCACGGTCCTGATTTTCGATGAAGTCATCACGGGTTTTCGAACGCACCCTGGTGGAGCACAGGCTCTGTTTGGGATCAAAGCGGATCTGGGTTCGTATGGTAAGGTCGTTGGAGCTGGTTTACCCATTGGTGTCATTGCGGGTAAACGCGAGTTTATGGATGCGCTCGATGGTGGCTTCTGGCAATATGGCGATACCTCTGTGCCAGAAGTGGGCGTTACGTATTTTGCCGGAACATTTGTTCGACATCCATTAGCCTTAGCTGCGGCCAAAGCATCCTTAACGCATATGAAGGAAGTAGGGCCAGGTCTACAACAACAATTAACCCAAAAGACCCAATTTCTTGCCGATGGCTTGAACGCTGTGCTTTCAGAAAAGCATCTTCCCCTCCTTGTAGTAAATTTTGGTTCACTTTGGAAAATAAAATTTAAAGAAGATATAACTTACGGCGAGTTGTTGTTTACCTTAATGCGTAATAAGGGAATACACATCTGGGATGGGTTCCCCTGTTTCCTGACAGAAGCCCATACTGATCAGGAAATTGATACGATAATTCGCCGGTTTACCGAAAGTATTCACGAACTGATCGACGCCGGTTTTTTTAAAAATGCTTCAAATACGGTAGTTAGCTCTGAGAAGGTCGGTGCAACGTTTTCTATAGACGTACCCCCTGCTCCGGGTGCCAGACTGGGTCGGGATCGGGAAGGTAACCCAGCCTGGTTTATCCCTAATCCAGACCAGCCTGGAAAATACCTTCAGGTTGAATTAAATTGACTAGAATGGCGGAAAGCATTACAAACGTAAATCTGATTGCTGTTGACTTTAATCCGTTTGATGGCCCCGATATTGTGCGGCTTGCGCCAGCCACCGAGCCGCAAACGGAAGTATGGGCAGCCTGTCAATTAGGTGGCGATGATGCCAGCCGGGCATTTAATGAGTCAGTCTCACTACGGTTTAATGGCTACTTAGATAAAAATGCGCTGGAGCAGGCCTGGCAATCGCTGGTTCAACGTCACGAAGCGCTGCATTCGGCATTTAGTGCCGATGGAAGGCAGATGTGTGTATTTGGTCAGCTTTCTATTGATCTGATCTATCAGGATTGCGCTGACAAAACCCCGGCCGAACAGGAGCAGATCATCAAGGAGTATGTAAAACAGGATGCCCTGTATCTGTTCGATCTTCTGAATGGGCCGCTGGCGAAAGTTGGTTTGATCAAGCTTTCCGACACGAGCCATCACTTCACGTTAACAGCGCACCACATTGTGTGCGATGGCTGGTCATTAGGCATCATGCTACAAGACTTGAGTGCGCTCTATTCGGCTTACGCTCAACATCGTTTGCCCGGTTTGCCCGAGGCACCTACTTATAGCCAGTATGCTGCTGATCAGCTTCAGTTTCTGACAACTAAGGAATACCAGGAGATCGAAAAGTTTTGGGTCGATCAGTACAAAGAATCCGTTCCTGTACTCGACTTGCCAACCGATTTCGCCCGGCCAACCCTTCGTACCTACAAAATTGCCCGCCGGGATTATCCACTTAGCGATACGTTAGGATTGGCAGTCAAAAAGATGGGGGCGAAGGCGGGCTGTAGTTTCGTTACCACGTTGATGGCCAGTTTTGAGGTATTTCTGTACCGATTGACTGGACAGGACGATATTGTTTTGGGATTACCAACCTCAGGTCAATCGGCTACCGGCTATCTGGGTTTGGTTGGCCACTGCGTGAATTTACTGCCACTGCGGAGTTTTCCCCGTTCGGAACTTAGCTTTCTCCAGTTTTTAAAACAACGTAAGGAAGATGTGCTCGATGCCTACGAGCATCAGCAACTCACCTTTGGTAGCCTACTGAAGAAAATATCCATTGTCAGAGATCCATCACGAGTCCCGCTCGTGCCGGTTATTTTCAACGTAGATATGGGGCTGGACGATGGAGTTAATTTCTATGGACTCGATTATCAGCTCATTAGCAACCCCCGGGAATATGGAGCCGTTGATTTATTCCTGAATATTAGCGGATCGTCATCAACCGCTGAACTGGTGTTGGAGTGGTCTTATAATACGGACTTATTCAAAGAAAGCACAATCGACCGGATGATGGGCGAATTTGAAAACGTACTGGAAGCAGTCGTTGCCAATCCATCCATACTGATTGAGGATATCTTGTTAGCTGATCAGTTTGAACAGCTGCGAAAATTAACCCTTTGGAATAACACCGCGGCCGATTACCCAGGAGCCAGTTCGTTACAGGCACTACTTGATCAAACGGCAGCGAGCCAACCAGATAAAACAGCCCTCGTTTTTACGAAGGGCCAAACACTAACTTACCGCGAACTCAATGAACGAGCCAACCAGATAGCCCACGCAATCCTGACGTATGGACTAGGTTCAGACAAGCAGAAAGCGGTGGTGGGTGTCGTCATGGATCGGTCGCCGGAGTTAGTTATTACCCTGCTGGCTGTTTTAAAAGCAGGCGCAGCCTATGTGCCTATTGATCCGGAATATCCGCATGATCGGGTTGCATTTATGTTAGCCGACTCATCGGCATCCATGCTCATCACCTCCAAAAAATACCATACAGGTGAACGAGCCACGTACCAGGCTGCCGGACGACTATCCAATCAGCCAACAGTCGTGCTGATTGAACAGGTGCTTGCCGAATTGGAAACATACCCGAAATCTGCCCCCAATGTTCCCGTTACGGGCCATGATCTGGCCTATATCCTGTACACGTCTGGATCAACGGGCCAGCCGAAAGGGGTACTTATTGAGCATCATAATCTGGTTAATCTGCTTTATAGTATGATTGCCTGGCCAGGCATCACAAAAGATGATGCGTTACTGGCCGTCACAACCGTTTCATTCGATATTGCTGGCCTTGAATTGTATTTGCCATTATTAGTGGGCGCTACGCTGGTATTGGCAGATGCCGAAATGACCAAGGACGGTCGTGCGTTACTGGAGGCAATACCGAACTGGCAGATCAGTATGATTCAGGCTACGCCGGTCACCTACAAAATGATGCTGGCTGCCGGTTGGGAGGAACGTTTGCCCCTGAAAATCCTGTGTTGTGGCGAGCCAATGTCGAAAGACCTGGCGCAAAAGCTGACAGCCCGTTGCGGCTCACTCTGGAATATGTATGGCCCGACGGAAACCACCATCTATTCGACCGGAAAGCAGATTCTTGCCAGCGATGAGATTATAACCATTGGCAGACCTATTCAAAATACGCAGGTTTACATCCTCGATGAACATCTGAACCCATTGCCAGAGGGTAGCATCGGCGAAATCTACCTGGCTGGTGAAGGGGTAGCGCGAGGGTATCTCAACCGTCCCGAACTTACCCGCGACAAGTTTGTCCCGAATCCGTTTGACAAATCCAGAAAAAGGATGATGTACCGGACGGGTGATTTGGGCAAGTTTATGGCCGATGGCGAAATTCATTGCCTGGGTCGGATTGACCAGCAGGTGAAAGTCAGAGGATACCGGATTGAATTGGGGGAGATTGAACACGCGCTAATCACGCAGCCTGGCATACGCGAAGCGGTTGTTGTGGCGCGTGAAGAACGGCCTGGTGACCAGCGGCTGATTGCGTATGTCGTAACGAATCCATTACTGCCTACGGATGCCTTTAGGGGTCAGGTACTTGTATGGCGGACGAAGTTGCAGGAGGTTTTGCCGGTATATATGGTGCCAACAGACTTTGTCAGTCTACCGCAGTTGCCCATCACCCCAAATGGGAAAATTGACCGTAATGCGCTGCCTAAACCCGCTAGTCTATTGCAAACTAGCGGAAACGAGACTGAGCCGGGTACGGAAACAGAAAAGCTCATTGCTGCAATCTGGAAGGAGGCTTTAGGAATTGACAAAATTGATATTGATGCAGACTTTTTTGAGTTGGGCGGGCATTCGATGATTGCGGTTCAGGTAATGACCCAACTCGAAAAAGAAACGGGTAAACGCCTGCCTTTATCAACCCTATTAACGTACCCTTCCGTTCGTAAACTGGCCCAGCTGGTTCAGGCTGATGCCAAGCCAACTAACTGGAAGTCACTGGTTCCTATACAGCCGGAAGGGCGTAAAGTTCCCATCTACATCATTCATGGAATAGGGCTCAATCTGCTTAATTTCAGTAGCTTATTGAGTTATATGGACCCTGAGCAACCGATTTATGGGCTCCAGGCTCGCGGGTTGGATGGTATTGATGAACCCCTGGACGATATTGGCGAGATTGCAGCTTTCTACCTTACTGAAGTACTTGAGCAAAACCCAACGGGCCCTTATGCTATCGCTGGTTATTCGTTTGGTGGGTACGTAGCCCTCGAAATGGCCCGGCAGTTAAAAGCGATGGGCAAAGAAGTAAAAATGCTGGCCATGTTCGATACCAATGCACAGGAATCGGATTTGAACCGGTCACTGGCCAGTTGGTTGCAGCGAAAAATTCTTAGACAGTTTCCGAAATTTGTGTGGTTTACGAGTTCGTTGGTAAGCAAGCCCGGCGCAACGCTCCGTTATCAGCAGGTGTATGTTGAACGGCAGGTGGATCGACTACTCAAGGCGGTGGGTTTACGGGAAAAGCCGAAACCCAAAGAAGGACTCGACCTCTTTGAGCAGATCATTGAAAAGCATGAATCAGCTTTTGCAAAATATACGATGAAGCCCTACGATGGTATCGTGGATCTGTTCAAAGCACAGGTGCGGCTTTATTTTGTTGATGATAACAAGTATCTGGGCTGGAAAAAATATGCCTTAAAAGGAGTACGTGTACACAACGTTCCGGGCGATCACGAGCTCATGCTGTTGCCTCCTAACGATAAAGAATTTGCTCATTCCCTGCAACGAGCACTGGATAACTCCTAAGTGTTTAAATGGATAATGTACAATGCATAATGGGTAATGAATAATGTTACTCAGTGATGATAACATTATTCATTACCCATTATGCATTGTACATTATCCATTCACTCCTGAATCGCTTTTGCCTGTTCAGGAGTGAGTACCACTCCTCTAATTTCGGGATAGCGTTCGCTAATGATATCCACCGCATCCCGCACCCACACCTGTTCATTGCTGTCTGGTGTTATTGCGCCAAAGTGTGTGACTAGAATTGGTTTTTGGCGGATACTGTAGTCGAGATGCAATCGAATTGTATTGTGAATCAGTTGATACAAGGATGCAAACGAGTGGCTTTGATGATCGACATCGGTAGCAGGGTTATTCATGATTTCAAGACCCAGCCAGTCTACAGAATCAGTACCCGGATAATGTGAGACAACCGTTGACGGCTGGATAGGGCACCAGACCCAGATCACATTATCAACTTTTTCCTGTTTTATGAATTGCACGATGTATTGCCAGGCTTGTTTGTAGCGAACCAGCGTACTTTCCTGTCGTGTACCCCAGCTGTTGGTTGTATCATCGAATTCAGGGGCGAATGAAACTAGAACGGGTTCCTGATACCGTTTTAGCTCGCTGGCCAGCTTCCGTAAACCACCGTTGTACTCGCCTTTCGTAATGTTTCGTAAAAACAATTGCAACTCAGCCTCTGATCGATGAGGAGAGATTCGGGTTTCGGCAAACGAAGGTTCCAGGTAAAGAAGTGGCAACTGATTGTGAGATACCGGCCAGTTTGGGGCCATTATAGCACTACCTCCTTTAGACGAAAATGTCCAGGTTAAATGCTGTGGCGAAATAATCTGATTGGGTAAAGTAATAGGCTTCTCCTGTTTTGCTGCCAACATGGCTGGCTGGCTGGCTTTTTCAAGCCCATAGTAGAAAGGTTGCGTAGTTGCGTAACGAACTTCTCGTGGGAGTGTAGTCGTCTTTTTGCGGCTGGTATAGGCTACCAGGCCAGTTGTTATGATCAATAAGCCACCAAACAATGGAATAGCAGAAAGCCGTATCCAACTGTACAGACCGTAGCGAATCTGCCAAACCGCAATTCGAAGTGGCCAGACAATTGGCTTTTGGAAAGACATCTTTGCAATCCAGTTTTTTATACTGCCTAATACTTTTTCCTGCCCGATAAGCACATTCAGGCTCAGTATATACGCATTCAATATGGCAAACGTGATCATTAACTCTGAGTAAATATTGCTGACAGCAAACCGCCCATAATGATAGGTACTATAGCCTATGGCAACTACCGTTATCAGCAGTAGTAACAGATTGGGCAGACAAAGAATGAAGTTATTTTGGGGCTTATCGCGCTTGGGCGTAGGCAGATAGGGAACCTCTACCCGGAAAATGGTATAAATAAACCCTAAGAAATAAACCCACCAGGTACCACTGCTAAGCACCCCTCCGAGCGTATGAAAACCTGCTTCATGTTTTTCGATAAGCCAGCGTTGCGCATATTGCCGAATCAAAAAAGCAGTTATCAACAGAGGAGCATAGGCAGTACCGAAGACGAGCAGGTCTAACTTAAGCGGAAGCCTCATGGTTACCAGCGAGATTATTGGGATGAGGATGTCAATTAGTTGAACAATACCCAGTAAATAATATAGCGGCATGGTGAGGTAATGCAGGCGTTGGCGCCACGACAATTGACCAAAAACGCTGGGGTAGGTAGTCACCAGGAGTTCAAACGTTCCCCGTGCCCATTTGAGTTGTTGTTTGTAATACGCCGACAACGTTGCCGGCACCAAACCGTAAGAAAGCGGGAGCGGCACATAGGCCGACCTCCAGCCTTTTGCGTGGAGTTGCATGGCCGTATGCATGTCTTCGGAGAGCCCGGCAGCATGCCCCCCAATCGAATCGAGGGCGGCCCGTCGAAACGTACAGTTGGCCCCAATAGCCTGAGCCGTTCCGTACGTTCCCATGCAGGTCATCATCGGCCCGTAAAACGTATAGGTTTGCTCGGCAGCGCCAAACGCAACTAAGCTTTCCCGATAATTATAATAGGCCTGTACACATTGCACAAACCCAACAGTAGGATCTTCAAAATAGGGGAGAACATGATCCAGAAAATCAGGTACCGCCACATGGTCGGGGTCCAGGATCACACAGATGTCGCCGGTAGCCAGTTGCAGCGCATTATTGATGTTGCCTGCTTTAGCGTCTTTTTTATCCGTGCGCGTTACGTGTCGGATACCCATTTGCTCACAAACCTGACGCAGATACGGGTCATCAGCCTCGTCGCATAGATAAGTCGTATGCGGATAAGGAATAGCCTGAATTGCCCGTAACGAATTCAATACCATTTCGTAAGGTTCACCTGGGCAGAAGGTTGTGAATATATCAACGCTCCAGATGCGTGTGACTGCCGGAGGAGTCGCGGGAACCACATTCCAGTAGTGATACCATTCGTGAAGTAAGCGTAGCAGTTTGAAGGTAACCGATACGGTTAGCATGGCAAACAGCCAGGAATAGCCCCGATTCTCCGGTTTCAGGTAGACCCATAAAAAAGCTACTATAAATAATAAGCCAACCGAAATGAGTATGCGTATCGGTCGTTTATCGCTCTTTTTAAACGAGAAGTTATAGGCTTCGTTGGGCGAAGGTTGCGTAAAAAGTTGCCAGTTCATTATGGGTGAGTATGTGCTGTACAGTAGCCTCATCAGCATACTTAAGTGTACGAGTCATTTTTTTTGACTTCGAAAAGCTGAAGTGGTCAAAATAAATGACTCGTAAATCTTTTAAAAGGTACTTATATGAATGATTATTCTACTAAAACCTTGGAAAGGAAACTTATATTGGGCATTATTTGGATAGGTTCCTTCACCAGTTTGTTCTCACTACATGCATTTCGCCACTTGGAACCTGCTGTTTACGGGTATGGTCGGTTCTATATTACTGCTAAACCTGGTGCAGTGGAGTATTTACCGTGAGCGTATTTATGGCCTTTATGCCCTATATATGCTTGCCTGGCTGGTCTACTTTAGTCTGAGGGTGAATGGTATAGATGGGTATGTATCGATCAACACACAAAATTTTGTTCGTGGCACCGCACCCATGCTGGCCTATGTTGTCTACTTCGATTTTATTGATGCGCTGTTAGAACTTCGCCATACAATCCCTCGCTTGCTGAAGCTGTTTCGCTGGGCCAGATTCATTATTCTAGGGTATGTTGTGCTAATTGGGATTGTGTGTTTTGGCCATTGGTACGAACCGACTTATAACCTGGCTCATACCCTTATTCGCCTGCTAATTATTGGGCTGGCGACTTATGCCATTCCACAAATTAACCGGTTGACGGGCGTTGTACCACGCTATCTGGCCTTAGGCTCCGGACTACTGCTGGTAGGTGCCATTGCCTCTATGCTCATGACAACGGGTGAGGTCTATAAAATAAACCCCAACTCATTTTTATTCTCTCCACTTACCTATCTGGAGTTTGGGATCATTGGCGAGTTAATCTGCTTTACCTTATTACTGGGGTATCGTCAGCGACGGGGCGCTATTCAAAGTGCAATTGTCGAGCAGGAACTCGCACGTGAGCGTGAGCAGCACCAACGTGAACAAGTTGAAGCTGAGTTGGTTGCGGAGAAGTTACGACAGCAAATGTCGGTTGTTCAACTGAAAGCGTTGCGGTCGCAGATGAATCCGCATTTTCTTTACAACTCCCTGAACGCCATCCGGTTGTTTGTGCTCCAAAGCGATAGCGACAATGCGGATAAATTTTTGGTGAAGTTCGCCCGGTTGATGCGGCTCATTTTGGAGAACTCTCGTCAGGAGTGGGTGACATTAACCAGTGAACTCGAACAACTGCAACTTTATTTAGAACTGGAGCAGCTTCGCTTCGATAATAAGTTCGACTTTTCTATTGAAGCTGACCTATCACTGTCAAAAGAAGCTGTATCGATTCCGCCCATGATAATCCAGCCTTATGTCGAAAACTCGATTCTGCATGGCATTGCCCACAAGAAAGGCACTGGTAGCATAACCGTTTCCATTTTGCCTAAGGGAGAAGGATTGGAATGTAGTATAGAAGATGATGGAGTTGGACGGCGTAAGGCTGGCGAACTTAAGAACCAAACCATATCACTGCACAAAAGTGTGGGATTGAAAGTAACCCAGGAGCGGTTAGAGCTGATCAGCCAGCAGATTGGCCAATCAAGTCAGGTAGTTATCCTTGATAAAGTAGACGATGAGAATCAGCCAACTGGTACCAAAGTAGTGATTCAGTTGCCGTTTCTGCTTCAATAAACGTTAAAAATGGCATCCTTAAAGGCACTGGAAGAGGTAAAAAATCACTTCGGGGCCAAAGAAAAGAGAGATATTTACAAAAGCCCTTGTCGGTAAGCTTTTAGCTGCGCGAATGAGAGCTTATAAGCTAGTGTTAAAACGGCGTAAGTAGCACCACCCAGCGCGATTTCCGCTATAGAGTTGGCAAGGCCTGTATTGCCCACAAGCGATTTGTACACGCTGATAATCCCAACCATGATCAGGCAAAAGGTAATCGGCTTGGCAATGTTTTTAAAGAAGTCGCCCACAAAATCGCCGATCAGATAATGAACCATGGCAAAATTGACGACCATATTTAGAAAGGTAGTCAGTAAAAAAGCGGATGCTATACCCATAACCCCCCAATACGTCCCGAACACATAGACCAACGGTATCTTTACGATAAGGGTACCTAAATTTAGGTAGAACAGCAAGTTGGGTTTCCCCTTTGTGAAGGCAACCGTATATAGCGGATGGCTCAGGCAGATGAAAAGTCCAACAAAAACAAAAATTCGGATCAATTCAATAGTTTGACCCCAACCAGGGCCATAGATCAGAGGAACAACGGCATCTGCCGTAATAAATAGGCCAGCTAATAGGGGCATGTTGCAATAGCTGATGAAGTCCAGAATCTTCAGATATGATTTTTTTAGATCGGCTGTATTTTCTTTCATTTTAGCCAGAATTGGGTAAGCAACCTGTAAAATGATCGGGTTGAGCTTCATGATCGGAAATACACACAACTGATAGGCAATAGTGTAATAACCCAGCATTTTTACGCCCATCATGCCGCCAAGAAAAATATTATCGGAGTTGGCCTGAACGAAGCCTAAAAAGCCGTCGCCCATGTTGAAAATGCCGAAACGGAGGTGTTCTTTGATATTGCTCAGATTGAAAAATAACCTTGGAATGAAGAACCGGAGACCAAACGTAATCTGTAAAATGGACTTCACCGTCTGCATCACCAAAGACCCAATAATCAGCGACAGCTCATGGAAACCGTTATACGCAAGCGTGATTGTAACTGCCGATCCGAGGACCGTTCCGGTTATATCGATGATTGCCACCGACTTGAACCGGAGCTCCTTTTCCAGTAGAAACATGTAAATCTGACCGAAATAAGCGATCACGAAATAATAGGAGGACAAATTAAGTACCTGCGCCAGTTTGGGTTCGTGATAGAAGGAGATAATTAAGGGAGCCGTGGCATGAATGGCGATAAAGATCACCAATCCGATCAGCAGATTTAAATAGTACAGGGTCGATAAAACGTTTCGGTCGCTTTCCTGCTTGTAAATGATCGAGTTGGAAAAACCAAGATTCGCAAAGACCTGGAAAAAGGCGATTATCAAATTGCTGATACTAACAATACCAAAATCGGCAGGTGCCAGAACTCGGGCGAGTATAGCAACCTGTGTAAATTGAAACAGGGTTGAAATAACAGTGGAGATCGTTATCCACTTTCCCCCGTTCATTGCCTTTTGTGTATTACTCATGTAGATACGCTACTGAATTAGCTAGGTTGCTGGCTTATGGATTCATAAGCACTATGATTACCGAGCTCTGATGATTTTTTTTACGACCCGTGTCTGTCCCTGATGCACTTCCAGTAGGTACATGCCTTGTGGTAATGTGCTTACATCGACCTGAGTACGCAGGATACGGCTCGACTTTGGCATACTCAGTTGCTTCTGTCGTTGACCTGCGCTGTTGTAAATGCTGACATCCAGCGAGATCAGGCTACTATTTTCTACAACTAGCTCTACGTAATCTGTTGATGGGTTCGGGTAAACCTGCAACGTACTCAAATCAGGGGTAGCCTCTTTGTTCGTAGTCGATAGGGGTATAACAAAGACGGGGGTTTCACTTACATTAATCGTAATTGTACCTGTTTGGCTTACCTGAATGGTTCGTGTCATTTGATCACTGCCCGCCGTTGGGATGCAAATTTGCATAGTATCGCCCTTATTTACGGGTAAATTGTAGGTACCTGTTCGGCCTCGCTCATCGGGTATTACTACTACATAAGACGAACGCCCGTCCATTTCGTAACGATCAACGATCAGATCATCAGGACCACCAGTAGGTTTAGACGATTCTTTGAATCGGTAATCACCCAGCAGGTTCATGGCCTGATATAAATAATCGGCCGCGGGTTTTCGCGTCTTATTCTCATTGAGTAAACCCATCGAACTGAATTGAAGGTCATTCAGAATATTATCATCGTAGGCCTGAAAGAAAAATACCCGATCAATACCGACCCGGCTAAACAATAAGGCTGTCCGAAGAATCCAGTCGGCCTGGGTTTGTAACGCTGATTTGTTGCCAATGGGAATGGCATGAAACGGGCTGCCCTGGTTTATATCATAGCCCGTTTCCGTAATCCAGACGGGCATCCCATTGGCATATTGACGAGCCAGTTTTACAAACGTAGCGGCCTGTTCACCAATGCCGCCCAGTTCAGGAGCTGCTCCCCGGCTGCCCCCGCCGTTCTGCGACGATTGGGCATCATTAGCGTATAAATGCTGATTTATAACATCCCAGCAGAGGTCTACCGAACCGTCGGGTCGGTATCCTCTGAACTCTTTACACCAGTCAATCATGGCCCGTACGTAATCGGTGGTGGCTGCCGACATACCCCCAATGGCGACGGTTACAGATGGGTCAGCGTTTTTGACGCCCACACCGGGGCCAAGCGTATTTTTGTGCCCATCGTAAAAAGCAGAAAGATTGGCGGCATATTCCCGTGCCGACTGGTACCCATTTCGCCCTTTCCAGGTCTTATCGGGTTCATTGTTGCATTCGATGTAACGAATCAGCCCCAGACCAATTTTAACCGAATTGACCCCCGCCCAGGTGTTTACCTGACTGACAGATAAAAGGCTTGGATCGACCCGCTTATTGTAGCCATAGCGGGCTATGTACTGGAACGCAACGCGGGCATGGTCGAGGTACGAGCTGGGAGAGGACAGATCAGCACCGTATTTCGCGGGTATGTTGCTGTAATCGCGTCCACCCTCGGGATAGGTGTTTTCCATCCACTTGGGAAGTGTTTGCAGGCAGGCCAGCACCTCTATTCCTTCGGCCTGCAACCGTTCATACATGGCATCGTAATCCCAACTACCACTAAACGTGGGGTTGTAGGTGTAACTGCCCTGATCGGCCTCCAGCTTATCCCAGTCCATATAGTGGCGCATGGACGAAAAGCTTGTCAGTGCTTTAACGCGCACATCATCAACAGGTCGTAAGGCGGATGGGGCGTCGGGATTTTCAACATACCATTCAAAACCATTGATGCCTAATTTACGCCGGAAGGGAGTGGCCTGCAGGGGAGAAAGGGCGGGTTCCTGTCCAGTTTGGTAGCTTCCATACAATTCAAGTTCGGTGGGGTAGTCACCAGACGTATTTAGTACCAGATATCGGGCGTTGGTGATGGGTGTTTTCAGATCAAACACATCCGGTTGGTCAGGATTCGGCCCAACCCAGGCCTGGTATTTTTCGCCAATAAACCGCGCAATCGGGATGCGCTCCCATTGATCGGTAATAATCGACAGCGTCATCGGTTTGTCAGCGTTAATGCCCGCGCCGTCGTAGAGTCGAATACTTTCTATACTTAGTGTCTCTCCGGCCAAAAGAGGATAATAGGCGTCGAAGTTGGTTAGGATTTTGCCATAGCCAGTATTGACACTTTCGGTTGTAATGCCATCGAATAGGGCATCCAGACCGGCAGAGGTGTTGTTGACCTGATACCAGCGTTTGGGGTCAATGGGTATCTTGGTGGAGGCATTAGGCTGCGGACCTAATACGGCCGAATGTGCTCTACTACTTTCCTGGGTTCGGACAAATAGTAGGATAACCAGGAAGGTTCTGACTAACGTAAGTAAGTTCTTTTTCATGGGTTAGATTACCTGGTAAGTTACTACCTGGCATTCGGATGATGTGTCAATTGGGTACGGAGCCGTAGATCGGACGTTGGACAACTTAACGCATCAGTAAAATACTGCCGGTCTGAATTATATCGCTCCTGGTTGTGCCTGACCGAAAGGCAATAACCCACGTATACGTTCCGGTTGCACAAGGTGCGCCAGAATAAGTTCCGTCCCACTTTTGAGCAGGGTCTGAACTGGTAAAAATCAAGCTTCCCCAGCGGTTGTAAATCTTCAGGGAGAACGAATTTGAGGTAGCTGCGTGCAGAAAAACGGCTAGTGTGTCATTGACCCCGTCGTTGTTAGGCGTGAATACAGTGGGCACAAAAACTGGTTCAGGCTGCCCTACGCACTCGCTGCATTGCTTCACCTGCAAATCATCAATAATCATATCGTTCCCACACCCTAAGTCGCCCTGATTATTGATTAATTTTATGACAACTTCGTCAACCGTTGTAGGTGCTGTAAATACAAGTGAGCAACGACGCCAGGTGGGAGAATCTGTTTGCAGAATTGGGCCAATCAGTGTTGATTGAATTACCAATCCATCGTTCGTTTCTATACTGATCGATAAATTAGGAATCAGTGCGTTCAGGCATGTTCCGGTTTTAAGCAGATTCAGTACCCATACCGAAACTTCATAACTAGTTCCTTTACATAAGCCGGAAACAGGTTGCTGATAAAACATGCCTGCTTTGCTTCCACCGTTAATAACCAGCATATTGCCCTGCGTATCGTTTGGCGTATGATCTGTAGCAACAGCATACCAGGTCGAATTAAAGCAACTGCCATCGAGCGCATTCGTGATTGTATACTGGCCATCGCCAGGGCAATTGATGGGCTCATATTCGTAAGGCGTTAACCCTGCAATCGAACTTGTACTGCGGGCAGTACCGAACGTTTGATTGAACACAAGTTCACCAGATGGGTCAGCACAGACTTGGGCAATAGTGGGTTGAAAACAGGTACAGAAAAAACAGGCAACCAGACAGATTGCTACACGTAACCTGTTAGCTATCAGAAAACTATTTCTGATAAATTTACGGATTGCAGAAGCCATACTTACTGCTTAGGACTGAAATATCTTTTTTGGGTCACCATATGTTTAATAGGATTGTCTAGTTGTCGCGATGTGGATTGTAGTGGTAACATAGTGATTGCTTTATTTATCTTGCCGCAGAAAGGATAGGTTATGTCGAATGCATTTATAACGAATACAGTTTTAACGGGCTTTTTGTGGCACCCCTGGTCAGCCTGCTCTTTTGACGATAAAGTGGCTGTTTTTCGCTTTCAGTTATCGGATGATTTACTGTTTGATGATCAATTGCCTGAACTTCAACCGCATGAAATGAGCCGTGCGCAGCGCTATCATCGGCAGGAGGATCGAATTCGATATAGCTACACCCGACTCATTCTGCGAATGCTGGTTGGGCGTTATCTCAAGCAGGAACCTGGTTCAATTCACTTCACAACGGGTATCAATAAAAAGCCTGAAATTAAAGGTAATACCAGTTGGCACATAAACGTATCGCACTCGGGTAACTGGATTCTGGTGGCTATTGGGAAGGCAAGTGTTGGGGTCGACATTGAAAAAATCAATCTTGGTATGACGTTTCAGGATATGCTGTCGGCAAGTTTTAGCCAGGAAGAGCAGCAATATGTAAACGCAAGTGTAGATCCTCGTTTCGCATTTTATGAGCTGTGGACACGGAAAGAGGCTCTGGTTAAAGCGACGGCCAAAGGCCTGGATGATGATTTCCCGCGAATGCCCTCCCTGAATGGTATTCATCCAATCGACAGTAAGTTGATTGGAGCCGCTGGAGACTGGACGGTGGCTAGCTTTGCCGTTTCCGAAGCCTACCCAGCAGCTGTTGCCTATAGACCCATGGCTGACTACCCAATATTTTATACCCTCGACAGTAGCTTATTTAATTAGTATACGTCGTAACTAGTTATAGGGTATTGAGTTATAGGTAGAGTCTCTGGATAACCAGTAACTCAATAACAACTAACCAATTTACTTAAGTCGCTATGCAGCAATTCATGCTGAAGTTTCTTTATGTGGTGGCAACGCTGAGATACCCTGGCATCAGACGAGATCTGCGATACTTTGTCCGGGATAACTACTATTCCAGGCTTAACCAACTACAATTTGTATTCCCTGATTTTTTTACCAAAAAACCGTATAAAGTAGTTGATTATCACGGCGAATTCGATCAGGAATTACGCTATGTCTTGCCGTTTGCCTACTGGCATCACCTGAACGGCACGCTAAAAAAAACTATTTCCTGCACGAATACAAAAGAGTTCTATTTCTTCAGCGAAAACCATAGTGAGCAATACGAAAAACGAGTGTGGCAGGCAGGATATGGGTATTACGAGGTACCGAATATGACCCATAGCCCCACCTTTAGCTACACTAAATTTGCACAGGTGCCCTTTAAACGTCACTATAAAAATGACCTGTTCGTGTATGATAAACCGATACTCGTCATTGCCAATAAATACAATATTGAGTGGGATAAGCCACCCATTAATTTTCTTGGTGTACCCGAATTAGATCGAATTATTTCTACCTATAAACAAACGTATCAGATCATCTACAACCGACCGCTGTCGACGCAGATTGTGCTGGATAACAGCGAGATTATGGATCTGAATGAACATGAATGGATTCGAAAACAACACCCTGAGGTAATTCTGATGCACGACCTGCACGAACAGTATCGGGATAAGGTCAATAATTTCAATCATCTTCAACTACTGGTGTATGCCAATACCGACCGTTTTATTTCGATGCATGGTGGCACGGCAGCTTTGGCCAGTTATTTCGGCGGCATAAACATTATTCTGTCGCATCCAGGTGGAGGAATGGAGCATCATTTCAACGAATACGCCACTATTTTTCCTGCCCTTTCTGGAGCCCAAATCCTACACGCAAAAAATACGGAGGCTGTATTTAGCTATCTGGATGAGTATTATTGAACCCACTTCGCCTTGGGAAATACGTACCTTACTAGGTTTGAAGTTTGTTGATTTGACTACTTGATACCTTTTATTCCGTAGGTTTTCTAATGCGACAACTCACGTTCAATTTATTCGTTGGTATTGTATTAGCCGGTTCAAGGGCATTCGTAGCTGTACAGGAAGCTCATAGTGGTTCAGCGGGTTTAGTTAAAGAAGAGCTGGTTACAAATCATCACGCTACCGACACAACCGCGAACCAAATTTCCGTAGCGAAGCAGCTAATCGCATCCAGTGATTGCAGAGCCTGCCATAACCTGCAAACGAAAGCGGTAGGGCCCGCCTACAAGGAAATAGCCGGGAAATACAAAGGAGATAAGAGCGCATCGGAACGACTCGCCAGGAAAGTAATTACAGGTGGCAATGGCGTGTGGGGTGAATCAAGCATGAGTGCTCATCCTACTCTCTCATTCTCCGATGCTACTAAGATTGTTAATTACATACTGAGCCTGTCTGACGATAAATCCCAGCCGAAATAGCTACTGACCAGTCGATTTGCCATGAATACATCACGACGTGACTTCCTTAAAAATCTGGGCCTGACGACTGCCGGACTCGGTATCTTAAACGGCTTTCCGGTAGAGGGAGCTAGCTCATCTCCAGCTAAAAAAATGTTCTTCAACATTTCTCTGGCGGAATGGTCGTTACACCGAACATTGCAGGCTGGTAAGCTGACCAATATGGATTTTTCGGCGAAAGCCAAAAATGATTTTGGGATTAGTGCGGTGGAATACGTAGATCAGTTTTTCAAGGACAAAGCCAACGATCATAACTACCTGAGCGAGCTAAAGAAACGCTCCGACGACTTAGGGGTAAGAAACGTATTGATCATGGTCGATACGGCTGGACCGCTGGCTGACCTGGATGATGCCAAACGAAAACAGGGTGTCGAAAGCCACTACCAGTGGATTGATGCCGCCAACTTTTTAGGATGTCATTCCATACGGGTTAACCTTCGAGGAAAAGGCACCGCCGAAGAAGTAGCCAACGCTAGTGTAGATGGATTGGGCCGTTTAGCGGAATATGGGGCTAAAAACAAAATTGGCGTACTGGTTGAAAACCATGGAGGCTATTCATCAGATGGAAAATGGCTGAGCCGTGTGATGCGTCAGGTGAATAACCCATACGCGGGTACGTTGCCTGATTTCGACAATTTCAAGCTAACAGAAACGGAGGTATATGATCGTTATATAGGCGTAGAAGAGATGATGCCCTATGCCAAAGGCGTTAGCGCCAAGGCGCGGGACTTTGATGCGGAGGGAAATGAAACGACCATTGATTACAGGCGCTTGCTTCAGATTGTTAAAAAAGGCAGGACTTCGGCTTTCAACGGGTATGCCGGCATCGAATATTCGGGCAATCGCCTTAGCGAAGATGAGGGCATTCGTGCCACAAAGTTATTACTAGAGCGGGTAGGTCAACTCACTTCTTGATGAACTAATTGAGCAGACCCATTCGAATTTAAATCTTACAATACGTATAGTATGCAACGACGTTCTGCAGTTAAAAACTTAGCTATGGCACTAGGGGGCTTAGCTAGCCTTCCGGCCTGGGCTTCGGGCTGGACCCCCGACTCGATTGGCCATTTTTCTAGCTTGTCTCTCGATGAGGAAGCACTTTTAGGTGAAATTGTAGGGACAATTATTCCTGAAACTACTACCCCAGGTGCTAAATCGCTAAAAGTTCATCAGTTTGCCATGCGCATGATCAGGGATTGTCTGGGTGAACCTGCTCAATTACTTTTAACACAGGGGCTTACCCAGGCAGATTCATTGGCTCAACAAACGTATACGAAGGCATTTACAGACTGCGACGCTCCACAACGCATGGATGTGCTGTCTAAAATGGCTATATCGACAGACCCAACAGGTAAGCCGTTTATCGATATGATTAAAAAACTGACGATTCAGGGCTATATGAATTCGGAATATTACCTGGTCAATGTCGAGAAGTTTACGATGGCACCTGGTTTTTATCATGGCTGTGTACCTGTGCCTAAGCTAGCTGCCGATGGTAGCCGATAGTATAATTTTCCGCTTACCTTTTTCCTCGTTATTCCATGTCGTTTTTGAATATTGATTCAGTTAAAGACCGCACCTTCGATGCCATTGTCATTGGTTCAGGTATTAGCGGTGGCTGGGCAGCTAAGGAGCTAACCGGCAAAGGATTACGTACGCTGGTTCTGGAGCGTGGCCGCGATGTAAAGCACATTACCGATTATCCAACCACAATGATGCAGCCCTGGGAGTTTCAGCACCTGGGTCAGTTAACCAAAGAAATGAGAGAGGCAAACCCGATTGCCAGCCGCTGCTATGCATTTCGGGAGGATGCCACGCATTTCTTCATTAAAGATAATGAACACCCCTATGTGCAGGAAAAACCCTTCGACTGGATTCGAGGCTATCAGGTAGGAGGGAAGTCGCTGATGTGGGCACGAGGTACGCAGCGATGGTCGGATTTTGATTTTGAAGGACCTGCCCGCGATGGCTTTGCTGTAGACTGGCCAATTCGCTACGCTGATCTGGCACCCTGGTACAGCTATGTTGAGAAGTTTGCGGGGATTTCCGGGAATAAAGACGGGATCGCTACATTACCCGATGGCGAGTTTTTGCCTCCACACGAGCAATCCTGTGTTGAGAAACATTTTACCGGTGAAATAGCGAGACATTATAACGGTACTCGCCCCATTATCATTGGTCGCTGTGCACACCTGACAAAACCTCAGCCTATTCACTATCAGCAAGGTAGAGCTCAATGCCAAAACCGATCGCTTTGCCAACGGGGGTGCCCTTATGGCGGTTATTTTAGCAGTAACTCATCAACCTTACCCTGGGCGGCCAAAACGGGGAAGATGACCCTTCGTCCTGACTCAGTCGTGCATTCGATAATCTTTGACGATACGAAAAACAAGGCTACAGGGGTTCGGGTGATTGATGCGCATACCAAAGAAATGAAAGAGTATTACGCCCGGATCATTTTTGTAAATGCGGCCTGTCTGAACTCAAACCTGGTATTGTTGAACTCAAAATCAAACCGATTTCCAACCGGTTTAGGCAACGACAATGGCCTTCTGGGTAAATATGTAGCTTTCCATAACTTCCGTACCACTATTTCGGCTGAACACGAAGGTTTTCAGGACACCACTACCGAAGGGATTCGACCCAACAGCAGCTATGTTCCCCGTTTTCGCAATGTGTATAAACAGGAAACAGACTTCCTGCGTGGGTACGCAGCCGGGTTTGGTTCTAGTCGCATGACCAGCGTGGATACATCGGCAATGGGCGAAAACCTGAAGTCGAGCCTGATGCAGCCCAAATACGGTAACTGGCGTGTGAGTTCACATATGATGGGTGAAACGATTCCAAAGGAAAGCAACTATGTGACGCTCGACTCAAACCTGACGGATGCCTGGGGAATCCCTCAATTGAAAATTTCAGTAGCTTATGATGACAATGATGAGAAGATGATTCGGGATTTTCACGAGCAAATGTCTGAAATGCTGACAGTGGCTGGCTTCAAAAATATTGAAACCCACGACAAACCCGATAAAGCGCCGGGGCTGGATATCCACGAAATGAGTGGTGTTCGGATGGGGAAAGACCCGAAAACGTCGATGCTAAACAAGTGGAACCAACTTCATACATGCAAAAACGTGTTTGTTACGGATGGCGCCTGTATGACGTCTACATCTACTCAAAATCCATCTCTAACATTCATGGCGATTACAGCCCGCGCGGCTGATCATGCCGTGAAAGAAATGAGGAAGGGACTTTTGTAGATCTGGAGTCATACACACAGCGAGGTCCACCGATATGGTGGACCTCGCTGTGTTACTACCGTTTAGTGTTAAAACAGGCTACCCGGGATTAACCAGACACAGACTCAGTTGCCCAGGCTGCCGGTACCTTTTGAATAACGGCTTCAAACTCTTCTGCCCGCCTTGCCCATGAGTTGTTTTTTGCCATGGCAATTCGTGCTTGTACGCGTTCGGGCGCATCATCAGCCAGGGCCTTTCGTAGCGCCTGTGCGAAATCTGCCGGACTAGCAGCTAGTTCAACTACACCAGCGAAATCATCGAGTAGTGAAAACGGAGTGGAAACAACAGGTAAACCAGCCGCTAGATACTCATTGATTTTTAGTGGGTAAATGGTATACGTATGCTCATTACAAACAAACGGAATCATAGTAGCCTTCATCTTCGCCAGCAATGGAGGAAGCTCGGCTGGCTGATGAGGAGGAGTGAAAACAACGTTTGGATAAACGGCTAATAGCTTCGTTAAACTGGGCTCGTGAATTTCGCCAACAAATTGAAAGGTGACATCTGGCATCGTACGCACACAATATCCGACCAACTCAAGGTTGATCCGATTATCGGCGGTGCCCAGATAACCCACAATTGGTTTTTCAGGTACAGGTTCCTGTTGGGCTAATTGGTAAGCCTGATTAAATAACTCAAAATTGACCCCGTTTTTTACACAATAGGCATTCGGTTGCAGAAGTGACTTGGACCGGCGAAGGGTTTCGGATGTAGTAACGACAGCATCGACTTCCTGGAGATAGTCTGGCTCGTAACGGCTCCCGTGCCGACTCATCCAGTTAATAATGGTTATTTCGTCGAAACAGTAATAAATAGTGGCGCACTCGTTAAGCTGGTGTAGCATAGGAAGCCCAAACACCGGATTCAGTCCATTAATGACCAGTGGGCGGGTCATGTTCAACTGACGCATCACACGTCGAAGCCCCTTTATCAATCGGTTTACATTTTGCTGAACCAGTAAGTCGTGTGCTTTGGGAGACATCCAGTTGACAGGCAACATTAACGGAGGGGTCCATACATAGACCTCACTACCATTGGCAAAGGTTTTTTTGAGGAGCGGATTCTTTAAGCGAACGGTTTGCCGGACGGGCATATCCTGACGACCAGCTACACCCATTGCCCAGTCTTTAAGGGTATATTGATAATCGACGTACAAAACCCGGTGCCGAACCGATAATTCGGTCATCAATTGCACCACAGCTTTCTGAAAATCACCCTCCCAGGTTGTCTGGCCGAGGCAAACTATACTATCAAACTGTTGCATGTACGCAAGAAATAACGGCCTTTCTTCAGATGGACGAGAGCATTCAACAAAATCAACAGGAGTAGACAAGTTTGGATTACGCTATGCCAACACACACGTGAGCAAGATTCTGTATGGTAAAAATACGTCTTTACGAGCTTAATACAGATAAGCAATTATACTTAATTTTTGAATCTTTTTAACGTTGCCAAAGGAGGTGCTTGTATACTCAAAGGTGTATTCTGATCCCTTCGAATATTGCATGTATAAGTTATACTATTGAGTAAGAGGAATTTGTTATTTATTTAGAGAATTGGCATACACCGTGAGTAGCTTATTTGCAGTGGCCTCCCATGAAAATAAGGCGGCTCGTTTCAAGCCCTTGGCGCGTAATTCAGCACGGAGAGTTGGCTGTTTGATCAGCCGATCAATGCCTCTTATCATCTCTTCTACCGAATTCGGGTCAACTAATAAAGCGGCATCACCTGCTACTTCGGGCATCGACGATGTTGAGGATGTTAATACCGGTGTGCCACAGGCCATAGCTTCCAGGATTGGCAGGCCAAAACTTTCCCGCAATGAGGGGCATAAGAAAATTGTAGCGGCATTATAGACCAGTGGTAAAATGTAATTTGGTATATAGCCACACAAAATAATGTCGTTGGCCAGCGATTCTCCGTCAATCTCGCTAAGCAAATCAGTCAGGCTGGCAGCAGGTAAATTTGAGATCACGACTGGAAGCGAAAGCTTACCCTGTTGTTTGAGCCCCAACAACGCTTTTAATACGCCCTTGACATTCTTTTTAGGATCTGTGTTGCCCAGGAAGAAAATAAATTCTTTGGGCAGTTTATACTTTAATCGGACAATGTCAATCTGTTCTACATCATCAATGACATGAAACTGATTGCTCACCGCATTCCAAATGGCAACTACCCGTTCTGGAGACAGGTGAAGGTGTTCTACGATACGTTGTCGTTCAAAATGAGAAACGGTTATAATACGCTCACACTCCGCTACAATTCGTGGCACATTCCAGCGTCGGTACTGATTTCCAAACCGTTGATACCAGCTACCAGCCCGCAGCGGTTGGTTTTCCAGGAAAATAATATCATGAAGGGTTAGCACCAGTGGTACTGAACAGTGTAGCGGAGCTGTATTGGCCGTGCAATGCAGTAAGTCAATCCCATATTGTTTCACTGCCCTGGGCAATGCATATTGTTCCCATACCGGATAGGGGCCACCAGGCAGTTCTACAATTTCCATATTTGGCGCACTTGGTAACCCATCCCTATCGGCATCAGGCTTTACAAAAACAACAAACTCGTGTTGTGAACAAGTGGCTAACGCTCGAATCGTTTCGAGCGCTACGATGTCCATTCCGTGTTTATGGGGTCGTAGGAGACGTTGTGCTTCGATGCCGATTCTCATGCTAGTTGCTTTGGTGTGTCCCACCGTTCGCAGGTGGTAAATAGAAATGAATTGATAAACAAAATGGTACTGGTTGGAAACTGACCCAGGATCGGATTGGTGTAACTCACGACGCAAATGCCAACGAATTCGGCCAGGAGGGCAATCATGATCATGGCCACCCACGGGTCTTTGAGCTGCCAGACTTTTAAGGTGCCAATGAGAATAAAACCAAAAAGCATGAGTAAGTAAACCGTAAGGCCAACAACACCCGTTTCAATCCAGATTTGAACATACCAGCTATCGGTAGGTATCTGGGACGCAAAGTGGTTAGGTGAGAAGCGTTGCCCGGCACCGGATGAGGTACCGATGCCCGCACCGAATGGCTTGTCTTTCAGAAAGTTCCGAAGCTTTTGCTGGTTTTCCAGGCGCACTAAAAACGAGGCATCTTCAGTAGGGTGCAGGGCCGAGCGAATACGCCAGATTTGATAAACAGAGTCGCCAATGTGTGTAAAGAGCAGAATAGAAAGCACGGGTACGGCTACCATAAGCCCTCTTAGAATGTGTAGAGGATTTCGCTTCAGAACGAAATACGTAGGGAAACCACCTATTATGACAAATAAGGCTCCCCGGGTTCCAGAAACGGCAAACCCCCAGAAAACAATAAGGGCCAGGACTACATAAATAATACGGTTCAACCAGGAGTTGGTCTCAAAGAAGAAGATAAGACAAATAAGAGTTACCCCCGCCATTTCAGAACCAAACTGACCCGCATCGGAGTAGAAGGAGAAACTGCGGAGTTGACCCCATAGAATGTGTTGTTTCTCAGCACCAGCGGCCAGCCATCGGAGTTCGGCGGGTTCCAGGCCGATGTACTGCTGTTTGAATCCCCATAAAGCCGCCAGAAACGACCACACAAGCCATAGGATGCAAAGCCATTTAATGTCTCTTTTTGTAATCGGATTCACCGAAACGATAATAGCGATCAGGAACCAGCTTAATGAAAAGGAACGGGCGTGGTAAAACCAGGAGGAGGGGTGCGGATGTTCCGGATTAAAGTACTCCAGAATGGTAAACGACAGCCAAACGATCAAGATCCAGAACGCGGGCCGCCGGAGCCGCGTCCAATCCATTCGTTTTCCATTCAGGAACGTACTCAATAAGGTTAATACGAGTATTCCATCCAGTGCCGTACCAACGGCAAGCTCGACAGTAAGAAACCGAGTAAAGCCGATTAGAAAACTAAAATTTACATACGCCAGCAGCCCGATTCGCGGTTCAAGCAATATAGCCACTACCAAAATCAACCCAACAGGTACACCCACCGTCATCAGAGCACCCAAAACGCCCCACGAACCAATCAGCCAGCCTGCAAGTAGAGCAAACAGTAGACCCAGCAACGGTAAAACCCAACGGTTTTCGCGCCATGGGTCCGTGGTAAAAATCGTATGGTCAAGCGTGGTCTTCATTAACTCGTCATTTAGCTACTATGCCTGAGGTTTAACTAGCTTATTTACTGGCTCGTACAGGTTGCAGAGCGTTTTTCTCTGAAACCTGTCGATTTGCATAGAACCCGATCAGGGCATTGAGAAAAAAAACAGGAAGTATACTTATTAGACTCAAGTGGAAAAGAGGAGTCACCAATACACTTTCTGGGCTTCCTAAATGCGTGGACCAGATGACCGTTGATAGAAAAATCAGCGATGGGAAAAGCAAACAGATACGTCCCAACGCATGTAGGGCAATAGGCGTACTGCTTAACATGAGTGATTTAATTGCCTGAACGAAAGCCTTACTGTGATTGTGTGTCATTGCCTGTGCTGTGGTTAGAGTTTATACCGCTGATACACTAGTGGATGTTACATTCCAGAGTGCACCCCGGATAAAGGCTTTTGCGTGTTTTAATTTCCCGGTTATCGCGTAGGTAAACATGTGCTTGGGAACCACGAAAACGCCAAAGAACAAGTAGAAGACCAACCGCTGAAATGACGAGCAGTGCCGTCGCATAAACAGGATCCGATTGCGGGTTAGGTAGTAGGTTCTAAGTGTGCTATTCTGGCCAACCGAAGCCGATTCTTTATGCAGAATAGATGCGGTTGGTTGGTAATAAATAACAAACCCAGCATTTCGGATACGCTGCGACCAGTCGAGTTCTTCGTAATACAGAAAGAAACGTTCGGCAAAGCGGCCCACCTGCTCCACAACCTGTCGGCTTACCAGCATGGCACACCCATGAGCAAAGTAAGTTGGGTGGGGCTGGTCAAATCGGCCGTCATCTTTCTGATTAAAACCAATAGCTGTTGCCGTACCTGTATACAGATTTATCGGGTTATACCCCGCATACTGTACTAACTGAGGTGCATCAAAGAACTTGATCTTAGGGCAGGTAACGCCAACCTGTTTATTTTCACGGAATGGCGTTAGCAGTTCCTCTAGTACTGTTGGTGCCAGCTCAGTATCATTATTGACAATGAAGAAAAAATCACCTTTTGCTTCCTGTATGCCTAGATTGTTTCCACCCGTAAAACCTAGATTGACTTCACTTCGAATTAATCGGAGGTGCGCATACTCAGCCGGATCAAGATAATCGCTTAAAAGCTGGACAGAGGCATTATCGACTACAATAAGTTCATAGTTAGGGTAGGTTAGCTCCTTTACCGATTCCAGAAATTGGCGGGTTAGTTCAGCCTGGTTGTAGTTGATCGTAATGATCGACACGAGAGCCGACTCGCCGATGTGCTGCCCGCCATCGCCTATACGTTCTCTTTCTGCCATAAACTGAAAAAAGTCCTCCAGATTATCTGAAGGTCTGTTTTAAAGGAGAAGTTATTTGTGTATTCAATATCGAGTAAGGTTCGCTCCCGGTCAGACATTAGCCCCTGACCCTTTGCGCGCTTTTTTACCTGCCACAGGCCCGTTAAGCCAGCTGGGCCCGCAAATCGTTTCGCAAATTCATCGGAGGTCAGCTTTTCTGCTTCATAAAGCGGTAATGGACGATTGCCAACTAAAGACATATCGCCCAGCAGAATATTGACTAATTGGGGGAGCTCGTCAATGCTACTGTTCCGCAGGAAGGCACCAAATCGGGTAACGCGGGGGTCATTACGGAACTTCATGAACTTTGCTGAACTTTCTGATTCCTCCAGATATATTTTTTCGCAGATCGACCGATTATGGTCAATCAGTAACCGTTGGCAAGACAGGCCCTGCTCTTTACAGGTGCTACATAGCTTTTCTGCCCCGTTGAGATGTACGCCCTCGACTTTAGTCTGGGTATAAATATTTTGAGAGGCTAATTCGTTAAGCAGCTGGTCAGCTTTAACACTCATGGTTCGAAATTTGTACATATCGAAGACATGAAAATTTGCTCCGGCTCGCTTTGATCTGTAAATGATTGGACCTCTGGAATCCAGGAAAATAATCAGTGAGACCAGCAGCATGACGGGAGATAACAGAATCAGGATCGTCAGCGAAACGCTGATATCGATGAAGCGTTTCCACCAGGGCAGGCGGAAATGATGAACAACGGTGGGAGAAGTACCAGTTTCACGGAAGGCCCGAACCTGGCTATTTAAACCAAGGTAATAGTCTATTTTTGACTGAAGCTTGTAGTTCTCTTCATTGATGACCAAAATATCTGTAACGCCTGCCACCAGCGTTGTCTTTAGTAAGTGGGTCTCTCCAAAGCGACAGGTAACCAGAAAAGGAACCAAGCGGTAATCATCCTTATTCCGGACGATTGTTACCATAGCTTGTCCGCTATTTTTATCGGAGATGATTAGGTCTACTTTCTGGCTATCGGTTAACCATTTTTCTGCATCTTTCCCCTCTCTAAATCGCACTATTGAACAGGTTGCCCCAACAATGGTTGCAAGCCGGTTGGCGATCAGATCGTCTTCCATGACTAATAAGACACAAAACAATGGCATTCGTTTTACTTAAAATTGAGTTGTATGAACGTCCGGTGATTGCCGATTCGGTGGTAGTATCCTCCACTGTGTAACGAGTTGTTACCAGACAGAAAATAACCGATGATACCTTAAGAATCTCTCAAGGTGACATGTATTAATTCTTATTTTTTCTCAAAAAAATCCCAGAAATGTAGAGGTGTATTGATCAGATTCAGCTTGGGAGTGCTTTTGTGAGTTGACTTAATTTGCTGACATACGCTTTCATGATTAATTGAGTGAATAGGTAGCTGAGTTGAGCCAGCATACCATCTCAATTAATCAATAAAACTAGGCGCTTTGCGGTAGTGCGTAGCTGCCGAACAGCATAGAAAGAATCCGGGATTTTTGTTGCCAGAATGGCTTAGCGTCGGACTGTACCGGTGCAGGTACTAATCGTCTCTGAGGTTCCTCAATCGGTGAATCTGCGCGCCGTAATAGAGCGTGTAGTTTGGCTTTAACTTCAAGCGGATTAAATGGCTTTGACAGAAAAGCATCAACACCTTGCTCCAGACACTGAATTCGAGTAGCACTGTCAGGTACATTTGAGAGAATAACCACAGGCGTTTGAGACGCTAATCGGCTCATCCGAATAAGCTTGGTTAATTCCAGACCATTAAAGAATGCCAGGTCCAGCTCTGTAAGTACACAGTCAAATCGATTACCCTGGATTAACAGGCGGGCTGCTTCCTGCCCGGTACTAGCCACTGTAATCTTAAAATCTTTAGTAAGCGTCTGTACAAGTATATCAACCACGTATGGATTTTCGTCCACGATAAGTAAGTGGTGCTTGGCGTTCATTTTATTAATATTTAAAATTACTTATGGGTTAGATTTTGAATTTTTAGACTAGGTGGCAAATCGCTGGTTACTTTTTATACTAAAAAAAACCGCCACATCAACACTTACCATACCGGCCATGTAGGCTGAATAAGCAGTTAATGAAAGTCGGTTGGGATTATGTTTTATTAAAATAAATAGCTGATAATTAGACTACTAACTGTTGTGTTGGTAGCAATTTGTAAGCCATTACGGTTGGCCCACTCATCGGGTAGGGTCAAACTGAGTAAAATCCAAAATTGATTAAGCGGTAGGTAGTTTATCGAAGTTTTAATGCCCTTTAATCCTATCAACTGGCATTATTAGCCGCTAACAATCTCTGCTTACCCTGTCCATTTTGCTACAAAGCCGTATCTTTGGACTATGTATCAGTTGATTTTATGAACCAAACTACCCCTTTCCAACCGCGTTGGCAGACCCGCCTGCGCCCACACCTGATTGCTGTACTAGGATTACTCGTGCTGGCTATTATGTACTTCTCGCCGGTTTTATCAGGGAAGACGCTATCTATGCACGACGTACAGGAAGCGTCTGCATCAGCGCGCGAAATTCGTGAAATCACGCAGCAAACGGGCGAGAAGCCACTCTGGACTGATGCTGTTTTTAGCGGCATGCCAGGCTACATGATCGACTTTAATTACCCCTATATTCTGGTCTATAAAGCCGTAATGGGCGTCGTTAACATACTGCCAAACACGGCTAGCATCATCTTCGTGGTGATGCTGAGTATGTATATTCTATTAGTGGTCCTTGGCTGTAATTCATGGCTCTCGGTACTTGGAGCCGTTGCCTACGGATTTGGAACATTCAGTATTGTTAGTCTGGAAGCAGGGCACGTTTCAAAGCTCTTTGCGCTAGGCTACGGAGCGGGCATGCTGGCGGGTGTGATTCTGGCGCTTCGGGGGCGGTACTGGGTTGGCGCTGCACTCATGGGTTTCTTTATGTGTATGGAACTGGGGGCCAATCATATTCAGATCACCTATTACCTATTTATGACGATTGGGCTGTATGTACTCATTGAGAGTATTGCTTTGATTCGGGCGGGGAAAGGCCGTCAGCTTGCTTTTGGTTTGGCAACGCTGGCAGTGGCTGTTGCCCTGGGAGCCGGGAGCTTTGGCAAGCGTTTGCTGGTGCTGAATCAGTATACGAAAGAAACAATTCGGGGAAAGTCAGAACTGACCGCTAAGACAACCAATCCAGATGGTAAGGCACCAAGTAGTGAGTCGAAAGGTGGGCTGGATAAAGACTATGCGTTTAGTTATAGTTACGGTAAAGCCGAAACATTGACATTACTTATCCCAAATGCCGCTGGAGGAGCTTCGTCCGGGGGAGGGTTGTCTACGGATTCGGAATTTTATAAGGCCATGACGAGCCGAGGTATTGATCCATCAGCTGCAAAACAAATGGCCGAACTGGGCGCACCAACCTACTGGGGCGACCAACCCATTGTAGGCGGACCTGCCTATGCAGGGGCAGCGTTGTTGTTCCTGTTTGTATTGGGGATGTTTGTTATTCGTGGGTCGATCCGTTGGTGGCTCATCAGTGCAGCTTTACTGATGATTATGCTGGCCTGGGGTAAAAATCTGCTGTTTTTTAATGAATTTCTATTTGATAATCTGCCCTATCTGAACAAGTTCAGAGCCATGACCATGGCTCTTTGTCTGGCCCAGTTATTTTTTGCCGCCGGTGCTGCATTAGGGCTTCAAACGATAGTTAATCAGAAATTGACCTTTGCTCAATTGCGGCAACCGCTGCTGATTAGTCTCGGACTAACGGCGGGTGTTGCGCTTGTTTTAGCAATAGCCGGGGGGGCATTCTTTTCGTTCCAGTCGCCAAATGACAGCCGAATTTTATCCAGTATTTTCGGTGAAGCAGGTAAGGAGTTTCAGGGTGCTCTTATTAGCGACCGGCAGAGTCTTCTACGCTCCGATGCATTCCGGTCTATAATCCTGATTTTATTGGCCGCTGGCACCGTCTGGCTGTTTATTACCGATAAAATCAAGTCAGTAATCTTTTATCCGCTGGTGCTGACAATCGTTGTTTTTGATTTGTTCTCGGTCGATAAACGCTTTCTGAACAGTGCCGATTTTATCTCAAAAACCGTAGCCAGCGTTCTCTTTGAACCAACAGCTGCCGATCAGCAGATTTTGCAGGATAAATCCCTGGATTACCGCGTATTTGATCAGACAGGCTCCTTTATGGAAACCAACCGAACGTCGTATTTTCACCGATCCATTGGGGGGTATAATACGACCCGATTACGGCGCTATAATGAGTTGATCAACTTCGCTTTTCAACCAAATACGCTGAATATCCTGAATATGCTGAATGCAAAGTATGTTATTCAGCCTGGGCAACCGGATCCGGCCAATCCACAGCAACAGCCTGCCGGTCCCGTTGTTATTCCCAATCCCGAAGTGTTGGGGGCGGCCTGGTTTGTAGGAACCGTACAACAGGTAGCTAATGCCGACGAAGAAATTGCGGCCATGAAAACACTGAACCCACGTGATTCGGCCGTGGTTGATAAACGATTTGCTCCCGAGCTTGGTAATTTACCAGCTACGATGGATCATACGGGTAGCTCAATTCAATTGACGAGCTATCGCCCTGACAAGTTAATTTACCAAACCAATGCTACCCGCGATGGGCTGGCTGTTTTCTCGGAAGTTTATTATAGAGGAAATGAGGATTGGCAGGCCTTTATTGACGGTAAACCTGCTCAGCATCTTCGGGCCAATTACGTGTTACGAGCTATGCGAATCCCAGCGGGTAAACACACGATTGAGTTTCGGTTTGATCCGCCCTTAGCCCGTACTGGCGATACCGTAGATCTGGTATGCAATGTGTTATTACTTCTACTAATCGGCTTTGTTATTTTCCATGAGGGCCGTAGCCGACGTTCTGAATCAATACCTGAGTCGGACCCAATTGTACCTGTTGTACCAGAACTGCCCATAGCTACTCCGCAGCCAGCAAAAACGACGCCACCACAACGCAAGACGGGCGGTGCGAGAACACGTTGATTGAGTAACATACTGAAGTTTACACATCAACAAAAAAGCATCGCTGTTTTCAATAGCGATGCTTTTTTGTTGATGTGTATTGTATTAGGCTTGGGCCTCTGGTTCCGGTTTGGAAATCTCCGATTTTGGTGCTGTTGTTTTGGCAACAACTCTAGGACGACTAATGCCATATGAACCTCTTGCAATCTTTCCTTTGCGGGACTTTATATCGCCTTTACCCATAATTTAACCGGCTTTAGTTTACCGTATCTGGTTACTACGTGTAAACCTACCCGTTCGTTCATTCTGGGAACTAGGAACTGGTTATTTTAGCGCTCGAGCCTCAACGCCTTCAACGGTAATTTTGACGGGTTTAATAGCGCCCTGGTCGTCAAAATACATACGGTCGATGCACGTTTCACGATGGTTCCCATCCGTTTCGGTTAACGGACGCCGGTGGTAAACGATGTACCACTCATCCGTTCCGGGTACCTGAATAACCGAATGGTGGCCTGCTCCGGTGGCTACAGTAGGATCTTGTTGCAAAATCTTACCAACCCGCTCAAACGGGCCAAAGGGGGAGTTGGAGACTGCGTAAGCAACAGAGTAGTTCGGCCCAGTCCAGCCGCCTTCAGACCACATAAAGTAATACTTTCCATTCCGGACGAACATGGTGGGGCCTTCAACGTATCCTTTAGGCGTTATTTCTCGAAATAGTGTCCCGTCAGCGAATGGAAGCAAACCCGTGAAGTCGTCTTTTAAGCGGGCAATATTACAATGGCTCCATCCACCATACAGCAGATAATATTGACCGTCTCTATCTTTAAATACGTACTGGTCAATGGGTTGTGCACCATTATGAATCTGTCCAACTAAAGGTTTGCCCAGATAATCGCGGAATGGGCCAGCTGGGTTGTCTGCAACGGCCACCCCAATGCCACCCACTTCTTTTTTATCATCATGAATGTCGTTGGCCCCAAAGAATAAAAAATACTTACCTCCCTTTTCGATAATGGCTGGAGCCCACATGGCTCGTTTTGCCCATTTTACTGCCGTTGAGTCCAGAATTCGGCTATGTTTGGTCCAGGTGACTAAATCCGAGGAGGAAAAGGCATCGAAAAATATCTGCTGGTTGTAGGGTGCTGAGTAAGTTGGGTAGATCCAGTAAGTTTTTCCAAAAATAACTCCTTCAGGATCAGCGTACCAGCCCGGGAAAACTGGATTGCCCGCTCGTTTTACCGACGACTTTGCGGGTTGAGCCAATGAAAATGTGGTGCATAGAATTGATAAAAGAAGGAGAATGCAGAATCGTGAAAGCGACATACGGTATAAATTGAAAACTGATCTGTAAAAGTAAAACTGAATCGGAAACTTGTGGCATTATAATTGGTCAACTAGTCAGTAAGGCATAAAGTACTTACTTATAACCTATCGTGTGCCTTGCTGATAATCACGCTTTGGTTTAGGCTGGTTATTATGAGAACTGATTATGGTTAATACAGGGTAGGCTTGTTTTACTTTACGCGTGAAGTAAGTACTCAAATACCATCTAAGTAACTTAGCAAAGTATGTCGGATTCGCCTTTTTAGGGAGATAAATTTGTAGTATAGCTACATTTAGTTTATGAAGAATAAGTAAACTTGTCAATTTCATTGTTTTTGTATTCCATTTATCAAGAAAGGAAAAATAAATAGCTGTAGGGCCTTCTACTAAATAATTTATTTACTTTTTTTGGTAGTTTTGTTAATAAATGAAATCGAGTTATATATTGTCTTGAATTTGCTATAAGCGATTTTTATGAAAATAAGGCAAGCGAAGTTTTCGAATACTAGTTGGGACGCAATTTCTGAAACTCCTGGCTTTCTGCCTGAGAAAGCATCATTAGTTTTGGCATTCGGTGAGCGAAAGCTGTTAGAAAAGACAGATCCACATGAGTATTTAAAAGAGCAATACCCCAATGCTCAGATTATCATTAACTCTACATCTGGAGAAATTATAGGTGAAAAGGTTTATGATGATACGATAGTTGTTACGGCCATTGAATTTGAAAAGACAACGGTCCGGACTGTACAGTTTGATATTAGTAATCATAAGGAAAGCTATGCGGTCGGCGAAAAACTGGCCCGCGCTCTGGATGAGGAAACTTTGTTAGCCATTATTCTCATATCGGATGGTGGTGTTGTGAATGGAAGTGAGTTAATTGAAGCGAGTAATCGATGGTTAAGCCACCCAGTTCCTGTTATAGGCGGTCTCGCTGGTGATGCAGGCCGTTTCGAGCGAACCCTGGTTGGGGCCAATCAGAATCCGGTATCTGGTAAAGTAGTGGGCATTGGGCTGTATGGTAATGACTTGAAAATCGGTCATGGCACAATGGGCGGATGGGATGTATTTGGCCCCGAACGTGAAGTGACGAAGTCCGTTTATAATGAATTGTATCAGATTGATGACCGGGATGCCCTGGACTTATATAAAGATTACCTGGGAAGATATGCTGAAGGACTACCTGGAACAGCATTGCTTTTCCCCTTATCTATTCGTATCTCGCCCGATTCTCAGCCGCTTGTGCGAACGATTCTGTCGATTAACGAAACCACAAAAAGTATGACATTCGCTGGCGATATACCAGAAGGGGCCTGTGTTCGGTTTATGCGGGCTAACCTGGACCGACTGGTGGAAGCCTCGGCGCTAGCCGCTCAGAATGCGCTTACTCAATTAGGAAAAACGCCCGAACTGGCTATACTCATTAGCTGTGTTGGGCGTAAATTGGTATTAGGGCAACGTACAGAAGAAGAAGTGGAAGTTGCAAGTGATATTTTTGGTAATCAACTCTATATGACGGGCTTTTATTCGTATGGCGAAATCGCACCAGCCGGACCGGCATCACCAGGAGAACTTCATAATCAAACCATGACTATAACTATCCTTTCTGAGCAGTAAATTATGGAAGAAAGTAAGTTACATAAAACACTGGCACGCCAAATTCACCGGCATTTGACAGAAGAGAGTTTGCAGGACAAGAACTTACAACAGTTTATACAGGCGGTCAATGAGTCTTACCAGAGTTTTGATCGTGACAAAGAATTGCTGGAACATTCAGCTTTAGTGAACGATCGGGAGTACACAGAAATAAATCAGAAGCTTAAGGAAGAAGTTAGTCAGCGACGTCAATCTGTCGAAAAACTGATCGGCGCAATTGAGTTAATTGAAGTGCCGGAAGGGGATGCCATTGCTGATTTTGACCCTAATAATCTAGTCGGTTTGGTTAATTTTCTGCAGCGTCAGATTGAGTACCGAAAAACAATTGAAGCCGAATTGCGGCAAGCTAAAGAAGTAGCTGAAAATGCTACGCAGGCTAAGTCGGATTTTCTGTCGATGATGAGCCACGAAATCCGAACACCGCTGAACGGAATTGTGGGTATGACGTACCTGATGTTGCAGGAAGAAGTCCCTCCGTCAATGACAGAAAATCTGAAAACGCTCCAGTTTTCAATCGAACATCTTCAGGCTTTAATCAACGATATTCTGGATTTTAGCAAGATAGAAGCCGGCAAAGTTGAATTGGAAGAGATTACGTTTGACTTCCGGCAACTTGTATCAAACATTAAACGGGCTCAGCAGGCAAAAGCACAGGAGAAAGGGAATCGGATTCGGTTGATGATTGACGATGACATACCGAATGCCCTCGTTGGTGACTCACTTCGGATTGGTCAGGTACTCACAAATCTGGTATCGAACGCCATTAAATTTACCCAGCAGGGAACCATTTCTATTGAACTGGCGCTTGAGCACCGAACAGACGATAAGGCTTCTATTTATGTGTCTGTACAGGATACAGGGATTGGTATTGCACCAGACAAACAGGAGGCTATCTTCACTATGTTTACGCAGGCCAATTCAGCAACGACCCGTAAGTTTGGTGGAACAGGGTTAGGTCTGGTTATTACTAAAAAACTGCTGGAGCTATATGGAAGCGCCATTCAGGTAGAAAGCCAGGAAGGTAAAGGAGCCACATTCTCGTTTACGCTGAATTTGCCAATTAGTACAACCGCGGCTCCAATCATATCTGTAACGGATGCTGTTGATGATAAAACCCTGAAAGGATTACGGGTATTATTGGTAGAAGATTACCCCGTTAATGTGAAAGTGGCTTTAAAGTTTTTAAATAAGTGGGGGATTGAAGTGGATACCGCAGAAAATGGGCTTATAGGGGTCAACAAATGCCGGGACACGCAATTTGATTTGGTATTAATGGATTTGCAGATGCCTGTCATGGATGGGTATACAGCCGCGGCAGAGATCAGAAAAATGAATGCAACAATTCCAATTATTGCACTGACCGCATCCGCTACATTTAGTAACAGAGATCGAGCAGTTCTTGTGGGTATGGATGATTACGTTACAAAGCCGTTTAACCCAAAGGATTTATTTAATAAGATCGCTAAATACAGCCAACGCCAGGTTAATATTTAGTGACTTACATACGCTGGCTTAAACGATTCTGTGGATTTTGTAGAGCCCAAAAGCAGCTACAAAATCCACAGAATCGTTTAAGCCAGAAAAGTTGAAATTATTTAATTCATAGTTAACCAGAGTAGTTGATTAGTATGGCAGATTCTGATTCAGTTGTTTCTCATGTTATTGATTACCAACGCCTTAATGAATTGTACGATGGAGACACTGAGCAGATTGCCAGCCTATTTGAACTTTTTCTAGACGAAACGTTCCCGGATTTCCAGGATATTGACACTAAAATAGATCAACATAGTTGGCCTGAAGTTGCCAGCCAAGCTCACAAACTATTGCCCTGGGTGGGTATGGTTGGCTTAACTACATTAGAAACCAACCTAAGGAGTATAGAAGCACAAGTGGCAGATGGCGCTGGTAAAGAAGAGATTCTGGCTACCTGGAATCAATTTAAAACCGGTCTTAATCAGGCTATACCCCTAATTCGCCAGGAGTTAGTTAAATTGACTAGCTAATTTCCTGCCATGGCTGGCTATGACTGTTTAGCCACTTGACTTTCTATACTTGACTTATCTGGCGTTTCTGTGTGTGGTGTATGTAAGAATTTTTTGCCAGCCTGTTTAATTTTAAATAAACTGCGCATCATACTAAAGATCAGAGCAGGTAATACAAAGAAGTCGCGTATGGAAATTTTGCGCCACAAATAAAGGGGTATAGATACGGCTAAGCTAAATGATAGCAGACCAATCAGTCCAGCAGATACCCCTATAAATGTGGGATTGGCAACGACCAGGTTGATCAGGAACAGCAAAAATACCGAAACGAGCAGGAGGGTTCTGGGTAATAATAATGATTTAACCAGAGCATTGAAGGCATGTATATTGCCAAGTGCCAACTGCCGCATGCCTATCCCAAAATATTCTTTAATAAAATAAACCTGAGCGGCTGTCCAGCGCGTACGCTGCCGCTCAAACACGGCAATATTCTGGACCTTTTCGTCAAATATAAAGGCTTTGTGTAAATAGCCTATTTTGATGCCAGCTACCAGAAGAAGCATCTCCAATTCTTTATCGTAGCCACTAACGGTCTGTATCTGATTCATGGCTCGCTTCATAATCGCGGGCTCGAAACCCATGCCTGAGCCAATAAGGGTAGCCGATAGACCGAGTGCCCGCTGACCTGCCCGAAATAAGTTATTGTTTACCTCTTCATTCATGGCATCGAAAATAGCCACACTCGTGTTGGTATTTTTGGCCACCCTGTGACCCTGTATGGCCCGCCAGCCTTCCGAAAAAGCCTGATTTATGCGCTGTAAAAAATCAGGCGCCATGTGATTATCCGCATCAGAAATAACAATGATATCATAAAGCCCTTCCGGAAGCGAATTTAGCGCATACGTAATAGATTTCTGGACCGTCGATTGCTCAAACTGCACGGGTATTACTTTAATTGGATAGGTAGCCAATTGCTCCAGGGTCTCAGGGCGAAAGGAATCCGCAATTACGATTAGATCATACCAATCTGTAGGGTAGGATTGTTTTAAATTGGCAACTACTGACCCTAAAATAACACTATCTTCTTTGTAGGCTGGAATAAGTACAGCAATACGCCGTAGTGGATTATCCTCAGTGATCATCGAGTCATCTGCATGGCCCAGACGGCCCGCAACTGCTGAAACGAAGATGTATAAAACGTTGAATAACAGATAACTAGTAATGATAAGTAAAATGAAATTAATCATAGTCTATCTTTTTCCGCGTGTCTGGTAATTTTTTACTATTTAAAGACAATTTAAGATACAAAATTACAATAAACTAATCTTAGTTTATCTTTTTTTAGTTGAGTAAATAAAAAGTTACTCGAATGGACTTATGTAATAATGAAGTTAAGTTGTAAATTACGAGGATTTTACACAAACAGTTGATTGAAAGGGCACTGACTGCAAGTCAGCAGCTTAGGTTCGTTCTAGACGTTGTCTCCGGCAATAAAAGTGCCAGAGAATCAAGATGTAATTCATACCATCCAGTTCAACAAAACACCATAAGAATGAAAAAACTTCTATTTTTCATTAGCCTATTCTTTGTAACAGCAACTTTTACAGTTCTGTCCCGGTCGTCCGGGCGGATGTGGACCTTAGTTCCAAACAAACTAGCAGAGATGCTTGGGCTGGTTGAACGCGGTAACCAGTTTATTGTTAGTTCGTTACCGGGCCATGTGGAGGCAGAGAGTTACGACTCTATGCAGGGACTTCAACTTGAAACAACCTCGGATGTAGGCGGGGGGCAGAACATCAGTAGTATCGACGATGGCGATTGGCTGGATTACTCAGTTAGTGTCCCTCAGGATGGCGTTTACTCCTTTAAGTTTCGTGTCGCCAATGGCTGGGGCGATGGTGCCAAGCTCGAACTGCGTAAAGCAGATGGTACGGTACTTACGTTCGTAAACATTCCACGCACAGGCGGTTTGCAAAGCTGGCAGACCTTTGGAGCAACGGCTCACCTGACGGCCGGTAGCCAGATGCTGCGGCTGTACGTGGTAAAAGGCAACTGGAACCTGAACTGGTTCGAGGTATCGGCAAGCCAGAGTTTACCTGGTAAAATCGAAGCTGAGTCGTTTGACGTAGCCAGTGATGTTCGGCCAGAAACCACCTCCGATGACGGGGGCGGGCAGAATCTGGGCTACATTGATGATGGCGACTGGATGGATTATAACGTCAGTGTGGCTTCGGCGGGAGAGTATGTTTTTCAATTCCGGGTAGCCAACAGTTATGGCAATGGTGTCATTTATATCAAAGCCGAGGATGGTACCACATTGGGCAGCGTGAGTGTACCCCGCACCTATGGTTGGCAAAACTGGACTACCGTTAGTACCACAGCTACCTTACCCGCGGGCAGCCAGGTGTTGCGCATCTACACCAATCCAGGTACCTGGAACTTCAACTGGTTCAGCGTTACGCAAAACGGGTCCGCGCTACCCGGTCATGTAGAAGCTGAGGATTACACCGCCATGCAAGGAACGCAGCAAGAAACCACGTCGGACGTAGGTGGTGGACAGAATATAAGTAGCATTGACGATGGCGATTGGCTGGATTATAACGTAGCGGTAGCGTCGTCAGGCATTTATTCCTTTAAATTTCGTGTCGCCAATGGGTGGGGCGATGGTGCCAAGTTCGAGCTGCGCAAAACCGATGGTACAGTCTTAACATCTGTCGATGTGCCCCGTACGGGCGGTTTACAGAACTGGCAAACTCTTGGAGCCACGGCTCACCTGACGGCCGGGAGTCAGAAATTGCGGCTGTATGTGGTAAAAGGTAACTGGAATCTGAACTGGTTTGAGGCCGCCACTAGCCGGAGTTTACCGGGTAAAATTGAAGCCGAGACGTTTGACGTAGCCAGTGATGTTCGGCCAGAAACCACCTCCGATGACGGGGGCGGGCAGAATCTGGCCTATATTGATGATGGCGACTGGATGGATTATAACGTCAGTGTGGCATCGGCCGGGGTATATACCTTCCAGTTCCGGGTGGCCAATAGCTATGGTAATGGGATCATTTATATTAAATCAGAAGATGGCAACACGCTGGGTAGTGTAAGCGTACCTCGTACCTATGGCTGGCAGAACTGGACTACCGTTAGTACCACAGCTACCTTACCCGCAGGTGGTCAGGTGTTGCGCATCTACACCAATCCAGGGGCCTTTAATTTCAACTGGTTTACGGTTACGCAAGGGGGCGCTGTGCTAAGTCCTGCGGTTATAACGTTTGGAGCACTGCCAAATAAAACAGTTGGCGATGCGGATTTCAATCTGGTGGCAACAACGAACAACGCCGAAGTGCCAGTCACCTTTACGTCGTCTAATCCATCTGTTATTGCCGTTTCCAATACCAGTGGTGCCTGGAAAGCCTCGGTTGTGGGTGCCGGATCGTCGGTCATTACAGCGTCGCAGGCGGCTTCGGCCTCCTATCTGGCGGCTGCCAATGTTGCCCAAACGCAAACGGTTACCTCTTCAACAGTAACTTCTTCTACGGTTGTAACAGCTAACCAGAAAATTCCGATTGATGCCAAACGCTGGTATCAGCTCAATAACGTCAGCAACGGGTTGGATGGCTTGTTCGATGGGATTACGGACGTGAACGTTGAAACCGGTTGGGGAAAGGTATTACCCAGGTACGATGCGTATTACCCCTTGCTGGAGGGCGAGTCGATGACGATTGCCAGTCTTAAATTCTACGACTTTACAGGCGACTTTACGAGTAACCCAATGACCTTGTCGATCATTACCGATCAATGGGAGCGGATTCAGATTGCCACCTTCACCGGCGATCAGTATGGCGGCTGGGTTGGCCCTTATCCGGATCGGTCAACAAGTGGAGACGCCAGGTTTAAACTGGATCAACCCATTACGAATGCGCGTTATCTGGTTATCAATACCTACGGGGCTTTCCCAACAGAAATGGAATTGTATGGTTCCTACACCCCTTCTGGGCAAACCTTTACACCAGCTTTGGCCAAATCGGTGAAGCTAAAGGATATGTTAGGGGTCAATGCCTACGAGTGGAACTTTGAAGATGGCAATACGCCCTGGCAGATTAATGAATCGAAAATGAATGTTGTGAAAAGCTTCTCGGGCATCCGGCATTATATGGACTGGAACAAGCTGGAAGCCAACGAAGGCGACTATTCCTACAATCCAACCCTAAGCGGTGGCTGGAATTTTGACGCCATTTACGAACGCTGTAAGGCCGAGGGTATCGAAGTTTTGGCCTGTCTGAAAACGATTCCGGACTGGATGGCGAACACCTATCCACAGGATCAGCGGGATGGCGAAAATGTTCCGTTGCGCTATGGGAAGGACTTTTCCGATCCCTTGTCCTATCTGGAACAGGCCAAAGCGGGCTTTCAGTACATGGCTAGGTATGGCAGTAATACCAACGTAAACCCGGCTCTGGTGAGTGTGAACACAACACCACGCTGGACGGGTGATAACCCCAATACCGTTAAAATAGGGCTGGGCCTGATCAAGTACATCGAATGCGATAACGAACGCGATAAGTGGTGGAAAGGCAGGAAAGCGTATCAGACCGCCCGTGAATATGCCGCTAACTTGTCTGCTTTTTACGATGGTCATAAAAACACAATGGGACCTGGTGTGGGTGTGAAAAATGCCGACCCAAGTGTGAAAGTGGTCATTGGCGGATTGGCGTCAGCATCCAGCGGCTCTGACTATGTGAAGGGAATGATCGACTGGTGTAAACAGTATCGGGGCTATAAGCCAGATGGCACCGTTAACTTATGCTGGGATATCATTAACTACCACATGTATTCCGATAATACATCGTCGTCGCAGAGCGGAACATCGACTCGGGGAGCTGCGCCCGAGGTGACACCGATTGATCGCATAGCCGATGACTTCCGGCAAACGGCCCATCGGCAATCGTACGATATGCCCGTCTGGATTACGGAAGCTGGTTATGATGTCAACCAGGGAAGCCCAATACGGGCCATTCCAATTGGTACTAAATCCGCTCTCGAAACCCAGGGCGACTGGATTCTACGGACTGCTTTACTCTACGCCAGGAAGGGAATCGAGAAGTTATTCTTCTATCAACTCTACGATGACAACGGAACGGGTGGCATGTTCGGAACCTCCGGCCTGGCCAATGGGGATGATGTAAGCCGCCGGCCAGCCGCCGATTATCTGTATCAAACCAAGAAACTTTTCGGCGAATACAGCTACAAAGAAACTACCCACAGCGATCCAATTGTCGACCGGTACGAGAAGGATGGCAAATCGGCCTATGTGCTGGTCGTTCCGGATGAAATTGGCCGTACAGCCCTGTATACACTGGATTTGGGTACTGCTACACAGGCACAAATTTACAGGCCTAAAGTAGGTAGCAATGACATGGAGCTGCAAACGGTCAGTACAGATCAGGGTAAACTACTCCTTACAGTGACTGAAACGCCGATGTTTGTTGTGGCCGGAACGGTAGCACCGAATGCCAGAATTGCGGCTACAACACCAACCGAGGGGAAAAGCCTGGCTGAGTCCGTTCGGGTCTTCCCGAACCCAACGGCCAGTTATGTGAGCATTCAGGCCGAACGGGTAAGTGATACGCCTTTGGAAGTTACCCTGTTCGATGCGGGCCTGGGGCGCTTACATCAGACAACCAAAATTTCTAAAACCGGAAATGTCTTCTCAGAAAAGATCGATTTGTCGCAACTGGCGGGTGGCGTCTATATACTGGAAATTAAACAGGACGGCGAGCGGGTATTACAGAAAGTGCTGAAGGTTAATTGACGTAACAGGGTAAAAATTTTAACCACAGAGGCACAGAGAACACAGAGTTTAAGAGATAAAAAGCAATCTTTTAAAACTCTGTGTTCTCTGTGCCTCTGTGGTTAAAAAAATAAAACTCACTTCGCTTTGTTCGAGTCGAGCCGCATGAAGTGAATATCGTAATTGAATTTCAAATGGCGGTATAGGTAACGATAGGTTGCTATAAACGGATTTTTACTAAAGGTCCATCGCTTTCGATGGATGGTGCTGGGCTCTTCCTGACTATTTTTCTGGTGAAATAGTTGCTTGAAGTTGTTGTAAAATAACCCTTTCCCTTTTTTCTGAATAAAGGAAATACTCATTCGGTATTCGGTCTGGTCAGGATGGATACCTTCCACATACCGGCCGAATTTGGCAAAGAAAGAGCTTCTGCGCAGGTGCGGGTGGTCGCTGTAAAAGTAGAGTTTCTTGTAATTGATTGCCCAGGGCGGAATGAACATCTCCGAAAACGAAGCGTCATACTGTTTCATATATGGGTAGCGCATGTAGGCGTAAAACCGGATAATATCAAAGCCAGGTTGTTGGGTCATAATGGCCAGTGCGTCGACCAGCTTGTCCGGAAATTCTGGCATAGGCTCAAAATCTTCCTGGATATACAGCGTATACGGGGTCTTAACGGCGTCTTGCCCTTTGTTGATGTTATTGCCTAATCCTCGGTTTACGGGCGTTGTAATGAGTTGAAAACCAAAGGTTTTTTGAAGCTGGGTTAGGTGCGTTACGTGCGGTTCTTTACTACCATCATCCGACACAACGATATCGCCAAAGCAACAGTTGAGCCTGTTGAAAGAAGTTAATAGGTTTTCCAATGAGTGGCTACGATTGTAATGGGTAATCAGCAGCGTGACATTGGGGAAGTCGTAGGTCTGTGTCATTGGTAAGTTAGGTAGGCCGCTATCTGAAATAGATATCGTAATTGTACTTGACCTGTCGATAAATGTGCCGGACAAAAACGAGTAGTGAGTTTTTACTAACGGACCACTGTTCCTGCTTGTACGTACTGGGCTCTGACTGGCTATTTTTCTGGTGAAATAGTTGTTTGAAGTCGTTATAAAATAGCCCCTTCCCTTTTTTCTGAACAAAGGAAATACACGTCCAGTATTCTGTCTTATCGGGCCGAAGCCCTTCTGCATAGCGGCCAAATTTCTCTAAAAATGAACTGTGTCGCAGATGAGGATGATCACTGTAGGCGTATATTTTGGTGTACCTGGTTGCCCAGGGAGGGATAACCATCTCCGAAAAACCTTGGTTGTAAGGCTTTAAATATGGATAGCGCACATAGGCATAAAAGCGAATAATGTCGAACTCGGGATGCTCTTTAATAATAGTCAGCGACTCCACCAGCCGATCAGGAAATTCGGCGGTAGGTTCAAAATCCTCCTGAACATAGAGGGTATACGGCGTTTTTACGGCATCCTGGCCTTTGTTGATGTTATTACCTAAACCCCGATTTTTGGGTGTAGTAATGAGCTGGAAGCCAAAATCATGCTGCAATTGAGTCAAGTGCGCTAAATGGACTTCTTTACTGCCATCGTCCGACACCACTATACTACCAAAATGACAGTTCAGTCGCTGAAAAGTTAGTAGCGAATTTTCCAGCGAATGGCTTCGATTATAATGGGTGATCAACAGTGTGACGTCCGGAAAGTGATAACTCTGTAGCATAGCCGTTGAAAAGAAAGACATGCGGATCGTTTTGATGGTAAGGGCTGGAACAATATTGATGGGATAGGTCTATCGATTCTACCCTAATTCTGCCTCATTGCTTAAAGGCGATTCTAGCTGTTGCAGATGTTGCTGTAAGCCTTTTTGACAACCGGTTAGTTTTTGGTGGAGTGTCTGCATGGCTCGGGCTCGATTTATATCTTCCTGACCACGTGAGGCCGTTGGGTGGTATAGATGATATTGAATAGCACCAAGCCGGATAAAACGTAGGTTAATTCCCCGATTGATCAACCGCAGGGCGAGTTCGGTATCTTCCCAACCCCAGCCTAAAAATTGTTCGTCGTAGCCATTTACCCGAACCAGGTCCTGTCGCCAGAATCCCATATTACAGCCCAGCACGTATTTATAGTGCGTGCCCCAATGATAAAATCGGGCTATGAATTTTTGGAGTGTCAATACGCGTAGACTACTCCAGTGCCAATGAGATTGACGTAACAAAGCGTTAACGGATAAGGATGGTTCTGTTAATAGTTGTTGGGTACTATCGGCAGATAACTTGAACTGATTTCCTGAAAAGAAGTAACTGGGTTGGGCATGATACAGGTGATCCTGCACAAAAAGAGGATGTAAGATCACATCACCATCCAGTTGAATAATATAAGCGCCTTTAGCCATCGCAAAGCCCAGATTACGGATCCGGGCAAGCCGAAACCCCTCATCGGGCTGCCATACATGCAGCAGGGGAACGGGACTTAACCGTTTCAGTCGTTCAATGAGTTGTCCCGTCTGTATGGCAGACCCATCGTCGCAGACAATGATTTCAGTTGGTAACTGACGCTGCTCAAACAGGCTCACTAAACACAGTTCCAGTGCAGCTGGGCGATTATAGGTAGCTACTAATACACTACAGGAAATGGCATTCATGGCAACCGTGTTTAGAAATTTAGGATATAAGCAGACAACTACACCTACCTAACGAACCAGCATAACCCGACCACTTCGGGTGAAATAACGCTCCTGATTTACTAAATTTAGAATACTATACTGAATGGTCCAGGCATAAATGCCTGATATACAGGCTTGGTTATGAAATGTTCCATCCCAGGAGTAATCAGCATCTCTACTTACAAAAATCAAACTTCCCCATCGGTCATAGACCCGAAACAGATAGGAAGTAAACCGGCCTGCGTGCCGAACAACTAACTGATCGTTTAGTAAATCGCCGTTTGGTGAAAAGGCATCCGGAATATAAATATCTTCCAGGTGGCAGTTCTGGGCCGTTACCGAAACTGTATCCCGATAGGTACAACCCGCCAGATTCGTTTCGAGCCAGTAAGCTCCAGTTGAATTGACCGTTACTTGCCGGTTAGTGCTTTGGTTTGACCAGACAAAGGTGGTTCCGTTGGGTAAGGCATCCGGAACCGTTAACGTCAGCGAAGTTCCCTCACAAAGGGGCAAATCATCTCCCAGATTAAATGGCGCATCCGGCCTACCATCAACAATCAATACGTTTGATTCCGCCGAACACTGCGCCCGCCCCACGGCCGACTCATTGATCTGCTGCGTGTTACGAAGCCGATAATAGGTTCGTCCCGCCAGAACCGGATTAATGGTATAGGTAGTTTGACCAGAACCCGGCGCGGCTGTCCAGTTGCTATTATCCCGACTTTGCTGCCATAAATAAACTGGATTCGGGTAACCGGTAGCCGTACCTACAGTTAAGGTTAGGCGTGTATCAGCGCATACGGTGGTTTGAGTAGCCGTTGTCGTTGGAAGTTGAATTGTCAGGTCTGGATGAACCGGGCGAAATCCAATATCGTCAATTGCCAGATCATTGCCACATCCGCCGAGACCATTGTTGATCAGTTTGACAACAATAGCATCCGTATTTGTCTGAATCGCGAATTGCATAGTTAGTTGAACCCAGGTAGCTGTTGTTGTGCGAGGAACAGCTGGCTGGGTAACTTCTTTAATAAGCGTTCCGTCTGTCTGTTCAATCCGCATAACAATAATTGGATTACGAAGACTGTATCCATCACAGTCGCCTGCTTCCATAATCTTATTCAAATTCAAGGCCCAAAGTGAAAACTCGTATGTAACGCCCGGACAAAGACCCGCCACCTGCTGGCTATAAAATGCGCTGGGCTGATAGGACGCATTGACGACAAACATATTACCCCGAACATCATTTGCTGTGTGATCTTCTCTCACCTGATGCCAGGCATCACCATGGCAACCGCCAGATACCGTGTCCATTAGGTTGTATTCGCCATCGCCTGGGCACGTAATCGGTCTATACGTAAAGTTTGTTTGTCCTGCTGGTAAGGCACCGCGTACACCGGTGCCAAACGTTTCGCAAATAATCGACCCAACACTGCATTGTGCCTGACATACTGCGCTGCTGGTTAGCAGAATCAATACGAAGGAAATCCAGTAAAGAGCTGATTCATGCCCGGACATAATCTGTGTTGGTGTTAGCTATTTATTGACTAACCGACTATCAATGACAATACCTGACAACGAATGACTATGAATGGCCATATATGACAATTTATTAAACCTACGGATTCGTTGATGTCTTGGTATCGTGGGGGCGCTGCGAGACGAACAGGCTGCCGAAACGCCGTAATTCGATCCCGATTTTCAGCCAAACCGTTCGTGAAAAACTGCCATCTTTTTCAAGGGTTCGGGTGCCTGTCCACACACGGGATTTATCCGATTTTACCTGTTTGATACTGCCATACTTCATCAGATCGAAGCACATACGGCCGTCTTCGCCCCGAATTTTATGCATCACATACCCTATTTTCAGGGCAGGTTCGCGTAAATACCCCAGGCTCATTCCATAGGCATTCAAATGGGGACGCTTTAAATGCCGAATTTCCGCAATGCCATCTTTCATTGTTTCCAGAAGTGAGAGTTTCCAGCGTGGAAATCCAGGAGATGGAATAAATGAATAACGGCCATACACGCAAACAACCCCAGGCTGCTGCAAGACGGCCATGATCTCATCGACCCAGTCGGGTGGGTACAGGCAGTCCGAGTCGGCGGTGAGAATATACTTGCCCTTGGCGTGCTCCAGGCCCATTTGCCGGGCTGGCCCCCAACCCTGAATGGGCTGAAAGACGGTGCGAACCCGAAGACGGTCCAGCGTTTTCTGCGTCTGATCGGTCGAGTTGTTGTTAACTACCAGAATTTCAAGGGGTATCGTTGTTTTTAATTTTGCCAGAGACGCAATACTCTTGAGCACATTCACTTCCTCATTCCAGGATGGAATGACAATGCTAACGAGTGGATCTGGATGCTGAAGCGTTTCCAGATCACGGTTTATTTTGTCAAATACCGAATCAGGAATTGCATCGTACGAGGCATAGGGGAAGTTAAATTGACTTATCCAGGCGGGTATACTTACGATATTCATAGAGGAAGTTAGTTATGAGTTGTATTAAAAAGCCGTTGCTTCGGCTGCTGACTTTACCGATCGTTTGGATGAAGGCGTCTGGAGGATTAGTTCAACATGCCGGTAGGTAAAGACCGACAGCAGATGAACACAGGCCAGACAAACAAGGATATACACTGATTCGCCAATGGCCGTTGCAGGCAGCTTAATTATCTTGAAAAGGAGCAGATCCATGACATTCAGTACGATCAGGTGATTGAGGTAATAGGAGTACGAGAGTTTACCCAAAAACTCAAAGCGATCCTGAGCCAGTACCTTCGCAATGGCTCCGGTTTCCCGGGAAAAAACCAGGATAACCAGCGCAAACAAAAAAGGCATTAGCCAACTCTGCGAATGGGTAAACTCATTCACAAAGTACATGGTCAGCCCAAGTAACAGCGCTTCTGATACAGTAGCGGGCCAATAGTTACCCACAGAAGGCAACCGCCGACTCAGTCGGTACGTGAGCATACCAATGAGAAAACTGTACAAGCATCGAACAAGACCATAGTCGTAGTTGTAGATGATGTTGCCGTGGTGGCTTACAATAAACCAGGCAATCAAACCGAAGCTGAGGCTACAAATAATTAGTAAATTCTTGCGGAAAATCACCAGGCAGTATGCCCAGACCAGATAGGTGTAAAATTCAACACTAATGCTCCAGCTAGGCCCGTTCCAGGTAATACGGTCAAACAAATTCAGCGACTGGGTTAGGGTAAGATTAGCTAGGAATGAAGCGAACGTCTTGTCCGCATAAAAAATCGGATTCGAGAGCTTAACTACATAGCGATCAACCCCATAGCGAAAAAGTTCAAAGGCAAGAACTAACAGCAACGTAAACAGATGGAGCGGATACAAACGCTTGAATCGTTTGATGGCAAACGGTTTGATACTGGCCATATTCGTAATCTTATCGTAATTACTATAGGTGATTACGAAACCCGATAACACGAAAAAGAAATCGACAAAGATGTCGCTTTTCATAATGAAAGCGATGCCCGATAAGACTGTCAGGTGCTGCAAATGGAACAGGATAACCATAATGGCAGCCAGTCCTCTAAATGTATCAACCGCTCGGAATCTCATATCATAACGCGTTTTCGGGTTCCAGTTCAGGCTAAAGACCTATATACGTCCAGTGTTTTATCGATCGACTTTTTCAATGGAAAGCTTTTCAGTCGCTGCGAACCTAGCTCAACTAGCTTTGCACGTAAGGCACTATCTGCCAATGTGCTGGAAAGCTTGCTGGTCAGATCGTTCAGGTCTGTCGATTTAAAATAAACGGCGGCATCAGCGGCTACTTCACGGAAACAGTCCGTATCGCTTAGCAGGATAGGGCACTTTGCTTTAAAGGCTTCCAGGATTGGTAAACCAAAGCCTTCGTACAGCGATGGATAGACAAACAGTTGCGTATTCTGATACAGATAATTGAGCTGTTCGTCGGTGGCGTTGATGTGCCTTACCCGATCCGAAAGACCGAGCCGCATCAGGAATTCCTGATCCGCAACTTCTACTTTCCCTCCGCCAGTCAGTACTACATTCAAATCGGGCATATCCAGCATCAGCGGCTGGATAGCGTTCATAAATAAATAAAAGTTCTTGTAGCCGCTTCGGTCGCCAACAAACAACACATAGCGTTCAGGCAGATGAGGTACCGGCTGGAATTGAAGAGGTGTATCCAGCTCAATACCGTGATAGATTGTAAATACTTTGGCTGGATCGACATTAAAAAAATGGAGCAGATCTTTCCGGGTTGTGTTTGAGATGGCGATGATGGCATCTGCTCGCTCAATATTGAGTCGCTTTTGCTGGGTGAGTGGGTCCTGCGCCCAGAAATACTCAGGTAAGCGCTCATAGGTCAGGTCATGAATGGTAATGACCAGCGGTTTTTTCAGTAGGTTGAGGAAGTATGGGTCATAATAGGTGGGATGAAACACATCGAACTCATTTTTTTTAAGGATTCGCTCGCAGTAAAACTTGTTGGCCAGAATGTCTAATTTCTCGTGTTTATTCATGATCTGGTCGCTAAGTGCACCTTTCATGGCCAATGGTTCATTCTGGAGATAATGATTTTTGGCGTGCAGAACCCCTAGCTGATACGTGATGTCCTCAGTGTGCTTGATACCTTCAATTATGTTGGCAAAGTAGCGGCTGATACCGCCGTACTTTTGGGTGCTAAATTTCTGGTGATCGATGAATACCTTAGTCATAGTCGTGTGGTTGTAAAACAGTCGGCTTGATTAGAGCGATAACCAGGTTGCGGGTAGCAAATCTTTCGTATCCCAGTCGGGTTTGTCTTTATACCAGTTGCTGGGCGTGATCACCAGTTTATCGGGGTTAGGATTTAGCCAGGCCCCCCACCAGCTGAATGAGCTATTGGCAATAATGTGGTGCTTACAGTGGCTCATTAACACCAGATCGGCCACATCGCCGGTTGGGCCGGTGTTCTGAACAAATGTGCTATCACCCGGTAAAGGCAAATTCTCCCGAACCCATTCTTTATCGTCGCTGAAGACGAAAAAGTGAGGATTTTTAATTTCCTTCGTGATGTGCCGAATGGCCTTCTTGTAATAGTCGAGCCCAATAAAGCCGAACGTTTTACTGAACTCAGGGTGGTTTACGTAATCCCCCCGACGAACGTGAATGGAAACTGGGGCTGGGGTAGCCCGAATCTGCTGCAGGTACTGATCAAATTCAGGGCTGGGGGTGGTGCTCAACTGTAAATCGCGCCGAATGATATCGGCACTGCCTTTAAAATAGGCTTCTGATTGCCAGAATCCTTCCAGAATAAGACAACCCGCATGAGACCGGAGTACCTGTTCGTCGAAGTGGAATTGTTTCTCCTTCAGAAATAAAAAAAAAGGTTTCAGGCTGCGGTTTGGCAAGAGTTTTGTAGCCTTAGACATATACTCGACCGGCGACTCCTGGAGGATTCGGTAGGGGGCCGAAAAGTTGCCAAGCTTAAACGAACGCGAGGTGTCATCACTGTACTGATGTAAATAATAACTTAAGTCTGCGTATAAAGGAGTCTTGTTTTTCAGGGAGAGGTGACGACCCACCGCATACTGAAAAAGTTGATTCCCCAAGCCACTTGTTATCCTGCTGATAATCATTGCAATTGTTAGTTTATGGATGCACTGTACGGGTGGGTGGTCTCAGAAATGGGTACTTAAAAAAGTAAAAATCTCCTCCCTTTTTCGGGCATGCAGAATCGTTGCCCCCGACAGTTTCGGAAAAAGTGTTTCGTATTCATTGAACGCGTGTTCGAACCCCCAATTCGGGTCTGACAGGATGATGTTTGTTCCCCCAAAACAACTGGCCAACGCTGCCGTACCGCCATGCATGGAAATGAAATGGTTGCAGTTGGCGTAGACCATCAGTTGCAGATGATTGTAATTCCTGACTACGGAGGGATGATACTTTGCGTACAAATCGTCCATCAGAATTACCTCCGGGTACGTTTCCCGAAGCCAGCTGTGTTCATGGAGAGACATCGTTTCACTGTTGTCCTCTACAATTTGGCTGGGCAATGGTCGGTTATAAATGAGTTGATAGCGCGAGCCGTAGGTGCGAATAATACGTTCAAGTGAAGGGATATCCAGGAAGTTAATGGGCGGCTGATCCCACTCGATGTTGTACTTATTGGCAATAACCAGCAGGGGCTTATCAAACACAAAAACATCATTCTGGTAATGGGCCTTGTACGGAACCTGCGCCCAGTTTCGGAAACTATAGGTGTAGCTGTGGGTCATATTCGGCACATCATAGTGCGTATACGACTCGGTCCAGATTCGTTTCTGGAATCGCTCTTCGTGCTCCGGGCTGAAAAAATAAAAGTCTGCTGTACCCTTGGCCGAAATAGTCTTTTTTAGCGTACCATTTAAATAATGCCAGTAAGCAAATGGTAATACATACCGGACTTCCTGGTCAAATTCTCCCTGATAACTGATGACTTTATATTTTTCTTTCAGGACGTAATCGCGCAACAGGAAACGGCCCTGAACCAGCTTGCAGTAGTAATTGTCCCGGATGAAATACCGCAAATCCTTACGGATCTTTGGATACTTCAGGAGAGCGACTACGTAAAGTGATTTTAAAATAAGCCGTTGCATAAGAGAGTTTAAAGTTTGATGTTTAAGGTTTGAGGTTTATGCTTTTTTAAGTGTCTGATTTGTAGTAATTTATTTTGATGTTGAGCATGGCTGTATCGTTTTCCTGAGATAGTCTATTACCTCAATGAGTAACTAACTTCAAACCACTAACTCCAAACTTCAAACTGTACTCATACCGTTTTCCCCAATGCCTTCAGGTCTGCCAGCGGGAATTTATACCGGAGTGTCAGGCCAATGTAGATCACTCCTCCCAGCACAATCTGCACAATCGTATGCACTACGCTGACCGAATTCGTGAACGATTTGTAGAGGGCAATGGCACCGACCATGAGCAGACAGAACAGGACGGGCTTAGCAATGGATTGTGCGAATTCGCTGAGGAACGAGCCAATCAGCGTATGTACAATTCGGAAATTCAGGATCAGATTAGCTAGTGTTGCCAGCATAAACGCCACCGCGATGCCGACCACACCCCCGTACTGCGCAAGCACATAAACAAGTGGTATTTTAATGAACAGCGTAACAACATTGAGCATAAACAGCAGTTTGGGTTTGCCCTTTGAAAAAGCCAGGGTAAACAACGGATTGCTGAGGAACGTAAAAATGCTGACGAACACAAAAATTCGGATGAGCTGAATCGTAGGCTCCCAACCTGGTCCATAAAAAAGCGGTACTACGCTATCGGCAGTGATAAATAAACCAGCCAGTAAAGGCAGGTTGACGTAGCTAAGTAAATCCAGAATAGACAGATACGATTTTTTGAGTTCGTCGGTATCGCCTTTCAGGCGGGCCAGAATCGGGTAGGCTACTTGTAGTACAATCGGGCTGAGTTTGGAAATTGGGAAGACTGCCAACTGCGAAGCCAGGGTGTAATAGCCTAACTGCTTCACACCCAGCATGCCACCAACCAGAATATTGTCGGAGTTTGCTTGAATGAACCCAACAATTCCATCGCCTACATTGTAGAGACCGAATCGTAAATGATCTTTAATAAGTGCCAGATCGAATTTTAAAACGGGCGAAAATAAATGCCCACCATAGATAAGTTGAAGGCCCGATTTCAGTGTCTGTTGCGCCAATTGGCCATAAATCAGAGCCAATTCGGCAAAACCCAGATAAGCCAGCAGGATAGTTGTAAAGGTACCCACGAGCGTACCCGCCATGTCGATGGTGGCCACTGCCCTGAACTGTAGCTCTTTCTGTAACAGAAACAGGTAGATCTGTCCGACGTAAACAATGACGAAATACAGGGACGATAATTTAATGACTGGCTCCAGGCGGGGTTCTTTATAATAGGCAACAACAAGTGGCCAGCTAAAGAAAACCAGCACGCCCACCACTAAACCCAGTGCCAGGTTCAGTAAGTAAATAGTGGAGAGAACCTGTTGGTCCTCTTCCTGTTTGTAAATGATGGAATTGGAAAAGCCCAGGTTCGCGAAAATACTGAAGAAGGCAATCAGAAGTGTGCTTACGCTAACAATACCGAACACCGACGGCTCAAGCAGGCGGGCCAGTACCGCTACCTGCCCAAACTGCAACAGGGTAGATAGAGCCGTTGATAGGCTCATCCACTTGCCACCACTAATTGCCTGTTGCTTTTGACTCATGTCAACTATCTATTAAGTACTTATTCTTGTCTGGTCAGAGAGTGTCATTGGGTTGTCTTTAATAGTCATTGGGTTGTCATTAATTGACGAAAAATCAGTTACCTTTTAATGACTATCAATGACTATCAATGACTATCAATGACAACCCAATGACTATCAAATGACAACCTATTTTAGGGCTTTCTCTTTTTTGGTGGTACGGGATGCTGCGGTTGGGGCATTGTACGGCTGGGTACGGGTAAGGCCCTGTTCCATATCGTTGAGGCTTGGCGCGTCGGCGTTACTCTCTTCAACCTTGTTCAGCGTAACCAGCACCGGCTGTTTGGCCGCCTTCAGGTATTGTGCATACAGTTGTTTATCCCGACGCCCCCACAGGGTATGCATCGACAGAATCAGTAACGAAACCGCACTGCGGCTAACCAGATGCAGTGGGATAGGGCTACTAACGAGCGGGGGCAGCTCCAGAATAATTTTATTGAACACCGTGGCAGGCAACTGATCTTCGGCCGAAAGCAAATCTTCCGGCTCCCGCACGTTCATAAAACCAGGGTTTACCTCATAGGGGTAGAAATAAATGCCCTCCTGCTCAAAGTGCTTATCGGAAGCCTCCAGGCGAGGGTAATAATACGCAACCTGTTCCCCCGATTCTGCATATAAACGGGCGAGACCGTGTGCCAGCCAGGTTTTCCCCTGTTTACCCCGTGTACTAAACAGCGTGATAACGGGCGGATACGACGGCGTACTTCGTTGCCCTACTGTAATATTGATCGAGTTGGCTAACTGCTCAAACATGCTGGTAGCCGCCCGACTGGACTTCACATTAACCGCAAACTTCTTAACAGTTGGGAACGAAGCCGAAACGGGGTTGCCCAGCCGTTGCTCAGCCTGTTCTAGGGTATTGATGCGTTTGTCGGCCAGGGTACGGATAGCCGCTAGAATCAAGGCAATGACTAACCCTGCCCCCGCACCGATGGCCATAAAGAGCCAGCGTTTGGCCCCCTGGGGCGTCATGGGAAAAACAGGTGGGTCAAGAACTGATAACGTACCATCAATGGAAATATCCTGCCGATGGGTAGTGGCCTGATTCAGTGATTGAACCAGCGTCATATACTCTTTCTCGGCAACATCCATGTCGCGGGTTAACTGCCGCTGTTCCGATTCCAGCGGAGGAAATGCGGAGGATTCGGCCTGGTACTCATCCATGCGTTTCTTCACGATATCCATTCGTGCCGCCGATTCTTCATAGGCAAGCACCTTATCCAGCCAACCATTAATTAAGGTTAGTTTCGGAATCGATTCGGCAGAGTTGTCGGCAGCAAAATAATTCTGCGCAATCTGTTTAAGCTCTGAGGATACCTGATTGATTTTGGCTTGGTGCTGGTCGAGAACCGCTTGGGGCTGGTTATTGGCACGAGCATTGATCAACTGCGATTCGGCAGCGGTCAATTCGGCTTGTTTGTCGGTTAACTGTGTATTGATCTTGAGCAAGGTTCCGCCCTGCGTCATGCGTTGGCCCAGGGCATCCCGTGCCGCTTTAGCCGCTTTGTTTCGCATCACTTCCTCATTGTATTCAGCTACCAGTGCATCGCGCGTAGTGGAACGGGTTTTTAATTCATCTTCAAAGTTGAGCACATTGTGCTGCACGTTGAACGCCTTCAGTTTAGCTTCTGCCTGATCCAGACGCTTCTTGGCCTCCTTGGCATTATTTTCATAATAGGTAACAACGGGGTTCGTTTCGGCCCGTTTCAGGGAGGAGTACCGTTCGTTGAGCTCGATAATGGCCAAATTCAGGGTTTGCTGGGCAATGGCTGGGTCTTCGGCCTCGTAATCCAGGTCCAGCATGTCGCTTCCCCCTCGCCGGGATGATTTCAACTTTTTGCCAATGACATCTGCCGAATAATCTGAACCTGATCCAAAGAGCAAATGCCGGATGGGATTATCGGTCTGACTTTGGGCCAGGCGGTTAATCTGACTACGGGTAGAGTCGGGGATACCCGAGCTAATCAGGGTCTGTTTTAAGCTGGCCGGAATAGCCTGTTGAAGTTTCTGGAAACTGGCTGCCGAGAGCTGACGGTCCGTTGGCTTGGTCAGGTACAGATGCTCAGTCAACAATCGGACCCCAACCTCATACAAGGTTTGGTTGGAGTTGAGGGTGGTCAGTACGTTATCAAACGCATTACTAACCCCAGAGTAATCGACATGGAAGTTCTCCTCCGCCGAGCGCAATGAGTAACCTGAGGTAAACCCCGTGTAGAGGGTTGCTTTGGTCTTGTACGTCCGGACCTCATTGCGCATGAAATAATAAATGGCCCCAGCGCCCAGGCAGGGGAACAAAATAAACCAGATAAGATGCCGCTTCAGGAGCCGACCAAATTCATGGAAAGTCATATGGCTATTGGCGTTTCAGTTGACGGATAGGCACTCCAACCGCAAGTTCGAGTGCATAAATATTTTTGATGAACTGGGTCTTGGCCTGTTCAACCGTGGTTCGGCTTTCAGCGTATCGACTGCTATTGTTCGCAGCCGCTTCGGGCGTGATTTTCCCCTTCTGCATCTCGACCTCGGCAATCCGGTAAGCCGCCAGCGAGGATTGATCATCGCGCAAACGTATCTGCAGCACCCGCTGCGACAAGAGTAAGTCCTGGTAGAGGTTGAATAGGTCGCGCTTGAGTTGAATCTCAGCGGTTCGACTGCGCTCCTTATTGGCTTCGTAGGTAGCCTTTGCCAGGCGAATCTCCTGAGGGCGGGCGATTATGTTGTGAATGCTAAAGGATACATTTACCCCATACCGGTAGCCGTTGGAAATTTGCCCCAGCTGATCTGAGGTATTTGTGCCGGTTGACAGAATGGCTTGATTACCAGATGAATAATTGGCAAATCCGCCAATATTTTGGAAGAGTTGCAATTTGGAAAGCTGGTAAGCTGCCTGTTGGGCCGTTGCCAGCGCACTCTCAAATCTAACGGCTGGCGAATAAGCCAGGGCTATTTTGAACATCTCATCGAATGGGATGAGCTGGACAGAAATATCCTGGTTGAAATCAAAGGTCAGGGAGTCTACGGGGCTTGCGGCTACTGAAGCGGCAAGTGGCTGAGTAGTAGCTGGTTTCGGCGGCACAGCTCCCTGTCCATAACTAACGCCATAGCCTACTGCCCATAAAGTCAGTACCCACGCGAACGGTAGGATAAGGTGACTAAATCGATTGGCTATGGTCGTCTTCATGCTGTCTGGATGCCTTAGTACTTTCATGGTTGATTGGATAAAAACGCACTTGGTTAATAAGCTGGCTGCTCCTGTCGCCAGGCTTTAGGAACCTGCTTTATAACCGCTTCAAACTCATGGGCGCGTTTGGTCCAGGAGTTGCGGTGGGCCATATCGACCCGCTGTTGAACACGCTTAGGGTCCTTGTCAGCTAACGCGCGTCGGAGAGCCTGAGCGAACTTTTCCGGCGTATCGGCCAGTTCAATAACGCCATCAAAATCGTCCAGGATTGAGAATGGAGTTGATACAACAGCGAGTCCGGCTGCCAGATACTCGTTGATTTTCAGCGGGTAAATTGTATAGGTATGCTTATTACACACAAACGGAATGACACCCACACTCCATTTGGCCAGCAGCGGGGGTAACTCGGCGGGTTGATGAGGGGGGATAAATGTTACATTCTGGAAATTGCCTAACCGCTGCGGTAACAGGGGTTCGTGCACCTCGCCGATAAACTGAAACTCAACATCCGGCATGGTTCGGGCGCAGTGCTCCATCAGATCAATATTGACCCGATTATCCGCAGAGCCGAGATAGCCCACAATGGGTTTTTCGGGCGGATGCTCCTGGGCGAGTTGACGTGTCTTGTTGAAGAGGTCAAAATTTGCACCGTTCTTTACGCAGTAGGTCTGCGGCTGTACTGCGGATTTGTCATGCCGTAACGTTTCAGAGGTTGTTACAACGGCATCGACCCGCCGGAGATAGGCATCTTCATACCGTTGTCCATGCCGACTCATCCAGTCACCCGCCGTGGTAATCTCATCAAAGCAATAGTAGAGGGTAGCGCATTCATTCAGTTTCCCGAGCATAGGCAACCCAACCACCGGATTAAACGCATTGATCACCAGCGGACGGTGCATATTCAGCCGCTTCATAACTGAGCGCAGTCGACCTAACAACCGATTGGTATTTAATTGAAGCAACTGATCATGTGGTTTGGCTGATAACCAGTTGATAGGTAACATGAGGGGAGGAGCCCAAACATAGAGATCTTCGCCACCCCCGTTGTCTATTTTGGTCAACGGGTTTCCAAACAGGATTTCCCCCGCTGGCATATCGTTTCGGCTCGTCACAAAATCTTTTACCGTGTACAGGTAATCGACAAAAAGCACCCGGTGCCGGGCGGATAGCTCGGTCATGAGTTGTACGACTGCCTTCTGGAAATCGCCGTTCCAGGACGTTTGAGCTATGCAGATGATGCTGTCGAATTGTTTCATAGTTCAGCAACGGGATGTGAATAGAGGGTTACGTCTGAAGACTCCGTTTTTGGTTGACTATCCCATCGATAGCAGGTAACAATCAGCATTGTACTGATGAAAATGATCGTGTCGGTTGGAAATTGTCCTAATACGGGATTGGAATAACCCATGAGCGCAATGCCGACAAACTCCGCCAGAAACGCATACATCACTTTAATCATCCAGGGGTCTTTTAATCGCCAGACCTGATAAACGCCCAGGCCTGCCAGCCCCAGAAGCATAAGAATATAGAGCGTAACTCCAACCCGGCCCGTTTCAATCCAGAGTTCCACATACCAGCTATCAGGTGGGGTTTGTGCGGCCCAGTGCCAGGGTGAGAAGCGTGCGCCCATATCCGTTGATGTACCAATACCGGCTCCAAATGGATAGTGTTCCAGATAACCCTTCAGTTTCTGCTGATTTTGCAGTCGCAGCAGGAAGGAGGGATCGTTCATAGGAGTTAATGCCGAACGCATTCGCTGCACCTGGTAGTTGGAGCTTCCTGCATTGGTGTACATAAGAATTAATACCAGTGGAACGGCCATAACCACACCGATCACGAGCTTAAGGAAATCGCGTTTAAGCAGGAGGTAGAATGGAAATCCGGCCAGCATGACAAACAGGGCACTGCGCGTTCCAGAAACGGCGTAGCCCCAGAAGAAAACCAGCGCCAGCGCCATATAGGCTACTTTATAAAGCATCTTTTTCTCTTCAAAAACGCGGATGACGGCTACTACCGTAACGCCCGCCATTTCGGCCCCGAACTGCGCGGCATCGGAGTAAAATGAAAAGCTCCGCAATTGACCGAACAGAATGTGGGTTACACCATTGTTTCCTTCGCTCAACCATTGTACTTCGGCGGGGGCGAGTCCAATGTACTGTTGCTTAAATGCCCAGAGCGCCCCCAGAAACGACCACCCCAGCCAGGAAACGACCAGAATGCCAATATCTTTTCGGGTAATAGGGATAACCAGCACCAGGATAGCGACAATGAACCAGTGCATCGAAAAAGGCCGTACGTGGAAAAACCAGGCGGGTCGGTAAGGGGCTTCTGGATTCAGTAATTCAATGAGTGTATAAGCAAACCAGATGGCAACCAGCGCAAAAGCGGGGCTTTTCAGCCGACTCCATTCCATGCGCTGCCCGTTCAAAAAGGTACTTAACAGGGTTATCGCCAATACGCCATCGACCAGGAGGCCAAGCGGAATAGGTAGTGAAATAAACCGGGAGAAGCCAATCAGGAAACTCAAGTGTACATACAGGAACAGGCCAAAGCGAGGCTCCATCAGCAAGGCAATCAGAATACCTATAACGATCGGTAACACAATCGCTATCCCGGCCCCGGCTGGCCCCATTGTACTGACCAGATAGCCCGCACCAATCGTGTATAAGCCTCCAAGGAGACTATACAGCCAAAATTGGCCTGAGGAACCTGTCAATGAAAAGGCTGATTGTGCCATAACGATTGAGTAACAACAACGTTAATTACGTAAGAGAATTGACCGCATTGGCCCGGCGGACTTTTTCCCATGTGCCTGATTGGTTACCCCGCAAATAGCGAACCAAACCTGCGAGCGCACACACATTCATGAACGTAAAATAAAATGGGACGAAAACCGCCTTCCAGCGGAGCTGTCGTTTTTCCAGCACATACCCCAGCCAGGATGCTCCGTAGAATAGGATCTGAGCCAATAAAAGCAAGCCCCAGGCTGAGTTCCAGCCATCGCGGAAAACCAGACCGGCATTAAGCAGCAAAATCAGCGGTAAGCAGATGGGCGTTACCGCCCAGCGCATGACCCGATGCGATACGTATTCGAAGGTGAGTACGCCATAGCGAAATGGATTCAGTAGGTGTTTAAGCCAGACGATCGATTGAAAGCCACCCGCTGCAATCCGGATTTTACGCTTCTGCTCATCGATAATGGAAAAAGAAGGACGTTCCAGCGCATATGCATCGGGCTCATACGCAACCCGGTACCCATGACCGGCTATCAGCAGCGAAATCATGAAATCGTCCAGGATGGTGTTCGGTGACACCGGCTCGTATAGTTCGGTGCGAACGGCAAACAGCTCGCCTGCTGCGCCGACAATTGTGTGCAGTTCGGCATCCCAGCGCTTTAGTTGCGATTCATATTTCCAGTAAAGACCTTCCCCAGAGCCCGCAGCTGATTCACTATCGGCCGTTTGAATTCGTTTTTCACCAGCAACTGCACCCACTTCCGGGTCTCGAAAGTGTTTGACAATGTTCCGAACCGCTTCCAGATTCAACTGGGTATTTGCATCGGTAAAGATGACGATCGGGGTCTTGATCTGCTGCATCGCCATATTCATGGCTGCTACTTTACCTCGCCGTTCGGTGCCGCCCAGAATCTCGATTGAATCGCCGTAGTTCGTCCGTAGCCAGGTGTCAGAACCATCCGTTGAGCCTTCGGTAACGAATAGAAACCGAATCCGATCACGCGGATATACTTGTCCAAGTGAGTTGGCCACTTTAGCCGGTAAACAATCGAGTTCGTTGTAGGCAGGTACAATTAACGTTACCTCGGGCGTATAATCTGCCGACAGATCCGGCACCGCAGGTCGTTTGGGACGCAGCTTAATTAATGCCCATACTACCACACCGTAGCCGAGGTAGGTATAGACCACAAGTCCTATACAAATCAGGAGCAATACTTCCATTTGTTTCGTGTTAGTTACCCGCTACGGCTACTGGCATAGGTACGGATGCCAATGGCTTGGTGGTATGTGTCAAATTCCAGGCAATAGCATCTTTTACCGCTTTGAGGTAAGTGGGTTGCCAGGGTAAGCTGTACTGAATCAGGGCTTTAGGGAGGGCCAGGAAAAAATAATACAGGTAAAAAATCAGCAGTGGCAGGCCCGAAACATTCCGGCGCATGAACCACAAACGGTTTCGGGTGTGGTAATACACCTTCATGGCATTTGCCTTCCCCACACTCATGGATTCACGATGATAAATGAGCGCATCGGGCTGGTAATAAATCTGAAAGCCCGCCCGCCGGATTCGCGCCGACCAGTCCAGTTCTTCGTAATACAAAAAAAAGCTATCGTCAAGTGATCCAGCCCGTTTCAGTACCTCCCGGCTTACCAGCATGGCGGCACCGTGGGCAAACCAGGTGGGTCCGGGTTGATTGTATTGACCCTTATCGGGCTCCATTAGGCCAATAGCCCAGGTTCGTCCGGTGTACTGATTCAGCGGATGATAGCCTGCGTATTGGATAATCGTGGGTTCATCATGAAAGCGAATTTTTGGACAGACAACGCCTACGTCTGGGTATTTCGAAAACGGAATGAGTAGTTGTTCGAGCAAATTCGGAGTGACAATGGTATCGTTGTTAAGCAGGAAAAAATAGTCGCCGTTGGCCTGCTGAATCCCCAGGTTATTCCCCCCTGAAAATCCCAGATTCTCGGTACTCTCAACCAGTGTGACATGGGGGTAGTTACCTTGCTGAATCCGTTCGGCAAGATCATCGTTCGATCCATTGTTGACGACGATAATTTCGAAACGGGGATACGTCAGGGATCGGGTCGATTCCAGCATATCGCAGGTTACCACCGCCTGTTTGTAGTTGATGGTAATCAATGAAATCAGGGGCGTCGTATCTATACGTTTTCCTTCTGCCATACTGCTTTTACGGTTCTCAAAAGAATTAGCATATCCGTACGCAAGGAGAACCGTTTGGCATACAGTACATCAAGATGAATGCGCTCCTGATCGGATACCTTCGTTTTTCCTCGCTTCGTTACCTGCCAGAGTCCAGTCAGTCCGGCCGGGGCCGCAAATCGGCGGGCGTAGCCGATGTTTGTCAGCTTTTCTGCTTCATACAACGGCAATGGCCGATTGCCTACAAAGGACATATCGCCCCGTAGAATATTGAAAAGCTGAGGCAATTCATCGATGCTGGTATTCCGCAGGATTTTTCCCAGACGAGTTACCCGGGGATCTTCTTTAAACTTGCTGAACATCGCTTTCGCCTTTTGTTCACGCTGATAAATGATTTCGCAAACCTGTTTTTGATCCAGATAGAGTGGTCGCTGGCAGGGTATGTTGGCTAACTTACACTCATCGCACTGCTCTTCTTCCTCGGTTTTTTCTGCAACCTTATTGTACATATTCTGCGAGGCCATGGTTGCCAATAGCTTATCGGCTCCGGTACTCATGGTGCGGAATTTGTACATATCGAATATTTTAAACCCCATGCCAACCCGCTTGGAGCTATAAAAAACCGGCCCCTTCGAATCGAGTTTGACAAGAATCGCAACCACTAACAGGAGGGGCGATATCATCAGAAGGATCATGAACGAAAGGCCAATATCGAAGACCCGTTTCCCAACGGGAATGCGGACCGTTACCGGCTTATGCAGTGTATGCCCATCTCGTTGGTAATCACGTTTCTGAATCAGGTAATTCAACCGAATCTGAAACGCAGTTTCCGAATAATTGAAGGGGAACGCATCAATAACATAGCCATGATAGGGGTCCGCTGTTAAATCAACCCGCTCCTTATCCGTTAACAGAATAATGGGTATTTTGGTCCGGCTTTGTTTTGCCTTAAAGGCATTCATAAAGCCGCGGGTATTTAGGTTGTCATTAAACAGAATCAGATCAACGGGCTCATTAGTATCCAGATACGAAATAGCAGACCAGCTATCTGGTACGTTAATTACAGCGACCTGTGGATAAAATGCACGCTCAAATGATTTGATTCGTCGCTCATCGTTATCAACGAAGAGTACCCGAAAGGGTTGATTCGTCTCGCTCACTGCCGTCATGATTAATTGGATAGTCGAGGTCTAGGTCAATCAGGGTTAGTTTGGCCAACATTGCTTGTTTCAGTCCGACGTAATACCGTTGCAATCTTGGTTTTTACCTCCATCGGGTTGAACGGCTTGATGATGTAATCATCGGCGCCCATGTTTAGGCAGGCAATCCGTGTATCGCTGTCGGCAAAGGTCGATAACATGATAATGGGTAACTTTTTGAAAACCGGACTGGCCCTTAGCATAGCAATCAGGTTTTTACCATCCATATGGGGCATTTGAATGTCCGATAGAACAATATCGACAGGGTTTCCCTCTTCTAACCAGGCCATACCTTCCATGCCATTTTCTTTGGTGGTTACCTCAAAATCATCCTTCAGGGTCTGGCGGAGAACTTTACGGATAAATGAATCATCTTCAATCACCAGAACATTATACAGTTTTTTCATATAGGGAGTGAGTTTGCTTAGTAAAAGTAACAAATAATCATTTGTTACTTTTTGAAAATTAACTTTATGGTTATGTTATTTTAATAAGGTAAACAAATTTCAGGAACTGGTCTCTGTTTTCTCTCAGAAGCTATCATAAATTAATTAAACGGCAGATAATTGCTGTAAACAACACAGAAAGTGGCAAAGTAGAAAAATAAACCTACTTATATGTACCTATTGCTTACTTGCTCCAGTCAAAATAAAAGGTGCTTCCTTGGCCAGGGGTTGAGTTGACCCATACACGGCCACCTTGTTCTTCAACCAGTAATTTCAGTATGGATAACCCAACGCCGGTACTACTTTCAACAGTTGTGGTGTTCGCTGTTTTTTGGAATAAATTAAAAATGACGTCTTGCTCATCTACAGCAATTCCCGCGCCATTATCACGTACATAGAACTCAATATGCTTCGTAAAGTCGGTATAGCCTATGTCAATAAGCCCCTGGGGTTTGTCATTGTATTTAATAGCATTGCTAATCAGATTCTGTAATACCTGCTGGAGTTTTAATTTCTTCGTACGCATGAGGGGCAATGGCCCATGAATCTGAATCGTAATATGTTTGGGTGGAAACAGCAGTTTGGCAATCTGCTCAACCAATTCCTGAACATCCACGTCTTCAATGGTCTGCTGATCAATGCTTTTGCGCGAATAATCCAGTAGCGAATTGATCATGTTTGCCATGTAGTAAGAGGCTTGCTTTGAGTGGGAAATATAGTCCAGAAGTTCATCATGAATACCTGCCGGGTTCTCGGAAGCCATCTCCAGCAATGACATGGCGCCAATAATACCTGTTAAGGGCGACTTCAGGTCATGTGCTACCACATAGACAAATTTTTCAAGTTGCTTATTGATCCGTTCAATTTGCTGCACACTCTGTTTTAGTTCCTGCTGATAGCGGTACAAGCGTTCAAAGACATTTACTTTTGCTTTGGTCACATTGATATCCAGTGGCTTTTGTAAATAATCGACGGCTCCTTCGCCGAAACCTTTCAATACATACTGTTCATCTTTACTGATGGCGGTAACGAAAATAATGGCGATGTCCTTTGTTCGGGGGTTTGATTTAAGCAGTTGAGCCACTTCAAAACCATCCATTTCCGGCATTTGAACATCGAGCATAATCAAGCCGATCGACTCATTTTTCAGCACTTTTCGTAAGGCATCGCTACCAGATGTGGCCTTTATAAAGATTCGGTTATCCGTGGCAAGCATATCTTCCAGGGCCAGCAGATTTTCTTCCCGGTCATCGACCAGTAAAATCGTAAAGTCGTTAGGAGGATGAGTAGGTAGCATTCGGTCTATACAGGTTGAATTAAGGTTTGCAGATATGTCTTTAGTTGCTCCGGGCTGAGAATGAGTACGCCAGGATTTTGTTCGCCAGCTGCCAGAGGCATGGCCGGATAATCGGCGGTAGTGGGATCCTGAATGATACCGATGCCTCCAAATGAACGGATACGGCCAATGCCATCTGCCCCATCGCGGTTAGCGCCACTGAGTAAAATGGCCGTGGCTCGGTTTGTAAACACGCGGGCTACACTCTCAAACGTAACATCAATAGAAGGCCGACTGTAATGAACGGGTTCTGAATAATCCAGGCTAAACGTTTCGTCGGTTTCGATCAGGAGGTGGTAGTTCTGGGGGGCTAAATAAACATAGCCTGGTCGAATGGGGTCTTTGTCATTGGGTTCGCATACAACATTGTTAACAGGATCACCGAGGAATAGTTTATGCAATTCACTGGGCGTATTTTTTAATCGGTGTACCACAAGAATGACCGTACTTCTGAACGGTTTTGGCAGCGCCTGCAATAGATCGGAGATAATCGGAATGCTGCCAGCCGAGCCGCCAATCACTACGATATCGATGGGGTCAGCAGTTATCATGTTTTACGTCGATAAATTCGGTTAGGCAAACTGATGGTTTCAAACTGCGTGCGTACATCCGCCATTTGAATTGATTCCTTCGTGCCGATAGCCAGATACCCCAGCGGGGACAAACTGTCGTGAAACAGTTGGAAAACGCGGTTTTGTAATTTCCGATCAAAATAGATCAGGACATTCCGGCAGCAGATCAGCTGAAATTCATTAAATACCTGATCAACAGCCAGGTTGTGCTGCGCCAGTACGATATTCGTCCGGAATTCTTTTCGGATAATGGCATGCTCATAGCGGGCAGTGTAGTAGGACGAAAATGCGTTTTTACCTCCCGATTGCATGTAATTTTCGGTGTAGGCCTTCATCTGCTGGAGTGGAATAATTCCCTGACGTGCCTGTTCCAGATTAGCTGGATTCAAATCGGTCGCATACAAGCGGGAGCGGTCCAGTAAGCCAGCTTCGGCCAGCAAAATAGCCATCGAGAACACTTCTTCGCCGGTAGCACAGCCCGCGTGCCAGATTTTAATGACTGGATAGGAGGCCAGTTTGGGAAGTACTTTTTCGCGGAGATCCCGATAAAATAGCGGATCGCGAAACATCTCCGTTACGTTGACCGTCAGCGACTGGAGGAACCAGTCAAAAAATGAGTTGTCATTTGTAAGGCTATAGGTTAGTTCATAAGCTGTTTTCAGGCCAGCCTGCTGCATACAACGAACCACCCGACGCTCCAGCGAGGTGCGCGCATAATTGCTGAAATCATACCCATATTGCCGGTGAATAAGGTGTACGATTTGTGTCAGCTCATCTGCCGTTAGGATGGAGTGATGGCTCATTGGGTTATTTGGACAACCAGACGTGCATTAAGGAGAACAACTGGCTTTTATCTACGGGTTTAGCAATGTAATCGGATGCCCCTGCCTCAATGACTTTTTCACGGTCGCCGGGCATGGCCTTGGCTGTCAGGGCAATAATTGGTAACTGACTTAGGCGCAGGTCGTCACGAATCCGTCGGGTGGCTTCGTAACCGTCCATCTCGGGCATCATGATGTCCATTAAAACGATGTCTGTGTCGGTATGCTGTTGGAGCATCTCCAGTGCTTCCCGGCCGTTATCAGCCGTTATGACGTGCATATGGTATTGCTCCAGCAGCGTACTCAGGGCGAAAATGTTGCGGATATCATCGTCTACCAATAACACTTTCCGTCCCTCCAGTTTGTGGTTCGTCAATTCCACATTGGGTTGGGGGAGCGATTTCTTTTTATCCTCCTGAACTTTGTAGAGGAACAGCTCCAGTTCATCCATAAGCCGGTCAATCGACTGCGATGATTCGCGGATCACGACATCCGACAGTTTTTTGAGTTTCAGTTCGTTAGCAGGGCTTAGGTCATCATCAATGTAAATAATCACCGGCATTGTAGTGGGCATCAGCACTGACCGTAGCTGACGGAGTTCTTTGATACCGTGTTTCAAATCATGTCCCATATCAACGATTAGGCAGTCGTAGGTCTGCTCAGCAGCTTTTTGGACAACTTCATCGTTTGTCAGTACGTACTCACAGTCCAGCTCAAGATGACGCTGTTCGATCACATGGCGGAGGGCATCATCCTTCAGGAAATTACCTGACTGAACAAGTACTTTTTTAACCTTTCCGCTCAATTGCGTCCCAATCAGCGTGAAAATCTGCTCTAAATCAGTGGCGCTAACTGGTTTCTGGATATAGGTAAGGGCACCATCGCTCGGAAGACGAAGATCATCCATGCCCGATATAATGTGTACCGGAATCTGCTTCAGGGCTTCATCGCTTTTCAACTCCGTCAAAATCGACCAGCCGTTAACCACCGGGAGCTGCATATCCAGAATAATGGCTGCCGGTTTGTACGTGCGGGCAAGTTTCAGCCCTTCGTCACCCCGGGTGGCTAGAATTGTTTTGTATTGGCGACTCCGGGCAAAATCACGGACAATCCGGGCGAAGATTGGGTCATCTTCAATAATGAGCATTACCTGATCATCTTTTTGAAGTGTATGCCGGTCGTCTTGTTCCTGAATACTAACGGGCTTTTCTGCCGAACGAGCTGGCTGGGTTGCGATAGCAGCAGCCTGATTACTGGGCTGTGATATTGAGATTGGTAAGTCGGTTTCGGAAAGCGGCAGAATAAGCGTAAATGTGCTACCTTTTCCTGGCTCGCTCTGGAGCTGAACTTCGCCGTTTAAGAGCCGGATCAGTTCTCGGGTTATGGAAAGCCCCAGGCCTGTACCGCCATATTTTCGGCTGGTTGAGCCATCGGCTTGCTGAAACGCGTCGAAAATCAGCTGTTGCCGATCGGTAGGAATACCAATGCCGGTGTCGGCCACGGAAATAACCAGTACCTGTGCGGCCTGGGCCAATGAGGAATTGGTTAGTTTTAGGGGCGGTTTTTCGATTCGGAAGGAGAGGGTTACTGATCCTTTGGGTGGGGTAAACTTGAAGGCATTTGACAGTAAGTTTCGAATGGTCTGCTCCAGTCGTTGTTTATCCGTTCGGATTGTTGCTGGAACGGCTTCGTCTATCTGCGTATGCAACGAAACGCTTTTTTGTTCCGCAACTACGCTAAAGAGTTGCTGTAAATCATTGACAATACTGCTAACGGCCACCTGCTCAAGCTGTATGTCAACCTTGCCGGCTTCAATCTTTGATAAGTCCAGAATATCATTGATAAGTTGGAGCAGATCGGAGCCTGACTTATGAATCACATTGGCATACTCTATTTGCTTATCGGTTAAGTTGTTCGGCTTATTTTCGGCCATCAACGACGCCAGAATCAGCACGCTGTTGAGCGGAGTCCGTAACTCATGCGACATATTGGCCAGAAATTCTGACTTGTACCGACTGGCTTCTTCCAGTTCACGAGCCTGGCTAATTAAGGTTTGCCGGGTAATTTCAATGGCCTCGTTCCGTTCTTCCAGCTCGGTATTGGTCTGGCGCAGTTCTTCTTCCTGAACCCGTAGTTCTTCTTCCGAAGCCTGTAAGCTTTCGGCCTGAAGGGTTAATTCCTCATTTGTCTGTCGTAACTCTTCCTGTTGATTCTCCAGAATGGCCTTCTGTTGTTGTACCTGCTGGAGTAATTGACTCATCCGTTGCCGGGCCTGAACGGTACTCAGGGCAATGGCAATATCGCTGGCTACATCGTTTAAGAGCGTTAAATGGTTATTGGTACTGGGTTGAAAAAAAGCCAGTTCCATGACTCCCTTTAGTTCATTACCATACCATAACGGTACGCAAACTACCTGTCCTGCAACTGCCTCTCCAGTACCCGATTGGATAGGCCAATACGAAATTGGGACATCGTTGATCACGGAGATTTCGCGCCTGGTAGCTGCCTGACCTACCAGATTTTCGCCAAGCGCATACGATTTGGGCGCAGTAGCTGGTAGTGCTACAGATGCACTTAGTTTCAATCTGGGCTCATCGTCCTGTTCGTAGCATAAATAAAAACCCGCAGCGGGGACACTTAGGTATTGACTGATGGTCTTAATTGACTGTTTTGCTACAGCATCGGGGTCCTGAAGATTTTGGAGGGCTTCGTTGAGGGTTGTTGTGCCCATGAGTACCCAGTTCCGGTTATCGCTGGCCAGATTGAGTTGCTCCAGTTCGTTGACGTTGGCATGGAGCTGATCGGCCATTTCCCGGTGGCGTTTAAACTCCTGGGCGTAGAAATAGGTAAGGGTTAAGGCTACTATAAAAAGTATTACTGTTGCCCCAACAGCTCCTTCGGTAAGCATCTTGATTTGAGCCCTCATCTTCTCCTCCCGCTGCACTAACGCCTGCTGAGTATCGCGGAGTAACTGATCGAGTTGGTGCCGACTCGTGTTTAATTGTCTGGCTTCCAGCTCAGTCAGCTGTCCGGAACGAGTTGCCTGCTCTGGACTACTACTGTTATGTTGGTTGCTCCATAGTTGAATCAGGCTCTGCATGGTTGCTTCGAGCCGGCGTAATTGCTGAATTTGACGAGGAGATTCGTCAGCTTCTGATTTGAGTTTAGAAAAAATATCGATGACTTGCTCCTGCATTGTTGAAAAATCCAGCATGGAGACTTGATTATGCGTAGACAGGAATGTCCGATGCTCTAATTCGGCATCATCGAGCAATTTTTCCAGGAGTATAATTTGCTGGATTTGCTGGTTTTTGCTCTGTGCCCAACGGGATTCTTGTCGCTGGTCCTGAATAGTATGGAAAAATAAGATGCCAATCAGGGAGCCTGCCAGAATAAGAAAAATACTACCCAGATGTAGCTTATTAATAAACGAAATAGTCATGAACCGGTAAAGTCAATAGATATAGATCGCTGTGGATTACCGGCTTACCTGTTGGGTAAGGATAAGCCGAACACAGCGGTGATCGCAGGGGTATACTAGTGGATAATCCTTGTGATTAATTTGCTATATATCAGCTGATTGTTATGAGTTATCTAGTGTTGACTTTAATGGACAGCCTGAGTATAGGTATATTTATGGGTTGTTGTTGTGTAAAGATATTCAATGATTGGTAATATTATATTGATTATTATTAAAAATGAGTAACTTTTGCGTAGTCTCCTACCGCTAAGTATATAGTAGGTAATTATCCCTATACATACACCACCGCATATTTCTTGCCGGGCAGTGAACGTACGAATCCCCGGAACTCCAGATTAAGCAGGAGCGAGGCCAGCCTCCCCATCGGTATCTGACTTTTCCAGCTTAGCTCATCAATATGAATATCGTCTGATTGCCGTAGCAGGGCCACCACCTGGCTTTCCTCTTCGGTAATATCCACGGGTAGGGGAGGCATCGATTTTTTTCTCGGATTAGATTCTGTAGTTGGACTGGATGGTAGGTCCCAGTTCAGCGTTTCGATAATGTCTTTGGGGCTGGTATAAATCTGCGCTTTGTTTTCCCGAATGAGTTTATTGCAACCCGCCGAAAAAGCCTGATTCAACTGACCGGGTACGGCAAACACTTCGCGGTGGTAATTATTGGCATATTCGGCCGTAATGAGGGCCCCACCTTTGGCGGCTGCTTCTACCACAACGATTACATCGCTCAACCCCGCAATGATTCGGTTACGGGCCGGAAATAAATGTGCATCAGGTTTGGTACCCGGCTGACTTTCGGTAAGCAGGCCACCAAGCAATTGCATTTCCTGCGCTGTTTTCTGGTGCACGTTCGGGTAAACAATGTCTAATCCGCTGGCCATGACTCCTATAGTGGGTAAGCCATTGGCAAGACTGGCACGGTGGGCGGCAATGTCGATCCCATAAGCCAGACCGCTAATTACATTGACGCCTAAGGGCGATATGGCTTCGATAATCTCGTTGGTAATCCGTCGGCCATAGTCGGTAGCCTGCCGAGTACCGACTATGCCAATTGTACGCAAATTATTCAGATTACCAGAGCCCTGAAAATAAAGGAGCGCGGGTGCATCATAAAGGGATTTAAGCCGGGTTGGGTAGGCTTTATCTGTATAAAAAAGGGCCGTTGCACCCATTTTTTCCAGGCGATTAACGACCCGTTCGGCTTCTGTCAGTACATCTGATTTCAGAATGGCCCGGGCGGTAACTTCCCCAATTCCAGGTACTTTCATGAGCCGGGCCAGCGGTGAACGGAGTACATCCGTTGCTGAGCCACAGTAACTAATCAATTGCCGAATGAGAATGCTGCCTACGCCGGGAATGAGCGTCAGGGCAATTTGGTGCTGGGTAGAGGTAGACACAACTGGGTAAATCGAATTTGTAAACAAATGGGTAAGCAATGTTGACTTTGCAAGCTTACTGATTTCTGATGGGAAAAGCCAGTTTTAGCATGATTCGGTCAAGAGAAGGAGCCTGGTTTACTCGTATTGTTTTTATGTTTTTAATCGCTCTTTAATGTTATTGATCTGGTAACATTCACTTCATATTCAGGTAAATCTAGAGCGGTTCCTTTGTCATTTAAAATTTGCCATCAACCCTCTGCTTATGATTACGAAAAGAATTCTACTGTCTTCAACGGCCCTTTTTGCTTTGGTTGCTTTATCTGGCTGCAATGATCATCGTGCACCAGACAGCCCTGCCATTACAGTGCAGAATCGTTCTGTTACGCCCGTATTGGCTAAGTTACTGGTGAGTTCAGCAGGTGGACGAGTTAGTGCCGATGGCCTAAAGATGTATTCACTGCTCAGTAGTGATGATCAGCTGGAACAGTCGCCGAACTATGTCTTTGGTGGCTCCGCAGACGGGGCGGGGATTTTCCAGAACCCGGATGGAAACTATACCATTCTGGTCAATAATGAAGACAATTTCGCTGTATCCCGAATTACACTCGATAAGTCGTTCAAACCTGTTAAAGGCGAATACGTACTTAACTCAGACGGAGGAACATGGCGCTTGTGTTCGGCTACATTAGCTACACCGCTTGAACATGGTTTTGGTCCGGTTTTTTTAACCTGTGGCGAAAGTGGTGTGGAGTCACGCACACACGCACTGCGAGTTGATGCCGATGTTCAACAGGCGGCTATATCTCGTGAAGTGGCAGGGTTAGGTCGGTGGAGTGCAGAAAATGCCTTGCCCTTACCTAAAACAGCGTATGCTGGTAAAACCGTCATTGTTATAGGAGATGATGATTCGGATGCTAATGGTGGCCAACTGGCAATGTATATGTCAACTACGGTTGGCGATTTGGAAAATGGCTCGCTATACATGCTGCGACGGCCCGATGGTAACCAACGGGAAATGGATATGAATCCAGGTACAATCTATGACGTTAATTTTACGAAAATAGACAATCATAAAACGCTGACAGGCGCTCAGATTAATGCCCAGGTAAATGATCTGAAAGGGATAAAATTTGGTCGGGTTGAAGATGTAGATTACCGGAAAGGGGGTGGTGCTAATGGCCGGGAAGTATTCTTTGCTGTAACGGGCCAGGCTACTACTGGCGTTAATGCCGATTATTCACGCTCGAAGTACGGTCGTATTTATCGCCTTACGCTGGATGCCAATGATCCAACCAAGGGTAAACTGGAGGTTATCCTGAATGGCGATGATCGCACGGGTATTGCTAAAACATTCCAGGACCCCGATAACGTATGCGTAACCACCAACTACGTGTACATCATGGAAGATCCCAATGAATATGGCGATGAAACACATGATTCGTATGTTTATCAGTACAACATCAATACAAAACAACTGACGCCAATTATTGAACTGGACCATCGCCGGACCGAAGCTGATGCCGCCAAGTATAATGTGGGTGGTACATCAAAATTCGGCTCCTGGGAGAGTAGCGGTATGATTGATGTTTCGGATGTAACGGGCCGACCCAATACCTTTATGCTGGGTATACAGGCGCACACATGGCGGGGCGATAAGTATAAAGCCGTTGATGGAGGAACCAAACGTAGAGACGAAAATCAGGCCAGTCAACTCATTCTGATTGAAGGGTTGCCTCGGTAAGTAGCCATACAGCGGACGCCTGGCCAACCTAGTTTATGGCCGGGCGTTCGTGGTATAGTCAGCTGTCTTTCTCTACATAGTATCTCTATGCTTTCCAGCCAACACCCCCCTCTGTCATCAATTAATTACACTCGCTTCAACCCCAAATGGCTTTTTTTGCTGATTGGGGTAGGCTCATTAGTGGGGACTATAGCCTTTGAATTACTGAGTAATCCCAAACGGATCCCCGCTCAAATGGTGAAGCAGACATTTATGCAGGACATTAACGATCTGGATAGTGCAGTCAGTCATTTACAGTGGGACATCAAGGCCCATCGGTCAGCGTTGATTATCCAAATGTCTTTTCGCCGGGCACGGCTCGCGTATAAACGGACTGAATTCCTGTCAGCCTATTATAGTCCCGAAACAACTCGTGCGCTCAATGGCCCGAATATTCCTGAGGTAGATGACGACCTTCGGGTAAATGCGCCCGAAGGATTTCAGGTATTGGAAGAACAGTTATTTCCAGTAGTCGATGAGGCTAATTTGGCAGAAGCGCTCATACAGGCGGCTATGTTACGCTCCAATGTAAACCGACTGCGTAAAATTTCAGAGAATAATGAGTTGACAGATAGCCATGTTTTTGATGCGATGAGGCTCGAAGTGTTTCGGGTTATTACCCTGGGTATTACCGGTTTCGACTCACCCGTTGCGTTTAACTCCATGCCTGAAGCAGCCAGTGCGCTCGAACGCTTACAACAGCAACTGGCAAATTATGAGCTTGCTAAACGGGATGCGTCTCTTGCCGAGCGACTCAATCAGGTTTTTGATAAGGCCATCTATACCGTCCGGTCTGCACGCGATTTCAATACGTTTGACCGGCTCGGGTTCATAAACCAACACGCAAACGTACTAAGTGGCCTGTTGCTGGATGCACAAAAGGCGCTGGCTATTCCTGTTTTTACGGAGAGCCGATTACTGGAGCCGTTTGCCCGTACGCTTACCGACTCAGGGGTTTTTAATCCTACGTATTTTATAAACTTCAATGAGCAGCAGCCAACTCCCGACCGGGTGGTCTTAGGAAAACGTTTATTTGTTAATCCAGTCCTGTCGGGGCATCGGAATCGTACCTGTGCCAGTTGCCACCAGCCAGAAAAGGCATTTACAGATGGCGAGTCAACAAGCCTGGCGCTGAGTACTGATAATCGGGATTTACGGACTCATCGAATCCCTCGAAATGCGCCTACACTCCTGAATACAGCTTTACAGGCAGTACAATTTGCAGATTCACGCGTTGTTTTTCTGGAAGATCAGGCGAGTGATGTCATTCAGAATCAGCAGGAAATGCACGGATCGTTACCCGAAGCCGTGAGGGCGTTAAAGCAGGACTCTGTTTACAGGGCGTTGTTTGCCAAATCGTATAAAGAGGGCGTTACAGAACAGACGCTTAAAAATGCCATTGCTAGCTATATTCGCTCACTCACCAGCCTAAACTCGCGTTTGGATGCTTACTTTCGCGGCCAGACAATGGCATTGACCGCAGAGGAAAAACACGGATTTAATTTATTTATGGGGAAGGCTAAGTGTGCTACCTGTCACTTCTTTCCGCTATTCAATGGCACTGTTCCACCCGGCTATCAGGAAACTGAAAGTGAAGTGATTGGTACACCCGCCACCATAGACGGCAGACAGGTAGACCCGGATGTTGGCAAATTCATGATGACCAAACGTGAGCCTCATCGCTACGCTTTCAAGACACCCACTCTTCGTCATGTTGCCCAAACTGCACCATACATGCATAATGGTGTGTATCGAACCCTCGACGAAGTTATTGATTTCTATGACAAAGGTGGAGGTAATGGCCTGGGATTCAATCTTCCCAATCAAACGCTTCCGTTCGACAAACTGAATCTGACAGGGTCTGAAAAAAAAGCATTGGTTGCATTCATGAAGGTTTTGTAGGTTTTATCAGTCGCCGAATTGTCCTTACAATAGTCCTCCTCTAGAGCTTATCCTGGCTACTACAAGTAAACCCCTTAATGAGCGTTTCAACAAACTAAACTTGAGCGTTTCAACAAAGCGGACCGGAACGATACTGCCGAATTTTGTCAAAAAAATAAAGTCGAAGAACATGACTAAAGTTTGGTTTATTACCGGTAGTTCCAGAGGGTTAGGCCGTAGCCTGACAGAAGCCGTACTGGCAAAAGGTGATCAGGTAGTTGCAACGGCCCGAAATCCGGAAGCTCTGCATGAGTTGGTTTCCAGCTATCCTGACCAGATTTATCCAGTCCAGTTGGACGTTACCAATAAAGAGCAGATTCGCTCAGCGGTTGCCCATGCTATGGCGCAGTTTGGACGCATTGATGTATTGGTGAACAATGCTGGTTTTGGGATCATTGGTGCTGCTGAAGCGTTTACGGATGAGCAGGTGCGCAGCCAGTTGGAAACGAATCTGTATGCTCCAATCGACCTAACTCGTGCTGTATTGCCCCATATGCGGAATCAGCGTTCCGGGCATATTTTGCAGATTAGTTCAATAGGGGGCCGGGTAGGTAATGCAGGGTTAACCATGTATCAGGCTGCCAAATTTGGCCTGGGAGGTTTCAGTGAAGCGCTGGCTAAAGAAGTAGCCCCCCTTGGTATCCGTGTTACCTGCGTAGAACCCGGTGGTTTCCGTACCGATTGGGCAGGTGCCTCCATGAGCTTTGCCCCACAGGTGGAAGGGTATGAAACAACGGTTGATCAGCGGGCCGATTTCATTAAAGGTGGCTTTTTTGTACCAATGGGCGATCCCGATAAGGCTGCGAAGGTGATGGTCAAACTGGTCGATAATCCCGAGCCACCCGTTCATTTAGTATTGGGTAGTGAAGCCATCGGTCTTTTAAAACAGGCTGATGTGGCCAGGCAGGCGGAGATGGAGAAGTGGATGCCTGTTAGTCTCTCCACAGATCACGACGAAGCCACCAATTTCCTGGAGACAACCCTGGGTCAATCCTTCACAAAAGCGTAGCTATTGTTGTTTGACAGTATTAACAAGATTTACAGGATGTATAGTAAAAGAAAATCCTGTAAATCTTGTTAATACTGTCAAAAACTGCTAAAATCTATAGCGTTATGCTCACGTTAGGAGACGATAAACAAGTACCCAAAATAGTCTATTCCTGCTACTTCACCCGGAGCCGGGAGGGCGAACAATTCGTGCCGGAGCATGTTTTCAGCTATCAGATAGCCGGAACGCTCTTCATGAACGACGGCCATAAAGACTACACCTTTAAGGAAGGGGAGTTTAGAATTAACCGGAGAAACCAACTGATTAAATTTGTTAAACAACCACCCCCGGATGGCGAATTTAAAACCCTGTCCATCTATCTGGATCAGGAAACGTTGCGCAAGTTTAGTCTGGAATATGGCTATACGGCGGAGCCGCACCAGGAGGGCGATCCCATTCTTGAACTAAAGCCGAATGCGCTTTACAAAAGCTTTATGGACTCGTTACTGCCGTATCTGCAACAAAACCAGACCATTAATGGAAACCTGCAAGCCATAAAACTGAAAGAAGCGATTTTGATTCTGCTACAGGTAAATCCCGAATTGAAAGATATCTTATTCGATTTTTCGGAGCCTGGGAAGATTGACCTGGAAGCGTATATGAACAAGAACTTTCACTTCAATGTGGAGCTTCAACGCTTCGCCTATTTAACCGGAAGGAGCCTGGCTACCTTTAAGCGTGACTTTGAAAAAGTATTTCATAGTTCGCCCAGCCGCTGGTTACAGCAGCGAAGGTTGCAGGAAGCCCATTATTTGATTAAAGAAAAAGGGAAAACCCCTTCAGAAGTGTATCTGGAGCTAGGCTTTGAAGATTTATCTCACTTTTCGTTTGCCTTCAAAAAAACATACGGCGTAGCACCGTCAAAAATTTGATATCCGTATACAGTGATGTCAGATTCTTATAATCTGACATCACCGCGAGAAAACCCTAAAGGGTGTCACCGCTGCTCTCTTTCTTGACTGTCTGTGGCTTATCCAGTCCATCACGCAGTCGTTCCATAAACGATTTGATCCGCTGTAGTTTATGAATGTAGCGAGCGTTTTCCTTACGTCGTTCATCACGGGCTTTCAGGAACTCGCGGGCACCGGGGAGGGTGTATTTCTGTCGGTCAATCAGGTCCAGAATTTCGGTCAGATGGTCAATGTCGGCCTGGGTGTAAATACGGTCGCCGGAACGGTTTTTCTTGGGCTGGAGGGTCGAGAATTCTTTTTCATAATACCGCAGTTTCGAGGCATTGATCCCGAACATCTCGGCTACTTCCTTTATCCCGTAATACAGCTTGCTCCCGTTTTCCATACCGCAAACTTGGAAACCTAACTGAATAAACGCAAGTTTTGGCGTAATTTTGCTGAATTAACTCAGTTTGAGGTTTGTAGTTCGAGGATTGAAGTTGGCTGGTGCATTGGTGATTCTCGCGTTAGCCAACTCCAAACCTCGAACTCCAAACTTCAAATTTCAAACGGCCTACAACCGCCATAAAGATGACCTCCCACGAAATACGTCGACATTTTCTCGACTTCTTCCGCTCTAAACAACACCTGATTGTTGCTTCGGCTCCGCTTGTTGCCAAAAATGATCCCACGCTGATGTTCAATAACTCGGGCATGGCGCAGTTCAAAGATTTTTTCCTCGGTAATGGTACGCCCCCATCTAAGCGCGTGGCCGATACCCAGAAGTGTTTGCGGGTATCGGGCAAACATAACGACCTGGAAGATGTCGGTTTCGATACTTACCACCACACCATGTTCGAGATGCTCGGCAACTGGTCGTTTGGGGATTATTTCAAAAAGGAAGCCATTACCTGGGCGTGGGAGTTGCTGACGGAAGTGTACAAACTACCGAAAGATCGGCTGTATGTATCGGTTTTTCAGGGCGATGAGAAAGATAATGTGCCTTTTGATCAGGAAGCGTTCGACCTCTGGAAACCCATCGTCGGCGAAGACCGCATCATCTACGGGAATAAGAAAGACAACTTCTGGGAAATGGGCGATACGGGTCCATGCGGTCCCTGCTCTGAGATTCACGTCGATTTGCGCTCGCCCGAAGAGGTAGCTGAGAAACCCGGTAAGGACCTCGTCAACGCCGATCACCCGCAGGTTGTCGAAATCTGGAACCTGGTGTTCATGCAGTTCAACCGCAAGGCGGATGGCTCACTGGAGCCGCTGCCTGCCCGCCACGTCGATACAGGTATGGGCTTCGAACGCCTGTGCATGGCCATTCAGCAAAAACGCTCCAACTACGATACGGACGTTTTTTCCGGCACCATTCACGTGATCGAAGAACTGTCGGGCCGGAAATACGAAGCCAGCACCAGTATGGCCGACGTAGCTATGCGCGTTATTGCCGACCATATCCGGGCTGTATCCTTCGCCATTGCCGATGGACTGGTTCCCTCGAATGCCAAGGCAGGTTACGTCATCCGACGAATTCTGCGCCGGGCCATTCGCTACGGCTATTCGTACCTGAACCTGACAGAACCCTTCATGACCAAACTCGTGCCCACGCTGGCCATGCAGTTTGCCGACGTATTCCCCGAACTAAACGCCCAACGTGATTTCGTGGCAACGGTAATTCGGGAAGAGGAAATTTCGTTCCTGCGGACGTTGGGAACGGGCTTGGGTCGTCTGGACCAGATCATCAGTGACCTTGACGGTAAGGGAACAAAAGAAATTCCAGGCGAAACGGTCTTTGAATTAAACGACACCTTCGGCTTCCCTGCTGATTTAACGGCGTTGATCGCTCGCGAAAAAGGCCTGACGATTGACGAAGCTGGTTTCCAGAAAGCGCTTCAGGAGCAGAAGACCCGGTCGAGGAAAGATGCTACATCATCGGCAGGCGACTGGATCGAACTAGCCGAAACCGACCGGGTGGAATTTGTTGGCTACGACCAGCCGGAAGCCTATGCGCATATTGTGAAGTATCGCAGGATTCAGAACAAGCAGGGTACGCAAGTACAGGTCGTGCTCGACAAAACGCCATTTTATGCTGAATCGGGCGGTCAAATTGGCGATACCGGCGTTCTTGAACTCTTCAAAGGCTCGGACCAGATTGGCACATTGACTGTACTGGATACCCGGAAAGAAAATGACCTGAGCATTCACATTGTTCAGGATATAACGGGCATTGACGACTTGATGACAGAAGCCGATACGGTCTATGCTGTTATTAATACCGCCCGTCGCGGCCTGATTGCCAGTAACCACTCCGCTACGCACTTACTCCACTCGGCTTTGCGTGACGTTTTAGGGACGCATGTAGCGCAGAAAGGTTCATACGTTGGCCCCGATGCCCTCCGCTTTGACTTCTCACACTTTGCCAAAGTGACCGACGAACAACTGGCTGAGGTGGAACGAATCGTCAACGAGAAAATCCGGGAAGATATCAAACTGGACGAGAAACGAAACGTACCTATCGAAGAAGCCAGGCAGTTAGGTGCAACCGCCCTGTTCGGTGAAAAATACGGTGATTTCGTGCGTGTCATCACCTTCGATCCCAACTACTCGGTCGAACTCTGTGGCGGGACGCACGTACCGGCAACGGGCCACATCGGTCTGTTTAAGTTCACGGGTGAAGGCTCGGTGTCGACAGGTATTCGTCGGATTGAGGCCAAAACCTCGGCAGGTGCCGAAGCTCTGGTGAACGAGCAAATGGCGGTAGTTTCTGAATTGAAAGATCTACTAAAAGCGCCCAAAGATATCGTTAAAGCGGTGCAGGCTTTACTCGACGAACGGACTGCTTTGCAAAAGCAGGTCGAAGCCCTTCAAAATGAGAAGGTGCAACAGTTGAAAAACCAGCTTTTAGATAGGGTGGAAGTTGTCAATGGTCACTCCCGCCTTGTAGAACGGGTGGACGTTCCCTCTGCCGATGCGCTGAAACAACTGGCGTATGATTTGAAAGCAAAAGTCGATAATCTGGCCGTTGTCCTCGGAGCTGATATAAATGGCAAACCCCAACTGGCTGTTATGCTTCCCGACTCATTGATTCAGGGCAAAAACCTAAATGCGGGTCAGGTGGTAAAAGAGCTGGCTAAAAACATCAAAGGCGGTGGCGGTGGACAACCTTTCTTCGCCACAGCGGGCGGTACGGATTTGTCAGGACTGGATGCTGCGCTGGCGCAGGGGAAAGAATTGCTAGGGTAAACGTTAGAGGCTATTATGTAGTTTTCAACTTCCCGAAAGTTGAAAACTTTCGTCTTATGCTTATTTCACTTTCCTGGATTTAATTAAAACTGAATCGATTTTTTGTCATTCCGACGCCAGGAGGAATCTCAAGCTTAACCATTGCGAAACTTGAGATTCCTCCTGGCGTCGGAATGACAAAAACGGTTTTACCGTCTTCCCGAAAGGCTTTAACGGATTACTATTCATCAACTCCCTATGCGAACCCTGCTTCTTACGGCTATTTTTTCGCTTGGCTTAACAGCCACATTGATTGCCCAGAAACAAAACGTTGATGTACTGATCAAATCAGGCAATTTGATTGATGTGCGTACCGGCAACATGCTGACGAAGAAAATCATCGCTACTCGTGGGAAAACGATTGTTGGCGTCTTCGATGAATCGCAACTCAAGAATTTCCAGGCGAAAACAATTGTCGACGCGACGGGTAAATTCATCATTCCTGGTCTCTGGGATATGCACGTTCACTTCGGTGGTGGCGATACGCTCATTGAGGAGAACAAAAATCTATTCCCGCTCTACATTGCTCACGGTATTACAGGCATTCGCGATGCTGCTGCCGACCTAAGTACCAGCGTACTGAAATGGCGTGATCAGATCTCGAGGGACGAATTAGCTGGGCCAACGCTGTTTACGTCCGGGCCTAAACTGGAAGGCTATAAGTCGACCTGGATCGGCGATATAGAAGTCAGTACACCCGCCGAAGTAGACAAAATGCTCGATTCGCTACAGGGGTTGAAGGTTGATTTTGTGAAGATTACAGATAATGCTATTAAACCCGATATCTACCTCTACATTTTGCAGGAGGCCAAAAAACGGGGTATGAAAACCTCGGGCCACGTGCCCTTTGCACTCACGATGGATGAGGTTTCGTCGGCGGGTTTGGGATCGGTGGAGCACATGAGCTATGTGTTCAAAGCGGGGTCAACGCGAGACAAAGAAGTGGCCGACAAAGTAAGAACGGGGCAATTGACAACACGTGTGGCATCGCCAATGATTGCCCAGAGTTTTGATGAAGCAACCGCTCTGGCCGTTTATCAGCGGATGGCTAAAAACGGTACGTTCGTGGTGCCCACGCTCAACATCAGCCGTACCGTTGATTACCTGGATCAGGATAATCACCAGAACGACACCTACTTACAATACATCGGTCAGGGCTTGAAAAATACCTACGCCTGGCGGGTGAATCGGGTGGCGAAAGATGGCCCCGAAGCCATTGCCGAACGGCATGCAGTGTATGAAAAATCAGCTTCATTGCTTCCCCTTTTACATAAAGCGGGCGTAACGATTATGGCCGGAACCGATGCCGGTTTCCTGAATTCCTATGTATATCCGGGCTTAGGGCTGCACCACGAACTTGGTTACTTCGTAAAAGCTGGATTGACGCCCTTGCAGGCATTGCAATCGGCCATTATTCCAGGGCCTCTCTTTCTTGGCAAGACGGCTTTATTCGGTGATATTGCTCCTGGCAAAAGTGCTGATATTGTACTACTCGACCGAAATCCCATTCAAGACATTACTGCCACCCAGGCTATTCATACGGTCATTTTACGCGGAACTGTGTACAATCGGAAGGCGTTGGATGGGTTACTGGCCGAAGCCAAAAAGAAAGCCAGCAAGTAAAAATGTCAGTAAGTTCACAACCCATTGGCGTATTTGACTCAGGCTATGGAGGCCTGACTGTCCTGCGTGAAATTGTTCAGAAATTACCCCAGTACGACTTCGTTTACCTCGGCGATAACGCCCGAACGCCCTACGGTACCCGCTCTTTCGATACGGTTTATCACTATACCCTCGAATGCGTTCAGCACCTGTTCGATGCGGGATGCCGATTGGTAATTTTGGCATGTAACACGGCGTCGGCCAAAGCGCTGCGAAATATTCAGCAACTCGATTTACCAACATTGGCACCGGATAGGCGCGTGTTGGGTGTTATTCGTCCCACAACCGAAGTTATTGGCACGTATTCTAAAACGGGCAACGTCGGGATTCTGGCGACGCGTGGAACCGTAACGTCAGAGTCGTATCTAGTTGAAATTGAGAAGTTCTTTCCCGACTTGCAGGTGTTTCAGGAAGCTTGCCCCATGTGGGTGCCGTTGGTCGAAAATGGCGAATATGCCAGTCCTGGCGCTGATTACTTCGTAAAGCAACACCTAGATCGCTTACTGGCTCAGTCGCCGGAGATTGATACAATCTTACTGGCCTGTACGCATTATCCCTTATTGCTCAATAAGATTCGGCAATTTGCCCCGCAAGGCGCAACGATTCTAAGTCAGGGTGGTATTGTGGCCGACAGCCTTGCCGACTATTTACAACGCCACCTCGAACTGGAAGCCCAGTGCAGTAAACATGGCCAGCGAACCTTCCTGACCACCGACTCTACCGAAGACTTCGACCGACAGGCAACGGTCTTTTACGGACAACCCGTGCAGTCATCGCATTTAGCGCTGTAACCAAGAACATTTTAGTAACCACAGAGGCACCGAGAACACAGAGATGAAAATAGAGCTCTCAGCGTTCTTTGTGCCTCTGTGGTTACTGAAATAGCTAAAACACAACCCGGTAGCTTAACACCGGTATCAAACCCGTAGCGTAGTAGGATTTAACGGTGCCACTCGCCGGATCGAAATAGTGGTTATAGACGTTTTGTCGGTTGATGGCGTTTTGCAAATCGAGGGAGAGCGTGCGGGTTGAGTGGGACCGGTTTTTCTTCCAGCTCAGTCGCACATCGGGCCGGAAATAGGCCGGGAGTTGTTCGGTAAATGATTGATTGTCCAGGTAAACGGTCTCGCCTAACCGTTTCGACTCAGCTACATTAATAGGTGTGTCGCGGTATCCACCATAGTAACTCAATTTCAGATTCAGGCCAAATACGCTTGATCCTGATACCCACTCTTGCCCTATCAGCAGACTTTCGGCATAGCGACCATTCCATCGCGTATTCCGCCAAACCCCATCCGATCCCTGATACTCCGAATTATACAGCGAGGACGATACCAGGAAGTAAAGACTATTACCCGATGCGGACCGATTCAGGAACTGCTCCAGGGTTAGCTCCAGGCCGTAATTTCGACCATGACCGCTATTGACCAATGCTCTATCTGTGAATCCATCGAAGCGGTTGATGATGGCAAAGGCGTCTCGCTGACTGGCGCTCACCGGAATGTTAAACAGATGCTGGTAATACGTTTCAACTTTCAGACGGAGGGGAGCGCCATCGCTATGATTGTTGAGTCGCTGGTCGTAAGCGAGCACGTAATGATGAGAACGCGTAAAGCCCAGGTTTCGGTTGGCAGACACGGTAGTACCGGTTTGATCGGCGGGAAGCACAAAATAGGTGGCTGGATTCTGTAGCTGGCTGTGTAGCCCGTAGCCAAAACTAACCGACTTGTTTGAGGAGAACGCCCAACGAACGGAACCGCGTGGTTCCAGTGCTGATGTACCATTGAGGGCCAGGTGCAGGTAATGCAGTCCCGCATTGACGGTCAATTGCTCCGACAGCCGGTAGTTCCACTGGCCAAACGCCTGTAGGGTGCTGGTCTGGTCACTCACCCGAACCCGCGTGAGTACCTGTTGCGGTTCCGGCTCCCACGATTGTTGGGTCAGATCATACAGCAACTGTGTGCCAATCAGGCCCGCACGAACTGTATGCCTGGGGTTGATCTTGTACGTTAGTGTCGAAGATAAAATGCGCTTTTGCGTCAGGAAGGCATAATTTTCCCGTTCCGAAGCTGCGTATTCCTTAGCGGGGTCCAGTAGTTCGGTGCGATCCCGGTTTTCATAGCCCGAAGCCAGCAACACTGTTTTGAGTAAGGCTTTTCGGCCAATGGGCAGGGTGTGCGTTACGCCAACGGCACCTGTATTGGACTTGAAATCATCGTTGTATTGGTCGTAATTGGTTGTCCATTTACTGGAATCGGCCGTGGCATTGACCTTGCTGTTACTGAGCCCACCAAATCCAAAGAGGGTGAACGTGCCAATCTTCCGGGTGGGTAGATACACGTTGAACGACAAGTCCTGGAACACATTCTCCCCGGTTCCGATATTGACGCCTACTTTTGAGAGCAGGCCAAGCGTCGAGTAGCGGTAGTTAATCAGAAACGACCCAGTATAGTTTTTAGCAATTGGGCCTTCGGCGGAAACGTCTAATCCCAATACGCCAGCCTGTACAGTGTATTCCCGTTTGGCATTGTTGCCCCGTCGTAGCCGAAGGTCGAATACGCCCGATAAGGCGTTGCCATATTCGGCCGGAAAAGCACCGGTCAGGAAATCAGAGTTGGCCAGTAATTGGGCGCTCAGGATTGAAATGCCACCCCCCGCCGTGCCCAGATTGGAGAAGTGATTCGGATTCGGGATTTCGGCGCCTTCCATTCGCCAAAGCAGTCCATTGGGCGCGTTGCCTCGAATGACGATGTAGTTACCCCCATCATCGCCCCCAACAACACCCGCGTAGGCAGTGGCCATTCGGGCTGGATCATTAACGGCTGCGGCAAATTTCTGGGTTTCTTCCACTGAAAACGTCCGGGCGGAAACGGTTGCCATTTCATTCAGAGGTTTGTCTTTTTCAAGGGTGGGCTTCACTGTTATTTCCGATAACTGGCTAACTGCTTCTTCGAGTGAAACCGTCAGCACCAGTTCTTTGCCCGCATCGACCGTGATATGTTGCAACGTAGTGGTTTTGTAGCCGACGACACTGATTTGCAGCGTTTGCCGACCTACGGGAATCTGTTGGAGCCGGAACTGTCCGCTGGCATCCGTGCTGGTTCCTTTGATGGGGCTGCTAGTCAGTACCACAATCGTAGCGCCAGATAAGGGTGTTTGTAAACGTTGATCAACCACCGTACCCCGGATGGTTTGGGTTAAGGGTTGCGCGTGGACCAGGGATGAGATTAGAAAAAGAGCGAGAGTGACGAACCGTTGACTGAGGGACATGATTAGAGGGATTGTGATGGTTTGCCCTCCTGACAGCCCATTTGCCAATCACCCCCATATGAATTATTTATTTTGAAGGGCCATAGGGGTAAACCGTTTACTAGGTGTCATAGGGCTGATCAAGTGTGTGTAGCGAAAAATGATAGCTTTGCAGCCTCCTATCATCCATAAGTCCAGAGTAGTGCCACCGATTGAGCAGGACATACTTTCGGCCATCCGAGACGGCAATGAGCGGGCATTTGAGTCGGTGTTTCGACAGTACTATGCGCCCTTGTGCCGGTATGCCCGTCAGTTTCTGCCCGACTCCGATGAAGCCGAAGAAGAAGTTCAGGCTATGTTTCTGACCGTTTGGGAAAAACGAGATGATTTGTACATTTCCGTTTCCCTGAAGTCATATCTGTATCGGGCGGTACATAACCGATGCCTGAATCGAATTAAACACGCGTCCGTTCGAGAGGAGCATCGGGAGCATACGCGTTATCTGGGTGAGGCAACCGCAGAATCGCCCATGCAGATGCTTCTTGGCGACGAACTGGCTGTTCTGGTACAGCAGGCGATAAAGAAGTTACCTGAACAGTGTCGACTGGCGTTTACCCTGAGCCGGTTTGAGGAGTTGACTTATGGTGAAATTGCCGACCAGTTGGGTATTTCCAGTAAAACGGTTGAAAACCAGATTGGGAAAGCCCTTCGTATCTTACGTACTGAACTGAGCGACTATTTACCAATTGTATTGGTGGTAATGTATAATGTACAATGGATAATGAATAATGTACCCTGGCTAATGGATAACGTACCCTGGTTTGGCCGTCAGGGATTGCTTCAAATGATAGTAATTACTCATTTGGCATTGTCCATTATCCATTATTCATTATCTATTCATCTATAAGTCATGGCCGATCAACAACCCATAGACGACGCCCTGCTGGGCAAGTTTCTGGCGGGCGAAACCGATCCAGCCGAATCGGCACGGGTGCGGGCCTGGCTTTCGAATCGTAATGGCAATAAGTCAGAACCGAGTCAAGACGACTTTGCCCGCTTTGAACGCATCTGGGAAGCCGCTGAACCGGACGAACAACCGGCCGTTGATACCGATGCTGCCTGGCGGGCTGTTCGGCAGAAGATGCGAACGACGGACCGGAATGCCATACCTCGCGCTGAGCCAATTATCAAACCGTTGCCTGCACCGAGAAATGAAGGACAGACTGGCTGGAACCAGCCAATTTATCGGCTGGCGGCTGTACTGGCGCTGGTATTGAGCTTTGGCTGGATCGTATACAAGTTCCGCTTTATGGGGGAGGAGCATCATGCCATGAACCGGATGACATTAGTGACCAACGATAACAAAATCAGCAAAACATTGCCTGATGGGACCCGTGTTTTCCTGAATCGACACTCGACCTTAACCTACCCACTTGCCTTTACTGGTGACCGACGTGAGGTTACTTTAACGGGTGAAGCCTTCTTTGACGTAACCCCCGATGCCAGTCACCCGTTTCGTATTTCGGTTCGTAACAGTGTTGTGCAAGTCCTGGGAACATCCTTTAGTGTGCAAGCCTATGATGCCAATGTAAGCGTGGCTGTCCGGACGGGGAAAGTGAAATTTTCGCACGGACGAGCTAATGTGTTGCTCACGAAAGATCAGCAGGCAACCCTTGAGTCTTCGGCTGATACGATTCGTCGGATGCCACAAGTAACACCCAATGCTTTTGCCTATAAAACAGGGCAACTCGTATTCGACAATGAGCCATTACGCGATGTGGTTCAGGCCATTAATCAATTTTACAATGCTGATGTTCGACTGGCGAATGCGCAGTTGGGCAACTGCCGGTTAACCACCCGATTCGATAAAACATCGTTAGATGATGCATTGGCGGTTACGGCTGAAACACTCAGTTTACGGATACGGCACGAAGGAAAACAGGTTATTTTAGAGGGTATTGGTTGCCAATGAATAGGGGGAGACGACCAGATGACTGTCCTGGTTTAAAACCATCAGAAATCAGTTCAATGCGCCATTTCATTTTTCTACTTTACTTGTTCGTATCCGTACGGCTGTTTGCCCAATCGGTACCACCCCTCGACCGGGTTATTTCGGTCGATATTCGAAATGAAAAAATTGAAAGTGCCCTTCGCCAGATTAGTCGCGCCGGCCACTTTGAATTTTCGTACAACCCAACCCGAATCGACGGCAATGCGGTTGTAACGCTGCGATTGGTGAATACACCCGTTCGGGAGGTGCTCAATCGGGTATTCCAGAATCAGGTAAGCTACAAATCGCGGGGCAATCACGTTATTCTCGTTCGGTCTGACCTACCCGAAGCTACGCCGAAAAACTTCCTGCTCGATGGCTACATTCTGGACGAAAAAACAGGCGAACGCATCGCACAAGCCAGTATATTCGAGAAAACAACCCTGGCGTCAACCGTCAGCAATCCATTCGGTTATTACCGGCTTCGGCTTTCGACAGATCTGCCAACGGTTCGTCTGGATGTTCGGAAGCAGGCCTATATTGGCGAAACGGTCCTGATTCGGTCACGAAGTACACACTCGATCAGTATCCGGATGACGCCCATACCCGCTCGTTTGGCCGTGGAAACATTGCCCATACGCGTAACCGAAGATACGATCAGACCGGCAGGAACACTGGCTTCTGTACCCGTTGAATTGCCAGCGGTCGCGCCCGATTCAACCTCACAGCAACAATCTGTATCCGTACTTGATCAGGGACGGCAGCGTATCACTCGGCTTTTTGTATCAGCCCAACAAGCTATTCACGATGTTAATCTCAACCGCGATACCCTATATCGAGACTGGCAGGTGTCGTTTCTGCCCTTTATAGGAACCAATCATCGCCTGAGCGGACGAATCAGCAATCGTATTTCCGTGAATATCCTGATGGGCTACTCGTTTGGTGTTCGTGCTTTTGAGGTTGGCGGGTTGATGAATTTGGTACGAACCGATGTTCAGGGCTTTCAGGCGGGTGGACTGGCTAACATAGTAGGCGGGAAGGTTACGGGTGTACAACTGGGCGGGCTGGCTAATTACACGAATCGGGAGGTCGTTGGTGTACAGGCCGGGGGCTTGCTTAACACGGCTGGAAAGACAGTCACTGGCGCTCAGGTAGCGGGCCTGGTGAACTTTGCCAATCAGGAGGTACAGGGCGGGCAAATCGGTGGATTACTCAACATAGCTGGTCGGTCCGTTGAGGGGATTCAGCTGGCGGGGTTAGTAAATTATGCGCAGGCTGATGTACAGGGCTGGCAGATAGGGGGGATTTTAAACAGTGCCCGTCGTGTCACTAAAGGCCTTCAGATTGGGCTGATTAACATAGCGGATTCGGTAGGTAGCGTTCCCATTGGTTTGCTAAGTTTCGTACGAAAGGGTGGCTATCAGCGTATTGAAGTAGCGGCTACTGAAGTTAACGTACTGAATGTAACGTTGAGGACAGGTACTAAACGGCTATACAACATCCTGACGGCAGGTCATAGCTTCGATCGGTTGGGTAGTCCTCGCCTGAGTGCAGGATATGGACTTGGTACTGCCTTTACGCTTTCGCGGGCAACCTTACTAAATCTGGAGGGTACTTATCACCATCTATTTTATTTCGACAGAGTCTATCAGGCAACGAATGGCTGGAACAATCAGATTCGCCTGAGTACATTAATCGAAGCGAAACTTAGCCGCCATGTGTCGCTGGCATTTGGGCCATCGGTCAACTGGTATTTTAGTACCGATGGTACAACTCATCCTTTACTACAACCTGACGTTTCGCTTTTCGCTGACCGAACAGATGCCTACAGTAATGCCCATCACTGGGGCTGGATTGGCTTCCAGGTCGGACTGCGTTTTGGTAACTCGTAAGCTGCAAGGGGTGACGGGCCTTATTGCGTAATGTCGGTTATAAGTAACCGACATCACGCAATACAATAAAAAAGCTCTCTCCCATAGGGGTATTCATCTTTCCAGTTGTCATGATCCAAAAAACAACTGAATCGACATGAACACCACCAACAGCCTGAAGCAGAAACACCACCAGGTATGCTCCATTTACTTACTTTTCTTCCTGCTAACCTTATCGGGTTGCTCCTTACTACGGGAGGATGTAGGTCCCTATCAACCTGATCAGCAAACCTATGCGCTTACCAATTTTGACCGGCTTGATATGGGGAGTGCCTTTATCATTACTGTACAGCAAGGGCCTACATTCAGCATTACCGTTGAAGGGGATCGCCGAAATCTGGATGACCTGGACGTGTATACGCGTAATGGAACGCTCAAGGCCCAGTACCGGATTGCCCGCAGCCGCAACTACCCAACCACGTTCCGGATTACGATGCCGACCCTGCGTGGTGTTGATTTCTCGGGAGCCAGCCGTTCTACACTTACCGGATTTACGAACCTGACTGATCTGGATATTAGTTTATCCGGTGCATCGGAGTGTCAGTTTGTTGGACAGGCTAGCCGGACAACCGTTGACTTGTCGGGGGCTTCTTCGTTGCAATTGAGTGGACAGGGAACATGGCTATCGGCGGAGTTGTCCGGTGCATCCAGTTTACAGGCGTTTGGGTTCCCTGTTGATAATGCAGGCGTAGGTGCATCCGGAGCAAGTAAAGCAAACGTCAGTGTAAATGCCTCGTTGGTGGTTGAGGCCAGTGGGGCGAGTACGATCCGATACAGAGGAACGCCTGCGGTGTCAAAGCGAGTGAGTGGGGCTAGTACAGTGCAAGCTGAATAGATGAAATGAAAATACCCCTTTCCTGTAGTGAACAAACTCCACTACAGGAAAGGGGATTTAGCGATAAAAGCCTGGACAATAAGCGCTTACGGCTTTGCTGTTGCTGCGCTATCAGCCTTTTGTTTGGCAGTTTCTTTCGCTTGTTTTTTGAAAAATCCACGCAAGAGAAAATTGCTCTGGGCGGCCTTCAGGTCTTCATTAAGCAACACACTACTCTTACTTAAGTTACGGATCGTTGTGCGCAGGTTTCCCGCCGTTTCCTGATCGGTGAGCAGAACACCCAGCGGACTATTGGTATTATTCAGTTTTTCAGAAGCCTTGTTCAGGTTTTCGGACGTTTGCCGAAGCGTACTCACGCTCTGATCAGCAGCCGTAACGGCGGATTCGAAGCGGGAGGCCGATCGGCTTAAACGCCTGAATACGGTAGTGTCGGTAACTAACTCATTGGCCAACGTCCCTTTCGTGTTGAGCTTAGCCGCAAACTGCGATACTGAGCCGGTTACTTTTACCGTGTTATCCGATGCACGTTCCAGGTTTTTCATCGCCTTCTTGAAGTTTTCGGCAACCAGCGAATCGGTCAGAACGGCCCCTACAGTGCCTTTGCCCTTCCGAAGATTGCCCACCAGCTCTTTAAAGTCGTTGGTAACCTTCAGCAGATTATTGTTGTTTTCTTGTAAGGTGCTCATAATCTGATCCGAGCTTAAGGCTTCCGAGGTTTTGAGCCGGGCCCCGTCTTCTACTTCGGGATGGCTCGTTGTACCACCCGCAATAACGACGATTTTGTTGCCAATCAGCCCATCGCTGCTAATGCTGGCCGTGGCATCCTGCCGAATGTACTGCTGTGAGCTTTCTTCAATATTCATATCGACCTCTACCTGGGCTGTCCCATAGAAGCTGATGCGTTTAACTGTGCCAATCTTTACGCCCGAAAACCAGACGTTATTACCCGCTTTTAGCCCGCCTACATCCTTGAAAATAGCAATGACCTTGATGCTACTGGTAAAGCGTTTCTGTTGCCCGCCCAGTACAAACACGCCAGCGACAAAAATCAAGATACCCAGTAGGACAAAAATGCCGACAATGACGGAGCGCTTTGTTGATTCGGTACTCATTCGTTTAGTGGTTCAATCGTATAGTGAGTGCAGTAGGCGTTGGGAAGTAAGGGTAGTGGATGTAGTTCATGAAGTAGGTGCAGTTGGTGTAATGGGTGAAGTGGGTAAAATGTTTAGAAATCCATCTATAACCACGCCACTTAGTTACCTTACTTCACCAAATCGACCACTTCACGTATTCCACTTAATTTACCTACTTCACTAGTCTACTACTTCACGAAATTATAATTATAAAACTGTTGGATGCGTTCGTCAGGGTCGGCGAAGACTTCATCGAATGTGCCGACTCGTTCAAATTTCCCATCCAGGAGCATGGCCACGCGGTCGCCGGTACTTTTGGCACAGGTTAGATCGTGGGTAATGATAATCGACGTAGCACCCAATTGTTTGCGCACATCGTTGATTAGGTTATTGATTTCAATACTTGTAATTGGGTCCAGACCGGCCGTTGGCTCATCGTACAGCATAATTTCTGGTTTCAGAATCAGCGTTCGGGCAATACCCACCCGTTTCCGCTGACCACCCGATAGTTCCGACGGCATCTGGTTGATGGTTTGAGCAAGGCCAACATCCGCTAGTGCTTTTTCAACCCGCTCATCAATTTCGGCCCGGCTCAAATCCCGAACATTCCGAACCAGCGGAAATTCCAGATTTTCCCGGATACTCATACTGTCATAGAGGGCACTGCTTTGAAACGAAAAGCCAACTTTCTGCCGGAATGCATCTAACTCTTTTCCTTTCAGCTGTTCCACGTCCTCGCCAAGTACCATCACGCTTCCGGCATCGGGTTTAAGCAGACCGACCATGATTTTAATCAAAACGGATTTACCTGTACCCGAACGACCCAGTACAACCACATTTTCACCCTGTTGAACATCTAAATTAATACCACGTAATACGTGTAGATCGCCAAATGACTTACGTAGGCCATGGATTGAAATAATAGGTTCAGTGGGTTTATTGGTCTTACTCATAGATTATTCGATAACTTTCTGCTTACCGAAAAGCCGATATAATTTGAAGCGATAGCAACTCTTCAATGAAAACTAAAAACATGGCTGTCACAACGGATGAATTGGCCGCCTTACCGACGCCCTCAGTACCTTTCGACGAGTGGTAGCCTTTGTAACAACCCACCATTCCAATCGTAAAACCAAACACGATCGACTTGGTTACGGAGGCAAAAATGTCGACGTACGATATAGCACCAAATACCTCCTGGATAAACGAGATAAAACTTGTCTGTTCATTCAGGTTAACATTAATGTAAGCCCCCATCAGCGCTACAAAAATGGTGTACATGGTCAGAATTGGAATGGTAATCGACGTGGCCAGTACGCGGCTCACAACCAGGAACTTGAATGGATTGGTGCCCGATACTTCCATCGCATCGATTTGCTCGGTTACATTCATGGAACCCAGCTCAGCCCCAATACTCGAACCAACTTTACCGGCGGCTATCAAGGCCGTAACAAGCGGACCTAAGGCACGTACAATGGCAATGGCAATTAATGAGGGTAACCAGGATGTAGCACCAAATTCAGACAGCGAAGGCCTCGACTGGTTGGTAAATACGATACCCGTAATGAAGCCAGTTGTTGAAATCAGCAACAACGACCGATAGCCCACTTCGTAGCATTGTCGGACAATTTCTTTGAATTCGTATGGAGGGAGGCCCACTTCCCGAAAGAAACGGCCAACAAAAGCCGCTACATCGGCCAGGTTAAGAAAGAATTTATCGAACCGTTGGGTGATAACAGCACGGTTCGATGTCGATTTGCTCGGTTTAGTTGTGTCAGACTGCATTCAAACGCTGGATGGAGAAAGAGCCGACAAGATACGCACCCAGTGGCTGTATCCTATAAACTGATTTACGAACCAGTGGTTTTAATTTGATAAAAAGTAGCCTACCCTCAGCAATATTGTTGAGGGTAGGCTATGCATTTTCAGGGCTAATTCTTTATATTTCTTTGATCCTGAGATTACTAATGTCCTGACTGTCAGAACTGAGAAATAGGATTCTAGTAGCGAAAATAAATTTCTTTTCAGGCACTAGAATCAACAGGATCTTTTGGGCCACTAGAATCCATAGACTATTTAGGCAGCCTGTTGAAATCCGGTAGGCCGCCAGGGACGGAACACCGTTTGCGTGGCAGGGGCCGGCGACAGAAATGACGAATAATCGTTTGGTCGTGACATCACTTCTTTATACAGCAATACCCGGTAAAGGTAATAGCGGGTTTCGCGGGGCAGACTCATCCGGTAATAATCCCGGTGATCATGCCGTTTGAGTTGATTTTTAAGCAAACCCGGTCCAGCATTATACGCAGCCGCTACCAATGACCACGACCCCAGTTGCGTATACAATGTCCGTAAATACCGACAGGCCGCATCCGTGGCTTTTTGAACATTGAACCGTTCGTCGATCCGTTTGCCAACTTTTAGGCCAAGGTCCCGGGCTGTACCCGGCATGAGCTGCCAGTAACCGGCAGCACCCGCCCGCGAAATAGCTCTGGGCCGAAGGGCACTCTCCGCCAGCGGCACGTACCGAAAATCGTCGGGAATGCCGTATTTCTCTAAAATTGGATTGATGATTGGGAAAAACGTATCGGCCCGCTGACGGAGATCGCCAAGGTCGCTGGCGTGGGGACGAAACAACGTAAAAACATGTTTCCAGCGATCAACTACGTCAAGTTGATCGAGGGGTAAGCACTCTCCACAGAAATCAACATCGAGCAGCGGTAGTTCAGGGGCTGTGGTGATGACTGGTCTGAGCATTGATGATGAAGCTGACCGGTCATTACCGGAGGAGGTGGCATCCGATTTGGCGACTATGCTGGTTTTAGAGAGATTGAGGAGCGAGGCCGGGCTTACTTGCAGGGGAATAAACTTTGCGGCAATGGCAACAGCCGGGCGTAATGCGGCTATCAAAACTGAAAATCCAATACGTTTAAACAAAACTCAATTCAGGATGGTACTGGGTGTATAACGTTCATTGAGTGAGTATTAGTGTCCTGATAATCAATCGTATACTTGAATTGCCTTTTTGTCGGAATGAACTAATCCAGGTCTGTTGACCTGAACCAACTGAGGGTCAATAGCTTCTCCAGCCAAAGTTGTTAACGTATACGGCCAAACCGTTTCTTCAACTTTGGCAACGGTGGCCCGCTTAAAAATTCCTAACTTTCGGCTGTGCTCTCGCCCCTGGTACACGGGTGGCGATCGTGTTTAGTACTTATGATTGAGATCGGACGAATCAATACCTTAACGGCTCTTCGCGAAACCAGCGTTGGGTTCTTCCTCGGTGACCTGTCAGACAGGAAAACCCAGGATTTCAGTAACGACATATTATTACCCAATAAATATGTTCCCGACACGCTGGCTGTCGACGATGACATTGACGTGTTTGTCTATACAGACTCGGAAGACCGTCCCATTGCTACAACCCTAACGCCCGCTATTCAGCGCGACGAATTTGCTGCTTTACAGGTGGTAGCCGTTTCGAAGGCAGGGGCCTTTCTGGACTGGGGGTTAGAAAAAGACTTGCTGGTGCCTCATCGGGAACAGGCCCGCCCTATGGAAGTTGGCCAGTGGTACGTGGTGTTTATGTACCTGGATAGGAGCACGAATCGCTTAGTAGCATCGAGCAAAGTAAACCGATTTCTGGACCCCGACGTGCGCGATTTACAGGTAGGAGATGAGGTACAATTGCTTGCCTTCGAAACGACTGATCTGGGAGTAAATGTCATCATCAACAACCGTTACAAAGGTCTGATCTACGCCAACGAGATTTTTCGAACCGTTCGGCCGGGCGACCCGCTCATTGGGTATATTAAAACGGTTCGTGATGATAACCTCGTAGATGTAAGCCTGCAAAAAGCTGGTTTTGAGAATGTAGAGCCCAATGCCCGCCGTATTCTGGCTACGCTCAAAGCCGAAAATGGATTTCTGCCACTCACCGACAGTAGCCCGCCCGATGCTATTTACAGCGCGCTGGAAATGAGTAAGAAGACGTTCAAAAAGGCAATCGGAACGCTATACCGCGAGCGAAAAATTGTGCTGGAAGAGGGGGGAATTCGACTGCTTTGATCGTATATGCCTATGAAACCTACGATCACGCTGGAATACTGCCCCAAATGTGGCTGGCTACTTCGGTCAGCCTGGATGGCGCAGGAATTACTGACTACGTTCACGGATGATATTCACGGCGTGTTGTTACACCCTTCTGAATGTAGTGGGCGTTTTTCTGTCCGGGTCGATGAGCAGACAATCTTTGATCGAAAAGTAACGGGTCGGTTCCCGGAGATAAAAGAACTGAAACAACTTGTTCGGGATGTAGTGAATCCTGAAAAAGACCTCGGCCATTCGGATCGAAAATAAGGGTCTGTGTTGAACAGAACCAGTTGATTTTATTGAGGAGGGAAGCATAAGCCAGCAGAGAAAAGAGGATTTGGTAAACCTGAACCGCTTAGGGATAGAAAAGCCGGGTGAAACCGCACAGGAAGGAGGAGTAGCTCTGAACAAGGCAGATGCTTTAGTAATGGAAGCTGTTCCTGCAAAAACTAAATGAGCCAATTCTGTTCGTTTAACCGTTTAAGACCTATACAATGCCTATAAAGTACGTACTGCTGGCTGGATTTTTGTGTTTGATGAGCCAGTTTAACTTCGCACAAAGTCCTGATTACTACCTCTATGTGGGTACCTACACTCGTAAAACCAGCGAGGGTATTTATGTATTCCGATTCAATACTCAAACGGGCGATTTCACGCCGGTGAGCATTGCCAAAGGGGTTACAAATCCTTGTTTCCTGGCAATTTCTACTGACCACCGCTTTTTGTATGCGAATGGGGGTAACACCGGTGATTCTGTTCGTGCCTTCTCCATTGATAAAGAATCACACAAACTAACCCTGCTCAACTCTGAGGCTTCGGACGGAAAAGGAGGAGCGCATATAGCCGTTGACAAAACGGGCAAGTGGGTAATTGTGGGCAACTACACTAGCGGTAGCGTTAGTGTATTACCTACTAAAGCGGATGGTTCTCTCGGTAAAGTGAGCCAGGTTATTCAGCACGAAGGCAAAAGTATCGACCCCGAACGACAGACGAAACCCTATGTGCATTCCATCAATATTGCCCCCAATAACAAAGACGTCTTTGTACCTGATTTGGGAACCGATAAAATAGTGACCTACGCACTGGATGCAAAAACGGGACAACTCGCAGCGGGTAATCCACCATTCACGGCCGTCACCCCAGGCTCTGGTCCGCGCCATTTTACGTTTCATCCGACTGGGAAGTTTGCCTATGTTATTCAGGAAATGGGTGCCACCATTACGGGTTTCACCTATAAAAGTGGGGCCTTGGAAACCATCCAGACAATAAAGCTGCTTCCCGAAGAGTACACTGGTCGCAAATGGGCTGCCGATCTTCATATATCACCTGATGGGAGGTTCCTGTACGGCTCTAATCGTGCCCACGAGAGTCTGACGATTTTTAGTATCGATCCCAAAACCGGGCAACTCACCCTCGTGGATCATCAGCCGGTGAATGGTAAAACGCCCCGCAATTTCGCAATTGACCCGACTGGCAACTTTGTGCTGGTGGCCAATCAGGATTCGGACAACATCACCATTTTTAAACGGGATAAACAAACCGGCAAATTGACGCCCACGGGGAAAGAGATTGCGGTGTCAATGCCCGTTTGCCTGAAATTTATTCCTTAAGAGAGAATGATGAAGCCCACCATCTATTTATTCGTTTGGGCAATTTGCCTGCCTCTGGTCTGTCAGGCGCAGAAATGGGGAGAGAAAATCAATACGTTAAGGGCGCAACTAACCACACACGTCACACATGCCGTTTATGATTCACTCCATTTTATTATAACTGAGCACTATCTGCAAGTAACTGCCGAAGAACGGAATAAGATTAGAGATAGCCTTAGAAAACACGCTCACTGGTCAACGGAGAAACTCTGTACAGATACTGAAAAAGGCGAAAAAATCATCATCAGCGGACGCGTAGTCGATGAGCAGAACAAACCAATTCCTACTGTTCAACTGGCTATTTTTCAAGCCGATAATAACGGTTACTACGCACCGCCGGATTCGGTTTCGAAAAAGATGAGCGAAAACGACCCCCGCCTTTTTGGGTTTATAACGACCGATAAATCAGGGAATTATTCGTTTCAAACGATTCGGCCCGCCAGCTACCCTATCCAATACAATGGATGTACGACTCCGCAACATATTCATATCAATACGAACGCAGTGGGCTATAACGCACGTGCCATACAGATGGTATTTGAACGCGACCCAGCCATGAACGAGTCGTATTGGCAAGATTGGGCCAGGAAACAAAACTATCCAGTTGTCAGGTTGACAATTGGAAAAGATAAGCGTTTGTTCGGGGCGTATGACCTGGTTTTGACTCGGGTAGGCCAAGGAAAATAGACGAGTTGGGACTGCTATCTAACCGTTAACATACTCTACTCCAGCAGTAGTAGCCAGCTATATAGGCTGGTAACACAGGCTTAGTTGGGCCCATTGACTAATCGCAGGATAAAAGCCTTATCAAAAGTATAATGGGTGCAAAGGCGACTTTACTAACCACGAATCATTGCTTACATAAAAATGCCATTACGCTCCCGAGATTGGTTTGGCCGCACCGGAAAAGACGGCTTTATTTATCGTGCCTGGATGAAAAATCAGGGTTTCCCGCATCATGAGTTCGAGGGGAAACCGGTTATTGGTATCTGTAACACCTGGTCGGAACTAACGCCCTGCAACGCGCACTTCCGTGAGCTGGCCGAAGCCATTAAACGAGGTGTCTGGGAAGCCGGTGGTTTTCCGCTGGAGTTTCCGGTAATGTCGCTGGGCGAATGTCAGATAAAGCCGACCGCCATGCTGTTCCGTAATCTGGCCAGTATGGACGTTGAAGAAAGTATTCGGGGTAATTCTATTGATGGTGTTATCCTGATGTGTGGTTGCGACAAAACCACGCCTTCGCTTGTCATGGGTGCCTGTAGTGTCGATATTCCAACAATGGTGGTATCGGGTGGGCCAATGCTGGCTGGTCGGTTTAGGGGTAAGAAAATTGGTACCAGCGATGTATGGCGTTTTGCCGAAGCCTACAAAATGGGGGAAATGAGCCAGGCCGATTTTGTGGCTTCCGAAGCCAGTATGGCCCGTAGCCAGGGACACTGTGCCGTAATGGGTACAGCGAGTACAATGGCGGCCATGGTCGAGTCGCTGGGGTTGGCCCTTCCTGACAATGCCACCATTCCCGCAGCCGATTCGCGCCGGAAAGTACTGGCGCATATGACGGGTGTACGGATGGTTGAGCTGGTGAAAGAAAACGTAAAACCTTCACAGATTTTAACCCGGCAGGCATTTGAGAATGCCATTATGATTAATGCGGCTCTGGGCGGTTCTACCAATTTCATCCTGCATTTAACGGCCATTGCCGGACGAGTTGGCGTTGACTTGTCGCTGGATGATTTCGATACCTTATCGGCTAAAATTCCGTTACTGGCTAACCTGCAACCGTCTGGTGAGCATTTTGTAGAAGATCTGTTTTATGCTGGTGGGCTGCCCGCTATTATTCGTGAACTGCGCAATGTACTTAATAACGATGCGTTGACGGTGAATGGCCGGACAATCGGCGAAAACTGCGCCGAAGCCCAATGCTACGACCCTGCCGTAATTGCGTCGGTTGAGCAACCATTTAAACCTGAGTCGGGGATAGCGGTTTTGCGGGGTAATCTCTGTTTGAATGGAGCCGTCATAAAACCGTCGGCTGCGTCGCCCGCGTTGATGCAGCATACGGGTCGGGCGGTTGTGTTCGAGGATATCGACGACTACAAAGCCCGTATCGACGATCCGAATCTGGACGTTGATCCAACCTGTGTTTTGGTTCTGAAAAATGTAGGGCCAAAAGGCTATCCGGGCATGCCGGAAGTCGGAAATATGCAGCTACCGGCCAAAATTCTGGCACAGGGTGTTCACGACATGGTTCGCATTTCGGACGGTCGCATGAGTGGTACTGGTTTCGGAACGGTCGTGCTGCACGTATCGCCCGAATCGGCGGTTGGCGGGAACTTGGCTCTGGTGCAGAATGGCGATTTGATTACGCTCGACGTTGACAATCGGAGTCTACATCTGCATGTGTCCGATGAAGAACTGGCGGGACGATTGGTTCATTTTAAGCCCCTCGAGTTAGGCTACGATCGTGGTTATGTCAACCTGTATATCCGCCACGTAACACAGGCCCACGAAGGCGCAGATTTTGACTTTCTCCGCGGTGGCTCTGGAAGTGAAGTAAAGCGGGATTCGCATTAACCGTTTATAGTTTACAGTTTTCGGTTGGCTGACGCGTCAGCAACTAACGCATCAGCCAACCGAAAACCATAAACTGAAAACCGAAAACCTTTAATGGGAAACAAGATTGAATTTTGGGTGCCAAATAATGCCGAATATAAAAAACTCTGCATGGGTAAGACTACCTATTAACCGTTAACTGGTTTACAAATCAGTGGGACTATAATAGCCCTAATCGTAATTGCTGACCGCTCAAAAAGGTTAGTTGCCCACCTGGTTCATACGTAATCTGTCTGGCTAAGCTGGTTAAACCAGTTCCTATAGTCACAGCATGACGTACAACTGCCTGATCGCTTATGATTGGCACATGCCCGCACGACCAGATGGCGGAATCATGCCAGTCGCCATTTTTAGTAGTCTGACAGGTTTCACCCCTATAGATTATTTTAAAGAGTTTGGCTTCATTGTAACTCAGGTAATACAAATTTCCATCTGTACCCACGGTTAAACTCACGAGTAAGCCTGTTAGGGAATCGGCAAACGGTGATTTAACGGGTGCTGGGCCTGATATATCCAGTACGCTGATCCATTTGATGCAATAGTCCAGAAAAAAATACTTGCCAACGAACAAAGACGGGTAGGCGGGTATGGGTGGATTGTAAAATGTACCCCCTGTAATGGCACAGCCAATATCAGGGCCGCTATGCGGATACACATAGTATGGATTTGAAAAAGCAGGATTAGTACTAATTCCTTCTGCGATTGGCCAGCCAAAATTCTGCCCTCCAGTGGTGGCATCATTGATTTCCTCCCAGTTCTCCTGACCAACATCGTTGACGAAAAAGCGACCTGTTCCTGGCTGAAAGGTTAGTGTATACGGATTTCGTAAGCCATACGCCCAGATACGTTTTCTGGCTTCTGAACCGCTTGAGAACGGGTTCCCGGATGGCACACTGCCATCTGGATTAATCCGTAATACTTTGCCTAAGTAATTATCTAAATTCTGGGAATTAGGCGGATTGGCATTATCCCCTACACCTACATACAGCTTTTGATCGGGACCAAACGCCAGCGAACCCCCGTTGTGATTGGTTGCACTAAGTGGATCTAAGTCTAGAAGAATGAGCTCACTGCCAATACTTGCCACATCACTATTAGCTGTAAATCGACTGATCCTATTATGTGCAGCAACTGTTCCACTAGTGGGTACAGTATAGTAGAGGTAGATGTATTGATTGGTAGTAAAAGAAGGATCGAACGCTATACCCAGCAACCCACGCTCCACATTTGAATCAACGGTGAGTTGTAAAAATGGATCGGCTAATAGGGCTCCATTCTTGATAACGCGCAGATTGCCGTTCTGCTGGGCAACAAAAAGTCGGCCATCAGGTGCCGCCTGAACAACTGTGGGCTTAGTTAATCCGGAGGCTACAGCTACCTGTGTAAAGCTGTTGGGGAAAGTTTGAGCAATTGCTGTTTCAATAGCGAGGCAGAGAAGGGAAATGAGATAGACACTACTTCTACCCATCGACTTACTTTTTAGCGGGTAGGAGTCGTGTAACTTTAAGGTAGTTGGCACGATTTATTCACTGATTGTTCGTGACTATGTAGCAGCAAAAAGTACGCCGGATTGGTTAATGACCTGAACGTGGCTGAACATTCGAGTTGACGAAGCAGCCGTTTTAAATGGCTTACAAAGAAGAATACCTTCTACTAAATAATCATAAACATCACGCTTATGGCCTTATCGTCCGGCATTGAACTTGTGGGCATTTCAACAAACTGTCCAACTGTATACCTGGATCATGCGTCTTTTTTTGATCATTCTGGTTAGCTCAAAATTAATTGCCCAGACACCTAAGCTACGGTTATCCATGGAAGCCACTGGCTTGTATCGGCCCACAGATGTTGTCGTTCTAAGTCCAACGGAATTCCTGGTGTCACAAACAGATGGAAGGATACGGTTAATTCGCAATGGAGTGATTCAGACTAACTCGTTTCTGAATATCAATACAAAAATTAACGATGCAACCTGGGAGGGTATTTTTGGGATAACGTTGCATCCAAATTATGCCGCGAACGGCTATATCTATGTTCACTATTGTCGGACTGGCGACAGAGCTTCTGTATTTGCCCGTTATACCCGAAAAAGCACAAATCCCGATCAGGCCGATCCGGCTTCAGAATTAATTCTTTTTACGGTTCCTTATACCAATCCGCTGGGTGGACACCGATCGGGTCGGCTTGGTTTCGGCCCTGATGGCTATCTATACATAACAACAGGCGATTCGTCGCCCGGTCTGGTGGGATCAATCGGCGATCCGAACAAACTAGCGCAGAGCCTTCAAAACCTGTATGGGAAATTGCTTCGTATCGATGTGGATCATGGAAATCCGTATGCAATTCCCCCCACAAATCCGTATGCCAGCCCGACAGATGGCGTACCCGATGAGATTTATGCGTTAGGCCTTCGTAATCCATGGCGCTGGAGCTTTGATCGCCAAACCGGCGATTTCTGGCTGGGTGATGTGGGGCAGGATGACTGGGAAGAACTGAACTTTACGGCGGCTAACGCTCCGGCTCCGCAGAATTATGGCTGGCCTTGTTTTGAAGGCAGCCATCCCTATAATTCAACTTGTTCTACCAATGCAACTTACCATATGCCATTGTTAGACTATGCGGGTCATAATTCAGGGCAAATTGCATCCATTACGGGTGGATTTGTTTACCGGGGAAGCGCCTATCCGAATTTGCAGGGTTGGTATGTGTATGGAGATTATGCACGGGGCACCTTCTGGACCCTGAAACGGGAGAGTAATGGTACGTATCAGAATATTCGCCAACCGATAACCACACTAACAAGTCCCGTATCATTTGGCGAAGGGCCAAATGGCGAGTTGTACGTACTCTCTATGTCGGATGGTGTACTTTATCATCTTACCGATGAACCAATTGCCAGCAGGCAGAGTGGCAACTGGACCAGCTTAACAACCTGGAACTGCAATTGCCTGCCAGCGATGGAGGATGAGGTTATTATCTCGCCAGAGCACACCGTTTCCGTAAATCAGGCAACTCAGATTAAGTCGCTGACAATAAGAGGGAAGTTGTCCTTGAGTAGTGGAGGGCGTGTATCGTTTTAAGAGAAGCACTGCTGAGTATGCATCTTTAGGATGAAATTTCGCCTAAATTTCGCATCGATCCATCCTTAACCCTGATTTTTGTTGCATGACTGATTTTGCCCGACAGACTGCTCTGATTACCGGAGCCGGAACCGGTATTGGTTTCGCTATTGCCAAAGCCTTAACCCTACAGGGAGCCAATGTATTGCTCAACGATTATGATGACACACTAGCTTATACAGCGGCTGAAACGATTCGGGCAGCTATTCCACCCAATGGATCGGGCCAGTGCGAAGCGTATCCCGGCGATGCCTCCAATGTGCAGTTTATTCAGCAGATGGTCGAAACGGCGGTCAGTCGGTTCGGATCTGTCGATATCGCGATTGCCAACGCGGGGATCACCATCTTCGGCGACATATTCACAACGACGCCGGAGGCCTTTCAGAAAATTGTGGATTTGAATCTGAGAGGTAGCTTTTTTCTGGCACAGGCCGCAGCCAGACAAATGCGCGAACAGGGGAGAGGAGGGAGTGTGTTGTTTATGTCTTCCGTAGTGGGGCACCAGGCGCATCCGGGTTTACCGGTTTATAGCATGACGAAAGCTGGGCTTGAAATGTTGGCCAAGCAATTAGTCATTGATTTTTCGCCCCTCGGTATTACCGTCAATGCGATTGCCCCCGGTGCCACACTGACCGAGCGTACATTGGACGACCCGTCGTACATACCCATCTGGTCGAGAATTACACCCATGGGGCGACCCGCCACTGTAGACGACATAACAAACGCGGCCCTGTTTCTAATCGCACCTGCTTCCCGACACATTACCGGCCAAAGCCTGGTTGTTGATGGCGGCTGGACAAGTGTAAGCCCGCCACCGGTTTAGTGGAGTAGGTGGGGTGAGTTGAGTGAGTGGTGTAAGTGAAGTGAGTTAATGCGGGCTAGCCACTTACTCCACCTATTCCACTCACTTCACTACTTCCTCCCCAGTGTAATCAAAACAACCCCCACTAGAGCAACGATAGCGCCGATAAATGACTGGCTTGAAAAGATTTCTCCCGCAAATAAGGTGCCCAGAAGCATAGCCACAACGGGGTTCACAAAAGCATAGGTTGATAGTAATTGGGGAGTGGCATTCCGTGCCAGCCAGGCGTAGGAGGAGAAGCCGATGATACTGCCAAAAATGATTAAATAGACCATTGAGCCAATTGCTTTGGCTGGTGCATCCAGAATACTTAAGGGGGTAACCGGTTCAAGTAGCAGGCTGAGAATCAAGGTAGCAACCCCGCCTACAATCATTTGAATACCACTCGAAATCGTGCCGGATGGCAACGAAAGTCGCGGAGCCATCAGTGTACCAATGGCCCACGCAAAGTTGCCGGCTGCCACGAGCCCTACGCCAATCAGTTTCGAGTCCATACCACCTGCACCCTGTAAGTTATCCGGCTTAATTAGCAGATAAATCCCGATCAGGCCAATGACCAGGCCAGCCAGCGCCATATTACTTGGGCGTTGGCGCCCAAACGCGAACCAGTTTAGGGTAAGCAGGTAAACGGGCAATAGGCCGCCCAGCAGAGCCGCCATACCGCTCGGAATATATTGAAGTCCTACCGAAAGACAGCCATTGGCAATCGTAAGCAGCAGCACGCCAATAATACCTGCCGATCGCCATTCCTGCCGGGTAGGAGCAGGCGTACCCGTTAGTCGGGCATAGCTATACAGAATTGACCCGGCAATCAGATAACGAACAGAGACCATGTATAAGGGAGGCATCTGTTCGGTCATGAAATGAATGAACAGATAGGTCGACCCCCAAAGGATATACACAGAGACTAGATTCCCCCAAAGAGTAAGGCGGGTTGGGGTACTTGTAACAGGAGAGGAAACGGCTTGCATATAACACGAGGTACTTCTGCTGAGGTAACACCAAAACCGGGCATTTTTCTCCGCTACACGGTTTTATTTCGCTATTTCTAAGATTGGTTATGAAAAATCTAAGCAGAATATTATTTGGTAGGTAGGACGGGCCTGGTTGTTGGCTTCTGGTTGTTTAGCTGGCTAAACTGGCTGTTTTAACAAGTAGGTTCTAAATTCTTACATCCATGAATCGCAAAATTTTGATCGTCACCGGAGATGGTGGCGAAAGTTACGAAACCCTTTACGCCGTTCACCGCTTTCAGGAAGAAGGTGACACGGCCGTGATTGCCGCACCCAGCAAACGCCGACTCAACCTGGTGATGCACGATTTTGAAATCGGCTGGGATACGTATATAGAGCGCCCCGGCTATTGTCTGGCCTCAGATCTGGCTATAGAGGACGTGATCGTAGACGACTACGACGCCATTCTGCTATTGGGCGGTCGCGCCCCCGAATACCTGCGTAACCATGCCGTGCTGCTGGAGGTCGTGCGCGAGTTTGACCGGCAGGGCAAATGGGTCTTTGCTATCTGCCACGGTATCCAGATCCTGGTCACGGCCGGTTTAGCCAACAACCGAAATCTAACCGCCTACGAACATGTACGCACCGAAATCGAGATGGGTGGTGGCACGTATTCGACCCAACAGGCCATCCGCGACCGGAATATTGTAACGGGCCAGACCTGGCAATCACATCCCGATTTCTACCGCGAAGTCTTTGCGTGCCTCAAACATGCGGAACTTGTAGCGGAGTAGCCAATTTAGAAGCTGTTGCCGTGTTAACCGAAACCGACCGTTTCTGCCTTCTTTACACCCTTTTAAAGAAGACAGAAACGGTCGGCTTTTGTCGTTGAATTACCCGTAAAAGACACGTAATTTCCCCATTGTAAGGAATAGGCTATTGCTTTACTTTTAGCCACTATCAATCTATACCTAAATGGGGAAAGTGACTGATAATTAGTAAAAAGAAGTTTCGCATTATTGCGTACAATAGTATGTTGGGTGAATCATTCGTGCTATTCATTCTCACCCAACAAATCATTGTACGTCTATCTCTATGTCTATTTGCGGGCTAAATCCAGCAGCAAGCCGGGTAAGTATGCCACCTTGTTAGCTTTTCTGTGCCTAATGCAGGTTTTTTTTCGACAACGCGGGCTTAAGTAATAAAGGGGAAGCACGAGCTTAATTTGCCCAATATCTATCCTTATATTTGATAAAAATAATGTGAATATGATAGATAAAATAAGTATATTTACTGTAAGCGCAAATGCAGGAAATATGACTGATATTCAAACTGTTAGCTCTAATTTTGATCAATTTGGAGAGGGTGATGAGTCTACAACTTGGTGGGCTTCTGATTATATGGTCATGCTGGGCTATCCAAACATGACCTCCTTTGCTAATGTGATAAATCGAGCAATGCAGGCTTGTTTGACAGCTAAAATAGATTCTCATGACAACTTCATGAAAACTACCCGACAGATTGGTGATCGGTCGGCAGTAGACTATAGGTTAACCCGGTTTGCTTGCTATATGATCGCCATGAATGGCGATACCAAAAAGCCACAAATTGCAGGGGCGCAAGCTTTCTTTGCAAAAACCGTTGAGCAGGTAAGCTTAATATTGGAAGGGGCAAATGATGTTGAACGATTAGTCACTCGCAGTGAAGTAATAGCAGGCAATAAGTCCCTAGCTGCTGCCGCAAAGGCAGCAGGAGTAGTTACAAGTACTGAATTTGCTATATTTCAAGATCATGGATACATAGGCATGTATAACATGGGCATGAAAAAACTATGCAAAGTCAAGGGAGTTCCTGATAGTCTTTATGAATATATGGGGCGAATTGAGCTTTCTGCTAACGCATTAAGAATTGCCTTAACGGAAGAGCAATTAAAAAAAAGAGGGACAAATAGGGCTTTTGAAGCAAATAGAATTCACAAAAATGTGGGAGAGGACATCAGGAAGGTTGTTAAGAACAATACAGGAGTGTATCCTGAAAATCTACCAGTAGAACGTAAATTAAACGAAGTAAACAAGCAGCTTAAAAGTGCCAATAAGCTTTTAAATAAGAAGAAAAAGTAAGTGACACCCAGTATTCGCACCATTCAATAAAATAATACTAATGTCAAAGCCTAGAATTTCAGTTAACAAGCTTGGAGAGTATGTTACTGCAAGCCCAACACGCAGAAAGAGCATTGTTCAAAATCAGAAAAATCCAGACAACTTTATTGTTGCTAGATATACAGAAGCGAGGCAAGCGTATATAGATTTTGTCGTCTCAAAGTTTGATGCATCAATAATTACCAATGCAAGAGAGAGTTTAACTGCTAAACAAACAACAAGTGATTTTCAAGCAAACGATAAGTCTTCGTCAATAGAATCCCTTGATTGTTACAATAATATTACTTTTCCTAGTATTGCAAACTTTGATATTTCACAGTTTGTGGGCAATGGCAAAATAGACATAGCAGGCGTTGATGTAAGCGTTAATCCTGATATAATTTTCCGAGGGACACATAAAGGAAAGAGTATCGTTGGTGCAATAAAATTCCATATTATTAAGGCGACCCTGAATGAAGATGCTAGAAAAACTGTCGCGACAATTTTACACCAATTTGTAGAAGAAATTATAAGGGCTGAAGATGAGATAGCTCCGGTTGAGTTTACGTTGTGCATTGATATTTTTTCCCATAAAACCGAAAGCGCGCCAAAATCCTACAAAAGAAAGCGTACTGATGTTCAGGCAGCTTGCGAAGAATATGCCTTGTGGTGGGATAAGGTATAGTGATCCTTCTTTTTATGGCAATCGCTGCACAGGGTTTGTAGATTGTCTAAATCACAATATCCGCCCCCTTTACACACCGGTAAAATATGGTCAGCCTGCCACGCGTCAGTCTTTTTTTTGCAACAAGCGCATATACCACCATCGCGCCTATAAACCGCATTCCGTATAGCCTTGGTATCTCCTTTCACAATAAAAAAAAGGGTTACTGCCTTTTCTTGACAAGTAGCCGTAGCCCACCTTTTCTTCCTTTGCCCTAACTGTTCATTGCACCCACAAGCACACAACCCATCGTGCCTTGCTGGGAATAAGTCAATTAATGACATTCCAGGTTGGTATCTTTTATATGGATTTGGGGTAAACATATTTATAGTACTAGACTCTGCGATAAGGCAAAATCAGCTAAAAATCTACCTTAAATGCTAAGAACGGCTGCAAAATTCACACATTACTATGTAAAAACCTAATTGTTATAATATAAATATTACATATTATAATGTAAGTAAATTGTACTCACATTCTTACTGCCTAAACACTTCACCAACATTCGCCCTGATACGTTCGTATTCTTCTTTCTTCATAGGCGTATACAATCCAAGTACCGTACCTTCCAGTTCATTAATTGCTACTTCCATTGTCTTATTGCTCCATTAGCGAGAGTGTCTTATAGGGTACTTGGTAAGGGGTGTGTAGCGGCTATATGCCGTTTAAATCCAGCAGCCGACTTGGTGAGAATGCGGAGTGTGTGCAGCCCAGCACCTATGAGGGTGTAAAGTCTCCCTACAGTCACCATCAGCCCTCATGAGTGTTGGGTGCCCCGCTAAAGCATAAAGTGAGTGAATGTCGCCGTTCGTATGACAAATCGTACGTTTCGACAAGGCTATCTAGTACGTCTGAACAAAACAAGCGTAAAAAACGAGTTTTTTGATCACTTGCCACTAGGAGCACGTTCGTCGCTCCGTCACTATTGGCAAACCAATGTCCTGGTGATAATCCGCAAGCCCCGGAGGTGATTTGAGACCATAGATTTGACCGCCAGCTCGTAAAAAAAAACGGGTACTGTCTTATGTAGTTTACCAGGTAAACACAAGACAATGGCAGCAGAAAAAAATAAGGCAATCTTAGAAAAGGGCAACGCGGCAATCGCTGCCGGTGATAACGAAGGGTTCCTGTCGTTCTGCACTGACGATACAGAATGGACGTTTGTAGGTGATAAGATCCTCAAAGGGAAAGAAGCCGTTCGTCAATGGATGGCAACAGAATATGTGGAGCCGCCTACGAATACGGTTGTTACCTTAATCGCTGAAGATGATTTCCTTACGGTGCTTGGCTACCTAACCATGAAGGACAAAGACGGACAAGAGACTCATTACGAATACTGTGATATCTGGCGTTTTCATGACGACAAGATTGTCGAATTAAAGGCTTTCGTTGTCAAAATAGAAACGAAGTGATAAACTTGACTCCCAAGCAAGTTACTGGATGAGCCGGTTTTGCCGCACGTTCGACTATATTCACCTCTTTGTTACGAAACCGCAAGCGATGCATGATCAGTTTGCTACGCTTAAAAACCATTTAAAGAGTACGGGTGGGTTTTCGAGTACGGGTAGTTTAGGAAATTAGCGGGCGATGCCGATTAGTTTAGTTCGCCCGTTACAACCGTTTGCGTTAGATTACACTCTATAGGGTCGTAATCAATTCATTTCCCCGAGCTTTATGAAACGAGTTCTAGCTTTTTGGTTGGTGGTCCTGATCGGAACGGCTTGTCAGCGGAAAGAGGTGGCACCTGATGGGTACATTAAACCACTATTTCTTCTGGCAGAACCCAGGTCGAATGGCCTATCATTAAACTGGGGACCACAATATTTTTTTGAGGAAGGCATGTACCCGGGCCCGGTACCTATGACGCCATCCCAGTACGAGATTTACGTATCGGAAACCAATGGGAATTCGCTGCAAAAAGTAGCAACCGTCGATGGTACCGTGCAGAATTACGTACTAACGAATCAGCCGGAGGGAAAAACCCTTTACGCACAAATAAAAGCAATACACCCTACGCTGACAGGCAGCCAATCGCCTATCGTTACCACTACTGTCGGGACGTTGGGTACTACGGATTTACTATTCCCCACCGGCACACCAACAATTACATTTGGTAGTTGGGGCGGTTCAACGCTGCTTTATTCCAATTGGACTGATAACTGGGTAATTCAGTCTCCCGATGGCACAATCCGCACACTAAAACAGGAAGGCTACAATGCGCTTCTCTCACCCGATGGGCGGTCTATTGCTTACCTGTCCAACGTTAATCCGAACACAGGGTATTCAACGCAACTAGTTGTTAAAAACCTGGAATCAGGTGCTACCCGGTCATTGGAAACCAAACAAGCGATTTATTCCCTGGAATGGGCTAACGATAGCCAGTCAATCGCCTTTATAGCCTTCGATTTGGGAAGCGGTACGGGCGTTTGGCTGCGTAAAATGGCCGAAGCTTCTAGCACACAACTCTACACCCCACCCGCTGGCCCCAACCAGTTGCGAACCGATCAATTGGACTGGTTGCCTGATGGCCAGTCCGTCGTTGTTTCACAGGAAGTGCCCCAACAAGGAAAAGTGGGAACCGAACTGCTGAGAATCCCGACGGGCGGGGGGAATCTGCACACCATCCTGAAATCGGACTGGCAGGACAGACAACCCGCCTTCTCTCCCGATGGCACCCGGCTGGCATTCATCAGTAACCGCTCGGGTTACACCGCCATTTGGCTGTATGAACGTCAAACCGAAAAACTCCGGCAGTTAACGGGGGCAACGGAAATTTTTTATTTCGTAAACCGGCTCGACTGGAAAAATAATCGCCAGTTGACGTACACCGCTTCACTACCAGTGGCTGGCAGTACATCGCTGAAACTAGTTACACTACCTAACTGATGCGTGACCGTTTTGCGATGGGTGGTTAATAGGACTACCTACTTAATACGTCACTTGTGTATTGTTGGCCTCCAGTTGCTTGATTTGGGAGGCATAAGGGCTGGTCATGGCTTCCCGGCCCCAGAGCGGATTGCTGCCCATATACACCCGCTTGAGATTTTTGATCGATAGTAAAACAGACGGAAACTCCTGAAGGTTGTTGTTATTCAGCGAAAGCTCTTCCAACTCTGGTAGGGCTCCCAGTACATTCGGTGCGACGATTAACTCGTTGTAGCCGAGGTCGAGTACGTGGAGGTGTTGAAGCCGTTGGAATTTTGTGGGTAATTGGCTGATATGATTATGATGGGCGAACAACACCTGCAGCCGACGTAATTTTGCCAAAGATGCGGGTATTTCCTTCAGGTTGTTATGCGCAATGGCCAACTGCTCAAGCCGCTTCATACGACCCAGCTGACGAGGTAACTCAGTGAATTTGTTATAGTACAAATCCATCACCTTCACATGCTTTAACCGCCCGATATCCTTAGGTAGTTGGCTTAACCCCACATTGTATAAGTTTACATCATTGAGCCGATGCAGCGAGCGTAAGGGTTTGATCGTCAGGTTGGCTAAGTCGTTGTTGCCCAACCACAGACTCTCCAACCGACGATTTTGGCGAACGGAAGCGGGTACGTCTGTTAAGGAATTTCGTTGTAGGTTTATGGATTTTACGACCTTATTTCGAGTGAAAAACACACTATCTTCCTGAAGTCGGTTCGACATCAGATTAAGGCGTTTCAACTTAGGAAGAGCCGTTAAGCGGGCGGGCAATGCCGTTAAGTAATTGTGCCCCAGGTTAATTTCTTCCACATTCGTAAACCGGTAAATAACCTCCGGTACTTGTTCGAGTTCAAGCCCGGAAAAGGCAATTGTTTTCACGGTATCGGGGCGTGTTGTCTGACTGGCCGCAGCAAGCGTGCCAATAACACCCGGTCCTTTCGGGGTTGTTCGGGAGGCAGGACCGAGAATAAACAAGCCGCTACCCAACCGAAATGGCGACCAGACAAGCGTTGATGAAACCGGCAACGGATGCTGGTTCAGGTACTCCGTCAGCAGAGCGATCAACGTTTCCTCCTTCTCGGGTGCTAACCGTTTATTATTCCGCTGGTATTGATAAAGCAGCCAATCGGCATGGCCATCGGCTTTGAAAAATACTTCCGTATTCCAGATAATGGAGCTATCAGGTCGAAAGTTTCTCTTTTTTAGAAAGCGCCGGAAATCGCTCCAGTAATCCTCTGTAAGTTTCTGGAAGGTCAGATCGCGTAGAGTTGCCTGTTCGCGGGGGCCAACCGCAGGGGGGTAGTTTTTGCGGAGCGTTTTGTAATTGACCAGACTGTCGGTCATTGGACGAATCGTTACCTGCGCCACTCCCGATAGCGCCATCAACCCAAATACGAACAACAATAGAGACCTTTTCATAGCACAACGTTATTTTTAGGTGAATAACGATATTTATAGTTAAACTACCAAAAAAAGAACCGGGATTTAGCTGATTTGTGGATGAATCGGATTTTGTTAGTCGTTTCCGCTGGAAACAAAATCCTGCAAATCCTTTAATCAGTGTAATCCCGGTTCAGACAATTGTTAGTTTTTCGCTCCGCCACTCACCGTCGAAGCGGGTTGCTTATCGGCGGCTTTCTTGGCGGCTTTGGCAAAATCACCGGCGCGGATGATTGAAATTTTGGCCGGATCGATGTGCTTTTTCATGGCCGCATTGATTTGCTCAGGGGTTACACTTTCCAGTTTCTTCTCGAAATCGGCATCCCAGTTCATCGTCCGGTTCAGGTACAGGTAGTTATTGAGCGTCGTTGCTAAACCGGGGTCCTGCGCCCGACCTACCATCCGCGATTGTAACAGACCCGAGCGGGCAGCTTTAAGCTCGTCGGCGGTAAATCCTTCTTTCACCACTTTCTCCATTTCCTCCCGGAAGGCTTTTTCCAGGCGTTCCGCGTTTTCGGGATTGTAGATGGCGTAGGTCATGAACATCCCCGTTTTATCCCAGGGGTTAGCCTGTAATTGCGAACCAACACCGTAGCTGATACCCTCTTTCTGACGGATACGAACGGCCAGACGTGAATTCAGGAAGCCACCACCGAGCATATAGTTACCCAATACCAAAGCTGGATAATCAGGATCATCGTCGCGCAGGGGGATGTTTACACCCGCTACCATAAAGGCGTTGGCCTTGTCGGGTGCTTCGAGGGATTGAGGTGTCGCCTTGATATCGTTGTAGGCTGATACTAACCGGCTGAACGGTTTCTTGGCTTTCCAGGTACCAAACTCATCGGTAATGACTTTCCGAACGGGCGTTTCCTCAAAATCACCGACAATAGACATGGTTGCGTTCTGAGCACCATAAAAATCCTTATGGAACTGCTTCAGATCGTCGAGTTTGAGGGCTTTAACATCCGCAACATCTTCATCGGGTGTTGAGGTATACCGCACATCTTCTTTCGGATAGGGATTCATCTGGCGTTGGAAAGCCGTGAACGCAAGGCTTTGGGGCTCCGACCGCTGCGACTCGATCTGCGCCAGTTGTTCCTGCTTCAGTTTTTCGAACTCATTGGCATCAAACGCCGGATGTTTGAGCATATCGCCCACAACGCGCAATACAGCTGGCAGGTTTTCCTTGTTCGTTTTGATGGTCACGTTCACTTGATTGCCACCACCAAATACACCAACCTGTGCCTTGAGTTTATCGAACTCGTCTTTAATTTGCTGACGACTGCGGGTTGTCGTTCCCCGGTCGAGCATCGAAGCCGTAAATACCGAGATAGCGCTCTTATTCATCAGGCTCTTCTGGTCACCGTAACGAATGGTCAGGCGAGCGTTTACTTCGTTGCCGCGGGTTGTTTTGGGCAATAAAGCTAGCTCAATGCTATTAGGCTGCTCAATCCGACGGGTACGGCCATCAATATTGGCAGGCGATGGGTCGAAGGCTTCACCACTGGCAATCACAGCGCGACCTTTATAGTTTTTCACCAGAGATTCCATGCTGGGGGCTTCCGGCGTTTCAACGCGGTCGGGTGCGGCTTCAGGAATGAATTCGCCAATGGTGCGGTTCGATGGTTTGAAATAGTATTTGGCTACCCGTTGCACATCAGCAGGGGTTACTTTTTCAAGGGCATCGCGGTAGAGAAAACCAAGCCGCCAGTCGCCGGTAGCAATGTACTCACTGAGGGTACGGCCTAAGCGTTCAACATCTTTAAAGCTCAGTTCAACATCTTTCAGCAGTTTTGCTTTGGCACGTTCAACCTCATCTTTGGTCGGTGGTTTCACCGTTACTGAGTCAAGGGTGCCGAGCAAAGTAGCTTTAGCATCGTCCAGCGATTTTTCTTTTAATAACTCAGCCGCGAAATAAACATAGCCGGGATCTTTCGTCATGAACGAATAACCGTACTCCTGTGAGGCTTTTTTGGTTTCGATCAGCGATTTGTACAGGCGTCCGCTTGGTTCATCGGTCAACAAATCGGTTAACACGTCCATTGCCGGGTAATCGGGGTGCGAGCTTGGCATGATATGATACAGTGCCGAAACAACTTTCGTGTCGCCCACGCGCCGGAGCGTTACATTCCGTTCGCCATCCTGGATTGGCTCAACACTATAGGTTGGCTGTAACACCCGCGTTGGCCGTGGAATGCCAGCGAAGTATTCATTGATCAGGGACAGTACTTTCGATTCATCGATTTTTCCGGCAACGACCAACACTGCATTGTCGGGTTGGTAGTATTTTTTGTAAAACTCCTGAAGGTTCTGGATGGGGACTTTTTCCAGATCGGAGCGGTTGCCAATGGTCGATTTGCCGTAGTTATGCCACAAATACGCCGACGAGACAACGCGTTCATTCAGGACATTTTGTGGTGAGTTTTCGCGCATTTCGAACTCGTTCCGAACGACCGAAAACTCGGTTTCCAGGTCGCTTTTCTTGATGAAGCTATTGACCATCCGGTCGGCTTCGAGGTCAAGCGCCCACTTCAGGTTTTCATCCGTAGCGGCAAAGGTCTCGAAGTAGTTGGTACGGTCGAGCCAGGTTGATCCGTTAGGGCGTGCTCCGTGCGAGGTTAATTCCTGGGGAATGTTGGTGTGTTTGGTGGAGCCTTTAAACACCATGTGCTCCAGCAAGTGGGCCATACCCGTTTCACCCAGTCCTTCGTGTCTTGAACCCACCAGATAGGTGATATTGACGGTTACGGTTGGTTTCGATTGGTCCGGGAAGAGCAATACTTTAAGGCCGTTCTTGAGATTGTACTCCGTAATGCCTTCTACAGACGCGCCCTTGGTAATCCCTTCGGGTATAGTAACGGTTGCCGCCTTGTCCTGCGCAGGGGAGAACGTTAGACTCCCGACCAGCAACGTAGCGGCTAGTGCGCTCGCTCGGGCAAAGCCAGGTCGGAACCCTCCAGTCGGGGACCCTCCAGTCGGGGACCATCCAGTCCGGGTAAGTTTATTTTGCATAAGAAACAGTTAGTTGGGGTACTGAAAAAACTAATCTTGTATAGATAAGAATAAAAAAAAAAGCAATCAAGAGGTTTTATAGGGATTTGCCAAAAAACAGGATGAGCGGTTATTCATACGACCGCTCATCCTGTTTTTTGTGTCACTGCTTTTAAGCTGATACTCCGTGATACCTTCGACGGATGCGACTTTGGTGATGCCTTCGGGTAAGGCAACCCCTGTTGGAGTCGTTTGTGCGGGAGTAAGGGAACTGTTACCAACGAGCAACAGAGCGGCCAGCGCAACCATGCGGTGCCAACTGGCCTGAATCCCTGTGGTAGGGAAAAGGGGCGTGTGCATAACTATACGGTTAGATAGGGTAAGGTGAACTAGGCGTATAGTTACTGACAAATCAGAGTAATGTCAACGTTTCTTTTGAATAGATTAACAAAAATTAAGATATGCACTAGTACCCAGTTCGTTCATCCCTCAATCCAGTGCCGGAAAGCGCCCGATTTCTCCTTGCTGACTACTAGTTCAAGCTTGTCGTTCGGATTTTTAAGGACGACAATGAGTTTCTGACTTTCATGCGGTCTGTATCCCGATACGGCATCGAGACTGACTAAGCACTGGCGATTGGCTCGAAAGAAACGGGCCGGATCAACCAATTCCTCTAGTTCATCGAGCGTTTTGTAATCGGTGATTAGCTTTTTGCCTTCGTTTGTAAACAGGTAAATCAGCTCGTTTCGCAGGAAGTAGGCTACCTGTTCTTGGGGCACCGAAATGATTTGACGGAGGTGATGCCCTGAAAACCGGCGTTTATAGTGGGGTACAGGCGATTGTTCGGTAAGCTGACTCAGGAAATGCCTGAACTGATCGTCAAAGCCAACAATTCCATTTGCCGACCAGCGATGGAATTTGGTTAGAGCTGCTTTAAGTTCTTCTGGATCAATGGGCTTGAGCAGGTAATCGAGGCTGTTGAGCTTGAACGCCCGAATAGCATATTCGTCGTAGGCCGTAGTGAAAATGATGGGAATGTTCAGATTGATCTGCCGAAAAGCCTCAAAGCTTACACCATCCGAAAGCTGGATATCCGAAATGACGAGGTCGGGAAAGGGCTTACCTGATGAACGGATAGTAGTGAAATAATCACAAATCCCCTGTACGCTAGCCAGCGGGCCCTCGATAGTAGCGCCTGGTTCCAACTGCCGAACTAACTTCAGGAGTTGCCGGGCAATAAGCGGTTCATCTTCAATGAGGAGAATGGTCATACAGGTTTACGGCTTACAGTATTCGGTTTACGGTATTCGGTTTACGGTGGGCTGGCGCGTCAGCCTTTTGTTGCGTCAGCCCACCGTAAACCGAATACTGTAAACCTATTTATTGTACAGACAGTAAGGGGATTCGTACCCCAAAAATGCCTTCCTTTTCATCAACCTCAACCGGGTTTGGCCCCAGATAACTGTACAAGAGTTTCAGATTTTCCAGCCCCTGTCCATTCGACGTACCTACCTGCCGTTTTTGCTGAATCGGGTTCGATACCTCAATATAGCCATCGTGCGTGCTGATTGTAACCGTTAACGGGCGGGCCTCATTCACGACGTTATGCTTTATGGCATTCTCGATTAAGATTTGTAGTGTAACGGGTACAATTTGCTGACCCAGAGCGGCTTCCTCCATGTTGCAATTGACAATAAACGCACCGTCAAAGCGGGTGTGCAGTAGGGAAATGTAATTTTTGATGAACGCCAGTTCAGTTTCGAGCGGCACTAACGCCTTGTCTTTATGTTGCAGTACATACCGAAAGACTTTCGATAGTTGCTGCAAAAATTGACGTGCCAGTACCGGGTTATCATCGATCAGGCTATCCAGCGACGACAGGCTATTAAACAGAAAATGCGGGCTGATCTGGTTTTTCAGGCTGTCCAGTTGTACCTGCACTTTTTCCTTTTCCAGTTGCGCCGTCCGTACCGCATTTTCCTGCCAGCGTTTCAGCAAATGGTTGGCCATAAACCCTAAACAGATAACTGTATTGACCAGAAAGATCATCATCCCAACAATGATAAATGTAAACTTATTCATCTGGGATAAAACTGGCGGGAAGAAGCGAGTCGAAATAAAATAGCCAGCGGTTAGCGATATCGTCTTCACAATCGTCCAGCCTCCTAACACCTGAACCACAATGCGCCAGCGGGTATTGGTCTCAAAGGGTAAGCGTTTATTTAGCCACTCATTGAACAGAAAATGAAAGGACCAAACCAGGTTTAGCATGATAAACGACACCACAAACAGTACTGCCTGAAGCTGCCAGGTAATAGTCGGAACTAGCCATTGCCGAACAACAAGGCCTCCTAAGGCAACCCATAGGAGCAGGGCTTCGACGTATTTGTTAAACTTTATTTTCATGGCTGGAAATAATCATGCCGTCCGACATTTCGATAACGCGGTCGGTTCCGGCGGCAAAATCGGGGTCGTGGGTAACGGCAATTATGGTTTGGCCTTTTCCGGCAAGATCACGAAAAATTTCGAAGACGTTCTCGGTATTGGCCCGATCTAAATTTCCCGTTGGTTCATCGCCCATGATGATGGTTGGATCGTTGATGAGGGCGCGGGCAATTGCCACCCGTTGTTGTTGCCCGCCCGATAATTTACTGGCTGGTTTTCGGGCAAAATCGGCCATGCCGATGATCCGAAGTTTCTCCATCGCCCGTTCTTCCACTTCTTTTTCGGGGTATTTTCCTAGCTTCAAACCCGGCAGCATCACATTCTGTAAGGCAGAAAATTCGGGTAGTAAAAAGTGGAACTGGAAGACGAAACCCAGATGCTCATTTCGAAAACGCGCCAGATAATCCTGACTGCGACCGGTTAGTTTCGTACCTGCCATCTCAATCTGCCCTTCATACTCGGTATCCATCGTCGACAGCAAGTACAGCAACGTGGATTTTCCGCAACCCGACTTGCCGACTATAGACAGAAATTCACCTTTCTGCACATCGAACGTAATATCCTTCAACACCTGAAATTTCTCCGGGTCGTAGAAGTATTTGTTAAGGTGCTGGGAGGAAAGGACAGGGTTCATAAATATATGATGTATAATGTAGGATGTATAATGTGGAGTCGATGAGGTAGCGTTATACCGCAATACATCATATATCATACATCAGTATTTATCCTCTCAAAATAGCCACTGGGTCTACCTGGGCGGCTTTTCGGGAGGGGAAAAAGCCTGCCAGAATGGTGGTGATCACACCAAACAGAAGGCCCATAATGTAATACTTGGCGGCAAAAATGACCGGGAAGGTTTTAAGGCTCAGAAAGTCGCCCGCGTCGAACGGGGTAATGGACAGCAGATAACTCAAACCGAAGCCGATGCCTAAGCCCAATAACCCGCCTGTGAAACCGATAAATACGGCTTGCAGCAGGAAGATCGCAATGATGTCGCGGGCGTCGAAACCTGTTGCTTTCAGGATGGCGATGTCCTTGATTTTGTTGATCACGGTCATATTCATGATGTTGTAAATTCCGAATCCGGCTACTACCAGCAGGGTAATTGACACCACATAGGTGAGCATATTCCGGATTTTTTCACCCGCCAGAATCGCCGTATTGGCCGTGGCCCAGTCTTCGGTATAATAGCCGTACATCGCCCGGAGCTTCTTTCCGAACGGAATGGCCTGCAACGGGTCAACCATTTTGATATGGATATCCGTAATGTAACTCGGGTCTTTCTGAAGCATTTCCTGCACGGTCGAGAGGTTCCCGTAGCTCTTGGTGTTATCCACGGTACCAACCCCAAATCCGAATGTGCCCACGACCCGAAGCACGCGAATGCCACCTTTGGGCGTAGTTACCGTCACTTTATCGCCCACCCGAACGTTGAGCTTTCGGGCGAGGACGTTGCCCATAATCAGGCCGTCGGGGTTGGTTTTTAACGTACTCAGGCTACCCGATTTTAGGCGCGTGTTTAGTTTGTAAAGCCTGTTTTCACGATCGATGTCCACGCCCGAAATCGTTCCCGACAGCTGAATAGGGCCGTTGTTGTAGAAGGCCTGTGTCGCTACCTGTGGCGATACGCCGAGTACGCCCGGCTCCCGCTCAATGCGTTCGGCAATGGCCATTCCGTTCTTGATCCGGGCCTGTTCGTCTTTGGGTTTCTGATGATAGATGACATTGAAGTTGCCGGGGTTGAGTTGCTCGATCAGACCCGGTCGCTGCGTGTTCACTTCATTGTATAGCCGAATGTGTGGACTGGCATCCAGGGCCGAATCTTCCAGAAACTGATTCACGCCCTGCATAAACGAGATCATGGTAATGAACATGGCAATCCCAAACGTTACGCCAAGCATGGCAACGAGCGTCTGGCGTTTCTTGGCCAGCAAGTGCGTCTGGGCAATCTGGGAAGCGATATGAAGGTTCATAAATTTTCTTAAACACAGAGATAACGGAGGGTTCACGGAGACAACGGAGATAGAAAAGAGCTTCTGTGTGCTCTGTATTTTCCTCCGTTTTCTCTGTGTTTAAACCTTACTCTACACTCACAACAATTGACTTTTCATTCAGCCCGCCTTTCACCTCGACCAGGTCGAAGTTTTCGGCACCTTTCTGGAATTTGATTTTCTGTTTTTTACCATCCTGCTCCACCCAAACGCTATCGGTGCCGATGACGTAGGATTTGGGGATGGTAAGCACGTGTTTATTCTGGCTGATAATGATGTTGGCTTCTACCGTCAGGCCATAGTAGGATGCAGGACGTTCGCCCACGAACTCAGCATCTACCCGGAAGGATTGATCCGTTCGGTTCAGCTTCGGGTAAATTTTACTGACGCGGGCTTTGAACACCTTGTCGGGATACACGTCGGCCTTCAGAACAACTTCCTGCCCAACACGCATCCGCCCGAAATCGCTTTCATCGACAGCTAATTGCGCATAGAGTTGACTGCCACTGCCCACCAGCGCTAATTGCTCGCCCACTTTGATCACCTCGCCGGGATCTTTATATACCTCATAGACTTTGCCATCCACGAAACTCCGAATGCGGGTGTTACGACCGGCTACCTCCGAGCTAACCAGTTGACTTCGGTTGTTGGCAACATCGAGCTGAATTTGGTTGCGGTTGCGTTGCAGCGTGTTCAACTGAGCACGGAAGTTATTACGCGACAGGGTGTAGTTCAGCTCAGCCCGTTCCAGTTCGGCCCGCGAGGTGGCATTTTGTCGGTAGAGTTCACGGAATCGATTGTAATTGATCGAATCATTACTGAGTCGGGTACGGGCGTTCCGTAGCTGCGCTTCGAGTTCGGCCAGTACGGGCGAGTTAGCTCCCAGATTGGCTCGCGCCTGTCGGTAGGCGTTGGCGGCAGCTTGTTGGCGAGCATCTTCCGTGGCGCTTTCCAGCACAAACAGCAATTGATTGCGGTGGATAGAGTCGCCTTCGTTCACCAAACGCTGCTGCAACACGCCAGTAGCATCGGCCGTAACGGTATATTCATTGCGGGGATATACGTTGCCCGAGGCATAAACGGCTTCGGTCAACTCCTTGTAAGCCGGTGTGGTGCCATCATTACCGCGTTGGCAGGCCGTAAAAAGGAGTAAACCCAAAATAATGGAACGAGTAGATTTCATGGGGTTGCCTGTAGGTTGGGTATTCGGTATTCGGTTGGAAGTCTGAGGTTGGAAGTCTGAAGTTGACTGGCACCAGCCCATTCCCGCGCCAGCCAACCTCGAACTTCAAACCTCGAACTTCAAACTTTTTTCATTGCCCGTTTCGGATTTGTAAGATCGTTTGATTGATAAACACATTCGACAGGTTGTTGAGGAACCGATTTTGGGCCGTCAGCACTTCGTTGAATACGTTCAGGTACTGGTCATACGCAAACAGACCCGACCGATATTTGATGAGGGCAATCTGCACATTCTGGCTACTGAGTTCATAATTCTGCCGGTTCAGATCCAGCGACCGAATGGCCTGATTATACGTATTTCGAACGTCTTCGGTATCGGTAATCTGTTTGTTGCGTTCGTAAGCCAGTTCCGACTCCGCCACTTTCAACTGAAGCCGGGCACGGGTCAGGTTACTGGTTCGCAATCCACCGGAGTAAATCGGCCAGTTGAACTGTAAACCCGCCACCCCGATCTGAAACCAGGGCTCATTTGTATTCAGGAAGTTGATCTGACTGCGCTGGGCCTGCTCCGTAAATCGACCATAGGCCGAGAGGGTTGGCCAGCGCATGAGCCGTTCCCGCTCCAACTGAAGCTTAGCCAACTCAATCCGCGACTGCCGGAGCGTTAGTTGGGGGCGTTCCAGATTGTAGGTTGCCGTGGCCGAAACAGGCTGGCCAGCGGGTCGGGTTGCCAACTCCTCGGAGAGTACCAGACTATCGGAAAGGGTTAAGCCAAACATCAGTTTCAACTGGTTCAGGTTGCGGATGTAGGCCAGTTCATTCTGGTAGAGAACATCCGCTGTAGTGAGTTGGATGGCCCGAATCCGATTGTATTCCAGAGGTTCGATCAGCCCTTTATCGAGCCGTTGTTGCGCGATCTGGGTGAGTGTATCGGCAGATGCTAAATTGCGTCGGGTAATCGCAATGGCCGATCGGGTTAGCAGGGCCGCATGATAAACACGGGCGGTTTGGGTTGAAATCTCATCCTGCAACACCAGATTCTGATTATCGGTAATGCGTAAGTTCTGGTCCACAATCCCTAAGTCGGCACGGGCGGGTCGATTGATAACAGGAACGGTTACTTCGGCACCCGCTGCCAGCACGTAGGGAAGGCCAAACTGAATGGAACGGTATTCGCCGGGTGCTCCCCCAAAAAGTGCAGTCGGGATCAACTGCACGGGAAGCGAATAGTTGTAATCGAAATTGGTGAAGAAGCGAGCCTGGGGCAGTAAAACCGATCGGGTAGCCGTTTGCTGCTGGGCTTGCACCTGCCGATTCTGGCGGGCATTGACCAGATCCGGGTTATGGCTCCGGGCCAGCGTTAGCGCTTCCTGCACCGTCGATACGACCGTTTGACCCTCAACTGGAATGGAGTAGGCTACTAAGAAAATAAGAACAAACCGATTCATGAGTAAGGCGAATGGATGCTCAAAGGAACAGATTTTATGAAAAGCGGGCTGGGCTGTTTGTATGAACCTGATAAAAATCAGGTTTAACCTGCTGATTTTTCGCGCGAAGAAGCCTCTTTACTACCCTTGACCTGATTATTATCTTATTCGATGTGAGGTAACATAGGGGCTTTTTTGTCAGTAGAAAAGGCATTAACTCGTTTTTAAGATAGAGATTAACCAAGTTTACTCGTCATTAACATGACCTCACGTCGATCGTTTTTGAAAAATGCAGGCGGCTCCATGGCCCTTGCCAGTATAAGTCCGGTAATGGCAACGGCCAATGCCGCGGAAGCTCAGCTTGCTGCCAGCGATGATCTATTCAAATTAGGTATGGCTGGTTTCAGTTTTGTTAATTTCAAGCTGGACGAGTCGCTGGCTATGATGCGCAGAACGGATGTACACTATTTGTGTATCAAGGATTTTCATCTTCCCTACGCCAGCACGGCCGATGAAATTGCCGCTTTTCATGAAAAGCTGAAGCAATCGGGCGTAACGGGCTATGCGGTGGGGCCTATCTACATGAAAACCAAGCAGGAAATCGATAATGGATTCGACTATGCCAAGCGTGTGGGCGTAAACATGATCATCGGCATTCCGAACCCCGAAGATCTGCCGTATATCGACAAAAAAGTGAAGGAGTTTAATTTTCGCTATGCGATCCATAACCACGGACCCGATATTCAATTGTTCCCAAATGCCAAATCGGTCTATGATGCAGTGAAAGATCTGGACCCACGCATGGGACTTTGTTTTGATATGGGACACGATAAGCGCTATGGCGATGACCCGATTGCCGATCTGGAGAAATATGCTAAACGCATTTTCGATATTCACCTGAAAAACGTTACAGCGGCCTCGAAAGCCGGTTCTACCTGCGAGCTGGGGCGTGGTGTGATTGACATACCGGCGTTCGTGAGTATGCTGCGTAAAGTGAAATACGAAGGCTGTTGCAGCCTGGAATATGAAAAAGACATGAAAGACCCGCTCGCTGGCATCGCCGAATCCGTCGGGTACTTCAAAGGCGTTTGCGATGCAACGAAATCAGGAAAACGGAAAGCGTAAAATAAGTTTGAAGTTGATTGTGGTGGAAGATTCTTAAATCTTCCACGATAGGTTTCTCAAAACCTACTGTTTGTACCGATAGGTTTTGAGAAACCTATCGTGTCGGTTATAAGTAACCGACACCACAGCAATGAATCTCGCGCTACAAACCTTAAACCAAAAACAGACAACCTGCAATCAATGGAAAATTCACGAAGAGAGTTTATTAAAACAGCCGCCCTGGGTACCGCGGGCGTTACCATTGGCGGACTGGCCAATGGGATGTCGGCGAAAAGTTACGCCAAAATAATTGGGGCCAATGAACGACTAAATGTTGCTATTGCCGGGCTGGGTCGGCGGTTAGAAGCGTATTACGACCCGATTTCGAGAAAGGACAGCAACGTTGAGTTGGTGTATATGTGTGATGTAATGAAAAAGCAGCGGGAAGCCGCGGTTCAAAAGTTTTCGAAGTACATCACCTACACGCCGAAGCTGGAAAATGACATCCGGAAAGTCATTGCCGATAAGAACGTCGATGTGCTGATCAATGCTACTCCCGATCACTGGCACGCACCCGGCACCTGGCTGGCTGTGCAGGGCGGCAAGCACGTGTACGTTGAAAAACCCTGTAGTCACAATCCCCGCGAAGGTGAAATTCTGGTTGAAATCCAGAAAAAATCGGGTAAGATAATCCAGATGGGTAACCAGCAACGTTCTGCACCGGAGTCAATAGACATCATCGGGCAGATTCACAACGGCGTAATTGGTCATGCCTACAAAGCCGTTGCCTTTTATGCCAATGCCCGTGGAGAAGTGCCCGTTGCCAAGAAAGCACCCGTCCCCGACGGACTGGATTGGGAGTTATTCCAGGGCCCCGCCCCGCGCACGGCCTATACCGACAATACCTGGGATTATAACTGGCACTGGTACAACTGGAATTATGGAACCGCCGAAGCGGGGAATAATGCTACCCACGAACTGGATGTTGCCCGGTGGGCACTTCAGGTTGAATTTCCGGAGTATGTGACCGTAGAAGCCGCCAAACGCCATTTTCCGGAAGATGGCTGGAATGTGTATGACACTATGGATGCAACCTATCGCTTTCCGGGCGACAAGATCATCAAATGGGACGGCAAAAGCCGGAACGGTCATAAAACCTATGGCAGCGACCGTGGAACCATCATTTACGGCACCAACGGATCAGTTTATGTTGACCGCAATGGGTACACATTGTTCAGCCGGGATGGAAAAGTTATTAAAGACAGCAAGTCGAAAACTTCCGAAGCGGGAACGGCTTTAGGCGGTGGGGGAGATATGACCACCCGCCATATGATGAACTTCTTCGAAGCGATTCGCGGGAAAGCCAAACAGAATTCGACCATAGAGCAGGGAGCCCGAAGCACCCTATTGTGCCACCTGGCGAACATCGCCTATCGGACCAATAAATCGTTTGCGGTCGACTCAAAAAACGGGCATATCAAGGATGCTGAAGCGATGAAGTTCTGGAGCCGACAGTATGAAAAGGGCTGGGAACCAAGTGTGTAGAGAATAAAAGTGAGCAGTGGTGCCAGTTTCTCAAAACTGGCACCACTGCTCAGAAATAGTGCAATGACCATATAACAAAGCCGGAGCCGGTGGGCTCCGGCTATAGTTGAGACTTCGTTTTGGAACGGGGTTGTTTTAAACCGGGTGGGTAAAAACGATACGGATTGCCATCTGCATCATATTTATAATACTTCCCTTCAAAACGAACCAATATTGTAGTTGGATCAGGGTTAGGATTAAGATAAGGCTCGTTAATGCCTAACTCATCGTCCAAAGGTGATTTTGGATTTTTGGACGTACGCTTCGTACTGTTGGTGGATGTCTTTGTTGTTTGTGGCATAACAAGTGGCAATTATTGCAAACAATTTATCGCAATCTTCCCGCTTTTCCAAGTAGAAGACGGTGTAGTAATAGCGACCCTCATACCGGGAAATAGCATAGTACTTCTTTTTTGCATAAGCATATTTCTCAATTAAAACGTTCCCCTGGTTCAGTACCCTGGTGATTTCGCTGAATGTGAGCCGGTGAAACCGTTTATCGTCAGGTTTGCTTAGGTCCAGAAGGTATTTCTCCAGATAATGATCAAGGTTAATGGTTTGAAAGAAAATCTCCGCTCGTCCCTGATCTGTATAAATGGCCTTATTTTTTGGATGATGATTCATGCATCCGCAAAGTAAGGCAATTAACTAAAATTGTAAAATAAGGCACAAAAAAGCCGAAGCTTGTGGGCTTCGGCTTTTTTTATGGGTTGCCAATCGGATTATAAATCGGCGATTGCTTTATTAATTTCGTCTTTTGTTTTTCCAGTTTTCTGCTGGATTTTACCCCACATTTCATCTTCCTGACCTTCCTGATAGGTTAGGTCGTCGTCGGTTAGGTCGCCGTAGGCTTGTTTGATTTTGCCTTTTAATTCGTTCCAGCCACCTTTAAGGGTTGTCTCGTTCATGATCGTAGTGTTTATAACGTTGACTAATTGCTGTAATCATTGTGATTACACTAATAGAACTATGCCGGGATCGAATTGTTTTCGGCAATGTGTGCCACAATACGCTCCGAGTCTTTATTAAGGAGATTGAGGACGCCAGTTACGGGGACGGAAAAGCCGAGGAAATATAGCCCACGCAAGGCCGCATCATCGAACCAGAGTTTTTTCGGATAACCCCGTTCATTCAGAATTTGGTTGGATAAACCATCGCCCAGAAAAGAAGCCAGTCCTGTTCGGTAGCCCGTTGCCAGAACAATAGCATCGAACGGTAATTCCCGACCATCCGTGAAGGTTATGGTTTTGGCATTGATACGGTCAATACTTGGAACCACAGTAATGGTACCTGCCTTAATCTGGTCGATGGTGCCAATATCGATAACGGGTGTTTTCCCGCGTCGGTTGTCATAGGTTGGCGGATGCTTCGGCTTGCCGAGCCCGTAGGCTGATACATCGCCCACGCTGATTAGCTGGGTTAACTTGGCTAGTCGATCACAGAGCCAGTTGGGGAGTTTGCTTAATACAATAGCTATGGGCTGAGCAGGTCGACCGAACACTTCGCGCCGAATAATATTGATCGGGCTCCGCACCGAAATAAAGGGCTTTGCACCATTCTCCAGCAAATCCAGCGCAAGTTCCGCTCCTGTATTGCCCATTCCAACGACTAATACGTTTTCATTCCGGAAAGGCGCTCCGTTGCGGTATTCGTGACTGTGCCAGATGACCCCTCTGAAGTTTCGCTGACCAGGCAATTCAGGCATATTGGGAACGCGATTATAGCCCGTAGCCACAACGACCCGCTCTGCCGTAAACAAATCGGTTTCGGTCTGAACCTGCCAGCGACCATCCTGACTACGGTGAATAGAAATCACCTTCTGATTAAACTGGGGCTTTATGTTGAACTGCTCGGCGTAGCGTTCCAGATACTCAACAAATTTCAGGCGGGGCACATAAGTCGGATAATCGGCCGGAAAGGGAAGGTGCGGGAGAGCCGAATACTCTTTAACCGTGTGTAGGTGCAACCGATCATAGTGATTCCGCCAACTGAATCCTAGGTAGTCGCTGGCTTCCAGAACCGTAAACGGCAGACCCAGTTTGGCTAATCTGCCTGCCATCGCCAACCCCGCCGGACCAGCACCGATGATTAGGGTAGGAATTGTCATCTGCTTTGCGTCATTCATGGTCAGGAATAGTCAAACATTGTCAAGAATCGCAAGTAGTGAATATAAAAACAATTCCTGACCATGAATGACTATTTTATCCTCGTCCAGGTTTGGGTTTTACCCAGGAGAGAAATGCCTACGTATCCACGAACGAGGAGCGTATTTGGGTCTTTGAGTGTCATTTTGCAATTATACTCCTTCCCATCTTCGGGGTTGTAAATCTTGCCATCACTCCAGACCTCACCACCGTCGTATTTGAAATTATACATCAGGACCATGTTCATAAGCGGTCGTGATCTCTTTGATAGATCAGTATTTTTCTCATCGGTGCGGGGTTTTCCAGTGGCGGGGTCGGTGGGTTGGCCAAGCCAGACGAGCTTACCGAAATACGTACCGCCCTGTTTATAAATCTGGACGTGTCCTTTTTTTGTACCATTTAGCCAGGTGCCAACAACAGCATCAGAATCGTCGGTAGGGGCGAAGGCCGTTAGACCGATAAACAGTGCGATAATGGGCAATAGATAACGCATACCTTTCATATGTGCTTAGGAATTGAAATAAAACGGCAAATTTGTTGAACTAACGTAAATATTGCACAAAATAGTCTGAACCGGGATTCATCTGATTGAAATGATTCCTTTGATTTTAGCTATAATTGATTGTTAGAAATTCCATAGCCGAAGATAGGTGCCAATTACAATCAGAGGAATCAATTCAATCATACGAATCCTAGTTCAGATTTATGTTTAAACGTGACCCTACTCGTAATTACCCAACCGAAACCGAATCGAGGGTAATTATCCGCTTTCAGGACTGCGATCCGTTGCAGCACCTCAACAACGCCAAGTATTTCGATTACTATTTCAATGCCCGGGAAGACCAGGTTGCAAAACTGTATGACTTCAACCCCGGCCAATTGTTTAAGGAGTTAAAAACAAGCTGGGTCGTTTACCAGCATCAGATTGCCTATGTCCGGCCTGCGCAGGTAAGCGAGTGGGTGCGCATTATGTCGCGACTGATCTATGTGAATGAAGACACCACCGTGACTGAATACATTATGACCGATGATGCAAAAACGCACCTTAAAAATGTACTCTGGGTAACCTCAAAGTACGTGAGCGTGCTCACCGGCAAACGTATTCCCCACGATGAGGCCGTGATGGGATTACTGGAAGCCATTCTGGTGCCAAACGTGGATTTCCTGAGCCTCAGATTCAACGATCGTATCCACGAAATCAAACAGCAGGTAGTACAGACGCATGCTTTGTAAAGTGAATGAATAATGGACAATGTATAATTAAAAATGTCCCAGCGGATCATTAGTACATAGTCCCCTACATCCAATTATTCATTGTGCATTCTCCATTATTCATTCCCCATTTTTAAATGAAACTCCTCAACAATCTCACCGTTCGCGTACTACTTGCCATTACACTGGGTATTCTGACGGGCTACTTCTTCCCGGAAACAGCCGCGAAACTGAAACCCCTCGGAGACCTCTTTATCAATCTGATCAAGATGGTCATTGCGCCCATAATTTTCCTGACCATCGTGCTGGGAATCAGCAATATGGGCGACCTGAAAAAAGTGGGCCGGGTAGGAGGCAAAGCCCTACTCTATTTCGAGATTGTAACGACTGGCGCACTAGCCATCGGGCTCATCCTGGCAAATGTAATTCGGCCGGGCGATGGTGTTCAAACCGCAGCTGTGAAAGGGGGAGACATTAGCAAATACACGGAGCAGGGGGCGGGTATGGACTGGACAGAGTTCTTTCTGCACATTGTTCCGAGTAACGCCATTAAAGCATTTGCGGAGGGAGATATCCTGCAGGTCCTGGTCTTCTCGATGCTGTTCGGCGTTGGTCTGACGCGCATGGGTGAAAAAGGCAAACCACTGATTCAGACCTTTGAGCGACTATCGAAAGTGTTTTTTAATATCCTCGGTGTGGTGATGGTCCTGGCTCCTCTGGGCGCGTTTGGCGGCATGGCCTTTACGATAGGCAAATATGGCCTGAGTACACTATTGCCTTTGGCTAAATTGATGGGTACGGTTTACGCGACCATGATTCTGTTCATTTTCGTTATCCTGAACCTGATTCTACGCTATTATAAAATCAGTTTGTGGGCAGTACTCAAGTTTATTAAAGAAGAGTTGCTGATTGTGCTGGGAACCTCGTCGTCGGAGTCGGCTTTACCTCAAATTATGGACAAGCTCGAAACGCTGGGTTGCTCCCGGTCGGTGGTGGGGTTGGTTGTTCCGGCGGGCTACTCGTTTAATCTCGATGGCACCACGATTTACTTAGTGATGGCAACCATTTTTCTGGCGCAGGTATTCGGGGTTGACCTTACATTGGGGCAGGAGCTAACTATTATCGGGATTCTGATGGTAACGTCGAAAGGCGCAGCGGGCGTAACCGGCAGCGGATTTATCGTGCTGGCTAGTACCCTAACAGCCATCAAGGTGATTCCGGTTGAAGGGCTGGCGTTGCTGCTTGGTGTCGACCGGTTTATGTCTGAGGCCCGCTCCATTACCAATATCATTGGGAATACGGTTGCCACAATTTTCATTGCCAACAACGAGGGTGAATTCGACCGTACCAAGTATGAACGCGTGCTGAAACAGGAAGATGCAAACGAATTGACGGAGTATAAGTACTAATTTATGGTATTCAGTTTACGGTTTGAGGTTTATGGTGGCTGGCGCAAGCACGTTCTCGCGCCAGCCACCATAAACCTCAAACCGTAAACTGAATATCATAAACCTTTTTATACTTTTTAGGAGAATTAATTAAACCATTTCATGCGTGGTTGTTCAAAGGGATAAATACAACCTGAAAACAATACACGACCATGAAAAAAGTCCTGCTGACTGGCGCTACGCTGGTCGTTCTTCTCTCGACCAGCGTAATTGCCCAACGTTACGGCTACCCACAGTCTTCTCCCAATAACTACCCACAGCAGCCAGGCTATAACCAGCCGGGATACAATCAGCCCGGTTATAACCAACCTGGGTACGGGCAGCCAAATTACAACTACGATTACGACGACAACCAGTTCGACCGCCACCTGGAGTGGTGGGATCGGGAGTTAAACCTAACCCGTCGGCAGGAGCGCGAGATTCGCCGGATTCGCGATCGATTCAACCAGCAAACGCAGAACATCGATTTTCGGGACCCCCGTCAACGCGATTTCTTCCGTCAGGCTCGCCAGCGGCAGTTCATCGACATGATGGCAGTTCTGGGCCCACAACAGCGCGATCAGGTAATTGCCCACATGCGTCCTTACGAGCTATCGCCCGGATCGCGTTCAGCACAACGAGGGCGCGGATATGGAAATGGGCCGGGCTATGGTCGCTACTAATATTGAGTAAAATAGAGGAAGGGAGTGTAGAAAAGGTCGGCCAGCTTGGTCGACTTTTTTTGTTCTTTCCACTCACACCTATTGGCAACCACCTGTGCAACATCGCGTTGTCAAAATTGTCTTTATTTCGTATTTTTCCGGGAAACTCATTTTGCAAATCGCTATGTTTACTCATCAACGAATCAAACAAACGGGCGTATTGCTGGCCGTTGTCGCGTCGACAACCTTCGCTCAGCCATCGCCCCCTCAACCTAAGATGTCGCAAAATCCATTCCTGGTACCGTATTCAACACCCCACCAAACGGCCCCATTTGACAAAATTTCCAATGCCGATTACCTGCCCGCTATTAAAGAGGGGATGACTCAGGGTCGTAGTGATGTGGCTGCCATTATCAATAACCCAGCGAAGCCGACGTTCGAAAATACCATTGTTGCACTTGAACACTCGGGGGCCTTACTGGACAAAGTAACGTCGGTATTATTTAACCTGAACAGTTCAGAAACTACTCCCGAACTTCAGAAGATCGTAAAGGAAGCATCGCCCATGCTGAGCGAATACCGGAACGATATTGGCCTGAACGAGAAACTGTTTGCCCGTGTGAAAGCCGTCTATGACCAGCGGGCAAGTTTTAAGCTCAGCCCGGAAAGTGCGATGCTGCTTGAAAAAAGCTACAAGCGGTTTGCTCGCAATGGCGCGAATTTGGACGAAAAAGGGAAGGAACGTCTCCGGGCCATTGATAAAGAACTGTCGCAGCTGTCGCTACAGTTTGGCGAGAATGTGCTGAACGAAACCAACGAGTACATGATGCCCGTGACCGATGAGAAAGACCTCGCCGGTCTGCCCGATTACGTTCGTGAAGCCGCAAAGGCGACGGCCAAACAAAAGGGAAAAGAAGGTTGGGTATTTACGTTACAGGCGCCAAGCTACGGGCCATTCATGCAATATGCCGATAATCGGGAGTTGCGTAAAAAACTGTACATGGCTTATAATGGACGCAGCTTCCACGGCGATAAGAACGATAACTCAGCCATCATTCAGAAAATCGTAAACCTGCGCTACGAGCGGGCAACCTTACTTGGCTACAAAACCCACGCTGATTTTGTACTCGAAGAAAGCATGGCAGGTTCTAAGGATAAAGTACAGAGTTTCCTTGATGAACTGGTAACCTACGCCCGTCCGGCTGCCGAACGCCAACTCGCCGAACTGACGACCTATGCGAAAGCGCATGGTTTTACTGACGATAAACTACAGGTTTGGGACAATAACTATTATGCGGAGAAACTGAAAAAAGAGAAATACGACCTTGACGATGAAACGCTGAAGCCGTATTTTAAACTCGAAAACGTTCTGAACGGTGCCTTTACGGTAGCCAACAAATTGTATGGTATCACCTTCAAAGAGCGCAAGGACATTCCGGTTTATAACCCCGAAGTAAAAACGTTCGACGTATTCGATAAGGATGGTAAGTTTCTGGCGGTGTTCTACGGAGACTATTTCCCTCGTCCCGGTAAACGTAGCGGTGCCTGGATGAATGATGTGCAGGGACAAAAAGTAGAAAACGGCGAAAATATCCGCCCTCATATAGTCAACGTCTGCAACTTCACTCGTCCTACGGATACCAAGCCTTCCTTGCTGACTTTTTACGAAGTGACTACATTGTTTCACGAGTTTGGTCACGGGTTGCACGGCATGTTGGCTAATGGAACCTATGAGAGCCTAAGCGGTACGAGCGTTCCCCGCGATTTTGTGGAGTTGCCCTCACAGGTAATGGAAAACTGGTGCTACGATCCCGAAGCACTCAAACTCTTCGCCAAGCATTACCAAACCGGCGAAGTTATTCCGAATGAGTTGATCGAAAAAATTCGTGCCAGCCAGAACTTCATGGCGGGTATGGCGAATCTGCGCCAGGTGCGGTTAGGCCTGGTAGATATGTACTACCACAGCCAAAAGCCAACGGGCGAAACAATTTCTCAGGTGGAAAGCCGGGTGGATTCTGTCGCCAATCTATTTCCACACGTTGAGGGAGTGGCCATTAGCCCCGCTTTCTCGCACATTTTTGCGGGCGGTTATTCGGCAGGTTACTACAGCTACAAATGGAGTGAAGTTTTAGACGCCGACGCTTTTGAATTCTTCAAGGAAAAAGGTGGCCTGGATAATAAAGCAGCCGCCGATAGTTTCCGTAAGAATGTACTCGAAAAAGGGGGTAGCGAAAAACCAATGGAACTCTACAAAAAATTCCGGGGTCGTGAGCCATCGCCCAAAGCAATGCTCCGACGAAGTGGATTGATCTTGTAACGAACGGGGGCGGCTATTTTTAGCCGCCCCCGTTCGTTATAGTCCTATACCAAAAATCCCCTGAAGTAGGTTAGGTGATTTTTTAGGCTAGCTCAATAAATTCAACGTAAATACCTAATAAGATATGCCAGATTAGATAGTGCCCCAGCCGAATGGAAAAAGAAGCCAGAAACCCCGCCTTTTTATACCACATAGCTTGTAGAAAATTCATGAAAAAACCACTGAGTAGTGAATAAAGAACAAACCCGATCGTTCCGGACGACAGTTGTTCCAGGGGTTCTCTAAGGGATGTTACTACAGAGGCTATCCAAAAGGACGTCATGTAGTATTTTCCATTTTTTACTCTATTCGCAATGACTAAGAGAAGCGTTAATGGGATGAGTCTATAAAAGACTTCCACTTCGAGGGCACCCGAAAAGTAAAGAAATACCGAATAGGGGAAAGGTTGAAGAAAGGGAGGAAGCTCCTGATAGGGCTCGGGATGAAGAAGTAGTTTAACCACCAAAACATCCAATAGGCCAAACCCGATTCCCAGTAGGGCAGGGATAAGAAACCTATGTTTGGTAGGTACATCTGCCTGCCAGAAATCAGGAAGCCTGGCTTGGGTTTGGAAAAATAAGAAGGGAATGCCAAGGAATAAAAAGAGCAGAGTAGCCAACTCCCATACCCTCAGGAATTTATAAGCAGAAAGGATTGCATTCCCATAAACCAGGCCAGCTAATGCAATGGCTATAAAGATGGAGTAGGTCAGTAGGTTTTGTTTCGAACCTAGTGCTGTGTTCCTGAATGCCCTTTTCATTTGTTTAGTTTGACGATCCTGATCGCGTTGTTTTTTGGTTTGTTCCAGATCCCCCGTTCTAATGCCCTGAACCATTTATAAGCCAATCTGAAACGACAGCTTAACAGCAAAGGGAGTTACGTTTGGATTCTGCCGGTATGTGAGCCGGTGCATAGCTTCGATTCGAATTGATTTTAAGACGTTTTCGAAACCATATCCTACTTCAACATAAGGGATTTGATGTAGCGAGTGAACGCGTGGGAGAAGCTTTCCTGTGGCATCCTGTGTAGCTATCAGCTCACGATTTGCTTTGCTCAACTGTCCCCACAACATAGTTCCGGTTACAAACGAACGCCATCCCCACCGCCGGATCAGGGGTAGTCGATTAGTAAACAGCCCTTCAAACTTGTGCTCGACCGCTACCGACACATACCGATCGCTTACAAACTCAGCATAGTTCATCAGGTTGAAGGCATTGCGGTTATAAAACGGTGTCTGATTTCCTAGATGCACCTGAAGTAACGGATAGGGGATCGTTGACGGACTGTATCCGGCCTTAACGGTATACTGTGTACGGCCAACCAGGCCCCAGCGTAGGGTATGATCCCACTGTAGCTGCCATTTATGATAGCCTTTAATAGTGCGCCCCTGGTATGAACCGGTTCCCAACGTGTACCGGAAAGTTACTATGGGCGCTGTTTCAGAAGGCCGACGCCGAATTCGACGGCTCGTTACGCGCCGGGCCGGTAGTCGACCTGGCGCGTAACGAGTTTCCAGAAAGTATTCTTTACTCAGTAAATCTGTTATAAGAGTACTAAGTTGTTGTGTATCAATGTCTTGATTGATTGAAAAAGGAAATAGTAGATGCATGCTACGGTAACGTACGCCGACAGTCTGAGTGAAATTAGTGCCTAAATCACGCTGGGCAGTCAAGGCCGTTTCGCGTTGATAAAATGCCCGCGGGTAGGGCCCGAACCGACTATTGACACGAAAAAATGAGTTGTCGGCCAGGTCTTCTGTACGAAAGCCCAACTGCTCCAGATCGTAGCTATGCTTTAACGTAACCAACGTTAACGGGTTCCGTGTTGGGATAAAATTGACCTCGAAGCCGGTTTTCCAGACTCGATCACGTGTGCCGTAAGCGCCATACGCAGCTAGTTGCCAGGTACGGCTAAATGCATTGTTGGTCTGCACACCTAGCCGGAGCCGATGACCTTCAACTGGATTATAGGCCCACATAGAAAATAACGAGCCAATGTCAAGACCTCGGGCAAGCGGTAGGTAGCCGCCATTAAGTACAAACTGGGCTATCTTCGTGTAGGTTTGGACAATGGGTAGATGCCGGACCGTATCCAGTAAGGCGCGGGTTTGATCGAAATTCTGAGACTGACCGGCTTGCTGACGCTGATTCTTCCAGTACTCGGATGAGAATTCTGCACGGTCGTTGGCGAGAGCAATATCGGTGTCAAAAAAATTGACGGGTTTCGGATTGCCGACTACTGGCTGACGAATCGTTGTCGTATAATCGACCGATGCGCCAAACGTGTTTTTTACAACCTCTCCAACACTGACCGTTAAATGCGTCGTTTCGGGTAACCAGGCATGGTCAGTATTGGGAACAAGTTCATAGGTCTGGTCGATGTCTATCTGATTGATAAAGTTGATATTAGCCGCATCACCAACACGGGCTTCAATCCGAACAAGCGCGTAGTTGTGGGTGTCGATCCACATCCGTCCCTGAAAAACCAGATCGCGTTCATTTTTCGGGTCAAAATCAATTCCATAGCAGCTGTGTTGACCAATTTGCGCGGTATCGGCCAGGAAATACGTATACGCCATACGTCCTCCTTCGGCCAGGGGCGACATGAATTCTTTCTTAAAAAGACTTACCTGATTCTGATAGAAATTTAAGGTGTTGAAACCCGCTCCCGTAAACAGTGCCACGAAACTATCATCGGTTATTCCAAGACTCGTAATGTTCGTCTTCTGAACCTGCTCTTTAGTCAGTTGCGGATGTCGTCGGGCGTACAAATGTGAAACGGTTTCGGATAGAAAAACAGGCAATTCAGGGGCAGATCTGCCTTGTTTCTGTTCCAACGCGTGCAGGATTGCCTGAATGGGTTTTCGCTGTTTGAATTGATCAGACAAGTGATTAATAGTAATAGCTAGTTGACTATACGCTTCATAGTCATAGCTGTCCAACTGCCGAAAATCGTTTTGTTTTCGGTGCGCATGCAGTTCTCGGAGAATACGAAATGCCGGGTTTTCGCCCGCGTGCACAACTACTTCATTCAGCACAGAAGCCGTTGGTGTTAACGATATATCAAGCGCTGAAGATACAACGGCGATCTGCATCGTTTGATAACCTAGTGCTGATACCAGTAAGGTGTCGGCGGGTTGCCGCAGATGCAGTTCGTATCGGCCATCGGCATCGGCCTGTGCGCCCGTCGTCTTACCCTTTACTGCTATGGAGGCAAACGGAATCCCCTGTCCTGAATTCAGTTCAGTGATTTTTCCTGAAATAAGCAACGAATTTGATCGTGTTTGCCCAAAAGCGGAACCCCAGCCAACAAAAATGAATAGTAGTAGAAATCGAGAGATTGAAAGTAAAGCGTTCATGGTGTTGTTTACTGCACTTTATTACAGTTATGACCCCTGAGACGCAATTTTCCCCTATGTGAACATTGCAATCCTGTGAAAACAGGTACTCAAGAATCTGGCTATAAACTGGTTATTGTGTTATCATACGTTAATTGTAACATACCAAAGCTCCGGTAACCCATCCGATTCGGAAAGGTGATTCTTTTGAACTGTATATAACAGCCTCTCAATAGATGGAATAACCTGCTGAACTGTTTAAGGCTTTAGGCACAAGGTGTATGGCCAGTGTAAGGATGAGGGAGACAAAGGATAGAATGATAAGTAACGCCCCCGTCAATGCATGTAGTAGAAGTAAGCTGCATAAAAGGTTTATCGGGTAGGCTGGTTAATTTATTCACAACTAGTATATTCAACGGTTTGCTTGAGCTTATTTTTTCCTTTCTGTATTTCTCCAAACTTTACTTCTTTAACTACTATTATGCTTAAATTAAAATCTGTATTTTCTGTAATAGCGGTATTTCTATTGGCAACGATTGCCTATGCTCAAAAAGAAAAAGCAGCGGTTATTAGTCAGTTGGATAAGCAATATCCCCATTATGCTTCGTTGGCGCAACGCATCTGGAAACTGGCTGAACCAGGGTATATGGAAACTGAAACCAGTAAGCTATTACAAAAGGAACTTCAGGACCAGGGGTTTAGTATTACAACCGGCGTTGCAGAGATGCCAACTGCATTTGTGGCCAGCTATGGTAATGGTGCCCCAGTGATCAGCATTTTAGCCGAAATGGATGCTCTGCCAGGTTTGTCTCAGGACTCTGTTCCTGTTCGTAAACCATTGGTTCCTAATGCATACGGACATGCCTGCGGCCATAATTTATTTGGTGTAGGTTCCGTAGCAGCGGCTATCGCGGCAAAAAACTATTTGCAACAATCGGGCAAATCCGGCACGATCCAGTTGATTGGTACCCCAGCTGAAGAAGGAGCCGGTGGCGGTAAAACATACCTGGTCAAGGCGGGACTTTTCAGTAACGTTGATGCTGTGCTGCATTGGCATCCAGGTGATGGCAACAGCGCAAGTCCATCGTCATCCCTTGCCTACCGGGTTGCTAATTTTCAGTTCAATGGACTCGCTGCCCATGCGGCTGCTGCTCCCGAAAAAGGCCGCTCGGCACTGGACGCTGTGGAAGCAATGAATTATATGGTCAATATGATGCGTGAACACGTGACGTCAACTACCCGGATTCACTACGTAATTAAAAAGGGTGGCCTTACCTCCAATATCGTTCCTGACTATGCGGAAGTGGAATATACCATTCGACACCCGACGGCAAAGGGGCTGGAAGAAGTGTGGGCCCGACTGATGAAAACTGCTCAGGCTGCTGCGCTGGGTACCGAAACGACGATGACCTACGAGGTTCTGGCGGGCCTGTATAATCTATTACCTAACGAAACGCTGGCTAAGTTGATGCAAAAAAATCTGGAACAAGTAGGCGGTAACCGCTATACACCTGAAGAAACGGAATTTGCCGATAAAATCCGGAAGACAGTGAATTCTGAAAGCCTACCACCATTAAGTCGTGCTTCCGAGATTCAACCGTATGCATTGAATGGCGTAGGCTCGGCATCCACCGATGTTGGGGATGTAAGCTGGGTTCTCCCTACGGCAGGGTTATCCACCTCAACCTGGGTGCCCGGTGTTCCGGCGCATAGCTGGCAGGCCGTTGCCTGTGATGGGATGTCCATTGGATTTAAAGGGATGCTGATCGCAGCGAAAACGATCTCATTAACCGCTATCGACCTGTTTCAACAACCCGCAACCATCCAGCAGGCTAAAACAGAACTGTACAAAGCACGTGGTGGTGAGGCCTTTACCTATAAATCGTTGGCTGGAGATCGAAAACCACCACTGGATTATCGGAAGTAGTTATTTAGCCTTTTTGGGATTCAAGTGGTTTTGTAAATCAGGTGACTAACCAGAAGTAGGATTAGAGCATTGTAGCTACAGTAGATATACTTTCTTTTTAGAAAAGGGTCTAATGAGCATCTAAACGCTATGCAACTGAAAAACAGTTGCTTGCGTTACATGAGTAAAAAAGAGAAGTTACTTGAACGTTTTCAAGCGAAACCGACTGATTTTAGCTGGAATGAGTTGGTCAGTTTACTAGCCTATTTTGGCTATGAGGAAGTTAGCAAAGGGAAAACGGAAGGTAGCCGACAAGCCTTCGTTAATCCGGAAACAAAGAAGATTATTCGATTACATAAACCTCATCCTGGTAGTATATTAAAGCAATATCAGCTCAAAGAAATTCAGTACATACTCAACTTAAGCAATTGATACATGGAAAATGTACTTCGTTATCAGGATTTTGTCGGTTCCGTTCAATACAATTCCGACGATAAAGTTTTTCATGGAAAACTTGCCTTCATAACCGACTTGGTAACATTTGAAGGAACCAGTGTCAATGAACTCGAATCCGCTTTTGTAGAAGCTGTCGAAGATTACCTGGAACTGTGTAAAGCGGTTGGAAAGAAGCCAGAGAAGAGTTTTGCCGGTTCATTTAATATCCGTATGCAACCCGAATTGCATCGAAAGGCGGCAGTTGTTTCTCTCGAAAAAGGAATATCTCTGAACCAGTTAGTGGTTAAGGCTGTCAGCAAATATGTAGGTCAATAAACCAGCAGAAAGCCGGACAATATGCCCGGCTTTCTGCTGGTTTTACGTTTATTTCCCTGCGGGAATGGCTACGGTTTCGGACTGGTATTTGTACCAATACTCGATCAGATCGGCCACTAAACCTGTCCAGCCAGTTTGGTGACTGGCCCCTAAGCCCATGCCATTGTCCCCATTGAAATACTCGTAGAATAAGTATAGTCCCTGAAAATGGGGATCATTCTGCATTTTTTTGTCCTGACCATAAGCAGGTATCTGCCCGTTTTCGTCACGCCGAAAAATATTGATAATCCGCTCGGTGACATGCATAGCTGCTTCCTTAAGACTCATCACCTGACCAGAATTAGTTGGATACTCTACTTCGAAATCATCACCATAGTATTGGTAGAATTTCAATAGCGAATCAACCAGCGGAAAGTTGAGTGGGAACCAGATGGGCCCGCGCCAGTTGGAGTTACCTCCAAACATGCTCATTTCAGACTCGGCTGCTACGTAGCGCACCTGGAATATTTCGCTGTTCAACTCGAATTGATAGGGTGTCTTTTCATGATATTTGGACAGCGCCCGGATACCGTAATCAGACAGGAACTCGGTTTCGTCGAACATCCGTTTCAGAATCATCTTCATCCGGTGACCACGAAGCAGACTCAACAGGTGCGTTTCGCCCTTACCCGGCTCGTGCCAGCGCGAAACGAGCGAAGCCAGATCAGGACGGTTTGTAAGTACCCACTCCACCCGACGTTTGAAATCAGGAAGTTTTGAGAGTAAAGCTTCGTCCAGAATTTCAACGGCAAAGAGCGGAATCAAACCCACCATGGAGCGGATTTTGAGCAACCGGGCGTTATTATCAGGCATGTGCAGTACATCGTAGTAGAACTGGTCTACCTCATCCCACAGGCTGATATTCTGGCGGCCCAAGTTGTTCATGGCCGATGCGATATGTAGAAAATGCTCGAAAAACTTGCTAGCCATGTCCTGATAGCTAGGCCGGGTAAGCGAAATCTCACAGGCAATTCGAAGCATATTGAGGGTATACATAGCCATCCAGCCTGTACCATCGGCCTGTTCAATACGACCACCCATGGGCAGGGGTTGACTACGGTCGAAAACCCCGATGTTATCTAAACCAAGGAAGCCCCCCCCGAAAATATTATTGCCTGAGACGTCCTTGCGGTTTACCCACCACGTGAAATTGAGCAGCAGTTTATGAAATACCCGTTCCAGGAAATTCACATCCCCAATCCCGTTCAGGTCGCGGTCAATTTCGTAAACTTTCCAGGTGGCCCAGGCATGAACAGGCGGGTTTACATCGCCAAAATTCCATTCGTAAGCGGGTATCTGTCCGTTGGGGTGCATGTAGTACTCCCGAAGGATAACAGCTAGCTGGCGCTTAGCGAAATGCGGGTCAAGCCGGGCCAGCGTCAGGGTATGGAAAGCCAGATCCCAGGCCGCAAACCAGGGGTACTCCCATTTATCGGGCATGGAGAGAATATTGGCCGTGTACATATGCCGCCAAGATTCATTGCGGGCATACACCCGTCCCTGAAACGGCACGGGCATTTTAGGGTCTCCCTTAAGCCATTCATTTACGTTGTAATAGTAAAACTGCTTGTTCCAGAGCATACCAGCATAAGCCTGTCGCTGAATGGCCATCAGTTCAGGGTCCGTGACGTTTTTTTGCAGGTTGGCAAAAAAGTCATTGGCTTCTACAACGCGTTTGTTCCAGATCTCGTCAAAGTCGCCGAATGGTTGTGCCAGATGCGTCTGGTCGCTGAAGCGAAGCCGGATACTAACGCTTTGACCAGCCGGCACTTTCTTTACATATTGGGCAGACGCTTTTGTGCCAATCTGATTCGGATTGATGAAGCCTTTTTTACCCCCCGATACAATGAAATTATTGATGCCATCTTTCGGGTACTTCGCTACGTTTGGTCGCCCGTACAGGTGTTCCGTATTCGTATCGTTGTCGCAGAATAGAAGTGTATCGGCATCCTCACAGTAAAGCTTATACTTGCCTAACTGCTTGTGATTCACCTCTATCTGATTATTGGCAATGCCATGGAGCATGGGCCGGGTATTATATTGCTCATAGCCCCAGGACCAGGTATTTCGGAACCAGATAGTTGGAAGTAATGTAAGAGGAGCCTCTTTGTCTGAGCGGTTATGCGCCGTTATGGTAACAAGCCAGTCGTTCTGATCGGCTTTAGCGTATTCGATAAAAATATCGAAGTATTCGTCCTTCTCAAAAATGCCCGTATCCGTCAATTCAAACTCGGGTGCCTGACGATCCCGGCGCATGGTTTCAATAACCAGTCGATTGTAGGGGAATTCCTGTTGAGGATACTTGTAGAGCATCTTCATGTAGGAGTGAGTTGGGGTACTGTCTAAATAATAGTACAGTTCCTTAACGTCTTCGCCATGATTGCCTTCTGGTCCCGAAAGACCAAACAGGCGTTCCTTTATAATGTTATCCTTATGATTCCAGAACGCCAGTGCAAAACAGATGTGGCCTTTGTTGTCAGAAATTCCGCCGATACCTTCTTCGCCCCAGCGGTAGGCACGGGAGCGAGCCATGTCGTGCGTAACGAAATTCCAGGCATCACCATACGGGCTATAATCTTCCCGAACCGTGCCCCAGGCACGTTCTGATAAGTAAGGCCCCCATTTTTTCCAGCCTTTATTATCGGCTCGTTCGTAAATGCGTTCGCGTTCAGCTATCGGCATGGTATTGAGTATTTTTTTACCCTTACGGTGGTCAGGAATGGTTAATTTAGTTAACTACAAGCATCAAATATAGTATGCGTGCTGAGTATTTTTGTAAAATTTCATTTGCACTTACCTGTATTTTGCCTGTGATTACTTTGTTAATCAACAATTATGCAGTTAAATACAGCCTCAAAAAAGGGTAGTAGAACCCCGTAAATCGATGCGTAATTTTGCTGATCAGCTTTTTTAGACGAATGCTCCTTCCAATTTGTCACAGAATTTATAAAGATATTATTTACTGAAATTGAATTGTGGTAACTATTTTCGTTTATTAACCACTCTCGGCCTTAGGCTAGTAATCCAACTCCAGGGTATTTTGCTCCAGTTGGCTACTAGTAACCGGATAGTAAAAGCATATCGAAATCTATTTGTTTTTTGTATTTATTTTTAGGCCACACCAAATCAGTTGCTTCTGCCTTTAAATCTTATGTTTGCTGACTATACCTATTTTCACCGTAGTTTGTAGTATGAATACACAGGCCAATAACCCCCTGCATGGGAAAACCCTTGAGGCTATTCTGACGGAGTTAGTAGCTCACTATGGCTGGGATCGGCTTGGTCAGAAGATTAGAATTAATTGCTTCACCAGTAATCCGAGTATTAAGTCGAGCCTGACGTTTTTGCGTAAAACGGACTGGGCGCGGAAGCAGGTCGAAGAGCTATATCTACAGCTGATAGATCACTGATAGCAAAAAGAATTAACCACAGCTTCAGAGAACCCAAAGTAAAGAAACTATAAAGGATAGTAATTCATCATTTTGTGTTCTCTATAATTCTTCTTTACTCGCCAAGAAGCTTAATAATATCCTGTAAAATGGCGTCGGTCATGCTGGGGCGTTTGGCATCGGCATCGGCTACCTGTCCATTTTTATTGATCAATATGTAGCGGGGTATACTTTGAATGCCGAAATACTTTACCGTTTTGGATTTCCAGCCGCCTTTCGATAAACCCTGTTCACCCTGCAACTGAAGTGTAGCCAGTGCTTTTTTCCAGACTTCCTCCGTGTCGTCGATGGATAGGTAAAGAAAAACCACCTGCTCTTTCTGTTTTTTACTCAGGCGTTCCTGGAGTTGTTTGGAGTAAGGAAATTCAGCCCGACAAGGCCCGCACCAACTGGCCCAGACGTCGAGGTAAACAACTTTCCCTTTGTATTCGTCAAGGGTAACCGGCTCGCCGTTTTGATTCGCAAATGAGAATGCTTTGGGGTCTATCGTTTTCTTTTGGGCATCTGCGGCCACAACAGGTTCATCCTTTTTGGCCATAACCTCCCCACACCGGGCTTTGACGACGCTAACATAACCAACTGCGTTTGGGGTTGCACTAAGAATAGCAAACACAGCCCGAACCGACGAAGGTGGGGTTTTGTCGCAGTTTTCGACTAACAGTCGCGCCAGCGTGTATTGATAAGGTTTCCCCGTTAGGTGTTGACGGGCAAAAGTAGCCTTGTCAGTTAGGCTGTTCTGGATATCGGTGGAGGTATACTTGGCAAAATTGCGGGCCTTAGAGTTAAAGTAGGTGACGTAAAAAAATAGGAAATCCTGGTAAGGCTCAGCCGAAAGAGCTGATTCGTCATTCACTTTTAGGGCTGCCAGGTCCTCAACCATAACGGTTGGAAGCGACATCAAACTAGATTGGGCCGTCTGGGCATTCCCCCGGAGAATAGGATAAGCCAGCAGCAGGTGCCAATAATTCCAGCGGATACAGGCCTCGACATACTGTTTGAACCCTTCCGACAGTTCGCTGGCTTTCGGGTATGATTTATAATAGGCCGACTGAGTTTTGCGAGCGTCAAAAAGACTCATTTCCCAGGCATCCAGGCCCGAAGTCCGAAGCTTTGCATACTGACTGGTTGTATCAAAATCAGCCTTGAACTTTGTTCTGAAGTCGGCCAGAAATGCTTTGTCAGATGCTGTTGTAAATAGCGCTTCGGGTTGTGGACCCTGATAAATGGACTGGGCGAATGTCTGCCCCAGGTTAATTAGGCAGAGTAGTAGCGTAAATTTGAACACATTCATGCGTATAGATTCAGGTTAAGTATCATAGCGTTACATTGGGGCAAACATCATTCCAATTACTCTTTAACCGCTGCCAATACGCGCTTAATCAGTTCGTTGGGGTTTCCGTTGTGCCATCGCCACACAATCACGATGTCATGCTCCGGGTCTACCCAGATCGTATTTGAACCCGCGCCGATGGCCGCGTAACTCGTAGTTGGGGCATCGGGCCAGGCTTTTTTGCCGGTTGAACTCGTACCCGTATTGAGCCACCACAAATACCCATAATCAGGACCGAACGGACTGGGTTGGGTTGCTTTTTTGACCCAGTCGGCCGAAACGATCTGCTGGTTGCCCCAGCGACCCTGCCTTAGAAACAGGTAACCAAACCGGGCTTCATCCCGGGCACTGATCCGCAGGCCACCACCCCAGCGGGTGCCGCCACTCACCGATGGCATTTGCTTCCCACCAACGTCTGCAACGGCGTTTGGGTACGGAATGTATTGCCAGGAATCCGAAGCGCCAATTGGATTCATGATTTCATCGCGGACAACCTCAGGGATAGGTTTCTTCCACAAGCGTAACAAGGAAAGCGCCATCCGATTGATTCGCACATCATTGTATTCGTAATACGTGCCGGGTTTCTGGAGCGTGCGGGGTTTACGCTCGCCTTTCCCAAACGCTTCTTTTCCAACAAAATCGCTGTTTTTTCCCCATAGGGCTCCTTCCCATTCGCTGGTTTGAGTCAGGTGATTCTCCCAGGTTATCGCTCGGTTCTGCTCCGAATCGTAGCCGCCGTCATGAATGAGTTTTGCTACTGGATCGTGAATGTCGGTAATCATACCGCGTTCGGTAGTGATGCCCACTACGGTCGATAATACACTTTTAGCTACGCTGTAGGTTGGGTCGGGACGCTGGGTATCTCCCCATTCGGCTACGATGTAGCCATGCCGTAACACAAGCCCATTTGTGGCTGCCCGGCTGGTGGGCATAGGTCCAAGAAGTTTACCGAAGATTTCCTCCTGCGTCGAAAAATTAGGAGTCATCTGAGTAGTTTCCTGTGTTTTCGCAAATGCGATGGCCTGATCGAGCAAAGCTGCGTCCATGCCCGCTTTTTCGGGGGCCAGGTGTACCCAGTTATCGCCTTTAGGTGGAAAATAGGTTGCTGGTTGGGTAGGTGGTCGATGGCAGGCGAGCAGTGTTGCCAACGCCATCGTAAACAGGGTGAATTTGCGCAGGAGAGAGGATGTCATGGGTTGTTGATGTAGTTCGTTCTGGAGGTTTTTTAATAAACAGGCGTATTCGATGTCGAAGTTAGGACATTCTATCCAGGTTTTTTTTCTGACAGGATTTACACGATGAAGAGGATGATTTTTCTCACGACAAAATCATCCTCTTCATCGTGTAAATCCTGTCAGAAAAAACATTTTTAACCGAACATTAACCCCCAGTTTAGCCTTTCTTAAGCCCCCAAAGCGTTGTTTGTATAGTCAGTGAGGCAGGTAGAAATGACTAAAGTTTGCTTCAGATTTTTGCCGAAATCAGGCCTGCCATCTGACCTTGAATTCACTAACCGTAATCGTTAATTAAGGCGTTAGTTGCCTTACCAAACCTATGAAAACGTTCATCCATTTCATCCCAACGAAAGCCCTGCTGCTAACTCTTGGGCTGTTGTCGGCAGGATGGCAATCAACCATAGCCCAAACCAGAGATCAGGACCAGCAAACGGCTCCGATCAATGACCAGACTATTGTCTCGGCCATTGCACCTTATCGCGATGATGTGCGTCGGTCGATCTTGCTGGCCAGTGTACAACCACAGGTTTTAACGGCGCTGGCACAGCAACGGGCCAACAGCGAACAGGCGTTTGCCAATCTGATTCAGTCCTATGGACAGACCAAGCAAGGCTGGTTTTATGATCTGTCCCGGTATCCCGATATTTTGCATGCGCTGGCAACCTTACCCACTGGCTCAGACGAGCAGACGGTAAATAACCTGACTAAACCAATGCCCGCTACTATACAGGTGTCGGCCTGGAAATTATACCGCCATCACAATGCTGATCTGGTTCAGGTCGATAATATCAACCAGCAGGCACAACAGGCTTTCGAGAACGTGATTAGCACCTTGGATAGCCCAACACAAAGCGCGTTTCGTCAATTGATTGAAATGCCCGATGTGATGACCCAGCTCACCGATCAGATTGATAAAACAGCGCGTTTAGGAGAAGCCTATCAGGCCAACCCCGATCAGGTTACGAAAGACTTGACCGCGCTACACGACAGCCTACAAGTTCAGAATCAGCAAGAACTGGCTGATTATCAAAATCAATTGAACAACGATCCACAGGCCAGACAGGAGTTGCAGCAGGCTGGGCAAGCGTACGCACAGGCCAATGGGTATAACACGAGTATCAATCCAAACCCTGCCTGGGTAAATACGTCCTATTATTATCAAAACCCCTATTCGTTCTGGTTTGGCTATCCATACTGGTACGCATCCCCACTATGGTATCCATCGGCCTGGTGGTTTGGAACCGGTTTCTATTATGGCATGGGTGGCAACATGGTTATGTTTGGTTTACCTTCGCTGGGTTTCTCAAACTGGTTTTTTGGATCAGGGCGGTATGTGTATCCACATTTGTATAACCGATTCAATACCTACTATACCCACAATTTGGGGCAACAACGCATCCTGACACCAGGCAATGCAGGCTTCATGTCGGCGGCCCGACGGACGTTCGGGTCAAGTGCCGGACGGGGTAACTGGCTGAACAATGCGGGTCAATATAACCGTTCCGGAGCTGTAGGTAGCGCAGGCAGTTCCGCCAGGATTGCCGCCCCTGGTCGGTATCAGGGAGTTAACCCCGGTGTAAACCGCTCGCAATCCTGGGGTGGCGGTGGTATGCGATCATTTGGAGGAGGCTTCAGTGGCGGTGGATTTCACGGTAGTGGTGGATTCCACGGTGGCGGTGGCCGTCGATAGATTAGTGGTTTGTGTTAACGTTGAGTAGTTTAGTTGTTCATGACAAAGCCTCGATTCGTCTGGATTGGGGCTTTGTTGTAGTAACATAATGAGTATGTTAACGTCTATAGCACGCTGATTTTTATGATGAGTAAGATGAGTTATGATTTTCTTTGTTTCTAACAAAATCTGTGTAAATCATACCTATCATAAAAATCAGCGTGCTATTGTAACATGATACGCGGGTGCTGAAGTTTTTCTAATTTCGCCCCAACGTTTACCACTATGCATATACTCATCGTTGAAGATGAACCCTCAATTGCCGGATTTCTCCGGAAAGGATTAGAAGCGAATGGCTTTCATGTGCAGATTGCATCGGATGGACTTATGGGGCAGAGAATGGCGCTTGATTACCCCTATGATCTGATTATTGCGGATGTTAACCTGCCGCGTCAGAATGGACAGGATATGGTAGCCGCACTCCGAAAAGAAGAAATTGAAACCCCAATTCTGATGTTGAGTGCGCTGGGGGCAACCCATGATATCGTTACGGGCCTGGATGTTGGTGCAGACGACTATTTAGTTAAACCTGTTCAGTTTGATATCCTGATGGCTCGCGTACGGGCCTTAACCCGGCGACACATTGGAAACCTGCATTCAGAATCTACGCTAACCGTAAGTGATCTGGTACTGAACCTGGACGAGCGAACCGCTAAGCGTGGAGATCGGTCAATCAATCTAACCGCCAAAGAATATCAATTGCTGGAATACCTGATGCGCAATCAGGGGCGGGTCATCTCCAGAGTCACTATTGCCGAGCAGGTCTGGGATATGCAGTATGCCATGAGCAGCAACTCGATTGAAGTCTATGTGGGCTTGCTTCGGAAGAAAATTGATCAGGGCGGAGCGCCAAAACTCATTCATACTGTGATTGGCGAGGGCTATGTTTTAAGGGCACCTTAGGAAAAATTACGATAAAATGGGGTTTTCAGTGTGAGGGTCATGATGCCAGATCTGCCCGTGGTGTCGGTTACTAATAACCGACATACCAGGTTTCTCAAAACCTATTGGTACAACTTATAGGTTTTGAGAAACCTGGTATGTCAGATGTAAGCATCTGACAGCACAAATCTTACCGTTCCAATTTGAACCCTTCGTCCACACGCACCCGGCTAGGCCGATTGGCAACATCCCAACCGGTTAGGTAAATCCATCGGGCAATCCGTGTCACTTTGGCTGTATTGATCCGGTCGGGCTCGTCTTTTGGTGTGTGGTAGTCGGGGTGGAGCAGGGTTGTGAAGGCAATGGCTGGTACACCGGCACGGGCGTAGGGCAGGTGGTCAGAACGGAAATACCAGCCTTCGGGATGTTCCGGTTTGTCCCAGAGCATATCCAGTTTAAAATGTGCTTCCGACTGGTTGACCGCTAAGGCGGCATTCACCAGATCGGTTGAGTTACGGTGGGGTGGTTGCTGGCCCAGAATGGCGGCACTATCCGGGTCGTTTCGCCCAATCATCTCGGCGTTTAAAACGGCAACAATAGATTCTTTCGGTACAGTTGGATGCTCTACGTAGTAACGGGATCCCAACAATCCACGCTCCTCGGCACCATGAAAGACAATAAGCGCAGAACGTTTCCCTGGCTTCTGTACGAAAGCTCGTCCGATAGCCATGGTAGCGACACAGCCACTGGCGTTATCATCGGCTCCGTTCCAGATTGAATCACCGGCAACAGCCTTCCGAACCCCATCGTGATCCTGGTGCGTACTGAAAAGCACATACTCATCTTTCAGCTTGGGATCAATACCGGGTACTTTGGCCACGATATTGACTGATGGATAATTGAAACTCTCAACGTTGACTACATTGGTAAACTGCTGATTTGGCTGTTTGACCCACTCCAGCGCATTCGCGGGGAGCCAGACGGTTGGTGCCTGAGAAAACACGCGCGTATTCGCTCCACCCGGTAAATCGTACCGACCCCGTTCGAGCCCTGTTGTCCATCGGTCGAAATAAAACTGAGCCTGTGCATCAGAAACCCAAATAACGGCCAGTGCTCCCGCTTTGACCAGTTCGGCCGCCCGGCGATTCATGGTTCCGAATAAATACCGACGATAGCTGAGTTCGGCAGGACCAGTTCCCGAGAACTCTAGTGCTACCGCTTTCCCTTTAATATCAACTTTCGCTAGGTCTTCGGGGGTGCCTTTGCCAATGAACACAAGTGGCGCATCGACCGACGCAATGGCGGGGGCAAGAATAAATGCATCCTGACCGTGGGTGAGCTGGTGACTGCCAATGATCAATCGGCTGGTTTCCGTAATGCGTGTGCGTTGAATATGAAAAAACTGAAAGAACGTACCATCGTCGCCAGCGGGTTGCAGGCCCATTGCCCGAAGCTGATCGGCAATCCAGACCGATGCTTTCAGTTCGTCGAGTGAACCGCCTTCGCGGCCCCGAAAATGATCGCCTGCCAGCGCAAATAGGTCGCGCTTAATGTCACTTTCTTTGATCGCCGATAGGCCATTAGCCGCTTTAGCTGCGCTTGTTTTCGACTGACCGTAGCTACTACTCGTGAAGAAAAGTAGCGGCAAGGCGAAAGCAATAAACAGCCAGGACCGGATTTTTTGTTTGTTGACGTAATTCATGGTTGTATTGGTAAGAGATGATACAAGCAAATATACGTACAGACGGGCTCGTCGGTGCGACCGCTACAACTGAAAAATGCTATCTTAGGGCATCAAACAACCTGCCATGAAACAGACTATCCTCTTTTTTACGCTGCTTGTCAGTGTCTGTATGAATCAGCCCGTATGGGCACAATCCAAAAAAAAGACGGTTGATCCCGTTGCCCGCTACGATGCCTATGTGCAGCAGGCTGTCCGCGACTGGCAGGTGCCTGGCCTGACGGTTACGGTCGTGAAGGATGGCAAAGTGCTGCTGAAAAAGGGCTACGGGGTCCGGGAAATGGGAGTCACGGGCTCTGTTGATACACAAACCCTTTTTGCCATGGCTTCTACAACCAAAGCCATGACCGCTGCCTGTATTGGTATGCTGGTCGATGAGGGTAAACTTCAATGGGATGACCCCGTTGTCAATTACCTGCCCGATTTTCTTTTTTATGATCCGGCTGTTACGAGGGAGGTACGGGTGCGGGATTTACTGATTCACAACACAGGCGTAGGTAATGCAGATGTGCTTTGGGCAAGCATACAGATATCCTCCGACGAAATTCTGCATCGGATGCGGCTCATTAAACCGTCGTATTCGCTACGGTCGAGCTTTATTTATCAGAATATTATGTATTTGGCCGCGGGTAAGGTCATCGAAAAAGTAAGCGGGATTCCCTGGGATGTCTTCGTTCGAACCCGAATTTTTGAGCCACTGGGCATGCGCAGAACAAAGGCTCTCTTTAAGGAAGTAGCGGACGAAGTAAATCGGGCAAAACCCCATATTGAGATAAACGATACGATTCGTGCTGTAAACAGTCGGATTGAGGAGGGATTAGTCGATGCGGTTGGACCGGCGGGCTCGATCTGGACTTGCCCGGATGATGTTGCTTCTTGGATGATCTGTATGCTCGATAGTAGCCGATACACAATTGGTGGAACGAGTAAAATTTTATTAAAACCGGCTACCTGGGCTGAGTTGTTCAAACCGCAGACACTGGTGACTGACAGTCAGTTTTACCCGACCCAATACCTGACAAAACCCGTCTGGAAAACCTATGGCCTGGGTTGGTTTCAGCAGGACTACCGCGGGCAACGGGTGAATTTCCATACCGGAAGCCTGACGGGTATGGTTGCCATTCACGGACAATTGCCGGATCAGAAAGTAGCTGTGTATGTGCAGGGAAATCTCGACCATGCCGAACTTCGCCATGCACTCATGTATCGTGCCTTCGATGAGTTTGGACGGCCCGACGCCCGGCTTGGCGTTGACCGCGACTGGAGCAAAGAGTTTCGGCAATTGTATGGCGCATTAAAACAACGGGCCAAACAGGCGGAGCGAAAAGTAGATAGCACCCGTGTACTGAATACAAAACCCTCTCTGCCCTTAACGGCGTACGTAGGTTCGTATGCCGACCCACTGTATGGAAAAGTAGTGGTGACGCAGAAAGACGGGAAACTCTATGCATCCATCAATAACCTGTTGACTGGCTATCTCGAGCACTGGCATTTCGATACCTTCCGAATGGTATTCGATCAGTTCTGGAATGGTAAAGAGCCCCTAAGCTTTATACTTGACACAAAAGGGAAGGTAGCACTAGTAAAGGGCGCTGGAATGGAACTGACTAAAGTTCCGGAAGACGCTCAGAAAGGCAGGTAGGCCTGTCGGGCGAGAGTATCAGTAGGGCTTGAAAAAAATAATTCAAAAATTTGAAACATTTCAGTCAAATTAAATGTATATACATCAAATACGTCAACACGAAATTTTATAAACGACTATAACTATGGCAACTGAAACCGCCACCGCTACTACCTGGGCCATTGACCCTACGCACTCTGAAGTGCAGTTTAAAGTAAAACACCTTGTAATCTCGACCGTAACGGGATCATTTGGGGTCTATGAAGGTCAGGTTGAAACATTCGGTGATGATTTTACCAATGCTAAAATCGCCTTCTCTGCAGACATAAGCAGCATCAGTACGGGCCAGGAACAACGGGATGGTCACCTGAAATCAGCTGATTTCTTTGATGCCGAGAACTTCCCTAAACTGACCTTTGTATCAAACTCGATGACCAAAACCGGTGATGATACCTATACCCTTACCGGCGACCTGACCATTCGTGGTACAACGAAGCCTGTAACCCTAAAGGTTGAACACGGTGGACAGATGCAGGATTTTTATGGTCAGACTAAAGCTGGTTTCGAGCTGGTAGGCACGATCAAGCGTAAAGAGTTTGGTCTGACCTGGGATGGTGTTACCGAAGCGGGTGGCGTTGTTGTAAGTGACGATGTTAAACTGGTCATGAATATTCAATTAACGAAGCAGGCTTAATAGGCTTCTGAGTATATAAGAGAATAAGTAGGTTCCGGTACAAGCTATATCCTTTAGCTTGTACCGGAACTTATTTTTTGAAGATAACCGATGATCAATCAGTTGTTTTCTGTCAATCGCTATATTGGATTGATAAACAACCTGCTATGCGATTTACACATCTTCTTATCTTATTCATGGCCTATACGGGCCAGGTGTTCGCTCAATCGGCCAAACCTACTAACAATAGATTCGATATTCTCATCCGCAATGGACTTATCTACGATGGATCGGGACAACCCCCTAAGCCCGGTGATGTAGGCATTCGTGGAGACCGGGTAGTTGCGATTGGTAATCTCGCTACGGCAAAAGCTAGTTCAGTAATTGATGCGCAGGGTAAAGCAGTAGCTCCGGGTTTCATAAATGTATTGTCGCACACAGGGCTTGAGTTTCTGCGGGATGGCCATTCCATGAGCGATACCAAACAGGGAATTACAACCGAGGTTTTTGGCGAAGACTCCTGGGGACCCCTTAGTACGGAAGCGCAACGGGAGCAGGTTAACCTGTATTTAAAACCATACAACCTGACCTGCGATTGGAAAACGCTGGCCGAGTTTTTAACTAAGCTTCAAAAGAAAGGCATTACACCCAACATTGCATCCTACCTCGGGGCTGCCCAGGTTCGTCAGGTTGTATTGGGTGAAGCCGATGTAAAGCCGACTCCTTCCCAGTTAAATCAGATGCGGGCCATTGTTCGCAAGGCAATGGAAGAGGGGGCTTTAGGGATCACAACCGCCCTCATTTATCCGCCTAACTCCTTTGCGGATACGGACGAACTCATTGCGCTTTGCAAAGAAGCGAGTCGCTACGGCGGGCGTTATATTGCCCACATTCGAAGTGAAGGGGATCGGCTCGAAGAAGGCGTCAATGAACTCATTAAGATTGGACGGGAAGCGAACGTGCCGGTTGAATTGTATCATTTCAAAGCGTCTGGACAGCGGAACTGGCCTCGTATGGAGTCGACCATTACGCTGATCAACAAGGCTCGTGAGCAAGGACAGGATATAACCGCCAATATGTACACCTACACGGCGGGTGCCACCGGCCTGACCTCCTGCCTGCCACCTTATTTGTTCAATGGTGGGTTTATGGCTGGCTGGAAACGGCTACAAGATCCGGCTACTCGCCAAAAGTTAGCCGCCGAAGTGCGCCAAAGCGGGAACGATTGGGAAAATATGTTTCAGTTGGCGGGTTCGACCGATAATATTCTGCTGACCGCTTTTGAGGTGGATTCACTGAAAAAGTACAATGGGAAAACACTGGGCCAGCTAGCCGCGATCTGGCGTAAGGACCCCATCGAAACCGTCATGGATCTGATCGTTGCCGACAAAAGCCGGGTTGAGACAACCTACTTCCTGATGTCGGAAGAAAATGTGAAGAAGGGTATTCGTCAGCCATGGGTGTCGTTTGGTTCCGATGCCGCATCTATATCCGAAGATCGGAAAGACAACGGTATTGTTCATCCCCGGACGTTTGGGAATTTTGCCCGTTTACTGGGGAAATACGTTCGGGAAGAGCAGGTTATGTCGTTACAAGAGGCCATTCGCCGATTGACGAGTTTACCAGCCGCAAATCACAAATTACCCAGTAGAGGGTTTCTTCGTCCAGGCTACTTCGCTGATGTGGTTATCTTCGATCCGGCTACTATTGCAGACAAAGCTACATTTGCCGCCCCGTTCCAGTACGCGGTAGGGGTTCAGCATGTACTGGTTAATGGCAAACAGGTGTTGAAAGATGGCGAACACACAAACGTTTTTCCTGGCAAGGCCATCTGGGGGCCGGGCCGCAAGAAGTAGCCATGTAGTAAACTCTGAACGGTGTGCCATACGCCCTATCTGGGAGATAGGGCGTATGGCACACCGTTCAGAGTTTACTAACGTACCAACATCAAACTTCCCCGAATGATCGGCTTCTGGGGTACCGTTCGTAACGTAAAGGCGTACAAACCCGCGGGTAAAGAAGTGCCGTTAAGTGTACCATCGAAGGGATGAGTATACCCCCTGCCGGATGAATAAATTACTTCGCCCCATCGGTTAAAGATGGTCACGATAGCATCCGGGAATGCTTCTATTCCGAAAAGCTCCCAGGTGTCATTCAGGCCATCGCCATTGGGGCTGAACGCATCCGGTACAAAAACTCGGGCGTAAACGGTAACGTGAATGGTGTCTTTGGCTTCGCAGCCCGTACTATTTTTTACATCGATGATGTAGGTGATATCGTTCTGAATATCCATCACTGTCGGGTTGGCGGCATTGGCGCTATCCAGGAACGTAGCCGATGCCCATTGGAACTGATTCGGATTTCCGGTATAGATTGGATCCATCCTAAACGTATTGCCTGTGTACGTCGTCATGGAATCGGTTAGTTGAATCGTTGGAATAGGCGCAACGATGGCAATTCGAGTAGCCACTGTGCCAGCACATTCGGGCGCTGCCTTTACGGTATAGGTCAACGGATGATTGCCAATGCCAGCCTGTTTGGGACTAAATTCACTCCCCGTTACACCTGCACCAGCAAACTCGCCACCGGGCGGGCTACCAATAAGTGTATGGACGGGAACATCGGGCCCGCAAACACCCGGAATAGAATCCAGGGTGACCGTTGGTGCAATCAACTGGGTTAACGTCATGGGAGCCGAGGTGCCTTCACACCCAAAAATGTCAGTCGCAATAACCACATACGTTGCCGCCTGGCTGGCCGTGTATTGCGAACTGCTGGTGCCCACCTTTATGTCGTCTTTTTGCCAGTTGTAGCTAATACCACCACTGGCATCAAGGCGTAATGAATCCTGCGGACAAATGCGATTGAATCCCGTTGACGACTTGATAACCGCTGTCACGGCAGCTGAACGCGTTATGGTAGCGGTATCTGTATTGGCCTTGCAACCGAGCGTTTTGTGGGTTAAAACCGCCCAATAGTTGCCAGGTTGACTAGTTTGAAGCGAGTCGACAGAAAGGTTTCCCGAAAGCAACTGTTTATCGCGATACCACTGATAAACCACATTCGAGTCGCTGGTTGCGTGGAGGGTGACGGTTCCTGTTGTAGCGCACAAATGACCCGTTGACGTTACTTTCGCTTCGTTTCCGATAACCGTAATCGTCAGAATCCCTGAATTACCGACTTTACTACAAACCTGCTTGGGTGAAACGACCAATGTATACTCGCCAGATTGCCGCACGGTGAGGGTTGGGTTTGTTGCGCCAGACAGATTGATACCATCGCGACGCCACTGGTAGTTCCAACTGGTATCTACCGTAGCTTGTAGAATAGTTGAATCGCCCTGACAAATGGTTGTTTTAGTTGCTTTGGGCAGGTTCATGATCTGAACGGCCGGATTGGGAGTGGTTTGGGGGGGACAGTCAATAACCAGCAACTGAAAATCACGCCTTACCTCACCAATTTTTATGCCGTTTCGATATTCTTCTACCCGAACCGCAAAGACAAATAAGCCCAATTGATTGGCAGTGACTGATAATTGGCCGGTTTGCGCATCGATACCCAACGAAGGACTACCTGGTATGGCATTGGTTGGTCCAAAGCCAGACAACCAGCTTACATCGGGGTAGGGTCCCGCCGAGACCGCATTCTGTGTATTACCCGTGCCTTTCTGGTTCAGTGGGGTAATCATGGAGTACCTCAGCTCATCACCATCCGGGTCGGTACCACCAAATGGGAATGTGAAAGAGTCTCCTATACAGACATACTCCCCGTTGATCGGCCCGAAGTGAGGGGAGGAGTTCGTGAAAAGTTGCCCGTTCTGCAGAATGGCTGGAAATTCAAGGTAAAATGTAAAACCCGTTTGATCGGGGCTGCTAATGTTATTGATGCCCGCGTTCCGGTTCCGTGTCTGATACGACATGTAGTAGCCTTGCGTATCGTTATAAAGAGTTGGACTGAGTTGAATGTCTGCCTCGTAGGTAAGAACAATGAATTTCAGATTGCGCTGGGCTGCACAGAACTCGTTGGCGTAAATTACCGGCACTCGGGTTCCCGTTTGCCGGACCGTGAAACTCATCATTTGCGTATTATCACGGGTACGAAAGATGCCTAAAACACCGGTAGTAGCCTGATTGGCAGCCCCGCGGGTTCCATCTTCCAGATAATTAGTAACCGTGATGTGGAAATGGCCGGGAACATCGCCGATTGCACGCATTTCTATCTGCCCCCCAACCTGGTGGGTTGCCAACGAAACCAGGGGTGAACCCAGTGCAAACAGCAAGACTAAAAATCGAAATGTAAATAGCCTCATAGACAATCGTTCTAAATCTTCAGATCATACGCTCATTACGACTGTGATGGGGATACATTTACTCATTAAGACTTGGTAAATGCCAGAAGGCTTACAAGTTACTAATTACAAAGGGAGTCTGGCAACATTGGTTTTGTGCTGTTCCAGATAAAGTAAAATTCAACTTAAATATACGCACACCTTGCCTAGGAACTTCACGGAATGCTCACTAACAAGTGATTCACTTTGTATCATGAAAAGTAAGCACTCCGTGAAGTAAGCGTCATCTACGCGCTTCGCTCGCTCATGTTTATTTTAGCTTTGCCAGTAGGGTTACGCTGTTAGCTACCATACCGGTACTTCGAATATAATGCCCATACCGAAGCTCGACACTCTGCCAGTGACCAATGCCAAATAACCCACCAGGAGGAGCCATACGAATACCCGTTCCAATGAATTGGCTGGTAAACCCTGAAATATCGTAATCACTGGTATAGTATTTATCCGTTGTTTTGTGCTGCCCATATGGCGCAAAATATCGAACGGCCGTTTGGTGGCTAAACCGGTAAAACGGACTTACGGAAACAAACGATGTCAGCTTAATGGGCGTCTCAAGGTTAACCGTATGCGCCTGCATACCCCAATCGTCGATGTAATAGCGGTAAAACGTACGGATAACAACCCGGTCTCCCATAAAGTAGTGTAACCGCAGTCCAATAGGCAGTTTCATACGGCTACCGGGTAGCTTTTCAACGGTTTCGGCACCATCCTGAAAATAAATCCGGTGAAAAGGCGTGCTGAGTAATCCCTGTTGATAAGCGGGTTCTACGGTCAGTAAGACTTGTAGCCGTTTGTTAATTACCTGCGACAGGGACAGGCTAATATTGTACGAGTTTCGGGGTTTATAGTCAACTGGATCGGTATCGCCATGAGCACCCGAGCCATACCCTTCGGGCCGAAGTTCGGGTGGTAAAATGGCTTTCCAGGTATCGAAGAAAGCACCCCCTTTCAGGCTGACTTCCCGATTGTTGTCGGCCGATGCTTTCGCAAAATTGACATTAATCCCGTAGGATTTATAATCGTACTCCGTCGAGTAAGACAAGGCGATACCCCGTGTGGTACGAGTGGCGTCGTTGTGTACATTCCAGGCAATTGACGGGTAAATGTGCGTATCACTGCGCGAAGCGGAGGAAACGGTCAAGGGATCAATCTGGTCCGATGACGCCGAAGTATAATGGTCAATGTTAAAGTCGAACGCGATTGTATGCTGCCGATTCCGACTGTCGGTGGTTTTGAGCACCAGATCGAGTGATTGGGCAAAATCGGTCAGGTGTTCGGTGCCAATACCTCCCGTTACGGCAGAATTGTTGCCATCCTGTTGGTAGTAACTCGATACTAAATTAATCTCTTCAACTTTGAGTTTCCGTTTTTCGTAGGCAGGTTCAGTTGTCGTCTGGCCATAGCCCGCTCGCCATAAACTTAGCAGTACGCCAACAGATATACAGATTCTTTTCATGGTTCGCGTTTGTTAGTTACAGCCGCAGCCTCCTCCACTTTTTCCACCATTCGCCCCGGCAGCTCCTTCGCGATAGAGATAAAAATTCTGCTCGAATTTTTCTGATTTACGAGCCGATAATTCCATTTCAGCATCGTTGATCCGGCTCTTCTGATACTCTTTTACCGTGGTACAACCTGCCAGACTAAGCAAGACAAGGCCAGCTAACAGAGTTGTTTTGGGAATTGATAGGGTTAAGTTCATCGCTCGGTTTTGTACAAGTTAGTCAGGCTACAACTGGTGTTGTAAGCCGGATATTGGTTGACGTATGAAGCACATCGTTATCATCAATTACGATACAGGCAATGTGCTTCATCTGATTAATGAGGTCAAGCCCTACACGAACTCCCATAATCAGCACGGGCGTTGCTAAGGCATCGGCCAGTTCTGCATTGGGGGCAATGATGGTTACACTTTTTATACCTGATACCGGGTATCCCGTTTTTGGGTCAATTGTATGGGCATATCGCTTGCCGTTAATCAGGGCGTATTTCTCATAGCTGCCCGAGGTAGCCACGGCCATATTGCTGATGGCCAGGTAAGAGAATGCCTGCCGGGTGGCCAGGTTCGGATCGGCAATACCGATGGTCCAGGGCTGGCCGTTGGGCTGTATTCCCCAGGTTGTCAGGTCGCCGGAGGCATTCACTATACCACTTTCTACCCCCCGCTCGCGCAGAACACGTTTCGCTTGTTCGGCAGCATATCCCTTTCCAATGCCCCCAAATCCGATTCTCATCCCTTTTTCCTTCAGGAATACCGTATGCTTATCAGCATCGAGTATCACGTTTCGGTAATTGATCAGCCGAATCATACGTTTGGCTGTTTTGGGATCTGGCAATGCGGTCATTGTCGTATCGAAATTCCAGAATCGTTTGTCGATTGAGCCATAGGTGATATCGAAGGCCCCCTGTGTCAGTGCCGATAATCGCAACGAACGTTCAATCAAGGCAAACACCTCCAGGTCAACCTGAACTGGCTGGATGCCCGCATTGGCATTGATCTGATTCGTTTGGCTATCGTCGCTAAAGGTTGTCAAGCTTCGTTCAATGCGTCTGATTTCTTCAATGGCTGCATCGAGACAGGTGCTCGCCCAATCAGCATCCGAACTGACAACACTGAGCTCAAAACGGTTGCCCATGAGCCGTTGTACCCGTTGGTGGATACGGAGGGGAGCGGTCATTTTATGGTCGACGTGACGGAGTCAATTGTTTCCAAAAAGGAAGATACGGTTAACGATTGTGGGTATCCATCCCATTCTTTCAGCACCTTGCCGTTCGCATCGAGTAAAACCGTGAGCGGAAACTTGCCTTGCTTATTGTATTTCTCCGCCAGTGTTTCATTATGCGCAATTTGACGGGCGTCTAACTGGTTTTTTGACAACCGGGGAAAATCGGCCCGAACGAGCACCAGATGATCTGCTGCATACTGGTTAAATTCTGCCGATTCGAAAATAGTTTTTTTGAGTTTGATGCAGGGCCCGCACCAATCTGAGCCCGAAAAATTCAGGAGAATGAACTTGTGTGATTGGGCTGCTTCTGTTTTCGCCTGATCAAAATTGAGTTCCCAGTTGAGCGGATTGGTCAACAGGCCAATCAGGAGAGCTGTGAGTACTAGTTTCATATTCGTTTAGATTAATTTCTCGTAAAGCTGATTTCTAGCTATAAACAACAAGTGTTTTGCCATCGGTAGCCGTCTTATAAACGGTAAGGCCTTTGCTGCCAAAGCTATTTTTACCCTTACCCGTCAAATCAAAGCGGGCGCCGTGTTGCGTACAATAAAATTCAGTTTTGTTGAAAATAATGGCCTTCTTCGGTTCATGACTGCAGGTTTGTGTTACGGCGATATAGGTACCAGAACTGGATTGGGCAACCACAATACCACTCTGGGCTATATAGCCACCTACTGTTTTGAGAGCCGCAACTGCTGAAGCGGTGAGGTCGATTGTTAGAAGCCGATTGGTGATTTTACTTAAGTCTGTGCCGTTCGTCGTTGCGGATGTAGGTGTTGTTGTTGTACTTGACGTTGTTGTGGTCGATGTAGGTGTTGTTGTTGAGGTAGGTGTAGTTGTGCCAGCCAGTGTCAGGGCATCAACTACGGTATCTTCTTCCCGGATGCAGGACGTCATGGCCGCAACCAATGCGGCACCGGTAAAGCCCATCGATTTCAGAAATTCGAAGCGAGTCATAAAACTTTAGTTGGATGGTAAGCAACTGGGTATTTTTAAGCTATACGCTGAGCAATTCGGGAACGTGGCAATAGGTAATTTTTTAACTGCCTTATTAATGACTTTTAATCTGAAAAGACGCTAGTATTGGCCATAACGCCAAATAATTAGTTAACAGTATCGAAAAATTAAGAATTAATTTAAAAAGAAGCGTACAAATTTTTGAAAATTGTTGATACTATGACTTTTGCAATTAGTGCATTTGTACGATCTGAAAAGAGCAGAATTACTTAACGATAAGATGGCTTGAAGTACTTTCAGGAATGCATAGACTACCTATTTCTTTGCCATACGTAAGAATAGCCTCTTCTGTTGCAGATGACAGGTAAAAATGTTCATGTATAAATAAGGCCGGGCTCTGGTTTAATCAAAAACCAGAGCCCGGGAAATACGATGAGGAGTATGGAAATGAACGATTGTTTGTAATCCAGGTTGTTAGGCAGATTATAAAATTGCTTCAGGATTTTATCAATAGCCATTCTCGGGCATCCTCGTTCCCGACAAAATAGCGGCTGGCCATTGATCCGTTCTGGTTGCCTGAGGCTCTTAACAACAGGTCGGAGCCCAATTTCCCGAATTGATTAACGGCGTTCAGGATAACCGCTACCCTGGCGTGCTGAGGCATCGTATGTTCAGCGGTAGCCTGGGGTAACCAATGCTGAATGAACCAGTGTAAATCGACTGGATTGAATAAACGCAACTGTCTTAAATCAACCAGCCACCGATTAACTTGATGTCGTTTGGCTAATGCCATAATCGCCAGTGACCCGTCCCGAAAATTTTCGCTGGATGGTAAACCTGACCATGTTTGCTGCAACAGGTGTATACTACAATCAACTTCCACCCTAACATGCTCATTCTGGTAGGTTTTCATAACGATTGTATAAATGGGAGTTAATTGGTTTGTGAGGGGAGTTGGGTGAACTGTTCCCGATAAGCCCGTTGAAGCTCGGCTTCTGCAAAACGATACGCATACATGAACTTGTCATTTTCCTGTTGAATGATCCCCATATCTTCCAGTTGAAGAACATTGTTCCATATCCGCTGCAGACTGCCGTAGAAACCATCTTCCGACTGTGCTACTAAAACTTGCAAGGCTGGCTGCACTGGAGCCTGCGATTGATTGGCCAGGTTGTTTATGTGTGTACGCTGCATTGTATGAGCCATTCAGGTTATCCGCTGTTTCACGGTTTAAAAGGTAACGTACAGCTACGGCATCAGCGACGGATTTAAGGCTCTTTTTAGTACTTTTTAAGAAGTGAACGTATTCGTTGATTAAGCTTACAGACACGCTAATTGGACCATTTAGAACCAAAAAAGGCCAATTGTTTTTCAAAAAAGGCTCTTTCGACGTCTTTTAACCTATACGGAAAAACAAGATGTTTCGTGGCTGAAGTCAGGTCAGGAAACAATTCTTTCTAGCCCAACAATCAGGGGCAATCGTACCAATCATAAAAATCAGCGTTCTATTGCCGTGATAAAATAGGCTACTATTGCTTTATAAAATAAACCTGTCCAATAACCCCGAACTTTCAATCGGTTGATGTAGGTGTTGTTGTCGAAATGAATCACTACTTTATCATGAAACAAATTTGCCTGCTTACTTTTTTACTTGTTTTTCCATTCCTTCTGTTTGCTCAATCAAATCTCAAACTATGGTACAACCAGCCTGCTGCGATCTGGACTGAGGCTTTGCCAGTTGGTAATGGACGCATCGGCGCAATGGTCTTCGGACGGGTAGAGGAAGAGCTGATCCAACTCAATGAAAGTACGCTCTGGTCCGGTGGACCCGTGAGTGGACCTGTTAACCCAGAATCACCAACGTATCTGCCTCAGGTTCGGCAGGCACTGGATCGGGAAGACTACAAAGAAGCTATTGCACTGGCTAAAAAGATGCAGGGACTGTATACCCAATCATACATGCCACTGGGCGATCTGGTTTTGAAACAAGAGCTTAAAGGGGCAAAACCCTCCGCTTATTACCGCGATCTGGATATTCAGAAAGCCATTTCTACAACACGCTTTACGGTGAACGGTACCGAATACAAACGGGAAATCTTTAGTTCATCTCCAGACCAGGTCATGGTGATTCGATTGACGGCCAGCAAACCCGGACAGCTTACGTTCGATGCCAGTACAAAAAGTCAGTTGCGTTTCCAGAACGTGCGCAACGGAAGTAGTGAATGGATTATGAAAGGCAAAGCTCCTTCGCAGGTCGACCCCAACTATTACAGTCCCAAAGACCGGGAGCATGTTATGTACGAAGACGTAAGTGGGTGTAAAGGAATGCGCTTTCAGCTACGTATAAAAGCACTGAATAAAGGCGGGACAGTGCAGACCGATACATCCGGTATTCATGTTCGTAATGCATCGGAGGTTGTGCTACTGGTAGCGGCAACCACTAGTTTCAACGGCTATGACAAGTGTCCGGATAAGGATGGAAAGGATGAGAATAAACTGGCAGAAGAGATTATCCGCAAAGCAACCGGAACGCCTTTTTTAACCCTGTTAAGTAGTCATATTGCGGACTATCAGTCGTATTTTAATCGGTTTTCGTTTCAGCTGACCGATACAACAACTATGAATGCTAATGCTACGCTACCTTCTGACCTTCGTTTAGAGGGTTATAGTAAGGGCGCTTATGACCCCGGACTGGAAACCTTGTACTGCCAATATGGGCGGTATCTGCTCATTTCCAGTTCTCGGGTGCAGGGTGTTCCAGCCAATTTACAGGGTATCTGGAACAAAGAATTACGCGCTCCCTGGAGTTCCAACTATACCATCAATATCAACACCCAGATGAATTACTGGCCGGTGGAGGTCACTAATCTATCCGAGCTTCATCTACCATTGCTGAGCTTTATAGGTTCACTGGCAAAGAATGGAGTGGGTGTTGCCAGGGAGTTTTACAACATGCACGGCTGGGTAGCTCACCATAACACCGACATCTGGGCCATTGCCAACCCCGTAGGAGACAAAGGGCAGGGCGATCCGAAATGGGCGAACTGGAATCAGGGAGCTGGATGGCTAAGTCAGCACCTTTTCGAGCATTACCGATTTACGGGCGACAAAAAATTCCTGAAAGAAAGCGCGTACCCCATTATGAAAGGGGCTGCACTGTTTTATCTGGATTGGCTTATTGAAGATAAAGAAGGATACTTAATTGTATCACCATCTGTATCGCCGGAGAATGATTTCATTGATGCAAAGGGGCAACACTCCCCTATATCGGTGGCCACAACGATGGACATGTCGATTATGTGGGATTTGTTCACCAACCTGATCGATGCATCTACTGTTTTAAACATCGAGCCTGAATTCCGCCAGCTATTGATCGAGAAACGAAAAAAGTTTTACCCGCTTCACATCGGTCATAAGGGTAACCTCCAGGAGTGGAATAAGGACTGGGAAGATGTAGACCCACAACACCGGCACGTGTCGCATTTATTTGGCTTACATCCTGGTCGACAAATTGCTCCCGTTACGACGCCCAATTTTGCTGCTGCGGCTAAGAAAACGCTGGAAATTAGAGGTGATGCCGGAACGGGTTGGAGCCGCGCCTGGAAAATAAACTTTTGGGCGCGACTATTAGATGGGAACCATGCCTATATCCTGCTTCGTGAACTACTGAATTACACCAGTGAAACAGCCACCAATTATTCGAGTAGGGGTGGAGGGGGCACTTATCCAAACTTTTTTGATGCCCATCCTCCCTTTCAGATCGACGGAAACTTTGGTGGTACAGCAGGCATGGCCGAGATGCTGATCCAGAGCCATCTGGACGATATTCATTTGCTGGCGGCTCTGCCCGATGCCTGGAAAGAAGGAAACGTAACAGGGCTAAAAGCTCGGGGTGGCTTTGAAATTGGTATTCGCTGGAAAAACCACCGTCTGACCACGGCCACTATAAAAGCGCTCAATGGTGGTCTCTGTGCAATCAGAACCGCCCGGCCCGTGAAAATAAAGGGTGTTCAGGCTGTGTCAAAGCAAACTAATGTAGGCTACATTACTTCGTTCACTACACAAAAAGGGGGAGGCTACGAGATAGTGGGTTTATAAACTGGTTCAACGTTTCGTTTAAACAGCGAGGGGGCAGATTTTAAAAATCTGCCCCCTCGCTGTTTAAATAATAGCCTGGCTATCCGATTACGATCCTGACGTCAGGAATAACTGCACTTTTAATTGATCGTTTGCCTTCTGCTGGTCGCCAATTGTTACCCGCTGGAGCCGATCTAGTAAGGTAAGCGACCTTCCCAGTTGGGTATCTGTCGGAATCGTTACTAGTAGAGGCTGATTGGGAAGTTTGCGCTTGATAATCTGACCGATATAATAAGTTAGATCGAATGTGTAGGAATCAACAAGGGGTAAAGCACCCGGATCAGGGCCAATTCCATATATGGAAGAGGCTTGTAGACCATATTGGGCAATGGCCGATGAGGTTCCTCCGGATCCGCCCGGTAGCGCACTCGGCAAAATATCATTCTGAATGTTAGTAAAAAAGAGTGCCAGATTGGTTGGAGGAGTAGAATTATCCCTCAAGGTTGTTCGAATGGGGCTGATTACCAGCACGGCTTTATTAAGATCGGCAAAACCATCGGGTCTGGCAAACTGATCCAGGTAAGGAATCTCCAGTCGGGTTTGCAGAAAGGCACCAGGAACAATAAATGTCGTGTTATTCGTCAAACGACTACTGACAGCATCCGATCGGTTTTTCAGGGCACTTAATGGGGTACCACTAAGATCATTCGTTAGCTGGGTAAAGTAGCCAGCCGACATTGGGAATAAGAGATTGGACTGTGTTAGGTTGACGTCAGTAGCATGATAATAGAGCCGTAAGCCGCTGGAAGCGGCTACAAAACCAGCAAACGTATTACCCGAAGCATTACAGTTGATAGCAAAGCCAGGTATGAACTCGGCTAATGTCGTTGCATCTACAATATCACCATTGACCAGCTTGTTATAAAATGACTGTGAAATATCGGCAGGCATCCGAAATGATATTTTTCGGGTGAGTGTCAGTGGCTGAGGGAGAACGGTTTTCTGGAAATAGGGCTTACTATCATATGCCACCGAGTTTGTATTGTAATAGGCCTGATAAACCAGAGGCTTGTTCAGCGTATGTACACTCACATTAAACGCAGTGGTCGTATCTCCATACACGTAAGCATAAGTAAGCTCCAGCACTAACGAGTCTAGTTGTTGGTTGGTTTGTCCTAAAAAAGAATTGCTGGCGTAATTAATGGCCGCAAAGCATCGGGCTGTCATGGTACCGGTTTGTGGGTCCTTCCAGCGACCAACCACTATATTATTATCACCAGAGGTGAGGAATGAATCCGGTCTCATCACCGTCGAGGTTTGTAATGTCAACGTGTCAACAGACTGCACCACCAGTTCCTGAGGATTGATGACCGACTGTCCCACGCTGAGATCGCCCGATTGACAGGAAAATAGCACTATACCGGTCAGCAGTAGCAAACCGGCGTACCAGAGAGTACGCATAATTAACGAATTCAGGGGATTGTTACGCCTAACTGGCGTAAGTCTTCATTTGTCAACGTAGGCATTGCCTCCGTTTGCTGTATTTTCTGAACTACCCAATCGCCAACCCGATGAGCCTGTTCCTGGCTGGGAAAGCCTACTAGACCAGGTTGCCCCGGTATAGTAGGTTGATGAATGACCAGCTTATTGTTATTCAATATATCATAGCCCCAACCACCAGCTGTTTTAATGACCTGAACCTGATAATGTGGCTGCCGTTTATAGACCAGGTAGGTAGTCATAACAGCTAAACTAATCAGGAACAGAATCAGACCCAGCCGGACTAACGATGGCCGGGACTGTAGTTGAGAATTGTTCGTCATGATTGACTGTACTATACGTTTGTTGACCCTGAAAAGAGAGAGTCAGTCAAACATGTATGCAGGTCAGGGAATAACTTGGATAACGGTTGGATCAAAATCCCATAAATCGTCGAAGCGACTCGAGCTGTTTGCCCCCGTTGTAACATATCCCTTGTTGTTAATCGACCAGCCCACCGCATAGGTTCGGGTAGCCCCTTCAAATACACCGCGTGTGGTCCACGTATCAGTACTTGGATCGTATTCCCAGACATCTTTGGTAGATGCGTCACCGCAAGTTATATACCCTTTCCCATTAATAGCGAACCCAACGGCATAGCTACGGGCAATGCTCGTCTGGTCGGTAATGAAGTTGAGTTTTTGCGTCCACAAATCCTGTGCTGGGTCATATACATACCAATCCAACTGATTTGAATTATTGTTGTTACCGGTTCCCACATAAGCCATGTTATTTATAACAAAAGAAACCGCACCAACACGTTTCGAGCCGCCATAGCTGGCTACTTTCGTCCAGGCATTAGCCGTAGGATCGTACGCCCACATATCCTTCAGGTAGTTACCATCGAATCCGCAGGTTACATAGCCTTTGGTGCCAATGGCAAAGGCTGTTGCTGTTTGACGAGCCGTTCCACCAAAATCAGCAACTGCTTTCCAGGTGTTGGTTGTTGGATTATACTGCCAGAAATCCTTTAGTCGGGTAGAATTGGCATCAAGCCCTGTACCAATATAGCCATTGGTGCCAACAGCAAATCCAACACCTAGATTGCGGGCAACACCTGCAAAATCAGCCTTCTGGGTCCAGGCATTCCGACTCGCGTCATAAGCCCAGAAATCTTTCAGACGGTTATTGCTGACGTCGGTCCCTGTTCCCATGTAAGCAATTGTGCCCACAACGAAACTGGCAGCGCCAAAGCGGGCAGGACCTTCTAGTTCAGATCGTGAATTCCAGTCGCCCATAATGTCCACTGTGGTGGAGTTGTTGCAACCAACGAGGAGTCCTGCCCAGCCTATGCCGATTAGACCCAGTATCCAGTTGACGCGTTTGGTCTTCTTGGTAGCGTTAGAGAGAGAAGTCTCAGATGATACAGATTTCGACTGGGAGGACTTAGCCGAAAGAAATCGAAATGGTAAATGAATCATGAAAAACGAGCGTGAACGAACGAATTAAAACGTAAAGTTATAGTAATTTGCGTTAAGAACGATGATTTTGATAGTCTTACCAGTTCGAGCTAGCGAATTGAGAGCCTAACTCAGGCGAAGTCGTGTATCAAATGGGTCGTGCAAAATTACGCCAAAGGGGTGTTACTTACCAACGTGCTAGGCTCATAAAAATTCTTAATTGTTAGTGTGATATAAAGACAGGTAGAATAAAATCGAAACGACTATGATACAAAGACTCGCTTTGTATCATAGTCGTTGGAATTCGATTCCTTAAAAAAGCTTAAAATTTAAGACTCTTCAATTGACGAATCATCGAATGCCCACCTGCCTTGCGTTGAATGGATGATCCAAAAGTTATGAGCGGATTCCCACTTTCCGTTGCCCGACGCCCACTAGCAACACTTCCTGAAATTTGACCGAGGGCAGTTGTCAGCAATGCTTCATTCGTGTCGCCCAGTGGTAATAAATTGATGGGTTCATCGACTTGTATATTGGGGGTGAAGCCCGTTGAATAGTCAGACTGGCCTGCACTATTGTATGATTTGAACACAATAGGCTGCATACCCCATTTAATCTTGCCCGTATCATCCGTAATTGTGATGGAGCCTACGTTTTTACCATAGGTTGTTGAGCCAATGGTTGTTACCGTCATATACGGACGTAAGCCATTGATGATGAGTTCACTGGCAGAGGCTGTCTGGTCGGTGGTGAGCACAAATACACGCGAGAGATTGCTGCCGATATTCTGTGACTTGTCGATGAAGTTCTGCACAAAGAAGCTAGCCCCATATTCCTGTTGCAGTAGGGGGGTAATGGTAGTATTCCATTCTTCCCGGAAGTAGAGTTTGCTGGAGCTAACGCCTTTGCCAATCAGGCTGGCCAGGTTCGCTGACGATGAGGTATAACCACCTGGATTATAGCGTAAGTCCAGAACCAGTTCATTCACGCCCTGTGCTTTAAAGCTGGCAAATACGGCATCGACCTGCTTGTCATATTCATCGGCAGTGCTTCCATTCGCACCCGGCACAAACTGATTATAGACTAAATAGCCCACTTTTTTGCTACCAACGGTATAGACTGAATCCAGAAATACCGGGTTTTCCTGAAATGTAGTCGCGGTAACGCTAATTGTTTTGTCCGTATCAACCAGCGTTGATCCACTTACACTGGCAAATCCAAATGTAAAGGATGTCCCAGAAAACAACAGATCCGAATAATTGGTGGTGGATAGGGACTGCCCGTTTACTTTCGAGATGATGTCACCCCGTTTTATTCCGGCGAGTGCTGCCGGAGAACCAGGTAATACGTACAGGACCTGGGCGATAACCCCCGTAGAACCCGTTGCCCGTAGGTAAAGATTGTACTCCATACCCGTCGTTGTGGTTTGCCCACTTAATTCCGCCGTTAAGGTATTTGCATCGTTTTCAATCCACGAGAAACGGTCACCAGTAGGGTTAGTGGTGGCGTTGTAGGTATTCAGGATGGAGTCGAAAAATACATCGGGTGCCAGCGTTGTATCTGGGTTTGCTGGAATTTTGTCGTTCCAGTAATACACTTCCCGCATGTTCGATAGAATCCAGGAGTCAATGGTTTGGTTCTCACTGGTTGATGCGGATGGTTGTGGGGTAACATCGTCCGTACTTTTCTTACATCCCGCCAGTGTGAGCAGGAAACCGGCTATCAGAAGGTACTGAATTGACCAATTTCGGGAGGGATGTAATCGGTTTGCTCCTTTAAACGCATGATTCATATCTTTCTAGTTCTATAGAGTTAGTTGAATAAAAAGCTGTCTTACTCTATAATGAATACGCGGCAGAAATACCCTTTGTTGCACAGGTATATGTTTCCGTAGGAATTTAATACCCATTTAATTCAGATCATTGATGCTTTGCTGACTGCGGATTCTGACGATTTTTCATCCGAATAAAACGGAGTTCCCCAGTTTTATTCGGATGAAAAATTGCTTTCCAGTGGTCTTAACTTATATGATAAGTAGTTGCTTTCATGTTGTATCTTTGATAGTAGATTCAATAAAATACTAGTTGTAAATAACACCTGTGGAAAGACGTAATGCCTTAAAAACAATGGCTGGTGCCGTTGGTGGGTTAATTAGCCTGCCTGCCTGGGCCAACGGCTGGACAACCGAAACAGTTGTCTCGAGCCGGCAAATCCTGTCTGGAAGTCAGACTGAGCTTCTGGCTGAGATGGTCGAAACGATTATCCCGGTTACTAACACACCCGGTGCAAAGGCACTGAATGTTCACCAGTTTGTACAGAAAATGGTGGCAGATTGCTATCCAAAATCGGCACAGGAAAATCTCAGCAAAGGGCTCGACTCATTGAATGATCTGGCCCACAAGTCGTTCAGTAAACCCTTTCCCGGAGGAGATACTGCTCAACGGACCGCGCTCTTAACCCAATTGTCGCAATCGACCGATTCGGCACAGAAAGATTTTTACTCATTGGTGAAGAACCTCACTATTCGAGGCTATATGAGTTCAGAATACGTGATGACTAACCTCACACACTATGAATTTATTCCGGGACGCTATCACGGCTGTGTTCCGGTACCTGCTAAAACTGTATCTCAAGGAAAATAAAGTTCTGATTTACGGTATTCGGTTTACATCGACTGACGTACAAAATTGGTTTCGCCAGTGCGGTTTGCTACCGTAAACCAAATCGACAAACCCAAACTAAAATGTCCTATTTAAACATAGACGCACAAGCCCAAAATACCTACGATGCCATTGTCATTGGCTCAGGCATAAGTGGGGGTTGGGCTGCTAAAGAATTAACGGGTAAAGGCCTTCGTACGCTCGTGCTCGAACGCGGGCGCGATGTTCGGCACGTAACCGATTATCCAACCACAAACAAACAACCCTGGGAGTTTGAGCACCGGAATCAGCTTAGGCAGGAGGTGCGGGAAGCCAATCCAATTATCAGCAAGTGCTACGCCTTTTACGAGGGCACCGAGCAGTTTTTCGTGAAAGATGCCGAACACCCTTACGTTCAGGATAAACCCTTCGACTGGATTCGGGGCTATCAGGTGGGTGGTAAATCACTGATGTGGGCACGGCAGACCCAACGGTGGAGCGACTTCGATTTTGAAGGACCTGCCCGTGATGGGTTTGCGGTTGACTGGCCCATTCGGTACGCTGACATTGCTCCCTGGTATAGTTACGTAGAGCGCTTTGCTGGTATTACGGGCAATAAAGATGGGCTGGCTACATTACCTGATGGCGAGTTTCTGCCGCCCCATGAGTGGAACTGCGTGGAGAAACATTTTCAGCAGAAAGTAGCGGCCAAGTACAAAGACCGGCATGTAATCATGGGTCGGGCAGCTCACCTGACGCAGCCGCAGCCGATCCATTTCCAGCAAGGACGGGCGCAATGCCAGCATCGTACCATTTGTGAGCGGGGTTGTCCGTTTGGGGGCTATTTTAGTAGTAACTCGTCAACCATACCCTGGGCGGCCAAAACGGGGAAAATGACCCTTCGGCCAAACTCGGTTGTGCACTCAATTATATACGATGAGAAGAAAGGCCGGGCTACGGGTGTGCGCGTAATTGATGCGAACACGAAACAGATGCAGGAGTTTTACGCCCGTATCATTTTCCTGAATGCTGCCGCGCTGAACTCAAACCTGGTACTCTTAAACTCAACCTCCAATCGCTTCCCGAATGGCTTGGGCAACGATAGCGGGATACTGGGTAAATATGCTGCCTTCCACAACTATCGGGCGGGTATTTCGGGTGAATACGATGGTAACCTCGACTCGACGACCGATGGCCGACGACCGAACAGCCCGTATATTCCCCGTTTCAGGAACGTGCTGAAGCAGGAAACGAACTTTTTGCGGGGCTACGCATCCGGTTTTTCTGCGGGCCGAATTTCGCGTTCCGACCAAAGTGGCGTAGGTGCTGATTTGAAGGAAAACCTGCTGAATCCGAAACTGGGTGGTTGGTATGTGGGTTCGCACATGATGGGAGAAACGATCCCGAAAGAAACCAACTACCTGGCGCTAGATCCCTCATTGAAAGATCCATTCGGCATTCCCCAGTTGAAAATCTCCATCGCTTACGACGATAACGACGATAAGATGGTGAAAGATTATCAGGAACAACTGACTGAAATGTTTACCGAAGCCGGGTTCAAGAATATCCGCGTACGCGATAGCCATGCTGCACCCGGCCTCGATATTCACGAAATGGGGGGCGTTCGGATGGGGAAAGATCCGAAAACGTCGATGCTCAATAAATGGAATCAACTTCATGCGGTGAAGAATGTATTCGTGACCGATGGGGCCTGCATGACCTCGACCAGCACCCAAAATCCATCGCTAACGTACATGGCTTTAACGGCCCGTGCTGCCGATTATGCCGTTAAGGCAATGAAGAAAGGGTTGGTGTAAACCACTATTTTGACAACCAATAAAGGCCAGTCGTGCTCACGACTGGCCTTTATTGGTTGTAGGGCTGGCGTGGGCAATTGCCCGTGTCGTTTAATTTAGCCAGTATTCATTGGTGAATGCCCGCGCCAGCACACCATGAAAGACAGTATTTCTCAAGGTTAGCTAACTTTTGTTGGAAACCGAAAAAATATCAAATCCCAAGTTTACTAAACCATGACTAACTCTTTTTTCAGGATTGCCTGTCTGATGGCTTCACTGGTGGCACTGGATAGCCAGGCCGAAACCCATCACGGCAAGCATCCAAAGGCACTGGCACGTACGATAAAGAAGGCAGATACACCCTTAGAATTAAAGCTCCCGGCAGGTTTTTCGGGGACTATGGTTGCTCAGGATTTAGGAGCAGCCCGACACATTGCGATCACAAAAACCGGTGATATATATGTGAAACTGGCCAAGCTAAAGGACGGAAAAGGAATCTATCGACTTCGGGATACGGACAAAGATGGACTGATTGACGAGAAAACGGGCTTTGGTGATTACCCAGGAACAGGGATTTTTATCAAAAATGGCTATCTCTATACGTCGTCAAACTCAGGCATCTATCGCTATAAACTCAACGATAGTCAGGAGGTCACGAACCCAGATCAACCCGAACTGCTGGTGTCTGGATTGAGGGAAAAAGATCGGGATAAATCGAAGTCAATAGCCGTTGATAATCAGGGGAATATTTACGTCAATATCGCGTCGGACAATGATGCGTGCCGGGAAGCTGGAACGGGAAAAGGCATGATGCCCTGCCCACTCCTGGATTCGGCTGCGGGCATCTGGCGATTTAAAACCGATGTTGCCAATCAGACCTTTGCGAGTGGCACCCGGTATGCAACCGGCCTTAAAAATGTGGTAGGCCTGGACTGGAATCCGAAAACGAACTCCTTGTTTGTCCTGCAACATGGGCGTGGTAAATTCGATGATTTTTACCCGCAATATTACACCCCACAGCAAAGCGCTGAGTTACCCGCTGAAACCATGTATGAAGTGCATCAGGGCGACGATGCAGGCTGGCCGTATATTTATTACGATCCAATTCAGAAGAAGAAAATTCTGGCCCCTGAATATGGAGGTGATGGCAAAAAAACGGGTAGTGCTAAAACGATCAATCCGGCAGTGGCTTTTCCGGCCCATATGGCCCCAAACGGTTTGTTGTTCTATACAGGTACCGCCTTCCCAGAACGCTATCGGAATGGCGCTTTTATCGCGTTTCACTCACAAAACCAACCGATTCACAAAGGATATTTAGTAGGATTTGTGCCGTTTAAAAACGGGAAACCAGCAGGCCCCTGGGAGATTTTTGCCGATAACTTTTCGGGTATCGACCTAGAAAAACCATCTGGCCCAGTGCAGCATCGCCCCTGTGGCCTGGCTCAGGGACCCGACGGTTCCATCTACGTGACCGACGATTTAAACGGTACGCTCTTCCGAATTAGCTACAAAAGCGCAGCAAAGGGTCAGAAAATGACGGCTTCGAAAAAGTAATAACAGTCTGGTTCTTTCACAGTTCAACCCTATAAGGTTTTATAGCCTTATAGGGTTGTTTGTTTTTAAGGCAGTTGGATATGAGTATTCATATTGGTACATCGGGTTGGAGTTACGATCACTGGCAAGGCGTTTTATACCCGCACAGTACGCCCGTTCACGACCGGCTAGGCTACTACGTGCAGCGTTTCCAGACGGTGGAGCTCAACAGTAGTTTCTACCGATGGCCAAAGCAGTCCACCTTTGCCAGTTGGCGACGGCGCTTACCTGATGGTTTCCAACTGACAGTCAAAGCACCTCGTGGACTCACCCACGCCAAAAAGCTCTATGCGCCTGAAATCTGGATGGAGCGAATCAAAACGTGCTGGCACGAACTGCGCGACAAACGAGCCGTTTTGCTGGTACAGCTATCACCCAATCAGGCCTGTGATTATGATCGGTTAGCCTATTTTCTGGACCAGGTACCTAACTGGATGCGTGTTGCTGTAGAGTTTCGGCATTTGAGTTGGCAGAGCGAATCCATTTTTGCCTTATTGGAGCAGCACCAAGTGGCCTATTGCATCATGAGCGGAGCAAAATTGCCCTGTATTCTGCGGGCTACGGCTCCATTTGTGTACGTACGGCTTCATGGCCCCGATACGGAACACCTGTATGGCGGCTCTTATTCAGATACTGATTTGCGCTGGTGGGCGGACCGTATTCGGGAGTGGGCTGGAATGGGGAAAGATGTATTTGTCTATTTCAATAACGACGGTGGTGGCAACGCCGTACGAAATGCGGAAACATTACGTTGGATAGTTGGCTAAAAACTGTCAGAACAGTAAACAAAGCCAGTCCCTATCTTTACACCCAACGCACAGACAGGTCGTCTGTGGCCTGGTAACCGACCTATTGTTTTATGAATTACTCCGAAAAGATTACCCGCCAGCAGTTTCTGAAATTGGGGGCTTTAGCTACGTCGGCAGCTTTATTGCCTCAACTCGATGCCTTTGCAGCCTCACCGAAGAAAGTTGGATTGCAGTTGTACACCCTGCGGGATCTGATGGCAAAAGACCCGGATAGTACGTTGAAAAAAGTGGCCGAAATAGGCTATAAAGAAGTAGAGCTGTTTGGGTATTCGGATGGTAAGTTCTTTGGCAAAACACCTAAAGAGTTTGCTGCCCAGTTAAAAAGCCTGGGTCTGTCGGTTCCCAGTGGGCATTACACAACGGGTAAAACGATGCCCAATGCCAAAGGAACCCTTACCAATGACTGGAAGCGCGCTGTTGACGATGCCGCAACACTCGGTCAGAAATACATGGTTTGCGCCTATTTATTCCCAGACGAACGGAAAAAACTGGATGACTACAAACAGTTTGCCGACCTATTCAACAAATCGGCGGAAGTTGTAAAAGCGGCTGGTATGCAGTTTTGCTACCATAACCACGATTTTGAGTTTAAGGAAATGGACGGTAAACTGCCCTATGATGTGCTGTTAAGCGGTACTGATAAGAACTTAGTGAAACTTGAACTTGATCTGTATTGGGCTACGTTCGCCAATCAGGATCCCGTTGCTTTGTTCAAAAAGCACCCCGGTCGTTTCCCCTTATGGCATATCAAAGACATGGAAAAAACAGCCGAACGGGCGTTTGCGCCAGTGGGTACCGGCTCCATTAACTTCCAGCGTATTTTCGATGCCAAGAAAACCGCAGGTATGACCCATTATTTTGTGGAGCAGGATGTGTGCAAACTTCCACCCCTGGAGTCGATTGCCATCAGCTACAAGAATGTGGAGAAATTGAAGGTGTAACGTTGGTCGGGTCAAGAATTTTTCAACTACTGCCAGATGAAGCGTCGACGCTTCATCTGGCAGTAGTATTTTTGAACCAATGAATTGGTCTAAAATACTACTAACGATCGGCCTGTTTTTAATCGGTTCTTTTGGCCACTGATACATTATGTACTGGCAATTTAAAGCGCCCAACTGGATTCGATCACCTATTCCGTACTTGCTGGCTTTAGGTTGTACCTGGTTGTGGATAAAAGCATCTAAATAAGGCGTAGAAGGATTCAATGGGTCTATGTGGTTGAATCGATTTTTATTTTTTGCCACTGGTGTTATCGTTGGCGCCTTTCTCTATCCGTTTCATTATAACCAGCCTTTCACCGGTAAAGTAGCCATTCAAATACTGCTGGCTTGAAGCATCATTTTTGTCTCGTTGATCTAATGAATAGCTAGTACCTCTTGAGCATACCAGCGCAAAAACTACTTAGATAAAATAGAATAGTCTATAAACTTCCAAAGCGGGCAAACGCCTGTCGTTCCAATTCTTCCTGATGGTCGGGGTGAGCGATGTTGATGAGGGAGCGGGCGCGTTGACGCAGATTTTGCCCGTACAGATTCGCAACCCCAAATTCAGTTACGATGTAGTGAACGTGCGCACGGGTGGTTGTAACCCCCGCACCTTCTTTTAAAAACGGGACAATTTTACTCTGACCTTTCGTTGTTGTAGAGGCTAGTGCAAAAATTGGCTTGCCGCCCTCCGATAAGCTGGCTCCCCGTACAAAATCCATCTGGCCACCCACTCCCGAATACTGATAGGTTCCGATGGTATCGGCGCAAACCTGTCCGGTCAGGTCAATTTCGATGGCTGAATTAATAGCAGTCACCTTTGGATTGCGCCGGATGATGGACGTATCGTTGGTAAAGCTGACCTGCTTCATGGCAACGCCAGGATTGTCGTCAATAAAATCATAGACCCGTTTAGTACCCATCACAAAACAGGAAACAATGCGGTAGGGAAGTATCACTTTATTCTCGCCGGTAATGACCCCCCGCTCTACCAGATCAATAACCCCATCCGAGAACATTTCGGTATGGATACCCAGCCCCCGGTGATGAATGAGTTCGGCCAGGGTGGCATTTGGGATGCCGCCAATGCCGAGTTGGAGAGTAGCCCCATCATCGACAAGACTGGCTACGTTTTGCCCGATTTTACGATCCAGTGCACTGATCTCACCCGGCCGCACTTCATAGATAGGTTCATCAACCTCAATTGCAGCATGCAGCATCGAAACGGGAATGAGCCCGTCCCCATGCGTGCGGGGTACGCGGGGGTTGATTTGTGCAATTACATAGGTGGCAGCATGGATGGCCGCTAATGAAATATCGACCGAAGGGCCCAGCGAACAGAACCCGTGTGCATTTGGGGGAGATACCTGAATCAAGGCCACATCAATCGGCAGGATATTTCGCTGGAACAACAGAGGGATTTCGCTCAGAAAAATGGGGACGTAATCGCCGATGCCCTGATTGAGTTGCTTCCGCATATTGGCACCAATGAAGAACGAGTTCGCGCGGAATGAATGGCGGTATTGTTCATCCAGATAGGGCAGGGGGCCTTCGGTATGCATATGGCAAACCTCCACATTGGAAAGTTCCTGTGCACGGGCCACCATTGCCTTGATGAGTACGTGGGGTGTTTGGGCTACGCTATGGATAAATACGCGGTTGCCCGACTGGATCGCCGAAACGGCTTGCTCTGGACTCGTAATAGGAAGATGAAAGGACATTGAGTAGATTGGATAGCTACGTAACTTGTAAAACCGCAAAAGTATCCGGTGCAGTATCCCGGCAAATTGATAAGTTTCTGGCTGGTTAACTGAGTTTAATCAGTGTTTTGTACTAAATGAGTAGTTGGTCAATACTAGCTTTGATCCTAGTGTACATTTAATACCATGAGAACCACGTTAACGTTCATCATTATCAGTATTGTTAGCCAGATTGTTTACGGCCAACGTACTGAATTTTCACTGCAGGCTGGTTCGGGTTTATTCTCGTTTTACGGGCCCAGTGCGGTTAATGAAACAAGGCTCGGTATGAGCGGTTCTAGCTACCTGACTAATCCATATGGCCGCAAGAGTGGATTTAGTTATAGTATTGCCGGGCAAGTTCAGCATTCAACCAAAAATAACTATCTATACGGCTTACAGATAGGCTATGAACAGCTAACAAGTCAAGTGGCTATTACGGCAATTGTTGGCGACTTTGGCTATCCTACACCAGCCAATGGCCAGGGTAACCTACAAAATCAGTATTTAAATCTGAACCCATTTGTCGGAAAGCGATTTGGTAACGAACGGTTTAGTCTTGATGCAACTGTCGGCCTGGATATTGCCGTTGGTTTACTCAGTCGTGAGTTTGGTAAAGTCCAGCCAGAATACCCATTTCTACAAATGTCGGATCAGAGACGCCCGATTCCTGACGTCGACTTACGCCCTCGCCTGAACCTGACAGGCTATTACCGGATGTTCGGTTTGAGTGCCGGTTATTCGCATGGGTTATCTAATTATGCCGGGAAGCAATTGAGTACTGATGCCCTCATTTATGCTCACTTCTGGCGCGTGGGAATTGCGTATCGATTCGGGAAGCATACTTAACGGCCGACATTACCCCTGATTTGTACGTTTGTCAACAACTGCTGAAACCAGCGTCCCGATGCTTTTACGATTCGTTGTTGCGTTCTGAAATCGACATATACCAGGCCAAACCGAGGCCGATACCCTTCTGCCCATTCAAAGTTGTCCAGAAACGTCCAGGCAAAATAACCATCAACCGGAAATCCATCCTGTTTAGCCCGTAACACCTGTTGCAGGTAATTCTGGTGGTAATTAACCCGGGCAATGTCGTTTACTTCTCCTCGTTCAACCCGATCATAAAAGGCGGCTCCGCTTTCGGTTATGTAGATTTTCTTGATGCCTTCGTACTGCGCAAACTGTTGTATGATCCGGTACATGCTTTCGGGGTAAACTTCCCAGCCCATCTCGGTAATGGTCTGCACATTGCGCCGGAGGGGCGACACATCTTTGGCCCACAGGTACGGCATGAAATAAGACTGCTCCACCACCGCCCGGAAATAGTGTTGCAGGCCAACGAAATCAAAATCGAAGGCGAGCCGTTCCATATCCCCTGGTTTAGCCACTTTTTTCGCAATACCTGCCAGGAAAGGTAGCTCTTTCGTTGGATAACCCAGTCCCAGCGCAGGCTCAATAAAGAGCCGGTTCATGAGCGCATCCACGCGGGCGGCTGCCGCCTGATCGCTGGGGGTAAATGGATCGATGGGCGAGCAGGAAAACGTGGTACCCACCAGCGCATCGGGCACGTTCTGTCTAACGATACGTCCGCCTTCGGCCTGTGCCAGGGCAGTATGATGAATAACCGGGAGCAGATTCCGGAAACTCCGCCGACCGGGTGCGTGCTGACCCGTAAAATAACCCAGTACAGAAAACGCCAGTGGCTCGTTCAGAATAATCCAGTGCTTCACCTTGTGCCCAAAGGCTTTGGTACAAACGTCGGCAAAGTCAGCGAACCAGTCCACTATTTTTCGATTGGGCCAGCCCCCTTTCAGTTCAAGCGCATGGGGTAAATCCCAATGGTAGAGCGTGATCCATGGGGTAATACCCAACTGAAGACAGTGGTCGATCAGACGATCATAAAAAGCAATCCCGGCTTCATTGATACGCCCGCCATGCATCGGACCAATGCCCTCGGGCAGAATCCTTGACCACGATATGGAAAAGCGGAAGGCATTGAATCCTAGTTCTTTATGCAGCAGTAGGTCGGATTCATAGCGGTCGTAGAATTCGCAGGCTACATCGGCTGTTTCGCCGGTTTTGATCTTGCCTTTCTGTCGACTGAAGGTATCCCAAACGCAGGGTGTCCGCCCGTCGCGGTCAACAGCGCCTTCAATTTGGTAAGCTGCGGTAGCTGTTCCCCATACAAAATCAGGGCCGAACGAACTGTGGTCAAAAGGTAACGAATCAGGCTGGTTTATCAACTGGTTGAGCGGCTATCTTGAACGCAAAAGTACCGCCTTCCTGAACGCAAAATTCCCCAACCCGATAATTTAACATACCGGATTGGGGAGGCACTTCGTAATCTGGTGGGATTAGCCCCGGCGACCATAAGGGCCAGGTTGATTTCGGTTATACCGATTCGGTTGTTGAGCGGCAAACAGCCTGTCGCGTTGCGATGATGTTAGCACGGCCAGCATATCCTGACGTTTGCGTAACTGGAGTTGACGCAGGGCATCGGGCGTCATACGGGAGGTTGCAAAGATGCGATCGTAATTATCTTCGATCTTATGCAATTGCTTTTCCTGCCTGCGAGACAAACCGACAATGGCGTCGATACGATCTATTTTAATGTCATCCTGATACTGGTCGCGGTCGTAGCGAGAGCCACCGTATTGAGGAGGGCGATTGTCAAATGGTTTTGAATAAACGCCTTGAGCAAAAGAAACCGTAGTTGCTAAGCTGAATAAGGTGAGAGCGGTTGCAAGTATCTTTTTCATGATCAGTTGTGTTTAGTTGTTTTGTTCGTAACTGATTCTTAGAAGCGAATCGATTACCAGCGTTTAATCTGGGTATAGGCCCATCTGGCTGAATGCCAATTTTGGGATGTTGAAACTGGTAAAATCAGAACTGAATGCCATAGTTTTTTTCAATACTATGGATACAGCAATGGGCTGAAACCAGGTGGAAGTGTAGAGTAGCAGGCTCATCGATATTCCATACAACAGAGACCGAATTCAGTAAAACGATATAGGCCCTATCGTGGAGATAGGGCCTATATCGTTTTACTGAATTCGGTCAGGCTGGATTAGCCCCGGCGTCCGTAAGGAACGTTCGGCTGGTTTTTGTTATAACGATTGGTTGGCTGATACTGAGCGGCAAACAGCTGATTTCGTTGTGGTACCGTTAAGACCGCCAGCGTTTCCTGACGTTTACGAGCCAGTAGCTCCCGTTTGATATCGGCTGATTGACGAGGATTGGCCAGAAGTCGGTCGTATACGTTATCAATCTTACGAATGTCTTTCTCCTGCCGACGGGATAAGTTTACCAGCGCATTCAGTTGATCAACGGTTAGATCGCCTTGAAACGGGGTATTGTTGGTATATTGGGGATGCTGGTCGTAGGAAGCATTCCGGGGAGACTGGACCTGACCTGGACGATTGTTGTCGAACGGTTTTGAATAAACACCCTGAGCGAAGGTAACTGTAGTAGCCAGGCTGAACAGGGCAATAGCGGAAATGAGTGTCGTTTTCATAATCAGTAGTTGTTTAGTTGTGCGTTACTGATTCTTAGAAGCGAACCGCTCACCAGCGTTTAATCTGGCTTTATGCCCACTTTACTGAATGCCAGTTTGTACATATTGAACCCGGTAGAATCAGGCCTGAGTGCCGTTTGTTTTTTCGAGCTGTCTGGCCATAGACTGGGCTATAATGCTGGCCACGATCAATTGGAGGGCATGGAAGATCATAATCGGGAGTAGTACAACGCCCGCCATACTTCCTGGAAACAGCACATTTGCCATTACACTCCCCTGCACCAGCGATTTCTTGGAGCCACAGAACAACGCTGTAATGCGGTCCTCGCGATTAAAATTCAGGAACCGGCTGATAAGGGTAATCATCCCAAAAATTAGAAAGAATAAACCCAGCATCAGTGCGGCCAGCCAGAGCAAATCATCCACAGAAATCTTCTCGAATGAGTGAAGTGCAAATGATTCGCAGAAGGCGGTGTATACGATGAGGAGAATTGTGAACTGATCGAAATACCGAAGCGCTGTTTTGTAACGGGCAGCCAGCCAACCCAATCGCTGATTCAGTAAAAGACCCAATATAACGGGCAGAATAACCTGTAGCGTCAATTTCCAGATTACACCCGCCAGGTCGTATTGTCCGGTCGTCGCGACTACTAAATAGCTCATCCAGAGTGGGGTAATGAATACGCCAATCAGACTGGAAATACTAGCGTTGAAAATAGCCGCCGGAATATTGCCTCCCGCAATTGACACCATCACCACCGCCGACGAAACCGTTGACGGCAGGGCGGCAACATAAAAAATACCCAGCCATAAGAGTTCCGTATCGGGCGTGAGCAGCAGCGAGCGGGCGACTAATACAACCGCTGGGAATACCACGAATGTGGTGAGATGGATAACCAAATGGAGCCGGTAATTACGTAATCCTTCACGCAACTGGCTAAAATTCAGTTTCAATCCATAAAAGAAAAAAATTAGGGAAACGCCGTAAGTGGCAAGGGAAGATAATGAGAAGAGACCTTTCTGAATACCCGGTTCAGGCCAGAGCTTGGCTAACCCAATCATGCCCAATAAAGCGAGAATAAACCAGTCGAGCCCAACGCGGGTAAGAAGGGAACTTAGAGATGTTTTTGCCATAAGTAAACATACTGTGTAGAATAAACTTTTTCGACAGGATGAACAGGACGACAATCCTGTCGAAAATTTATCCTATATCATTCAATAAAACTTGCCGGATTTGCTGATACATACGCCACCGGTGGCTATTTGTTTAAGAAACTTGCGTGGGCTGATGCCGAGAAAGTAGGTAAAGTCTTTGATGAGGTGGCTATGGTCATAATAGCCAAATGTAAGCACAAGATCGTGCCAGTCAATGGTTGTTGGGGGCTGTTGATAAAGAAAGTGAAGCACTTTTTTGAAGCGAAGAAAACGACTAAGCTCTTTAGCTGAATAGCCTAAATACGTCTGAAAATGCGTCTGGATACGCCGGGTGGACACCTGATTTGTTTGAGCTAATAACTTTACGGGGTCCAGCGCCAAGTTTTTAAAATAGTTAACGCTGTCCAGTAGAGACAATGCGCCTGCTTCTGAGGGCTTGACAAACGTAAGCGCATAATCGGTTAATAACTCAAGCCTATCCTCTTGTTTCTGCATACCCGAAAGCTGGCTCCAAAGGTCTTGAAAACAGGATTTATCAAGCAGAATGTCAGGATCATATAACTCACCCGGTTTAATCTGCTGCATGGGTACGCCCAAAAGACGATAGAAGCCATTGAGCGTAAAGTTCACAACAATAACATCTGCACCCGGCGGCAATGTATACGTCAGCATCTTTTGTAAGGGCCCAAGTACGGCTGTCTGATGAATAGTATGGTGGTTGTCTCCAAGGAAAAACGGTACATCAGGACCAAAATTGAAAATCAGCAAAAGCTCATAATTTGGTAGTAACTGCTGCTGAATCGCTGATTCTGATATGTCAAGCTGAACACTGTAAAAATGACTAAATACCGTAGCCAGGCGTTCATCGGCTTCTACCAGTTGGCTGTTCATGAATAATGCCCGTTTCGTTTTCTTACAATTTTTGGGAGTCGCACTGGTAGACCTTTGTCTTACAAACCAGCCAGAAACCGGCAAACCTTACTAAAAAGACAAACGTATGAATACGACTGCAAATTCCACATCACCGCCCTCCGGTGCGAAAACACCAACCCTACTCATCACCGGCGCAACGGGTAGCATTGGTACCGAACTCACCAAACTACTAGCCGAGCAGGGGGTGCCATTCCGGGCCATGGTTCGGTCACCTAAAGATGCCCAGATGCTGGCTTCGCTTCCGGGTGCTGACGTTGTTTCAGGAGATTTTAATGACGCTGGCTCGTTAGCTACGGCTTTGCAGGGATTTGAGCGGGCATTTCTGCTAACTAATTCATCGGAACAGGCCGAAAAACAGCAACTTGATTTTGTTGCCGAAGCTCAGCGAGCTGGGGTTCAACATATCGTAAAGCTATCGCAATTTGCGGCTGATGCCAATTCGCCGGTACGATTCCTGCGTTACCATGCGGTTGTTGAGCAGGCTATCCGGGAATCAGGCATGGCGTTTACGTTCCTGCGCCCAAATCTGTTTATGCAGGGGCTATTAGGTTTTCGATCGTCGATTGTTGAGCAGGGTAACTTCTTTGCTGCTGTTGGTGATGCCACCATCAGCCTTGTCGATGTACGCGATATTGCGGCTGTTGCGGCTGTGGCTCTGGTCGAACCCGGCCATGAAGGAAAAATTTATACGCTAACTGGTCCACAGGCACTAACGCATGCTGAAATAGCGGATGAACTCTCAAAAGCGGTAGGACGTCAGATTACGTTTATTAATGTTCCTCCAGCCGCTATGCGGGCAGCGTTGGCTGGAGTAGGGTTTCCCGACTGGCAAGCCGATGGATTGATTGAAGACTATGCCCACTACAGTCGGAATGAAGCGTCGGCGATTGAGGCTGGGGTAGAAGATGCTACGGGTAAACTCCCCAGAAATTTTGCCGATTTCGCCAGGGATTATGCGTCTTATTTTGTTTAGACACAGAGACACAGCGTACACAGAAACTTAAACCCTATTTTCAATTTCTGTGTACGCTGTGTCTCTGTGTCTAACTTTCTTACGTCAACGCAGTGCCACTAACTGTTTCGACTTCGTTTTGAGCTGGATTTTGTAGAGCGTTGGCCAATTTTTGCCTGTCACATAAAACGCGTTTTCGGCAGGTAGAAAGGCTATGCCATTCAACACATTGGCTTCCGTATCGATGCCAGCGGGCAGAATCCCTTTCATGTCGAGGTCCCCAACAACTTTCCCGGTCTTTATATCAATCTGCACAATCCGATTGGTTTTCCAGACGTTGGCGTACACATAGCCGTTCGCATATTCCAACTCATTGAGGTTCATAACAGGGCCCATGTTGTCGTAAACGGCGAGTTCTCGTTTGCGATGAAAATCAGGTGAAAGGAAAAAGAGCCGGTTGCTGCCGTCACTCAGGATGAGCGTTGAATCGGTGTGGGTCAATCCCCAGCCCTGGGTAGGATAACTAAACGTCTTCTCCAGCGTAAAATCTAGTTTGTATTGAAAGCATACGCCCGATGTCCAGGTTAGCTGGTAAATTCGGTCGTTCAGAATGGTGATGCCTTCGCCAAAATATTGATTCGCCAGGGGCACCGATTTAAGAATGGTACCCGTTCGCAAATCAATCTGCATTAGTTTAGACTGCCCGTTGAGCCCGGTACTTTCGTATAAAACACCGTTGTGAAACTCAAGTCCCTGGGTGAAACTGCTCGCCTGATGCGGATAGGTCGTTAGTACCGAATAGGCAATAGGACGAGGCTTCGTATCAGACCAGAATTCGATGCCTAGTGTATCTAAATGGATCGTTTTATCAGCCATAACACCCCGGACAATTAACCGGTGCAGCCCTACCAGTTCTGAGGCAGACAGGATGGAAAGCGAATTTGCCGACTTCTGAATAATGGGTGCTGCGTTGGTATCCAGTGAAACAGTAGCCTCATTCAGCGGTTGACTCAACTGGATTGTAATTGTATCCCCGAGTGTATAGGTCGTTTTTCCCAGTGATGCAATGGGCGGCTTTGGTTCATTGGTTTCAGTCTTAGCCGTTTCCTTTTTTTGTTGACAGCCCAGAGCGAACAACACCATCAACCCACTTAAACCGATACGATAAACACTGCCTCTAATTTGATAATACGTCATTGAGTATAAAAGTCTGATTTCTTTACATATTCCGCCGGTAACGGCCGCCCACGGCGTAAAGCGCGTTCGATAACTGACCGAGAGAGCATACTTTAGTTGCTTCCAGTAAGCTCTCAAATAGATTGCCATTGGCCAGGGCCGTTGCCTGCAAATTTGCCAGAGCCAGCTCGGCCTCCGTTTGGTTTCGCTCCTGAAAAGCCCGGCATGATTCCACCGCATAGCGTTTTTCGTCATCAGTCGAGCGGATCACCTCTGCCGGAACTATGGTTGGCGAACCGGCTGGGTCGAGGAATGTATTGACGCCTACGATGGGTAGATCGCCGTTGTGTTTCAGCGTTTCGTAGTACATCGATTCCTCCTGAATCTTACTACGCTGGTACATCCGCTCCATCGCGCCCAGCACACCACCGCGCTCGTTGATGGCCAGAAATTCCTGATAAACAGCTTCTTCAACCAGGTCCGTCAATTCATCAATGACAAACGCACCCTGCAATGGATTTTCATTTTTTGTCAAACCAAACTCGCGGTTGATAATTAACTGAATGGCCATTGCCCGTCGGACGGATTCTTCGGTAGGCGTGGTGATGGCTTCGTCGTAGGCATTGGTATGCAATGAGTTACAGTTGTCGTAAATCGCCAGCAGGGCCTGAAGAGTGGTACGGATATCGTTGAAAGCGATTTCCTGTGCATGCAAACTCCGGCCAGAGGTTTGAATGTGGTATTTAAGCTTCTGCGAGCGGTCGTTGGCTTTGTACTTATGTTTCATTGCCTTTGCCCAGATACGCCGGGCTACACGCCCGAGCACGGTGTACTCCGGGTCCATGCCGTTCGAGAAAAAGAACGATAAATTGGGCGCAAACGAATCGACGGACATCCCCCGACTGAGGTAATACTCAACGAATGTAAACCCATTGGAAAGCGTAAACGCCAGTTGCGAAATCGGATTGGCACCGGCTTCGGCGATGTGATAGCCTGAAATCGAAACTGAATAAAAGTTCTGAACCTGATTATCCGAGAAATACTGCTGAATATCGCCCATCATTTTAAGGGCAAATTCTGTCGAAAAGATACAGGTGTTCTGTGCCTGATCTTCCTTCAAAATATCAGCCTGTACCGTTCCCCGCACTTTTCGTAGGGCTTCAGCTTTTATCTGTTCATACACGTCTTTGGGCAGTACCTTATCTCCTGTGGTGCCCAGCAGCGTCAATCCCAAACCATCGTTGCCATCGGGTAGGGGGGCGTTATAGGCAGGGAGGGAGGAGCTCTGAGCTGAGAACACCCCCGCGACTCCCTGCTCCCCGCTCCCTGCTCCCTGCTTTTTCAACCACTTTTCGCATTGCTGGTCGATGGCTGCGTTCAGGAAAAAGCCCAGTAACATGGGTGCAGGGCCGTTGATGGTCATGGAAACGGAAGTAGCCGGATCGCAGAGGTCGAAGCCGGAGTAGAGTTTCTTCGCATCGTCCAGCGTACAAATACTGACACCCGAATTGCCAATCTTGCCAAAAATATCGGGCCGAAAAGCGGGGTCCTCCCCATACAGGGTGACCGAATCGAAAGCGGTTGAGAGTCGTTTGGCGGGTAAGCCTTTCGATACATAGTGGAACCGGCGGTTTGTGCGCTCAGGCCCACCCTCACCCGCAAACATACGGGTTGGGTCTTCGCCCTCGCGTTTGAGTGGGAATACACCTGCCGCGTAGGGAAATTCACCGGGTACGTTTTCCGTCAGGAGCCAGCGTAGGATGTCGCCCCAGTCGTGGTACCTGGGCAAACTGACTTTCGGAATTTTTAAATGTGATAGGCTTTCGGAATACAGCGGCTGCCGGATGATTTTATCGCGAACTTTAAACTCGTAGAACTCCGCTGCGTAGCGTTTCTGAATAGAAGGCCATTGCTGCAAGAGGGTACGGCAATCAGGCTGAAGTCGGGCTTCGAGTTCATCATATATGCGTTTTAATTCATCTCCGAGGGGTGACCTGGCTGGTTTGGTGTCGTTAACTCCCCCTTCAGGGGGGCGGGGGGTATTTTTCAGTAATTTCAGTGCGCCGTCAAGCTGATACAGCTGTCGGGCCAACGTTGTTTGATCAGTTACGAACTGGTCATACCGACGGCTTTCCTCCACAATCTCAGCCAGATACCGTACGCGGTCGGGTGGAATGATGGTGGTTGGTGTATGGGGCATGGCGCGTGGTGCACGGGTTCCTTGCTCCTCCCTGCTCCCTGCTCCCTGCTCCACGCCAACCAATCCCATCAGCTTATCAAACAGCATGTTCATGCCTTCGTCGTTGAACTGAGCAGCTATCGTGCCCAGAATGGGCAGTGCCTCATCAGGCGTATCCCATTGGTTATGATTCCGACGGTACTGTTTCCGGACATCACGCAACGCATCCAGTGAGCCGCGTTTATCGAACTTATTGATCGCGATGACGTCGGCAAAATCAAGCATGTCTATTTTCTCCAACTGCGTAGCGGCCCCATACTCAGCCGTCATCACGTACAAGGTCTTGTCGGCATGCTCCGTAATCTCCGTATCCGACTGACCAATCCCTGAGGTTTCAACGATGATTAGATCGAACGGAGCTGCTTTACAAACATTAATGGCGTCCTGCACGTGGCGACTCAATGCTAGATTTGACTGTCGGGTTGCCAGCGAGCGCATATATACACGGCCTGGTGCACCGGCATGGGAGCTGATGGCATTCATCCGGATTCGGTCGCCGAGCAAGGCTCCGCCCGTTTTTCGTTTCGAAGGGTCGACCGAGATGATTGCCAGGGTTTTATCTAAATAGGTTCGCAGGAATCGCAGGACTAGCTCATCTACCAGCGATGATTTGCCCGCGCCACCCGTACCCGTAATGCCGAGAACAGGCGTGCTTACTTGGTTGAGACGTGGGGTCGTAAACGAATCAGGATGATTTTCGGCGGTTGTAATAAGCCGGGCAATCGTTTTAGCGAGTGATGGATCTGCTTGTAGCCCGGCGTTCGGTGCGGCAATCGGCGGCAATTCGTAATCACATTGACGTAATAAATCGTCAATCATGCCTTGTAAACCCATGCTTCTCCCATCGTCAGGCGAATAAATACGTGTGATGCCGTACGCATGAAGTTCGTTGATTTCCGCTGGAAGTATCGTGCCGCCCCCTCCGCCGAAAATCTTGATATGCCCTGCGCCAAGTTCATGCAACAGGTCATGCATATACTTGAAAAACTCCAGGTGGCCTCCCTGATAGCTTGTCACGGCAATGCCCTGCACATCCTCCTGAATGGCACATTCCACAATTTCGGCCACCGACCGGTTATGCCCCAGGTGAATGACCTCTGCGCCCGAAGCCTGCATTAACCGGCGCATCAGGTTAATGGCGGCATCGTGCCCATCGAACAGCGATGCCGCCGTAACGATGCGGATTTTGTGCGTAAATGCCTGCGGTTGAGGAGGGACTGATTTAGGGTGCTGAGCAATCATGGACTGGTTTGTTGACTACGGCTTAGGAATAGAAATTAGTCCACCAAAGTTACGAATCGAACTGGATTGCAACCTCGTTTGGGTAAATACACCGTTCGTCCAGCCAATAGCTCACTGACCCTACTAGATTGGCTTAGAAGAACGTTATTTGGTAGCTTTGGGAACGCTGATTGGTAAGAACGGGTAGGCTTTACCAGGCGTATTTTTAACTCATAATGATCCTAAAAATCTGCGTGCCATACGATAACGAACATGAAAAAAAATATAGCATCTAAAATTGCCATGGCGGGCCTACTCGCAACGAGTACGTTGACTACACAAGTTCAGGCCCAGGACAAAGCATTACTGTATGAAGTAACAGGCCCTGGATTAACGAAGCCATCATACCTTTACGGTACCTTCCATCTCATATGCCCCAACGATCTCCAAATAACCGACGAGATTAAAAAAGCAGTTGGCGATGCCCAGCAGGTGTATCTGGAACTGGATATGGATGATCCTGCCATGATGGCAAGTATGCAGAAGGCAGTGATGATGTCGGGCGGCAAGTCGGTTAAAGAACTACTGTCTGCCGACGATTACACCGTATTAGACAATTACCTCAAGCAGAAAATGGGTATGGGACTGGCGCAAATGGGCATGTTCAAACCCATTGGGATAATGTCGATGATGTACATGACCATGCTGCCTTGTCAACCTGCGTCCTACGATATGACCTTTGCACAAATGGCAGCCGCTGATAAAAAGGAAGTTTTTGGCCTTGAAACCATTGAAGCTGAAATGGCTGCTTTAGATAAAATCCCGCTCACAGAACAGCTAAAAGGGTTGGTTGATATGGCGAAGAATCCCGATGAAGCGAAGAAGGAGTTTGCTGAATTGATCGACACATACAAAGCCCATGACCTTGGCAAGCTGATGGGGTCCATGAAAACCAGCAAATTCAGCGGGGGGGATTTTTCGCAGTTTGAAGAGAGTCTACTCGGCGAGCGGAATAGCAACTGGATTCCAGTTATTGAGAAAGCTGCGAAAGAAAAACCCACTTTTTTTGCCTTTGGGGCCGGGCACCTGGGTAACGAAAAAGGAGTTGTGAATCTGCTGCGTAAAAAAGGATACACCGTGAAGCCGTTGCAGTAAAAATCGTTTTCTGTGTTTATGTTCCCCTACAGATAAACAGATCTTTATGAACGCGTAGCGATTTAATAGTTAAAGAAATAGAACCCAGCGTATGCAGTTTTGGGCCGCATAGCGATTGAACCATGTTCTTATTGCGATGTCAGTTTCTTAAAACTGACAGTACGACGTAGCAGTAAAAGGATACAGGAATAAGATTAAACGGTACGTTATACCTGTGGGAACTTAGGAGAAGCAAGTAGATTACTGTCTGATTTGGTATTGTCTCTACTCTCTTTATCGAAAGCTTTAGCAATTTTTTTGAGAATAAGGTTTAGGCCAAAACCATCAAAAAGCCAAAAAAGCCACTTTGCAAGTATTTCTAGTAGGTCCATTTTTATGAGAATGAGTAAAATGAAATTGCGAAACAAGAACACCATTATTGCCTTTAAGCTTGAATGCACATTTCTCTACTCGAAGCTTTCTATTTTATTCAATTAACTCGTAACTAATACCGGCGATGGGTCAAAGTGAACAGATAACCTGTATAATTGCCCGACATGCCATTGCCACTCCAGACGGGCTGGCAGGTAACGATGGTGTTGGCTGCCTTTGCCGACGTAAATAACTGACGATCGGTTGTAACAGGGTCAATCTGGTAGCCAAGTTTAATTAATTCGGCCCGTAATGTTTCATACTGTTCTTTTGATTGAACCTGATACGTCAGAATATCCGACCGGCTATTGCGATCATACTGAATGAGCGCCAGCGACTGAGATGGATCCTGAATGTACGGCGTTGGCTGGTAGGCGAACAAACAGGTCCAGCCGTTTAATCCCCCCGAACTTTTGTAACAAACAAATCCCTCCCGAAACATACAGGCGTCAAACTTATCGGCAGATGTACTCAGGCATTGAAACAGATCCGGCATGTGCACGCGCTGAGCGAACGAAGTAGAGTGCCAAAGAAAAAAGCCAAGTAACAGAGCTGAGAAGCGCATTGGTTAGGTAACGAATCAGTGATAGTGAGGTAAGGTATCATTACCTCACTATCAATAATTCGGCCAGAATCTGATGGTACTGGCATCCTGGAGCTCAGTTGACCTACTTCCTTCTGTGAACTAGTTACCGCAAAATCACCGATTCTGTATCCGTAGATACATTTTTTGCCAGCCCTGTCAGGTCAAGTTGAGTAGAGGGTGATGTATCGGCCTGAAGAACGCGCTTCATATATGCAAGGGCATCGTAGGAATGAGTTGCTTTGATAGCGGCCACACAGTCGGAGGGTACGCTGAGTGTTAAATCTCGCATAAAGGCATCATTGGCCGAAAAAAGTACGCAGGAGTCGGTACTGATACCCGTCAAGATTAGATGCTTTACTTTCAGATAGGTTAGCAACACGTCCAGCGACGTCTCGTAAAAGGCAGAGTTCTTGGGTTTAAGCACAAAATAATCGTCATGTTCAGGTTTGAGTACTACGGCCAGATACTGTCCCCGAACGTGATCGGTTAGCACATGGTCAACAACTTCATTGAAGTTCGACCGCCATCGACCAAAATTATCGTTGGTGTAAATGACAGGTATATTGCTGGATTTGGCTCGTTGTTTTAGGGCAGCAATGGTTTCGGCCACACGGCAGGCTGGTTCTAAAAGAGTATCACCTCCAGGAAACTCCAGATCGTTGATCATGTCGATGATCAACAGAGCTACAGGTGATGAATCAGGCACATTTCCATGCAAATTTCCATTTTTAGCGTCCATACGTTACGTTAGATAGAACGGGTTTATGTATATCCTTCATAACCATTTCTTCTCCCAGTTAACTCTATTTTCGCCGTCAATTGTTAGTTGGCGGGCTTGGTGGTATACTCCATAAATCGGTAAACTTCCTGCCGTACAAAGTCAAATACCTGGGCTGTCTGGTTACGCAGTTGCTTATACGCCGGGGCTGGCATAACCGGATTCGGTGTATCGGCTAATACCGGATTCGCTACGGCTCCAAGGTTGCTTACATACTGGGCAATACTGAATTCGTAGCCTTTTTCGCTGCCATTGGGGATAATTAATGACGAAAAATCCCAGCCGAGCAGGTTGTTTCGTTTAATGCGTTCTTCGCTGAGTCGCTTTAATTGACCAACGGTACCCTCATAGTCAGCACCTGGATTCCGACGACGAATCCGGTCGATCACCATCAGTTGCGTACCGTCAGGCGCGAATTTTGGTGCGTACGTACCGTCATTGATTTCCCAGATTTCTATTTTAACGACGGGAGCCGTGTTGCGGTCACGCCGTTGCAGATCCGCCATTTTCTGCTGGACGCTATCGCCATAAATTCGGGCCATTGCTTCCGGCGATGCGCCTTTTATGGCCATCTCATGGGTTACAATTCGGGTTACATAGTCGTATTCGGTCTGGTTCGGGTTCGATGTAAACTGCTTAACAGTCATGTACCAGCCCTCGAGTTTACCCTCATCAACAGCGGCCTGATTTACTTTTTTCCATTCCCGTTCAACAGGTAACGCATCCTGAATGGTAAGGCCCGGATTCAGTTTGTGATAAATCAGGTACATGTAGGTTTTCTGGGGCGTTTTCGATTGGGCTGATGCGCCTGAACTACACAGAACTAAAAAGCTTAAAACGATACTAGCGTTTCGGAACGTAGACTGGGAAATCATACTAAGAGAATGGAGATTAGGTAGGCTGGTCATTTGATTTACTTGAAAAGGCATTCACGGACGTTGGTTACCTACCTGATGATGATAGAACGCGGATTTTTATGATGATTATGATTGATTTATGATTTTAAAAATGAGATGAAATTAATTGGCCAGTTACTGTTTTGAAAACCATAACCTGATCATAACCATTATAAAAAATCAGCGGGCTATTGCATTTTATAAATAAAAAATAAAAATGGATTGGGGGATTTTTCGGGCGAACTTGTCTTAGTCATACCAGACCCTTCTACTCGATGCCCGCTAACGTGATTTCTTTTCGCCCTCATACCGATCCAACACCCGTTGGGCCAACCCCGTTGCCTCGTAGTGATACCGACGCTCCTATACCTATGTCGCCGGATGGTGAACTGTTTATCCGAAATGCGTTTGCCACAGACCCACGAGTAGGGTGTGAGCTGCTCTTTCGTCAGTATTTTGCGCCCTTATGCAGCCATGCCATTCGGTTTGTTTACAACCGGCAGGCGGCAGAGGACCTGGTAGCCGATCTATTTTACACCTTTTATACCAGGGAACTGTACAAACAAATCACCGGCTCGTATCGGGCGTATCTCTATCAGGCGGTTCGGAATCGGTCCTACAACAGCCTGCGCTGGGAATTGAGTCGGCAGGAAACGTTGCCGGATGACCTTGACCGGCCTGATCTGGAAACTACCCAACCCGACCGGCTTCTGCAACAGGATGAACTCTACAGGGCCTTGGAACTGGCGGTTCAGCAGTTGCCTACCCAACGACAACGCGTGTTTTTACTCAGCCGGTTTGAAGGTAAATCGTATAAAGAGATTGCCCTGGAAATGGGGCTGGCCCCTAAAACAGTGGAGAATCATCTGCTAAAGGCTACTTCTACGGTTCGGCAACTCCTCCGGCAACAAAAGCTGATTAGCTGGGGCCTATTGGTAGTCATGGCCTTTTCCTAAAACTCAACGATAAATCCACCATTTTATGGAACCACCTAAAGAACTGGTATTTAGCTACTTTGCTGGACGGGCTACGTCCGTTCAGCAGAAAGTGATTGGCGAGTGGCTCAGTCAACCCGGTAGCCGCGAAATTTATTTTCAATGGCTCGATGAATGGGAACGAAGCTTCCCCCAATATACGCCTGATGTCACGATGAATCTGGACCGCTTCCGTCAGCGACTCGACACACCAACGGACCTCCCCTTACAATCACAACGACTGCTGTTGACTAAGCCAGACCGGAACTGGTATAGGGGTCGTTGGCTCGTGGCCGCTACGGTTGCACTGGCTTTCCTCACCAGCGGCTGGTTTTTCCGGGACTCAGTCCTGTATTATACCGTGGCGACCGGCCCACACCAGCTTCGGTCGCTCAAATTGCCCGACGGCTCGCTGGTATCGCTGAATAGCCGCTCAACGTTGCGGGTACCCCGTGTTGGGTATGGCTGGCTTTCCCGACGCGTTGCCTTAACGGGAGATGCCGTGTTTGATGTACAGCATTTGCCTAGTAATCAGACATTTGTTGTTCAGGCTATGGATGGACTGGATGTGGAAGTACTGGGCACCGAATTCTCCGTTCGGAGTGGAGTTGAGCGTGCCGAAGTGGTACTCAAGCGAGGTCGTGTTAACCTGCATTATGCCACCGATAATCAACCTGTTCAGGACTTGCTCATGAAGCCCGGCGATCGGGTCACGCTCGATGGACGAGGGTCTTTACGACTCCAGACCCAACTCGACACGACTCAGTTTGCCCAATGGCGGTATCGGTTGTTTAGTTTCAACAATACGCCCCTGCGGGAAGTCGCCAGCCAAATTCAGTATGTATTTGGCGTTAACGTTCAACTCACCGACCCAGCCCTGGCCCGACGGACCCTGACCGGTACTATTCGCGCAGGCTCTTCCGATGAACTGGCAGATGCCCTGGCCGAACTCCTTGGCCTTCGAGTTAGCCATCGTGGCCAGAACCTTATTTTTTCAACTGCTTCCGAACCCCAACTCACTCAATGAGAAAATCAGTACCACTCACACTGATAACCGGTTGGTTACTCAGCGTCGGTTACGGACATACCGTAGCGCAAACCCTGGCTTTTGCCCGAACAACTCAACAAGCGCTTACTACGCAGCCGGGCAAGACCAAAAGTCTTAGTATGGCAAATCAGCCGCTCAAACAGACCCTGTTACAACTGAAAGAACATTACGGCGTCGATATTTTATTTGAAGAATCCGTAGTAGCGCGCCACCTAAGTCCGCTTGAACCGCTTGATTTGAATGCCCGCCTGGAAACGAATCTAAACGCATTACTTAAGCCCAATGGGTTGAAATTCAAGAAGCTGCGTTCGGGAGCCTATTTGATTTTAGCGCCTAAAAACAGCGATAGGGCCATCATTAGCCTGCCCGACTTACCACCTCAAACAACGGCTGGCCCCGTTCAGTTATCCGGTTTGACTAATCTGTCGGCCGCCCAGTTGACAGAGCAGGTGCCAACGGATATCCGGGTATCAGGACGCGTAACGGGCGAAACCGGAGAGGCACTGCCGGGTGTGAGCGTGGTAGTGAAAGGCTCGCCGAGGGGGACAACAACCGATGCACAAGGGCGCTATCAGCTCACTATACCAAACGACCGTATCGACGGCTCAGGCATAACACTGGTGTTTAGCTTCGTAGGCTATACCAGCCAGGAGAAAGTTATCCGCAACCAATCGACTCTTGATATTCAACTCCTGCCCGACACCAAATCGCTGAATGAGGTGGTTGTGGTAGGCTATGGACAGGTGAAAAAGAGTGACCTGACGGGTTCAGTTGCTACAGTGCCTGTGGAGGAGATCCGTAAAGTAGCCGTTACTTCGCTCGATCAGGCACTACAGGGCCGGGCTGCCGGGGTACAGATTACCCAGAACTCGGGGGCTCCGGGGGGTACAACAAGCATCCGGATTCGGGGTGGTAATTCCATTCAGGGAGATAACGAACCCTTGTATGTGATTGATGGCATCCCGTTTAAAAATGATGGCGCCAACAGTGGGTCAAATTTTAACGTCCTGAGTACCCTCAATCCAAGTGATATTGAGTCTATTTCGGTCCTGAAAGATGCGTCGTCTACGGCCATTTATGGGTCAAGAGGTGCCAACGGTGTGGTAATCATTACAACCAAACGCGGGAAGGCGGGCAAATCGACCATCAATTTCGAAACCTACTACGGTGTTCAGCAGGTACGCCGGAAATACCCAGTGCTTAACGCACGGGAGTACGCTCAGTTTGTGAACGATGCCAATACAAACGAGGGCCGTCCGGCGGTATATACCCAGGCACAGGTCGATGCATTTGGCGTTGGCACCGACTGGCAGGATGAGATTTTTCGGCAGGCACCCATTGCCAACTACCAATTGTCGATGAGTGGGGGCGATGAAAAAACCCAATATTCCATTGGGGGGGGGTATTTCAAACAGAACGGCATTATTGTCAATTCCGATTTTGACCGGTACTCGTTCCGGATCAATCTGGATCGGAAGCTGACCAATAAAATTAAAATTGGGAATAGCCTGACCGTCAACCGGACCGTTACGAATCAGGCCCGTTCGGATGGGGATTTAGGGAGTGCAGGTCTGGTAACGATGGCGGCTTTACAATTTCCCTCGATATTGCCGGTACGGAATCCGGACGGCACCTATCTGCTAACCGATCCGGCGCTCACCTTCACGGCCGACAACCCCGTTGCACTAGCCCGTGATAATAAAAACCGCACAACGGCTTATCGTATTTTTGGCAGTGTCTTCGGCGATTATCAGATCATTGATGGCTTGAACTTGCGGGTGTCGCTGGGCATAGATGCGATACTGCAAAAACAGGATTCTTACCTACCTCGCTCGGTATCAAGTGGGTTGGCGCAGGGCGGAGCCGCGTCGATCTATAATTCCCAGGCAACGACCTGGCTGAATGAGAACCTGTTGACCTATACGCGAACCTTCAATACGGTCCATAACATAAGTGCCTTACTGGGCTATACGCAGCAGGCCAACCGGACGGAAAGTAGCCGGGCGCAGTCTCGTAATTTCGTGAACGATAACCTGGGATCAGGTAACCTGGCGTCTGGTTCGGTACCGCTCATTCCCGAATCGGGTATTGGCACCTGGGGGCTTCAATCGTACCTGGCCCGCATTAATTACGGCTACAAGGATAAATATTTGCTGACAGCCTCGTTCCGGGCGGATGGTTCCTCTCGCTTTGGGTCCAACAAACAGAATGGCTATTTCCCATCGGCGGCCCTGGCCTGGCGGGTTTCGGAAGAAGCGTTTTTAAAGAACAACCGCGTTATCAACGACCTGAAACTTCGGGCTACGTATGGATCGACGGGTAACCAGGATGGTATTGGCAACTACCCGGCCTATTCGCTGCTGGGAACTCAGAATTACGTTTTTGGTAATACCGTGTCAACTGGGCTGGGACCAAACCAGATTGCGAACCCGGATTTATCGTGGGAAACAACAACCCAGGCCGACATGGGTGTGGATGTGGGATTCCTCAATAACCGTATCACACTGACCGCCGATGTATACCTGAAACGTACGAAAGACCTGCTCCTGAATGTGACCCTGCCGAGCACATCAGGGTATTCAAGCGCCATTAAAAACCTGGGTAAGGTGGAGAATAAAGGGGTTGAACTGAGTATTTCGTCGCGTAACATTGATGGCGCATTCAAATGGACAACGGATGTGAATTTTGCCCTCAACCGCAATAAAGTGCTGGATATTGGCGGTGCACCACAGATTTTTGCCGGCAACGTAGCCAACATCGGCCAGAACCTTAACTCCGGTATCATTCGGGTAGGGGAGCCATTGGGGTCATTCTTTGGCTACGTGACGAACGGGCTCTATCAAACGACCGATGAACTTACCGCGCTTGCTGATCCACAGGCCAAAAAGCCCGGCGATCGTAAATACCTAGACCTGAACGGCGATAAGAAAATAGACGATAACGATCGGACGATCATTGGTCGGGCGCAACCCAAATTCATTGGCGGTATCAGCAATACATTTTCGTACAAAGGAGTCGAGTTGACCGCCTTTTTTCAGGGCGTATACGGAAACAATATCCTGAATGCAAACCGCTATGAACTGGAATACCTGAACGCCACTACAAACCAGGACCGGGATGTGTTAAATCGCTGGACGCCCACCAATACCAATACGGACATCCCACGAGCGTCTACCACCCGCCCTGCCAACCGCGTGTCAACCCGGCAGATTGAGGATGGGTCGTATCTCCGCCTGAAGAACATTCAGTTGGCCTACAATCTGCCCGCGTCGGTTCTCAAAAGCCTGAAAATCCAATCGGTTCGGGTGTATGCAACGGCACAAAACTTCCTGACCTGGACCAGCTATTCGGGCTACGACCCGGAAGTGAACCGGTTTGGTCAGGATAGCCGGAGTCAGGGATTCGATTACGCCAGCTACCCCGCAGCTAAAACGCTTCTATTTGGCCTGAACGTGGGTTTTTAAACAAATGGACAATGTGTAATGCAAAATGTACAATGATCAATTACCGGGTTATTTGTGATTTTTACATTATAAATTGTTCATTATCCATTTTACATTATTCATAATTGGACAATGAAAAAGATAGTATTCCTCCTTTGCCTGATTAGCGCCATGACCTCCTGTGAGGTGTTGAATCAAACACCAGAATCGAGTTTTACACCCGCTAATTTTTACAAGAATGCCGATGATGCCAAAGCGGCTGTAAGTGCAATCTATGATCCCCTGAACAACGCCAATATGTATGGGCAGGTGATGTGGATTTTGCAGGACCAGGCTACCGACGATGCCGAATGGGGTAACGGTCGCTCGACGGCTAATCAGCCCAAGAACGATCTCGATAAATATACGTTTACACCGGCTACCTCTACGTTTCAGTCGCTCTGGTCAACGGTTTACTCAGCCATTAATCGGGCCAATACGGTCATTGCGCTTGTACCGGGCATAGCCATGGACAACGATCTGAAAGCGCGCTATATAGCTGAGGCTAAGTTCATGCGTGGGTTCTATTACTTCACACTGGTTCGATTGTTTGGGGGCGTGCCATTGATAACAGCCGAAACGACATCGTTGAATAATCTGACTGTAGCCAGGGCATCTGTGGATGACGTGTACAAACTGATCATTCAGGACTTTACGGAAGCCGAAACCGTTTTGCCAACGACCTATTCTACTGCCGACAGAGGACGGGCAACTAAGGGGGCTGCAAAAGCCTTTCTGACCAAAGTATACCTGACACGCCAGGACTGGGCCAATGCATCGGCTAAAGCCAAAGAAGTGATTGCGCTGGGTGTATACGACCTTTGGGCGAATTTTGCGGATGCGTTTCTGATCGCCAATAAAAATGGTAAAGAAGGGGTTTTTGAAATGCAGGCGTTGAGTGGTGGCTTCAATGAAGGAAGTTGGATGCAGGGGTATATGCGGCCCAACTTCGATCGGGTGAATGGGGTAGCTGGTTTCGGAGATGATCCTGCTACCGACAATCTGTATAAGGCCTACCGTGCTGATGATAAACGCCGAAATGTAACGCTTAAGCTATATACGGCAACGAGTACACCCGCGGCTCCTGCCAGTGTGTTGTTTCCCTGCTACGTTTACAAGTACTTAGATCCTAGTGCTACCGGTAACAACGACGGTGGCAATAACTATCCCATCATTCGGTACGCCGATGTTCTGCTCATGTATGCCGAAGCACTGAACGAGCAAACACCGAATAATACGGATGCCTATTCAACTATCAACCGGATTCGGAACCGGGCGGGTTTGCCAAATCTGACTGCCAACCTGAGTCAGGCTCAGTTTCGGGATAGTTTATTGCTGGAACGACGGCTGGAACTGGCCTTCGAAGGGCATCGCTGGTATGATCTGGCGCGAACCAAACGGTTGATCAGCGCCATGAAAGAGCAGAATCCAACGATTGCCGTTGACGAACATCATTATCTGTTCCCAATTCCTCAAACCGAACGGGATGTCAACCCCTTGTTGACCCAGAATCCGGGTTATTAGTAATCGCAAAAGATAGTGAACACAGAGCCGCAGAGAACACAAAGGATACGATTCTAATTGATTGAGGAAGTATAATTTCTCCGTTCAATTGAAAAAATCTTTGTGTTCTCTGCGGCTCTGTGTTCAATAAACCCTTTCAAATCAAGTATGAAAAAACTACTAATTCTCTTTGTCTGCATTCCATTAGTAGCTAGAACTGTAGTTGCCCAGAATTCCCCGGTTACCGTTGATATCTGTGTGTATGGTGGTTCATCGGCGGGAGTTATTGCAGCTTATACGGCGAAGAAAATGGGGAAATCTGTGATCCTGATTGAGCCCGGACGGCACCTGGGTGGCCTGACTACGGGCGGACTGGGCTATACAGACATTGGAAATAAATACGCCATTTCGGGTATTGCCCGGGATTACTACCGGCGGATCGGTAAACACTACGGTAAGTTTGAACAGTGGATTTTTGAGCCCCATGTTGCGGAAGATCTGTTTAAAGATTACGTTAAACGGGCAGATGTTAACGTCCTGTATGCCTACCGACTCGTGTCGGCAACGAAGCAAAACGGATCGATTCAAAGCATAACCCTGGAGCCCTCGTCGGGGAGTGGAGGGAATCGGGTGATCAAGGCTAAAATGTTTCTCGACTGTACCTACGAAGGGGACCTGATGGCCAAGGCGGGCGTTAGCTATACCGTTGGCCGCGAAGACAACAAGCTGTACGGGGAAACCTACAACGGTGTTCAACTGCTCGACAAGCATCAATTTGCCGATGGGGTAGACCCCTATAAAATTCCCGGCAAACCCGAGAGCGGTTTATGCTGGGGTATTAGTCCGGCGGCTTTGCAGCCCATCGGTAGCGGAAATAAACAGGTTCAGACCTATAATTTCCGTATCTGTTTGACCAGCAATCCGGCCAACATGATCCCGATCACGAAGCCAGAAGGCTACGATTCAACCCACTATGAATTGTTGTTGCGGGCTATAGAGAAAAACCCCAAGCTGGCGTTTAACACCATCCTGAAGCCTGACTGGATGCCGAATCAGAAAACGGATATCAATAATAATGGCCCGTTTTCGACCGACATGATCGGCATGAATTATGACTTTCCCGAAGGCAGTTACCAGCGTAGGGCCGACATTCAGCGGCAGCATGAATTGTATAACAAAGGCTTACTCTATTTTATCGGCCATGATCCACGGATGCGCCCTGATATTCAGGCTGAAATGCGCAAACTAGGCTACCCTAAAGACGAATATACAGACAGCGGGAACTGGTCAACCCAAATGTATGTGCGGGAAGCCCGGCGTATGATTGGCTACTATGTGATGACCCAGGCCAACTGTCAGGGGCGCAACGTAGTGACAGACGGTGTGGGAATGGCTGCGTACACAATGGATTCACACAATTGCCAGCGGATCGTGATCGAGAAGAACGGACTAAAAATGGTTAAAAACGAGGGCGATGTTCAGGTAGGCGGTTTCCCTCCATATCCGATCTCGTACCGATGCCTGATTCCGAAAGAAAACGAATGTAAAAACCTGCTCGTACCGGTTTGCCTCTCAGCCACGCATATTGCGTATGGATCTATCCGTATGGAACCCGTATTTATGGTACTGGCCCAGTCGTCGGCGGTGGCAGCGAGCATGGCCATTGATGGAAAAACATCGGTACAGGCCATTGATGTGAAGAAGCTCCAGGCGGAATTAAAAACCAACCCTTTGGCGGATGGCAGTACGTCAGAAATTTTGGTGGATAACGATGATACAGCCCATACAACCCGTACGGGTGACTGGACTCGCGACAACAACCCTAAAGGCGCTTACGGGCCAAGTTATTTTACCGCGAAAGCTGCTGATGGAGAGGTGAAAACAGTTCAGTTTAGCCCTGCTGTAACAAAAGCAGGGGACTACAATATCTATATTTATTTTCCGAAGCTTATGGGAGCATCTGGTAAAACAACCATTACCGTTTCGGATGGTAAACAACGCAAAGACGTAACTATCCGTGAGGCTGATATCCGGGTCGAAGGCCAGACATCGGGTGAGTGGGTGCCACTCGGTTCGTTTACGCTAACGCCGGGTCAGAAAAGCTATGTTGAGGTATCAACGAAAGAGGCCGACGGAGTTGTAGTGGCCGACGCCGTGTTATTCGTGCCTAACTAACGGTTTCTATCTGAAATTGCGTGCTGCCGTGGAGTCGGTTAGTAGTAACCGACTCCACGGCAGCACGCAATTTTTTCTATACGAGCGACATACCTAAACTTCTCAGACAGTTCCGTACTTTTGCGGCATGGAATTAGCGTGCATAGACGAAGTAGTAGAAGTGCCTGGTATGGAAATACTTAAAAGCGATCGGCTTACCCATCTGAAATATGACATTCGGGGCCCTATTTACGAGAAATCACTTGAACTCGAAAGTCAGGGTTACAAAATCATCAGCCTGAACATTGGCAATCCTGCCACCTTCGGTTTCGACGCCCCCGACGAAATCGTCCACGATATAATTCTGAACATCCGCAATGCGCAGGGCTATTCCGACTCGCGGGGGCTATTTGCGGCCCGTAAGGCGGTCATGCACCATACCCAGAATATTGGTCTCCCAGGTATCGAAATCAACGATATTTACATTGGTAACGGGGTAAGTGAGTTGATTATGCTCTCCATGCAGGCGCTCCTCAATGAAGGGGATGAAGTACTGGTTCCATCACCCGATTACCCACTCTGGACGGCTTCTGTAGCGTTTTGTGGAGGCAAGCCTGTTCACTATGTCTGCGACGAAGCGTCCGATTGGAACCCCGATCTGGTTGATCTGGAACAAAAAATTACACCCCGCACTCGGGCTATCGTTGTCATAAACCCGAATAATCCAACGGGTGCTGTGTACGACAAAGCCGTATTGGAAGGAATCGCCCGTATTGCCGAGCGGCATAAACTGATCGTTTTTTCGGATGAGATTTACGACCGGATTCTATACAATGGAGCTGTCCATTTTCCAATCTCCAAGATGATTAATGATACGCTCTGCATCACCATGGGCGGATTGTCGAAAAATTACCGGGCGGCTGGTTTTCGGGGCGGTTGGATGATTCTGAGCGGTGCTCGGAAACGAGCCAAATCATACATTGAAGGGCTGACCCTGTTAGCCAGTATGCGGTTGTGTGCGAACGTGCCTACACAATATGCCATTCAGACGGCTTTGGGAGGCTACCAGAGTATCAATGATCTGGTGGTTCCAACGGGTCGTTTATACAAACAGATGATGCTCGCTTATGAGCGGATGACGGCCATTCCGGGCGTTAGCTGCGTAAAGCCTAGAGGTGCTTTGTACATTTTTCCGAAAATTGATCTGAGCCAGTTCCGCCTGGACGATGATGATGATTTTGTGCTGAATCTGTTGACTGAGCAAAAAGTGCTCGTTGTGTCTGGAAATGGCTTCAATTACAAACAAAATGATCACTTCCGAATTGTTTGTCTGCCAACAATCGATGAGTTGACCGTTGCCATGGACCGAATCGAGCACTTCCTGGAAAGCAGACGAAAGTAAGCGGCTATAAGGTATAGTTACACACAAAAGGGCTCGACTAGTCGAGCCCTTTTGTGTGCCAGGTCATTGCAGTTGGGAGGCTAAAGGGCATTCATAAATGCATGAAACGATTTTGTTGACAAAGCTGTTAATAGATTCCTTCTCAGTAATAAATCTCGTTGGCATGGCTGACAACGAAATTTTTAATTAGTTTAGGAGACTGGTATATCTTAAAATAAGTGAGTACGATTCGCGCCCACTGCCTTTTTTAGTACATAAATGGACGAAACGAAAGAGAATGTTCATCGCTCTGAAACGCAGAGCACCGAACGAATTGCCAATGATTTACCCAAGCGCGACGAGTTACTGCTAACACCCGACGAACAACGCATTAAAGAAGCCTTTCAGGATCACGACTGGAATGAGATAAAAACCGCAGACTCCTGGGTCATCTTTAAGGTGATGGCTGAGTTTGTCGAAGGCTTTGATAAATTAGCTAAGATTGGACCCTGCGTGTCCATTTTCGGTTCAGCCCGTACCAAGCCTGACAACCCATACTACAAAATGACCGAAGAAATAGCGGCCAAACTGGTTCGGCATGGGTATGGTGTTATTACGGGCGGTGGTCCCGGCATAATGGAAGCTGGGAACAAAGGTGCCTTTGAACAGGGTGGAAAATCGGTTGGACTAAATATAAAACTGCCCTTTGAACAGCATAGCAATATTTATATCGACCCCGATAAGAGTATCAACTTCGACTTCTTTTTTGTTCGGAAGGTGATGTTTGTCAAATATGCGCAGGGCTTTGTTGTTATGCCTGGCGGCATGGGCACACTGGATGAGTTGTTCGAAGCAATGACCCTGATTCAGACCCGAAAAATTGCCCGTTTTCCAATCGTATTGGTTGGGAAGTCATACTGGCAGGGGCTAATCGACTGGATTACCAATGTCATGCTGGAAGAGCAACATAATATTAATGCAGAAGATATGAAGTTGATCAGTATTGTTGATACGCCCACGGAGGCTGTCAAAGTCATTGACGAGTTCTACAACAAATATCTGCTGAAGCCAAACTTCTGATAAATGTTATTGAACACAGAGCCACAGAAAACACAGAGATACAATTGATAATTCTCTATGTTCTCCGTGGCTCTGTGTTCAATAAAGCAATGTGTTTAATACCCTAGAATGCAACTGGTACTTCAACCAGCGTATTGTCCCAGGCAATCATCATAATTGATTCCTTGACGTTTTCGCCCGCCTTTTTGAACTGGATCGTTAGGTTTTCAACCAGCTCGTCTGATTTTTTAACCGGGGCTGTTACGCGCAACACGTCCAGATTTTCTTTATAACTATAGGCGCCCCATTGATCTAAGTCACTGTTGAAGATAAGCGTCCATTCGGTTTCAGTAGGAATCGCGTAAAGCGAATAGACCCCTGCTTTGATCTTTTTACCCTGAACGGTGGCGTCCGTAAAAAACTTCACCTCCGTAGCTTCATTAGCGCCTACCCGCCACACTTTCCCATACGGGGTTAGTTTGCCAAATACCTCTCGTCCATTCTTAGCCGGTCGGCTATACGTTACGCGGGCAAACACCTTATCGCCGACTTTAGCTGGGGCAAACTTGCGATCATGGGCAAAATCGTCCGGATAATAGGCCATGTCCATCGGACTTTTGTCGAGGCCTCTCAATTTTTGGGCTTCGGTAGTGGTACTGAAACAGATAAGCAGGCAGGCGAGTACACCAATTAATTTCATGTTTGTGAGATGGTAAGTGAGAAGAGAAAATGATGAATAGCTTGAAATGAGCAAACTAAAAATAGTTTAACCACAGAGGCACAGAGAGCACAGCGTTTTACCTGTAAAAATATAAGTACATTAAAACTCTGTGCTCTCTGTGCCTCTGTGGTTAAAAAAACTCAGATTCTTAAAACGGAGTTTCCTGACTTGGATCGGCATTGCCGAAGTTTGTCATCGTGTTAGCTTTGCTTTTGAAAACACTTCCAGCCGACGGTGGAGCCTCAAAACTGCTTAGCCCATTCACATCAGGAGCAAAACCCTGCGCCTGAACCGGCTCGAAGTAGGAATCAAGGTCGCAGAACTTGGTGAACTTACCGATGAATTTAAGCTGGACCGTATCAAGGGAGCCACTCCGGTTTTTAGCGATAATTACTTCCCCAATACCCACCGTAGAGTTGCCATTTTCGTCCTGCGTAATATTGTAGTATTCAGGACGATACAGGAAGCAAACCATGTCGGCATCCTGCTCAATAGATCCTGATTCACGAAGGTCGGAAAGTTGTGGTTTCTTATCACCTCCCCGGGTTTCAACGGCCCGGCTCAACTGCGAAAGGGCAATAACCGGTACGTTCAGTTCTTTCGCCAGATTCTTGAGTGCCCGCGAAATGGAGGCAATTTCCTGCTCACGGTTACCACCCATTCGGCCCGATGAATCGCCGGACATGAGCTGAAGATAGTCAATCACGACCATCTGAATATCGTGCTGCGCTTTAAGACGTCGGCATTTTGCCCGTAGTTCCAGAATGGATAGGGCAGGGGTATCGTCAATAAAAATGGGAGCCTCAGTCAGTCGTTGAATCTTGTGGTGCAACTGCGTCCATTCATGCGGAGCCAGCGTACCCTTCCTGATTTTCTCCGAATCAATTTCCGCTTCGGCCGAGATCAGACGATTCACCAACTGTACCGACGACATCTCCAGCGAGAAAATCGCAACTGGTTTTCCGTGGTCAACAGCCGCGTTTCGGAGGGCCGAAACGACGAAAGCCGTGTTATGCGTCACGGTCATGTCCTCAAGTAGAAACAAGCGATTACCGTCGATTGAGAAACCGTAGTAGTCATCAACCTTATCGTACTCAACCTGAATGCCGGTTACGCGCCAGTCGGCCCTTGCTTTAAGTGGACGAGCTTTTTTGCGCTCAATACGTACCGGAATTGAATCCAGGTTACCAAAGATGCGGAGTCGATAGACTGTTGACGCATAGCCAATCTTGGCAATCGTAGCTTGTTTTTCCTTTAATGAGCAGCGAAAACCAAGGGTATCGCAAAGATATTTTAACTGCTCAGCCAGTTCCTTATTCTTCTGGGTAATCTCGTAGCAATTGAATTCTTCCTGATAATGACCATCGCTATCAACAAGTCCGGCCAGCAGTTTTAATCTGTTTTCTGTCGAATTGATGAGGTATCTATGCGGAATATGCTTGTTTTCAATGATGGAGAGGCCACGTAATTGTTCTTGTATATTGAATCTGGCCGGACGCTGTCCATATTGGGCACCTCCACGCTGGCCAGACGTAATCGCATAATTAGCTGTCCGGTTGGGTTGCTGATATGTGACCATTTTCAGGCCAAGATCATCGGCGTAGGTTTGCAGGTAATCAACAACTTCGCTATCTACATTTGTAATACGAGAGCTATAGGCATGCCCATCTCCGAGCCATAACCCTACAAAGTAGGGATCGAGTGGAACGGTTTGCTCAGGAAACTCAACCGCAACTTTATAGCCTTTATAGTTGGTTTTAAACTTATCGGATTTCGTCAGGTAATCACGAACCGTGATGTTAAGCACATCTCCTTTTGTATGTCCGCCTTCGTTTCGGCTCCGTTTCAGTGATAAGATATGACTTTCATTTACCCGATAATCGATGCCTTTATTCTGTTTTACCCAGTACATTCGTTCCTGACCACGGGCAATAGAGAGCACTCGCCGGGGCGTTGAGTCGTCGCCCATCAGCAGGTCGCCTTCACGAACATCTTCAACTTTACGAAGCGAGCCATCGAACATGACAACTTTGGTGCCTTTGCCCAGGCACTTGCCCATCGCTGGCCTGGCTGCCAAAATGATCAGTTCCGTAGGTTGCCAGCCCGATGTAACACGGTCGAGATTAGTGAAACCCGATGGTACACCCGTTAAGCCTTCCTGATTTTTTTTGGTTTCGAGTTCATTAAGCGCCATCCGAACAATGGTACTCATGTCCGCATAGTTCTTCTTGATGTTCGATTCCGAAATCTTGAAGAGCGACTGTTCGGTGCGGTCGAGGAGTTCGAATACGTCAGTAGTATCCTCGTAGGCATCGCGCAAAATCGTCGATGACATGGCAATCAGCGCCCGTTTAAGGGCCTGCTCCGATACGATACGGGCATGGTACTCGATGTTGGCCGCCGAGTTAACCCGGAACGTAAGTTCGGCCACAAAACCACCTCCACCAATGAGTTCAATCTCACCAGTTTTACGAAGCTGATTCGTAACCGTTAATAAGTCGATTGGATCCGAGTTGCCGAACAGGGTCAGAATAGCCTGATAAATGCGCTGGTGGGCCTCTTTATAAAACGTCTCAGGCTTCAGAATGTCGACAACCGAGGATAGGGCGTCTTTTTCGATCATTAACGCACCCAGGACTGCTTCTTCCAGATCTAATGCCTGCGGTGGAAGCTTACCGAGACCCGTGTCGAGCCAATGATTTCCGGCTTGTTGCCGACCTCCGGCGAAAGCCGATGGTTTACGAAGGTGTTGATTTGGGCGGGCGTTGTTCTCCATGACTTACTGCAAGTTTACGCAATCATCCTCGCAAAAGGCAACTTCGGTTAAGCCAACGTATAGACCTCGACTGTACCAAAACGTTCGTAACATTCTGGTAATGTTGATGCTATAACGCCAAAAAAATTTTCGTTTTTTTAAGCAACGGTTGTGGGCGGGATTTGCGTACATGATACAGAAACTAAGCAGCGAACTGTATGTCAGCAAGATAAGTATTTATAACCAGTAAATATGGGTTTTGTACAAAAAAGTAGTACCCGGCAGGAAAATAAGAGCAGCGAATAATTTTTTGGTAAAACGTGTTGTAGAAGCAAAGAAATCGCTTACTTTTCGGAAATCACACGTAAACCTATTCATCGTTTGGTCGAAAAAGTCATTACCCTCGACAATGTATCGCTCATCGACTTTCTGGGCGTAGAAAACCACAATATTAAAGAAGTGGCAGCTGCGTTTCCCATGAGCAAAATTATTTCACGCGGCAACGAAATCCGAATCAAAGGGACAACACCCGAGATTAGCCGCATCAGCGACATTCTGGAATCGCTGATGGAACACTATCAGAAGTATGGTAAAATAACCCAGGAAAATATCCAGAATTACATCAGCCATAGTGGGCAGCCCGTTAATGGTGGTAGCACAGCTCCACCCGTTATACCCAATGATGATGAAGTACTGGTTTATGGTAATCGGGGCGTTGTGGTTCGGGCCAGAACCGATAATCAGAAACGGCTTGTTGAGGCTGCCGAAACACATGATCTGGTGTTTGCCATTGGGCCAGCGGGTACGGGTAAAACCTACACAGCGGTTGCCATTGCGGTACGGGCGTTAAAAAACAAAGAAGTCAAGAAAATTATAATTACGCGTCCGGCGGTTGAAGCAGGGGAGAACCTGGGTTTTTTACCAGGTGATCTGAAAGAAAAAATTGACCCCTACCTAAGGCCAATTTATGATGCGCTCGACGATATGATTCCGGCTGAAAAGCTTAAGTTTTATACCGAAAATCGGATCATTGAGATAGCACCACTGGCGTATATGCGGGGACGGACCCTGAACAATGCCTTTATTCTGCTCGACGAAGCGCAAAACACGACGCCGATGCAGATGAAAATGTTTCTGACCCGGATGGGGCCAACCTCAAAGGCAATCATTACGGGCGATCGGTCGCAGATTGATTTACCCAACCGGCAAAAGTCCGGTTTGATTGAGTCGGTGGAGATTTTGAAAAACATCAAAGGAATTTCGTTCGTTGAGCTGGACGGACGTGATGTGGTACGGCACCGGCTCGTTCGTGAAATTATAACAGCGTATGATAAAGCAGGGCAATAACAGCCTGATGAGTAACAGGCGAACCGGCTGGCATTGGCTGGCCGGTTCGCTTTTCTGTTTACTGACATCTGGGGTGGGGGCGCAGTCCCTTCAGGAACCGATCGTTAACCGATGCGCAACGGTCGAACATGAACGAATCTTACAGCAACGGGACCCCAACCGATTTCGGCAACTGACAGAGCTGAACGATCGGGTTGAGCAGGCACTGGCGAAGCAAAAATCACTTCGTCAACAAGCAGACAACACGATTTACCGTATTCCGATTGTTGTGCACGTGGTTCATAACACAGCCTCATTAGCCATTGGGGGAGCTAACAATGGAAATATTTCTGAGGCACAAATAGCCTCCCAGATTGCCGTATTAAACGAGGACTACCGACGTAAGGCAGGCACTAAGGGCTACAACACCAGCCCCATTGGGGCCGATGCAGGCATAGAGTTTTTCCTGGCTACCAAAGACCCGTACGGGCAACCAACTACGGGTATTACACGACATTACTACCCTCAAAAAGCATCGTTCAATATTTTTAACGACGATTCGCTATTGTCGCAAATTGCCTACTGGCCCAGCGATCGGTATCTGAACATCTGGGTGACAACCCTTCAGGATGATTATTTGGGATACACGCAGTTTCCAACAATGGCTGACACGCTGAAGGGGTTGCCTACAACGGCGAATGACCTCACCGATGGCTCGATTATCGATCACCGGACGTTTGGCCGGCAAACAGGTACGGTTAGTCGGTCATTGTACCTACTGGGCCGAACGGTTACGCACGAAATCGGTCACTGGCTGGGATTGATCCATCCGTGGGGAGATGGGAGTGGATGCAATGAGGATTATGTAGCCGATACACCCCCCATGGCTGACGGATCAACCGCTCAGCAGACCTGTAAGCAAACCTATTCCAATTGTGATGGGAAGGGACAGGTTCGTGATTTGATGGAAGACTACATGAATTACTGGCCAGATGCCTGCATGAATCTGTTTACGGCAGGTCAGGTCGCCCGGATGCGGTCGGTACTGGCACTGAGTCCACGACGGGCCCGATTGATCAAATCGGTTGAGTCGCCCTTACCCGAAACAGAAAACCTGACCCTGACGGTTTATCCAAACCCCGCCACTACTGACCCTACGGTTGATGTTCAGCTCAAGGGGTTTCAGTCATTCAGTGTAGATTTATACGATACAGCAGGTCGTCAGTTACGAACAACGGCTTATACCGATTCCCCCAGTACACGGGTATCACTTTCAGTAAGTGGATTACCAACAGGTGTGTATATTGTGCGGGTAAAAACCGACAGCGAAATCGCCAGTAAGCGTTTGCTGGTGCCGTAGTGTTTAACATGTGAGGTTTGATGTCTGAAGTTTAGGCATTAGTAAACACTATTTTTACTAGTGCCTGGCCAAACTAACTTCTTTGGTTTCTACTAGATACTCTTGTTCATCTTGTACTATATAGAGCCGAGGGGATCTGTAAGAATTAAACTGAGCGAGTACTCGCGCTAACGTCAAACTTCAGACATCAAACTACAAACTTCTTTTATGATTAACGTTTTACCTATTTCAACACCTGCCGATCTTGACACTGCCTTTGCTATTCGCCGAAAGGTGTTTGTGGAAGAACAGCATGTTTCGGCAGCGGAAGAATATGATGAGTTTGAGGAGAGTAGCACTCATTTTCTAGCCTTTTCAGAAGGTATCCCTTGCGGAACAGCCCGTTGGCGTCGAACATCGAACGGTGTTAAATTAGAGCGGTTCGCTGTGTTGGCCGCTTTTCGGGGGAAAGGTGTCGGTAAGGCATTAGTTCAAGCTGTCCTGGATAACGTATTCAGCCAGCAGCCTGAACCGATCGAGCGCATTTACTTACATGCGCAGGTAACAGCGATGCCGCTATATAGTGGGTTTGGGTTCGTTGCGGTTGGCCCCATGTTCGAAGAAGCGGGTATCCAGCATTATAAAATGGTACTTCCGGGCTCTGCGTATGCTAAGGAATGAAGGGTCAGCCATTTGTTCGCTATGTAGCCGCTCTGATTGCGGGTATTAGCCTCTATGTGTTCCTGCCCAATTGGCCAATGCTACCCATTTGGGGGCTGGTTATAGGCCTGGGACTGTTCATTTCTGGCTTTTTTCGTACAGTCGGAAACATAGGCAGGCCAATCCAATCATGGGCGGGTATAGGTGGATTACTTATGCTGGCAGGTTTAGGCTGGGCTATTACCTATCAACGAACCGCCAGCAACCGACCCGATAACATCAGTCACTTAGCTGATACGTTACAAGCCTACGAAGGTGTCGTTTCGGCTCAGCCAGAGGAGCGGTCAAAAACTTACCGTGTTGAACTGGAAATTCGCCAGGCCACGTTTGGCCGGGCCATAGTTCATCAAGTGGTACTGGATCAACAACCGATTGCAAGGTCTAGCCAATCAACAACTACATCCTGGAAGCCTGTAAGTGGTCGGGTAATTGTGTACCTCGACAAGGCGGACCAGCCTATGCCGCGCTATGGCGAGGTTTGGCTGGTATCAGGCTCACCCCGGCCCATTGATCCGCCACTGAATCCTGGTGAGTTTAATTACAAACGGTACCTCAGCTACCGGAATATTTATCACCAGCAATACCTGCGCCCCTTCCAACGGCAGATTCTGGGGCTGGACCCTCCCAACCGAATTACTCAACTGGCCACCCGTGTGAATCGCTGGGCCGATAGTGTGTTTACCCATCAGGTAGGTGCCCGAGCCGAATATGGAATTGTGAACGCGATGATTCTGGGTAGTCGGGATGACCTTGACACTGAGCTCTACCGGGCGTATTCGGCAGCAGGAGCCGTACATATTTTATCCGTATCGGGTTTGCACGTGGGTATTCTGTTTCAGGTGCTAACCGTATTGCTTGGCTTTCTGGCTAAACGACGGCATGGTAAACTTCTGATGGCTGGCCTTCAACTAGCCATTTTGTGGTTTTATGCTCTTGTCACGGGTTTTTCGCCCCCTGTGCTTCGGTCAGCGGCCATGTTTACGATGGTGATTCTGGCCAATGCGTCGGGTCGGCAACAGCAGATCCCGAATACGTTAGGGGCATCCGCATTTTTCATCCTTTGCTTTGATCCTTACGCCTTATTTTCGGCGGGATTTCAGTTGTCTTACCTGGCTGTGGCGGGCATTAGTGCCTGGCAGTCTTCGCTCTATCAGTCAATAACCTTTCGTTATAAATGGGCAAATAAACTTTGGGAGTTAACGGCGGTTGCCCTTGTTGCACAGTTAATTACGTTTCCGTTAGGTGTCTTCTATTTTCACCAGTTTCCAACGTATTTTCTAGTGGCGAATCCGATTGTCATCGTGATGTCGGAGATTCTGTTGCCATTGGCTATGGCTACCTTAGCTTGTAGTTGGGTTCCTTATCTGAATGATACAGTAGGGTGGTTGTTGCAGAAAACGGCCTGGTTGCTCAACTACGCCGTTACCAAGACGGGTCAATTGCCCGGTGCGGCCTGGGATGGGCTCTGGCTATCACCTATAGCCATGCTCCTGATTTATACGGTTATTCTATGTGGTGCGGCTCTATTGTTAACCCGAAATCGTGTTTATGTTTGGGCAACGGCTGCGGCTGCGGTTTTACTGGCGATGATAACCGGTTGGGAGGAGTATAGTCAGCAAAATCAGCAACAAGTAGCTGTTCATTTTTTACCCCATCGAACTGCTGTGAGCCTGACCTATGGCCATCGAAGCACCCTGCTAACCGATATGGATACAAACGATACACGTTCGTTTGATTTTTATCTCAAAAATACCTTTGGGCAGTGGGGTGTGAAGGAGTTGACGATTGCCCATGTGAAACGATCCGACAATGCAGTGGACTCACTGACTGACATACCTAACTACTACCGAACACCTGCGTATGCGTTGTGGGTTTGGCATGGTAAGACACTCTTATTGGTTAATAAACTGTCTGGTCAAAATCGGTGGCGATTACCGGCTGTGGTGGACTACCTGATCATCCGTCGAAATGCCTTACAGCATTGGGATCAACTCAACGGTCGCGTTGTAGCTCGGCACATTATTTTTGATGATTCGAATAAAACCCCTCTGACAGACAAGCTCTTAGGCGAGGCCAGGCAACGTGGAATTGCCTGTTATTCCGTACGGCAAATGGGAGCGTATGTGGCCGATCTGGATTGATTTTGGTTATATTTACAATGTTAAGATACTACGGCAATGACAATCAGTATTGCAAATTTACCGGAAGAACAACGGCCTACAACCGTCGAGTTTGCCAATTATCAGATGGACGATGATGCGTTCTACGATTTTTGTCGTCAAAACGAACATCTGAAATTTGAGCGCGAACCCAACGGAATTATTACTGCTATGCCAAATACAGGCAGAAAAACTGGGAATCGAAATACAAAAATTATATCTAGATTAGATTTTTGGTCTGAATCGTTTGGTGGACTCGTATTTGACTCATCGACAGCATTTAAATTCCCGAATGGAGCAGTACGCTCGCCCGATGCTGCCTGGATAAGTGATGCCCGTTGGGATTCGCTAACGGCTAGTCAACAAGAGAAGTTTCCGCCAATTGCTCCTGAGTTTGTAGTTGAGTTAATGTCAGCAACGGATTCAATTGCGAATGCAAAAGAAAAAATGCAGGAATACATTACCAATAATGTATTATTAGGCTGGCTTATTGATCCTAAAAATGAGGAAGTAATGATTTATCGGGCAGATGGTACCATTAGTAGGCATACCAACTTTGAGCAGCCTATTACAGGTGAAGATGTACTGCCAGGGTTTGAATTTAATTTACGATTACTGCTACGTTAGCAACCATACGCTGGATTTAACTGAGACGGGCTGCTTTTAATTAGTTAAGCAGCCCGTCTTTATATTTTCAATTCGGTCAGTAAGTTAATTCTATCGTGTGTACAATGCCCCTTTTGCAATGGTAGACTCGTATTCATAATTGATCGTTTCTAAAAACTTGCCGGTTACCCAGCCAATATCCGCATTTCGGACAAATACGAAACGTTTTGGGCTTGAAGTTGACGAATACGCTTTCATGATAGAGTCCAGCCATAAGGCACCAGCAATAAGTTGTTTCTCTGTTAGCAAGTTTTGTAAGGTGGTTACGTCCTTCTCCACTTTGCTACGGGTGGCCGGGTCAATTACGGCATTCAGATTAGGTTTCGTTAGCTCTTTGTAGTCTGTCAGGACCAGGCGTTTAAACCGTTCTACATCGTCTAGTGTAATAGGGACAGCCGTAACATTGGCTCGTTCAGGATGAAGGTAAGTAACCAGTGCCCAAACAATATCCCCACCAACGCCTACTGTATTCCGCTGTTGTAGCCCTTTGTTGTTGGTGGTAAAGCGGTTGCTAAAAATAGAGTCTGCCATTGATTTAATGACCCGTGGCGCTTCCTTTTTGTAAGCATCCATAGTCAGTGAGCGTTTGGCTTCGATCTGGGCAACCAACGAGTTCGTACCAACTGGGAGGTTAATTCCATGAAACGTTTTGGACGCAGGGGTAGAGCCTTGTTCGAAATAGCCGCCAACGGTACTGTTCTTGCCGAGGTCCAGAGCCGAGGTTGTAGGCCATACCTTACGTGGAATTGCTCCCGTGGTAAATAACTCCGCTTCCCGGTTGGCGGTCAATGAGGTGTCGATTTTTAGATTACTGTTGGGAAGTGCCCGCGACAATTGATCGTACACTTTTCGGCGGCTGTCGGGGTTGCGGGCCAATTCCTCCCGGACGTCGTTACTCAGAACGATAAAGACGCGCTCATTCGGAATGTTGTACCGCTTAATGGAGTCCAGACAGGATCGTAACGCATCCTGCTCCGCCCGAAACCCACCCGATGCATCAGCGAACAACGTTTGAGAAGGGTTGGCAATATCCGCAATCGACTTTATGTCTTTCTCATAAAAATCAGTTTCGTATTTCGTTTTGAGGATCGCCAGTTTAATGCTTGACAAACCAATCTGGATACCAGCATACAGATTTTTATTCGACAGACTTCGGGCAATTTCATTGACACCCCAGGCACTGGCCACATACTTGAGTTTGAGATACTGAGCACCAGCCCGTTCGAGGTAGCGTAAGGCTGTAGTTGTATCCTTCAGATCCTGGTACGAAAGGCCTAATAGCTCATTGGTGACGGCTTCCCAATACAAACTACTCGTTTTTGTTGCGGGTAAAGCCCGTTGGAGCAGGTTGATGGAGGCATCCGGCTTATCGACTTCCCGAAGGGTAATGGCTAGTTTAATATACCGAATGGCCTGGTGCAGACTTGTGGCTTTCTGCGAGAATCCAGTATGGCTTGAGCAACTGAGTAGGAAAAGTAAAATTAATAAGCGTTTCATAAGCAGGGCGAGTAAAATTAGGGTTACCGCCACACTTACGTAGTAAATCAGCAATTAGACTTATTGACTTAAGGAAAATTAGCCTGGATCAGCAAAAATGATTGTATGGAACTAGGGTTGGCTGGGTGCCTTGCTCAGCGAGTCTTTCTTAGGGGCGGGTGGCCGGAATCCACCAATTTCCTTCTGCATATCCGGTTTTTGGGACTGATACATAGTCCATTGTTCGGGCGTAAGGATAGGCTTTAGTTTTTCTTCTTTTTCTTCATTGAACATCAGCATCACTTCCCGGATCTGTTTGATCGTTTCGGGAGAAGGCCGACCACCGCCACTGGCACCAACAATATCTTTGATAGCATCCTGTTGCTGGCTGGCGTATTCATTGTTGAGGTGTTTGACTTCTTTCAACTGATCTTTGGTCAGAGACAGGTGATCTTTCAGCCATTTAGTTTCCTTCATGGCCATATCACCAGCAATATTCGGTACCGAGGAGCGTGGGCTGCTGGGCATCTGCTGCTGATTCATACCACTCATACCGCCCATCCGGCCCCCCATGCCACCACCGTATCCACCCCCTCCATAGCCCCCATACTGGCCAAAACACTGGCTATTTATCAATAGACCTGTGCTCAGGCATACAATGCAGAATAGAGTAAAGCGGGTTGACAAGTTCATGAGTACGGCTTCTAGTGACAAATACGATAACTGAAAGGCGAAGTTCGGAAAAAAAATTAAAGAATTTCGAAAGCAGGCTATCGGATAGGGGACTTATCGAGAGACTTGATACGAACCTGTAGGTGAGGCTCTTCTCCATCGGGTACAATCACAACGATGTTATTGGTTAGCGTTTCGCCATTTTCAAAGGTGTGACTTGGCTGGGTAGGTAACGTGGTCGAAAGGGTTTTGCCCTCTCCTCCATCCATATTTTTAGCCGAGGCTGTGTAGGAGGTTGACGTTGGTCGGGCACGGAGGGTAATTGTTTTCGAAGTCAGTTTCGCTCCCGTTGCATTTAAACAGTCGAACCGGGCCAGCAGGTCCTGATCCCGCACACCAAAAGACGTTTGCCGGGGATTGAAGAGTTTAGTCACTCCACTTTTATTAGTGGCATAGACCGTAAGTTCGTACCGTTTGAACGTACCTAAGTGACTCAGTTCTTTTTTGCATTCGTTACGAATTGTATAGCCGTATTCAATGCCATTGATTTCGGCTGGTTTGTTGATGGCTATTTCATAAGCTTGTTGAGCAATTGCCGGAGAAACCAGACCAACGCCCAATAAAAGAAGCAGGAAAACAGAGCAGTTCTTCATGCGAAAATCAATAGGACAAATTGTATCCGAAATTTACAAGAAAAACAGATGTAAACAGTAGGATATTGTGGAAAGGTTGACAAACTTTTCTGATGTACAGACCGTTGCTCTTGTATATGGAAACGCTCGAAAAAATCCGTAAAGCCTACACGGAGTACGTACTTGAAAACGGGAAACAACCCACCTCTGTCTTCCAGTTTGTCAAGAAATTGAAAATTGCCGAAGCCGACTTCTATACCGAGTATGCATCCTTTGATGCCATTGAAGCCGACATCTGGCTTACTTTGTTTAAAGAAGCCAAAACAACTGTTGAAGCCGACGAAACCTATCAGGGCTACTCTGTTCGGGAGAAACTGCTGGCCTTCTATTACACCTGGATCGAGTTACTAAAAGCCCAGCGCAGTTTTGTCGTATATAGCTATGGACGTATGGGCATGGAGCAAGGGACAGGGAGCATGGGGAGGAAAGTACAAGGCTTTGGGCGTACGAACCAATCGCAGGTGCTTAGCTTATTCAAAGAGGAGTTTTTTGATTATGCCCGCGATTTGCTGGCCGAAGGCCGGGAAAGTAAAGAAGTAGAACCCCGCCCATTTATCACCGACCGTTATCCGAACGCACTATGGGGCCAGACCCTCTACCTGCTGGACTTCTGGGTACGCGATGTGAGCAAAAACTTTGAAAAAACTGATTCGGCTATCGAAAAATCAGTCAATACCGCCTTCGACCTCATTGGCCGTTCGCCCCTGGATACCCTGTTCGATTTCGCCAAGTTTATGTACCAAAATAAATAATTAATGTGTAATGCATAATGTAAAATGGACAATGGCAAAGAGCCCGGTGCATTATACATTATGCATTGATCATTTTACATTATGAAAAGCCAAACCTCCGTTCCGACCACCAAAGTTGCCCGTGCCAGCCAGTTTGTGAAAGCCGGAGTAAAAGTGGGCGGGAATTATATTAAGCATTACAGCAAAAAGCTACTCGACCCGAGTTTGTCGAAGGATGAACTGCACAAAGACAATGCGGCCGATATTTACGACGCACTCAGTGAGCTGAAAGGCTCAGCTCTGAAAATGGCCCAGATGCTGAGCATGGACCGGGGCCTGCTTCCCGTGGCTTATTCCGATAAGTTTACCATGGCGCAGTACTCAGCTCCTCCGTTGTCGGGGCCGCTTGTGGTGAAAACGTTCAAGACCTATTTTGGCAAGACACCCGCACAATTATTCGATAAGTTCGATATTCAGGCGGTGAATGCGGCTAGTATCGGACAAGTGCACCAGGCCTTTAAAGACGGTAAAAAGCTGGCGGTTAAGGTCCAGTATCCGGGTGTTGCCGATGCCGTCAGTTCTGATTTAAAGATTGCCAAACCACTGGCTGTTCGACTATTGAATTTGAATGAGCGCGATATTGACCGCTACATGGGTGAAGTAGAGTCGAAACTGCTGGAGGAAACGGATTATGATCTGGAACTTCGCCGGTCAATTGATATTTCTGAGGCCTGTGCGCATATTCCTGATCTGGTATTCCCGAAATACTACCCCGAATTATCCTCCAAGCGGATCCTGACCATGGACTGGCTCGATGGGCTTCATCTGAAAGAGTTTCTGAAAACCAACCCTTCTCAGGCTGTTCGGAACCGTATTGGGCAGGCACTGTGGGACTTTTATGATTTTCAGATTCATTCGCTCCGACAGGTTCATGCCGATCCGCATCCGGGTAATTTCCTGATGCGGGCAGATGGGACAATGGGCGTTATCGACTTCGGTTGTGTAAAGGTGATTCCGGATTTTTATTACGATAACTACTTCCGGCTTGTCAATCCTGATACACTCGAAGACCCCGATCTCACCGAAGAGATTTTTGAAAATCTGGAGTTCCTGACGGATGCTGATTCGCCGAAAGAGCGGGTATTTTTCTCTGATTTATTTAAAGAAATGACCCTCATGCTGGCTGAACCCTTTGCCGTCGATTCCTTTGATTTTGGCGACGATTCGTACTTTACGAAAGTCTATGCCTTTGCCGAAGGGCTGACCAATGTGCAGGAATTGAAAAATTCAAAAGTAGCCAGAGGATCCCAGGACGGCCTGTACGTGAACCGAACCTACTACGGTCTGTATGCCATGCTAAATGAATTAAAAGCCTGCGTAACGACTACCAAACCCGAGTGGCTACGCTCGAAGAAAGAGCTGGTGTAGTCAAAAGTGGTCATAGATAGTCAAAGTGGTCGGAGATGGTCAGAGTAGTTATAGATAGTTAGAAGAACTACTCTGACCATCTCCGACCACTTTGACTAGATACGATTAACGCTCTGCCGATTGGTAAATCCGTTCGATGATTTCCTGTAAAATGGCGCCTTGTTCCGCCGTACAAACGTTTGACGGTTTGCCATGGCATGCATCCAGAAAAGCGGCTGTGTTTTTCAGTTGAATATCAACTTCCTCCAGATACGGAAATTGAATATCGGCCAGCTCGCCAGCCACTTCGGTATGAAGGCTGAACGGAAATAACTTTACCCCGCCTTTACTGCCAAACAGTTCCAGATTGCGATCCTTATCCACCTGCGTATTGAGCGCAAACGAAGCCGACAGCATGATCGACGCTTTGTTGGGAAACGAAATGTAGGCTGTTGCTGCATCTTCAACCTCAAACGTAGCGGGATTCCAGGCACCCAGTAATCCTTTGCCACCAGCTTTTCCAATAAAATCGTATGTATTCCCCAAAACCTGATCGGGAGTAGGGTAACCGAGAGCACACAAGGCCAAGTCCAGCACGTGAACGCCCAGGTCCATTAATGCGCCACCACCCTGCATGGCCTTATTGGTGAAATAACCCCAGCCCGGAATTCCCCGCCGACGAAGAAAATGTGCTTTGATATGATAGATTTCGCCCAACAGTCCATCATCTTTGCAGCGCGTCAATAACGCCCATTCACTCGTTTGCCGAAGCTGGAAATTATACGCCAGAACAAGGCCTTTCTGAGCGGCCAGTTCGGCCATTTCGCGGGCGTTTTTAGCATGTATAGCAGGGGGCTTCTCGCAGAGAACGTGACAGTTGTGGTTCAGGGCCTCCATCGTTTGTGGATAGTGAAGGTTGTTGGGCGTGCAAATGACTACCACATCCGGTGCGCACTGACTGTATAGTTCGCCAGTATCCGCAAAGGCGTTGGTAATACCATGTTTGTCGGCCAGGGCACGGGCTTTTGTTAAGTCGCGGCTGCAAACGGCTACAACCTCAACCTGATCGGATAACTGGTTAAGCGCGGGAATATGATTCGTATCGGCAATATTGCCACCACCAATAATGGCTGCTTTAAGTAAGGACATAATTCTAGAGAAGGCAGTAAATCGAATTGGCTGCCAACTTACTCACTAACCAAAGGATACACAATTATTGACAATGAAGATTTTACTGGCGCCGGACAAGTTCAAGGGTTCTCTGACTGCTTCGGAAGTATGTGCGGCAATGGCCGAAGGGATTTTACTGGCCAATCCAACGGCCGAAGTGTTATCTGTTCCAATGGCGGATGGGGGAGAAGGTACGGCCGATGTACTTACACAGGTTACCCAGGGCGTATGGCATACCCTAACCGTTCAGGGCCCGCTGGGCCATCCGGTCGAAGCGGGTTACGGTATTTCGGGTGATGGTAAAACTGCGTTTATCGAGATGGCCCAGGCATCGGGCCTGCGATTGCTTCAATTTGCAGAGCTCGACCCATTTCAGGCCAATACATTTGGCACTGGTGAATTGATCGCGCACGCCATCCAGCAAGGGGTTGAACGAATTGTGCTGGGAATTGGCGGTAGTGCTACCAACGATGCCGGAACGGGCATGGCAGCTGCGTTGGGTTGGCAATTTCTTGATCAATCAGGCCAGCTATTACGCCCCTGTGGGGGGAATCTGGGCGAAATCCAGACGATTATTCCACCTGAATCTGCCTGGGAAGGAATGGTCGAAGTCGCCTGTGATGTCACGAATCCGCTGGTCGGCCCACAAGGGGCAACATATATATACGGTCCTCAGAAAGGAGCCAAACCGGCTGATTTGCCCAGACTGGATGCGGGAATGAAACACTGGGCGAAGATTGTTCATGACCAGTTTGCCATTGATTTAGCCGACATGCCTGGTGCGGGTGCCGCGGGTGGATTAGGTGCCGGTGCTGTTTTATTCCTGAAGGGTCGCCTGACCGAAGGGGTTAATCTGCTGATGAAAGATACCCAGTTGGCCGAAAAAATGGCGGGCGTAGACCTCGTTCTCACGGGCGAAGGGCGGATCGACAATCAGACCTTACAGGGTAAACTCATTGCAGGAATTACCCGATTGGCGGGAGAACGAGGTATTCCCGTAGTAGCGTTGTGTGGCTCTTTACAACTCAAGCCAGATGAACTGGTTGAGCTGGGTTTGACAAGTGCCTTTTCCATCATGCCCGGCCCAGCCAGTTTAGAAGAAGCCATCGCAAATGCCGCCGATTATATGAAACGAGCATCGTTTCAGGTCATGCGATTATTGACCTTATAAAGTTGTGTATACGGGAAGAGAGGATGGCCCAACCAGCTCCAAATTGCAGTGGTTAGTAAGTTTTTATAACTACCGAGTCAATTTATTGTCAGACGCTCGTGTTTTTCCAGTAATCAGGGAGTATGATTTTATCTTCGGTTGGATCTTTAGTTTTACTACTAAACAAATCGGAAATTCGTTTGACCAACCGGCTGGAAATGAGCCTAATTCCTGCGTAAAATAAAGAGATGCCGAATTTGGTTTTTGGATGTGCTGCCCAGGGTGCGCCCGGAGGCAACTTCTGCACCTGATTGACATAGGGACGCAGGAGGCTTTCATAGGCAGCAAACGCTTGCCTGTAATCGGCGTTTCTTGCTAATTCACCGGCAAGCACATAAGCTCCTACAATGGCAAGACTGGTTCCCATTCCACTAAGGGGAGAAGGGCAAAAGGCGGCATCTCCCACCATAGCACATCGACCCTCCGACCATCGAGGGGCCATCACCTGACTGATGCTATCAAAATAAATATCCTGGTTGGCATCGAGTTCGGCTAGAATTCGGGGTGCCTCCCAGCCTGCATCGGCAAACTTCTTTTTTAGAATTTCCTTCTGCTCAGAAACTGGCAATCGTTCGTATCCTTTCGGGTCTGACAAAAATGAAAAGGAAACCCGGGTTGTGCCTTCGTTGTCTGGCCGAATGAAGATTACCCGTGACCCTGGTGCGTTGTACCAACGTGCCCAGTTCGTATCGGTTGCTGAGCGTGGAATGGTAAAATACGAAATGTAAAGACCTAACGGCCGAATAGTGGGTTCATCCCCAAAGAGTAACGTACGCGTTTTTGAACGGATGCCGTCTGCACAAATGACAAGGTCAAACTGCCGTTCAATACCGTTCTGAAATGCTACAGTAACGCCAGTTTTTCCTTCCGTCAACTGAACGATCTGTGTGCCAAATATATACTCGACCTTATCTTTCGTCAGGTCGAAAAGCAGTTTAGCCAGATCTCCCCGAAGAATCTCCAGTTCACGAGTTCCTACAGTTGATTCACCTTTCGGGAGTTCGGCTTTACTAATGTTGTGTTCATCTACGAAACATACGCCCAACTCACCTGTGTTTGCCGCACGAATGTCGTCTTCGATACCCATCAATTGGACAATTTTTTGGGCGGCCCCGGTTATGTCAATATTCTGGCCACCCAGTCTGAGTGAGTCTGCCCGTTCCACTATGGTGGTTTGAAAGCCAAAACGAGTAAGCCAGAAGGCCAGGGTGGGGCCGGCAATACTTGCCCCGGAAATAAGCACTGTTGTTGGCTTCATGTCGTGTTAGGTACCAGACAATGAGTTACTAACTTTCGCCCTTGGGCAGTCCGTTGAACTCAATAGGGTTGTCTATTGGGCAAATGTACCGAATGATACACCGATTTTAATACCACCCCAACGGTGGGGCTTGCCCGTTTCAAACTCTCGGGTCAGCAAGGACTGATAATATTCCAGATACAGTTTTTTGTACCGGAGCACAGCTCCATAGTTCGCCTGAAAGGTAGTGCGCGCCAGTTGGTCGGTAGGAATCACGTACGGGCTGGTGCGGTTAAACAGGCCGCCTTGCAGAGTGGCATCGTAGCCGACTAAACTGACCAGCGGTTGGGCATATACATACAGTTGAAGCGGTAACCGCCTTTGGGTCGAGGTAGTACCAAACGACGAATCGAACCGACCTGCCATCACCACAAACCCCGTTTGCAACCGATCCGCGAAGGTGCCAACCTGTGCCTGCGCATTAGCGCTGACCGACAGCGCATTCCGATAGGCATAGAGTTGTTTCTCGTAATTGAGGTTGTAATTCAGAATCACGTCGTTGCGAATCTGATGCTGCCAGCCGTGGGGTTCAACACCATTTATGAGTCGATGAATAGCCGCCTGCATTTCGCCCCCAAAAGCAACAGATCCAATCATTCCGGTGCTCAACACCGACGATACTCTGACCCGGCGCAACGTATCAGTTGCTATACTGAACGTTTTGAGCAGAATACAGCCCGCAAAAGGACGGTCACCAACCAAGATGGCGTCGCTTTGGATTGTAGTGGGTGTAAAGCCGAAATGCTCGAGTGCCAGACCGTACTGCACGTGGCTAGCTCTGGCTTTAATGAGCAGCTTCGTAAGGGGATTTTTACGGAGCGCCGGATTGACGACTTCAAAATTGTAGCCCTGTGTATAGTAATAGTCAGTGGTCGTGAAATAATCGTTGTCGTAATGTAGCCGGAAGTAGTTATCGGAGCCCATTTGCCGAAACGACGCCGTATTGTCGATGCGTTGTGCTAAACCTACTAGGGGAATCAACCACCCCAACACGACCAAAATAATTTTAATTGTTTGCATGGTAAGCTATCTACGCCTACACGGGGGCAGCGGATTGATTAGCTTAACTAATTAATGGATAGGTATACTGAGAGAAAAAATTCGTTTATTGTCCTGGGAAGACACAGTTACATCAACTCGATCAAACTATGAAAAAATTAACGCTCTCTCTGGCTTGCTTTTTTTTACTAACCGTAGTTGCATTTGCTCAGGCACACCGAGATACCGGAAGTGGAAATTCATCTGGAATTGACTTCCTGTCTGTAGGTATAGGTATAGTTATTGGAGTCATCATTGGCTATTTGATTGGCTCCCGCGCCAGAAAGGTATAATCAGTTTATATGGTTCATGCCTACCAATAGCGGTACAATACGGCCCCGATTTTGATTCGTCAGGAAAAATCCCATTTTCTTCTCTTTGTAATTAACTTGTTGATAAGGAGTTAAGGCGCTCCCAAAAGCCGCCAGAACACGGCTGGAGAAGGATCCTTTTTGTTCGTTTATTTTTTTGACATAGTCATCTATGTTGATCGCTGTTTCCGAGAACAGAAACAGCCAATATTCCAGACCTGTACTCCCTTCAAGCCTTAGCAGCTTGTCTTTTGGTAAATCCATCCGGGTATCGCGACCGATAAGCGGACTAAAGCCATCTTCAGGAAAGAGCCTGGTAGTTACACTATCGGTTGCATTAGCCGTAATCAGATAGAGGTACGTTTGCTTCGATACGGCAACACTGAATATAAACGGCGTACCTGTTCGCTGAGGTCTTATAACCGAGTAAGCTGCCAGTTCTGTACCCGCTTTTGTTCGCTCAACAGCTTCTTCGGTACCGGTCACGAACGTAGCCAGCGAAATGGTTAAATCGGCCGAGAGAATGATGTTTGATTTGTCGCCAGCGGGTTGTAGGTAAGCCTGATAGCCATATTTGGCATATTGATTAAAGTCAGCATAGGTAATCCAGAAATAGCCTTTATCTCCCCAGGTACTTCCCCAGCTATTGACCAGTTTAAACGCCCCCTTACCAAACATGGTATCGTCGTAACCAACTATGCACATGGCATGGCCAATGCTTAGTGACGTTGATAATTCGGGTTGCCAGCGCGTAAAATTAGCTCGTGCGTTCCCCGAATGTACCCAGGGTAAAAAGGTCTTTGTTCGTGACCCAAGCGTATTACGGAGGGACAGGTTATTCATCGAAGGAGTCGTTTGCATCCCGACGACAACCGGTGAAAGCTCCGACAGTGCTTTTTTGGTAGCTAATGTCTTCGCTTGTTGTTCATCCGACAACCCGAACAACTTCACGTAATCCAATATTCTGGAGTCTGGGTTAACCTTCATGGCAGTTGGTTGCTGGCAGTTCGGAAAAGGAGCCTCCCACAGTAAGGGTAGGCCGTTTTGTTTAATATACTCCAGAGCGTCACCAATATCGAGTCCTCCTGTGCAATCGGTATCACCTGCGTCTTTGACGTTGTTGTAGAGATAAGAGGGAGAAAACCGGAGTGCATCAATCGCCTTTTTGTCGGTTAGTCCCCTCTTTTGAGCTTCTAACAGGGTACGCATGTAGTAGCCTACTGATACGGCTACGCAGGTTCCATTCTCTCCCTGATTAATAACCGAGGGAACATACGCAGACAAATCGACCCGGGGCGGTAGTTTGTTAATTGCCTGGCCAGAGCGCTTCTGAAGTAAATTCTGGTACTTGGTATCGTCGTTATGCAGCCCCTGTCCATACAGCCAGAATGGTAAGAGCAAGAACAGAAAAATTGATTTCATCGGTGCAGGTTTAGACGTGACTATCTTATATACTCTTCACGAATTGTCAAGCTTTTAATCGGCTTCGGCACCGATGGATCGACCTCTTTAGTCGTTATGGATATTGTTTTCAATATGCCTATAAGTTCAATTGATTTACCATCCTCAACGTAACTCAGGGGCTTGTTTAGCTGATCCAGGTACTCGTTCAGGGTGCATTTTTTATGGAGTCTTTCCTCTTCCTTCCATATAAAACTATCATCAGGCAGAAAGAATCGACCGACTTCTACCATAGCATCAACCTGACTCAGCCCCAGGAGTTGCTCACGAATCGGGATTCGTTGGAGTGAATCCCGATTCGTTGCCATAGCATTCAGCAGGCTATTGAGCGTTTCGGTGGCTATTGGGTCGATCGACGCCCGCTGTACAATGGGTAGAATAGTGGTACGGCACGATTTTATTTCCAGCACGGGGGCCTGATTAAATGGTTTTCCAGCTAAACCAACATGCACATAGCTTTCTGTACGGGTGATCAACCGCTGAAACGAAACCGTTGCTATTTCTGCTGGCTTATTGGTTAATAACAGTTCCTGGAAGGCGCTATTTAATGATTTTGTGAAAACTGACCCCTCGTCATCCATCCAGGATGGAACCAGAGGTAACGAACTACCCATTTTCACCAGGCCACAGTTATTCAGAAATAATTGTTGAATAATCTGCTTTCTTGGGTCCCGTTTGTCTAAACCAATAGTACCCTGAATATTGTCTTTTATCACGAATTGAGCACTGCAATCAGCAATCAGCAGGCGTAGATGTACATTCTTTGCTAACAGCCACTTTTGTACTTCGCTAACTGATAAACCTTCTACAGCCGCGTCCTTTAGTTTCCAATTGGCGAAATTACCCGTGTTTTGGGGCGACATAATTCCAAACCCCGAATAATATAGGATAATAATGTCTTTGGCACCCGTCTTGAGCGACGAAATGGTTTTATTGAGTGCGGTACGGGTGAAATCTTTCTTCGACAGGTAGGTTAGTTTCATTGGATATCCCAATCCCCATTCTACTGTTTTGGTGATCTGGTTCATGAGTTCTTCGTTGCGAAGGTTTATCAGACCAAGATTACGATCTTCCTGCTCGAGCATGTAAATTACGTGCAGTCTGGGCGGAGAGGAAGGCTTAGTAGACTTCTGAGCAGAAACTGAGCGACCATAAAAAAATAAAAGTACAAGCAGGAGACTACTTTTCATGGATCTGGTTGATTTTCAGTAAAAATAGCCGAAACTTGCTTCGCTTAACTTTATAAAGCAGCATTCCTTCGCGGGTATGAAGTCCATCAAATTCCTTGTCTTTATCTGGTTGTGGTGTCAGGGAGCCTTTGCCCAGCAAAGTCTATCCGACAGCCTTACGCAGCGACTTTCTCAGCCTCTTGCCGACACTACCCGTGTACTGATACTCGATCAACTAGGTCGTTCCTTAATGTATTCGAAACCGTTTGAGGCTATTCAGCTAGCTCAGGACGGGCTTACTATATCCCGAAAAATTGGGTTTAAGCGAGGAGAGGCTCGTATCCTGAATCGAATCGGAGCTATTTTACGAATTACTGGCAACTATGCGAAAGCGCTTGAAGCCCATCTGGAGTCCGTCCAGGTTGCCGAAGCAATCAACGATATTGACGCTCTAGCCCGAACGTATAATAACATCGGTGTTTTATATTCTGAACGGAAGGATTCGCGCAAAGCCATTGACTACTTTAAAAAGACGCGTGCACTTGCCGAGCAACTGGGCAATACAGATTTGACGCGCACAGCGCTGTCGAACATTGGTGCTGACTATGCCTTCCTGAATCGGTTGGATTCGGCTCTTGTTTACACGCGGGCCGCCTACGAACTGACGCTTCGACTCAACACAAGTGATGCTCAAATTGAGCTGATTAATCTGGGCAATATTTACAAGCGGATGGGGAAAAACGCACTGGCGCTGACCTACTACAAAAAAAGTATCCCTACGTCTGTTGCCGTCAGAAATGACCGCACGCTCAGTTTGACCTATCTCGAAATGGCGGAGGTCTTTCGAAAACTCAATCAGCCAGATTCTGCAATTGGCTACGCAAAACAGTCATTACAACTAGCGCAGGCAGCCAATACACCGGTCAATATTCTCAATGCGGGCAAACTACTGTCAGAGCTGTATGAGACCGCCAATCCGCAACAGGCGTTAGTTTACTTCAAACTGGCCTCCGTGGCTAAAGACAGTTTAGAGAGCGCAGAAAAAGTCAGGAATTTTCAGAACATTGAGTTTACTGAAAAACTCAGGCAACAGGATTTATTACAGGCACAGGAGGCTTATCGAAGCAGGATCATAACTTATGTGTTGCTGGGCATTATATCGGTATTTATAGTCATTGCTTTGTTGCTATACCGGACTAATCGCCATAAACAAAAAGCCAATGTGCTGCTTCAGCACCAGCGCGACGAAATCAATCTGCAACGGGATAAAGCAGAACAAGCGCTTACAGAATTAAAAGCCACCCAAGCCCAGCTTGTCCAGAAAGAGAAATTAGCCAGTCTGGGTGAATTGACGGCCGGCATTGCCCACGAGATACAGAACCCCCTGAACTTCGTCAACAATTTTTCGGAGGTCAGCACCGAATTAGTGAATGAACTCAGGGAAGAAATTCTGGCCGGACGAACCGATGATGCACTGGATATCAGCGACGATTTAACCCAAAATCTCCAGAAGATTACGCATCATGGCAAACGGGCTGGAGCCATTGTTAAAAGCATGTTGGAGCATAGCCGGGCTTCCACAGGTGAGCGAACTTCTACGAATATCAACGACCTCGCCGAGGAATATCTAAGGCTGGCCTATCAGGGGCAGCGGGCCAAAAACAAGGGTTTTACCTGTGAGCTGGTAACAAATTTAGATCCTACCTTAGGTAAGGTTGATATTGTGGCCCAGGATATGGGCCGAGTACTCCTGAATCTGTATAACAATGCCTTTTATTCCGTTCAGGATCAGGCTAAGCAAAGGGGAGAAGCGAGCGCCTATTATCCAAGAGTCACCGTTAGTACTCGCTTTCGAAATGGGCAGGTTGAAATTCGAACGGCAGATAACGGTATGGGCATCCCTGAAAGCATACTACAGAAAATATTTCACCCATTTTTTACGACAAAGCCTACAGGCGAGGGCACTGGGTTAGGGTTGAGTTTGAGCTACGACATTGTCACCAAGGGACATGGTGGCGAGATGAGTGTAGCGAGTCGTGAAGGCGAAGGTGCTGAGTTTCTTATTAGGTTGCCGATCAATCATCCCCTTTAAACTCAAGGCAGGTATGAACGTGAACTAGGCTACTGGAACTAAAAAGGTGGCCCGTTGCCAGACCACCTTTTTTCACTAGAATTCAAATAACCATTGCTTTCGCAATCAGGCCAGATCGAATCGACCCAGATTCATTACCTTATCCCAGGTTGCGATAAAGTCCCGCACGAATTTCTCCTGCGAATCACCACAGCCGTATACTTCCGCAATAGCACGAAGTTCGGAGTTAGAGCCAAAGATCAGATCGACACGCGTGCCAGTCCACTTGGGTTCGCCCGTCTTCCGGTCACTACCCACGAATACGTTCTGGGCATCCGAAGTTGCCCGCCAGGTGGTACCCATATCGAGTAGGTTGACAAAGTAGTCATTCGTGAGCGCTTCTGGACGTTGCGTGAAGACACCGTGTTTCGAATGATCGAAGTTCGTGTTCAGCACACGCATGCCGCCAACAAGAACTGCTAACTGAGGAATAGTCAGCGTCAGCAGTTGGGCTTTGTCAATCAGCATGTCTTCTGCCGCAGACTTATGTCTTGGATTCAGATAGTTGCGGAACCCATCGGCACTTGGTTCCAGTGCTTCAAATGACTGCACGTCAGTTTGTTCCTGCGATGCATCAGCACGTCCTGGTCTGAAAGGTACCGTTACCTCGTGACCCGCATTCTTAGCTGCCTGCTCAATACCTACATTTCCTCCTAATACGATTAGATCGGCAATCGAAATCTTCGTGTCACCAGCCGCATTGTTGAATTCATGTTGGATACTGGTCAATTTCTCCAGCACGGTAGCCAGTTGCGCCGGATTGTTGGCTTCCCAATCCTTCTGCGGTGCCAGACGAACACGACCACCATTAGTACCACCTCGTTTATCAGAGTTACGGAAGGTAGACGCCGAAGCCCAGGCAGTAGATACCAGTTGCGACACCGACAGGCCAGAAGCAAGAATCTGAGCCTTTAGGTTAGCGATGTCCTGATCACTCACCAGTTGATGGGTCACAGCGGGGATAGGATCTTGCCACAGAAGCTCTTCGGTAGGTACTTCCGGGCCAAGGTACCGCTCGATCGGGCCCATATCGCGGTGCGTTAGCTTGAACCACGCCCGAGCAAACGCATCGGCAAACTCATCCGGATTCTCGTAGAAACGTCTTGAAATTTTCTCGTACGCAGGATCTGCCCGCAACGCCAAATCACTCGTCAGCATCATGGGAGCATGGCGCTTTGACGGATCGTGGGCATCGGGCACAGTACCAGCCCCGGCCCCATTCTTTGGCTGCCATTGGTGCGCTCCACCTGGGCTCTTCGTCAACTCCCATTCGTAGTTGAACAGGTGATCAAAGTAATCGTTGCTCCATTGGGTGGGGGTCTTGGTCCAGGTTACCTCAAGACCACTGGTTATGGTATCGGGGCCATGTCCACTGCCAAATGTGTTTTTCCAGCCCAGACTTTGCTCCTCAATGGTTGCACCTTCAGGTTCTGAATGAACGTACTTGCCGGGATCAGCAGCACCGTGAGTTTTACCAAAGGTGTGCCCACCCGCAATAAGGGCAACGGTTTCCTCGTCGTTCATGGCCATACGACCGAAGGTCTCACGAATATCAACAGCAGAGGCAAGCGGATCAGGATTGCCTGCCGGGCCTTCGGGGTTCACATAGATGAGACCCAGATTAGCTGCGCCGAGGGGTTGCTCAAGCGTACGCTCATGGGGGTTGGCATACCGAACCGTATCGCCCAACCACTTGGTTTCGGAACCCCAGTATACATCTTCTTCTGGCTCCCAAACATCCTCACGCCCACCGCCAAAGCCAAACGTCTTCAAGCCCATCGACTCAAGAGCGCAGTTGCCGGTGAGAACCATCAGATCGGCCCACGAAAGTTTCCGTCCGTATTTTTGTTTGATCGGCCAAAGCAGCAAGCGGGCTTTGTCGAGGTTTGTATTGTCGGGCCAGCTGTTGAGTGGGGCAAAGCGAAGCGTACCCGCGCCCGCGCCACCGCGGCCATCGCCAATGCGGTAAGTGCCCGCGCTGTGCCACGCCATCCGAATGAAGAAAGGGCCATAATGACCATAATCAGCTGGCCACCAATCCTGAGATGTGGTCATCAACTCCACGATATCCTTCTTAACGGCCGCCAAATCGAGCGATTTAAATTCCTCGGCGTAGTTAAACTGCTCGCCCATCGGATCAGACAGCGACGAATGCTGACGGAGGATATTCAACTTTAACTGATTTGGCCACCAGTCACGATTTCGGGTGCCACCGCCAGCACTTTTATTTAGCTCACCATGCAAAAATGGGCATTTGCCTACGGTATTAACTTTACTTTGGTCGTTGACGTCCCAAACGGATGGATCCTGTGTGTCCTGCCTTTCGATATTTTCCATTTTCGGTAGAGTTTAATTGTTTAACGAGCCAAATCTAGACTAATCTTTGCTATAGTTTTCATCTATTGTTTTTATCTACCTATAGATAAAATCTATTTACTGGTAAAAGTATGCCAGCCAAGGAAGCGTGGTATAAATGGTAAAATACGGCCTTAGTCCAGATCGACTACCAGTTCATTCAATCGGGCCAGCCAGACCGTACGGTACCCGCAGGTGGGATCTTCTGTAATGTGCTCGACAACGGTAAAGCCTTGTTCCTGAAGAAGGGCTTGGTAGTCAGCAGAATCTAAGCTGGCGTGGTAAAGCGGCTCCCCCTGATAGTTGCCAATTGCTTCGCCGTAGGCAGGACCACTTGTAAAGAGTAAGGCTGCACCCTGGGAAGCGTACGTTCGAAAAACGGGGAACATGCAACGCTGGTCAGCATGGGTAAGGTGAAAGAAACTGTCCCATGCTAAAATGCCCTGAAATTTCTTCTTAATAACAACGGTTCGCATGTCAGCTACTATCCAGTTTTGCTCAGGAAAGCGGTTCCTGCATAGGTCAATGAACGTGGGGGAAGTATCAACGCCAGTTACCGAGCAACCTTGCTCAAGTAAGTATTTTGCAATCGGCTCGCCCATACCGCATCCTAAATCAAGAATTGAAGCACCGGGTGGGTTGAGCGCAAGAAAACGATCAAGCCACGCTTTCTCAAACAGGCTACGACTTCGCTCCTTATTCCATTGCAAGGCATTCCGTTGATATAAACTACTGATCCGTTCGGCGTCTGATTGCATGGGTATAAAAATACGGTTAGGGTTTCATCAGATTGACCGTGTTGTTGACTTATTTATGACCCGAAGTGGCAGAATCAAACACCCGGCAAAAATTACCGCCCCCTATTTTACCAATTTCGTCTTCGCTAAAGCCTGTCTTAAGTAACGCATCAACGACCGCGTAATAGAAACCAGCCTGCTGATCCTGCCAGGCTTCGTTCGTACGTTCGCCAATTCGGCCGCTATTTCTACCGCCGGGGCCATTTTGACTAGCATTAGCACCTGGTCGACCATCCTGAGGTGGCGTACCGGGATTACTTCCGCCCGGTTGGGGAGCTAGGCCACCCGGTCTGGAACCAAAGCTAGCGGCAGATCGGTAAGCCGGAGTCAGTTTGGTATCGGTGCCGATGCAGACATGGTCAACGCCGATGACGTCAACCAAAGCTCTGATATTCTGGGCATAGGCTAGTGTTGAATCTGCCAGATGTGTCCATACCCCAATAACTCCACCTGCGTTGGCAACCCGTTTCGCCTGTTCCTTACTGATGAGCCGTGGGCGCATCATTTTAGCCATATTTTCATTCTGTCCCAGTTGTGTATCGAGCCCGGTATGAGAAATGAGCACCGGGTGGGTTGTGAGTTTTAAGGCCGCATTTATTGTATCATTGCTGCAATGGGTAAGGTCTACAAGAATACCGAGCTTATTACATTCTCGGATGACATCGGCACCGAACGCAGTTAGTCCACCATACTGAGCGGGTTTTGTGTAAACGTCACCCAAAGGCACGGATGCATCGTTGTCATGAAGCAGTCCAAGGTGCCGCAAGCCTCGGCTGTATGCTACCCCAAGCCTATCCAGATGCCCTTCCAGAAAGTGACCACCCTCAACCGATTGAATAAGTGCTGGCTGGTGCTTCGTATGAGCAGAACGCAGGTCGGCCAGATTCATTGAACGCTTTAGGTTGTTGCTTTGCAGCATCTGGTCCATTGCATCCAATCCGGTTATGAACCGATTATAGGCATCGCCAGGGTTACGTAACTGTTGATAGTCAACAGCAAATGTCATGCAGATAGCCGATAAGCCTGACTTCTTCATCTCGCCCGCCAGATCGACTGTTGGACCCGGCAACTCGGCAGCATCTAGCGGAACATCGATATGATTGTGAGTATCAACGCCAATCGTGTTGGCTACGATTGTGGTTACCCGTGGATCGATCTCATCTGGATGGGCTGCATCGCCAGCCCATGACAGCAGCGGGTTCATGGCCAGTACTGTTCCTGCTCCGGTTAAGGTGTTAATAAATGTCCGCCGTGTCCATGCCAGCTGGTTATTTTTTTTCATGATTTTCGTTAGGTGAATTACCAGAAGGATTAGATTCTTCCACCGCTGATTTCTGATCAGCATCGTTTGATAAAGACAGACCTTCTGGAATGCCCTGGTTTTGACCGATTAGGTATTTTCAATACCGTATACGCATGTCATGTGCTGTATTGTTGCACCCATACCAATCGTAGCTGTAGGGCAATTTTGGTCAGTTCACCTTACCTATTTTTCTCTTTTGAAGGCAACCGCTTCAATTTCCACTAAATAGTCGGGATTGGCTAAACCGGCAACAATGATTCCAGTAATTACAGGGGGATTACTTAATTTTTTCAGAAAGCCCTGAGCGCCTTCAAAGCCCTTTCGTACGTCCTGGCCTTGAACAATATAAATTGTTAATTTAAACAAGTCATCTATCGTGGCATCGCAGGCATTTAGAGCAGTTTCAATGTTTTTTAAAACATACTCTGTTTGTAAGGTTATATCACCTTTCCCAATTATTTCCAGGTCTTTTGTTATTGCGTTCTGGCCGCCAATATAAATTGTACTTCCATTTCCTTTTGTAATGGCTACCTGAGAGAAAGCAGGATTTTTTAGTAATTGGTCCGGGTTCAGAAATTCTATGCTTGAGTTCATAGTGTATGGATGTTGGTTAGTCAATGAACATGAACTAGTTAACACATGACCTATGGCGCACACAACGCCGAAGAGCAAATCCCAACTGGACAAACCGGGCGTTTCTGAAAAGTTTAAAAATCACTTTACCACTTCACTAATCAGTATTGTAGGACTGATATTGGTGTACTTCGGAAAATCTGCCCGTATAGCCTCTCTATTTGGGGCGATAGCCGCCTGATAATCAGGTAGACTCTTAACATAAAAACTTCCAATAGCCATGAATGGTAATGGAGAGTTGGGGATTCCACTTGAAATACCTTTTTCTATGGTATAACGTACCAAATTAGACCCTAACAAACCTGCTACAAATGGCATATGACTTTTTTCGTAATAATCCATATCGAACGTTTTACCTTCTGCATAAGGGTATAAAATGGACACCTTAACCAGACCTTTTTCGACAACGTCCGCTTGGTTTTCGGATTTAGGAGCCTGCTTTTGTTGAGCAAATGTTGAAAAACATGGGCCCAGAACTAATAAAACGAATACGAGTTTACGTTTCATACTGCTATTTTTTAATTGTTTCTATATTTAAATGCATTGATTACGAGTAAGTTAACTTCTTGAACTGCCGAATTCGTACCTTTGGGAGAGAGCAGCCTGTCGACCAAAAGCTACCGCAAGCGGAGCAGCTAGAAACCCTGTTGGCTAATCCGATTTTGCAATTTGGTTAATATTTTTAAACTCTTCCAGGATTTCCTTTTGAAACTAAATGGTCGTTATTCTGCTCCATTAATAGACCAGGTTGGGAGTTGAACGTTTTGCTTCCTAAGCCAACTATAAATACCAGCACACCCAACATGTATCTCTTAAATTAGGCATTTCAATTAACTCTGTCGCAAAGATGCTACCCAGCAAACCTTGACTTGTGGGGTATTCGCGCTACCAGCCGCAATCTGCCGAATGTGTATCTTACCGCAGGGATATGCAACCTTTGGCCAGTAACCCGCCTTGCACGCCCAACTTGGCCGTTTCAACCCCACGCTCGCAGAAGTTGATATAAATGCCATTTGAGTATAAATGATTTCACCCTGCTCACTCCGAAGTATTAAACTTGTGTAATGCATAAAACTAAATGCGTTGAATAAAGCAGGGCGCGTATCCTAATTGCATCTAATGAACTGAGTACCGTTTTCATCGGTACAGGATAAGTCAAAAATGCCGCTCCGGCTGTCGATTGTTAAGGACTCAAACGCATTCTTGTCGTTATGAATCTCACGAATGGGTGTATACAACTTGATGAGCGCCTGTTAATCCGTGCGAATAAAAAATTAGCCATTGTGTCATTGCTACTCACTTGCTTTTCTCCATATGTGGGAAATTCAACTTGAATAAGCTGCGCTAAGTGCAATACTTGATTATCAGGTTTATTTGGAAAGCGGTCATGCCAAGGAAATGTTCCTTTAGTTGATGATTCGCCGTAAACCATAACTCCGTTGGCGTCAAGTCGTAAAAAGGAGAAATTGCAGCCCAATGAGCGTCGCTCAGTAGTTTCCGTTGTTTAGTGCTTTGTGCATCTTGGTCGATACAAAAATGGCTCGAGCTTAGCCTATAATAAGTCTCAAACACGTTCTAATCCGTTCTCTTGCAGAATGTGTAAGTCGTCAATGAAGGCCTATTCAATCTATCCCTTTGACAAAAATTTTACTGTCGGAGGAGGAAAATCTAATTATTCCGCCGTGATAAATAATACGTTGTGCTTGGGCTGAAGTAGTAGAAACGGTGATAGAATGATTAGAATTAATTACTACCACATCATCTGATGTTGGTACATGTCCGCACGACCAAATGGAAGAATCAACCCAGTCCCCAGATTTAAGGGATTCACAGAAGCTTACTGCTGGCACTATTTTATGAAGTATGGTTATAAGTTCACCGGTAATATTTAAATCATCATTACTATAGTTCAAAGAATTTCTAATTTTCAGACCTTTATAACTATTATCCAGGATTTGACTTGTATCATCATCCATAACTAAATATTGGTCTTTATATAAAGACCAATTACCTGACTTTGGTGAATTGAATATATCGATTCCACTATATAAACTTTCATTTTTGAATGTTATTTTTATATTCCTTACATCATAGGTATTAGTTGTAGAGTCTGAATTATATAAATCTAAAGAGTCAGTAGAGGTAACTAAAATTAATCTACTATACTTCCATGTTGTGTTTAGTAAATTTTCTACTTGCCCCATTGACTTAGACAAAGAAAAAAATAATAGAAATATAGTAACGATAAATCTCATTTTTTTTACTTGTTGATTGATTTTAAAAATCTTGAATCTACTTGTTGAAATAGCCATGCGCCTGCTGTGGTATTAGCCACACCCATTGCTTGTCCTTCGGATGTATCTCCTAAGTAAGAACGTCCCACGCCAACCGTTTTTAGTTTAATTTCCCCGCATTCTTCTACAATTGTTCTAACAACTCTGCCGGGGTAAAGAAAATGCCCTATTTCAGTATAATTAGATATTGAATGTGTATGTTCATCAATGATTTGAGTTATAGGATTTCCTGTGATGTTTTGATTTAAATATCGTCTGAACAATCCTCCCAATGATCCGCCATACTGCTTTAATAGTAACAGATTGATAGCAACTGAAGTAACAGCTGGTAAAACGACACGAGCACAGTTATTAACTTTTTGATCCACCGTAGTAAACAATAATTGTGACAAAGCCATACCTCCCGCGCCATAAGGAATTGCATCTTTAGGAATTGGTGCATTGTTCCAGACATTATCCTTCAATGACTTCCAAACATTTTCGACCGTGCACTTAGAATTTCCTGAATTTGTTTTACAGACAGAGGTCACCACATTATACTGATGGTAATCTTTTCTATTATCCCGACCATTCCTGGTGAAGTTATAAATATCTTCAGCTAAAGGATTTTGACAATTAAGAGTGCTTGGAGGAGGGGTGTCGCTAATTATATTTATTGGACTACTAGGATCACTTTGACCAACATTGCAAACTTTAGTATCGCACCTTACTCTAAATGTTCCTACACCTACCGTTATTTTATTTATGGATGATTTAGTCCAGAAATTATCGCAATCGTTTTTCCATTCGTAGTCATTATCTGTAACACACCCATCACCAGTAAGTATAGCGGTCTCATCCAACAATAAGAGGCCTTTAGAGGAAATAACCGTGGGTTTTGGGTCAATAACGGTTAGACTAAAACTACCTTCATAACCTTGTGTAGTTCGTAAAATTGCTCCATTTCTATCAATCAATGTATATGATGTCGTGAATCTAATGGAATAAACCGTCCTTCCGCTTACCGTATTTAATGGGGTAACATGGGCAACCCCCGGAGAAAAATCTATAGGTAATCCTGGCGTTATCTCGATTGTTGGAATTGCATACGTGATGGTCCCTGTTCTTGCGTCAGAAATCTGACTATAAACTACATCAAAACAAAATTGTGCAGTTTCATTCTTGCAAATATACAATCCAATAGCTGGGTCATTTTTAATCAAATCACTACAAGGGCGGATAGGAATTATCGCAGTCTGGCAGTATGATTGCCCAATTATTATCACCCAGAAAAATAATGTCAGCCATTTATACATAATTGCAATTCCAGGATTAAATTTCACCAAATTATCAAGCAAGTGCTGGCACAAACTAAGTGGGACATCTGTCAATAGGAATCCGGCCAATGAGCCCAAGCCTAATTTCGAAGCTGCCCTGTTTGCCGTCCGAAGGCTGCCTTATAACACTTGAACGGCAACCAACCAAATTGACGTGCAGCTTGTCGCATGCCAGGCTAACTTAGATGTTGCTCAATCACAACGGCCTAAATTCTGATAGAACGGTATTTAATGATTTACTCGAAAATTATTGCTTTGACACAAGCATCCTTATAAACAGCAATAGGGTTTTCATCCTTTTTTTTATCAGAAATTATCAATTTATTAGATAACTCCATGAACAGATAAGTATCGGCAATTTCGCTTTCGTTCGCTTGAATATTATTATAAGTACCTTGCAAAGTTTCTTTGCAAGCATCATCCTTAATTATTCTTACACATACTGGATAAGCACCGCCAAAAGACTGCGAAATATTAGGGATAATAAATTTAGCGAAAAAATCTAAATAGCTAAACATGAAAAACACAAAAATGCCGATTAAAATAGATACTATAACTCGAGTATAGTCACTTATTTTCTCGTCATTTATGTTTAATTTGGTGAAGTTTTTTATGTAAAGGTTTATGACAGAATATTTTTCAGTAATTAGGAAATCCGGAATTTCAATCTTACTATTATTTAGTAAAATTAATTTCTTAATTGACTCTCTATCAGTATAATATTCATTGTATAAAAAATATAAAATTATCATTGGTATTCCAAGGAAAAATAATTGAGGAACCAATAAAGCTTTTAATTCATTGAAGCTCATTACTGTTTCGCCTACTTTTTTTACCATAGTTTTAGGGCCAACAAAAAATAGATAGGAAACAATTGATAATAAAAACAAAAAAAATAATAATATAATTTTTTTTGTTATAACAATTAATAAATTTAAATAATAATTATTGAAGTGATTATATGTGTCATAAAATATTATATAATTAAAACCATTTAGCAATATGATAAATATAACAAAGGGGTAGAGTGAAATTCCGCCAATGAAAAAGTATTTTATTTCTATAAAATCAGAATTGGAAATATTGTACTTAGCTAAATAAAAATTTGTAGTAATCATTCCCACCAGATAACAGACACTTAAAATAGAAATGATTAATTCAGAAGCAGTCGATAATTTTTCTTTCATATACACCTGACATAATTTTAAAACCGAGCTGACTTATAGTCAAGACTGTGAGCACTTACTTTCTTTCTGCTAGCTGAGCTCTACGTTTAAAACATGCTCAACTAGAATGTTCAACCTATCACAAGTAGCTCGGAAATGTGCGCCTAAAGCCTAACCAAGACGAGTGACTGTGCCGCCGGCAACCCGCCTTTAACTCATATTCTGTTGTGCACACTTAACACAATAATATAAAGTCGCAATTTTAGATTATTTGGTATACTAAAACAAGGGGAACGGCGATTTTTGTTTCTCGGTTAGGCTAACAAGTTTGGGACATCCAAGGCTAGACTAATTACTTTTTTGGGCCGATAAACAACTTTATAGGATTACATGGTTGGGCGAGATTCGACGAAATCCACGATGCATGAAACGATGCACCTAGGGCTGGCTACACGCTAAAAAGCAAGTTTTTACGCCTATCGCAGGTATGCCTGCTGCTCAGGCCACGTGGAGAATTCAATTAAAACAGCTAGTAATCCGGCTCACACAGGCTGACAGAAGAAGCCTTGTGTTCAGTACAATTTTTAGGGGCAATTCTGTAGGTTTATTAGGTAGGTTGTGATGGCTTTATTTTTTCTTCTCCACAAAAAAAGGCAGACAAGGAAAGCCGAAACAGGAGGTGAACTCATAGGCACCTATATCTACTCGTCCGCCTTGTATGCGGGGTAACCCGGCAAGGTCTGTGATAGGAAGGCCTGTACTGGTTGGATCACCCGCGTTAATAGCGGGGCTATTGGGGTTTAGTCGAAAATCGTAGTTGATTCTGTCGACAAAGAGGGGGTCTGTAGTAAGGTTTCCTATTCCAGGATAGCCGTCCTGGATTATAGAATAGGTAACTGAAAAATGCCTTATATTCGTTTGAATTCCTCTGTCATACAAAGCAGTGTTTCCCCAAATAAAGCAATTTGTAAGTAGTAGATGCGGGGTTGCTCTGGCAGCACTGGTATCACTTACTATGCCACCACCATACAATTGAGCATGATTATTAACGATTGAGCAGTTTGTGAGCACCATATGTCCATTGTTGTCAACAATTCCACCACCACTTAGGGAGGAATTACCAGCAATTAGACAATTTACAAGAGTAGGATTACCGTCATACCCGTCAAGGCCATTCACAAAGCCACCTCCCGTATTATTGACGATTTTGGTGTTAACCATTGCAAGATTACCCCGAATTAGGGCAACTCCACCTCCACCGTATTCTGCTGTATTATTCTCTATGATGCAGTTAATAATAGAAGGACTCTTGCTGTTGTCAGTAAAAGTTGCACTAAAGATGCCACCACCAAAATAGGCGGAATTACCAGTAATTGTACAATTACTGATGGTTGGGGCACTATAATTATTAGCTGGAAGGTTCGGGAAGGATCGATTGGAAATTCCACCGCCATATGGAAAAGTCTCTTTTGCATTCCCACCGGTAATGACTACACCATCCAGACGAGTGTTTTCAGATACTTGAACAAACTCGACTACGGAAATGCTATTATCACTAGTATTATTTAATATACCTATATCTCCTGATAGGGTGGTACTTGAAGGCTGTGTTAGCCGACGAGATGATAAGCTAGTTTCTGAACCGCTAAAACCGCCATACAACTGAACCCCAGATGCAATTTGAAAAGGTGATCGGTCGGTTGTAGTAGTGGGCTTATACGTTCCGGCCGCTACCCAGAATTGCGTTCCGGCAGATGCAGTAGCTACTTGGTTTGGTAACTGCGTACCGGGTATCGCGTTCGACCAGGATGTACCACTCTTGTCGCCAGCGCCAGATGGTGTAACATGAACAATCGGTTGAGAATGGGTGGCAAAGGAGATAAGCAGGCTGGAAAAAAACAGAAAAAAAATCTTCATGAAGGCAAGCTGAAGGAGTTGTATGGATACTTGAAAATAAGAACAAAAACTGTGCCTTTAGTTAACTAAAACCAAGATAAGTGACATTAGTTAGTTAAATGCTCCCTTAACCTATTATTTACCTGAATCCGCACGTACCTTTACGGGATGACACCCTCAACGGATACCCCAATTTCTCATGCCAACCCAACGGTAGACCGACCGCGATTCGATGATATTTTCATGGACCTGGCCGTGAATCTGGCCAAACGGTCGCATTGCATCAAGGCGCAGGTAGGGGCCGTGTTGACCCGCGATACCCGGATTATTTCCATCGGCTACAACGGTCCTCCGGCGGGTACCCACAATTGTGATGAAGAATTTCCCGGTATAGGTTGCCCCCGCGACTCGAAAGGCTCCTGCTCGCTGGCGTTGCACGCAGAACAAAATGCGATTTTGTATGCAGCTAAAAATGGCTCTGAAATTGAAGGTTCAACCATCTACGTGACCTTATCGCCCTGTATTGCCTGCGCCCGAATTATTTACAGTATGAAAATTGCCCGGGTTGTTTACCTGAACTCCTACGCTGAATACAAAGGTATACCTTCCGATGAGGGCGTCGATTTTCTGCGTCGGTTTGGCGTAACCGTGGAGCGCTATGTATCTGGTGTGGTGCCATCTACAGAGAAATTGGCGGCATGAACATTCTGGCGCACGCGTATCTTTCGGGCCGACAAACAGAATTACTTCTCGGGAATTTTAGTGGTGATTTTATCAAAGGTGATCCGGCCAGCCCGCGTCATAACCTGACAGCGGGTGTAGTTGCTGGCGTTCGTCTGCACCGCGCCATTGATACGTTTACGGACGGCCATCCCGATGTTGCGGCTGTACGGGATCTGTTGCATCCGCGCTGCCACAAATATGCGGGAGCCGCTGTCGATATTTTTTTTGACCACTTTCTGGCCATCAATTTTCAGTTGCTAACAGGCGAGGTGCTGGCGGAGTTTATTCCGTATTTCTATCAGACATTACAGGAAAATCGATTCGTACTACCGCCTAGTGCCGCTCGCATGGCCGATTACATGATTCGGCAGGATTGGCTAACGAGTTATCAGTTTCTTGACGGCATTGACCGCTCATTGAAAGGCGTCTCCCGCCGAACGGCTTACCCCTCGGGATTAGATACGGCAATCGAGGATTTGGTAACGTATTATGACTTGATTGCCGGGCATTTCGCGTATTTTTGGCCCGCATTAGTCGAACATTGTCAACAGACGCGTATTGCGTTAATTATATAGCTATGAAACTTACAAAAGTAGTACCCTCACTGGTTGGCCTTGCCCTCATTCTCTGCCTCGTTATTGCCCAGGTAGGTTGGAAAAACGCCGAGCCCTGGCGCCCGGAACAGCTGCTCGAACCTGCCGATCTGGCGGCTACCATTACGGATGCGAAAGCGGCCAAGCCACTCATTATCAGCATCGGCCCGGCGGCTACTATTAAAACATCAATCGGCGTTGGACCCGGTAGCGAAGCTGAGAATCTGGCTAAGTTGGAGAAATTGCTAAGCAAAGAGCCAAAGAACCGCGATATAGTGATCTACTGCGGATGCTGCCCGTTCGCAAAATGCCCAAACGTTCGCCCGGCGTTTACGAAGCTCAATGAACTGGGGTTCAAGAATCACAAGCTGCTGAATGTGAGCAAAAACCTCAAAACCGACTGGATCGATAAAGATTATCCGGTGATCGAGTAATTGAGAGAAACCATAGCATCAATTTGAGCCCTTAGGTGGGAACACCTGAAATTCGCGGATGCCGATACTGCCCGTGGACTCCTGAATAACGAGCCGAAGTCGCTGCGCCATCACCGGGGAAACTGTCTGCCTCCAGTTACTGCCGGGTTGCTGACCAGTGGATAGGGTTACCCATTCGTTTCCCTGCTGATACTGAATCGAAAATCGTCCGATTTGAGCGATAGGCTTCGAATTGGGCTTCGATGAGAAATCGCTGACAACGATTTCCCCAATTCGTTGCGGTTTTACCAGGTCGACTTCCAGCCAGCCAGTCGGATTATACATGGCCTGTATTGTTACCGATTGAAACGAGAGGTCTTTTCCATAGGCTGCTTCAAAGTTTGCGTCTGTCCGGCGACCTAATTTCCAGTACGTGTTGGGGTCATCGTCCAGGGCAGCACTGGCATCGTGTAAAAAATGACTGAGTTCGCTGGAGGCCTTGGCTGGCTTCGTGTAAGCAAGTGACCCCGTTTTCGTGAACGGCCGAATCAATGGTATGGTCGCAGTGGGTCTATCTACAGTAAGCGCAATGATCGTCGCAATAGAATCGCGCATAGCGGCCGGAACCGTAAGTTGCAACTTCTCCTTTCCCTGATTAAAAACAATTGAACGACCATCCATCAAAGTGGCCTTTTTTAGAATCGCGGGGAGGGGCGGCAACGTAATCATTCCATCCGTACCCGACAAAATATGCACGTAAATGGTGCTGCCCTTCCGGGTACAAACGTAGGACCCGGTGGGTGTATAGGGGCCGCCCAGGGTACCGTAAATAGCGGTTGACCGGGGAGCTATCCAGGCCCCGAGTTCGTGCAGGCGGTTCGCGAATAGGGGAGGAAACTGCCCCAGACTGTCCGGACCAACATTGAGCAGTAAATTGCCATTGCCACCCACGCAACGAAGCAGCGTATGGACCGATTCGCGTAGACTCCTGGGGGTATCTCCAAATTTCCAGGACCACTGATGCCCCATGTTCGTACAGGTTTCCCAGGGTGTTTGTCCAAACCCAGCAACAAACCCTTCAGGCGTGGTGTAGTCGCCATACTTCCCCGGCTGACTGTGTGATTCATCGGGCGTAAAGGCTTCTAGTCGGTTGTTCAGAATAATACCTGGCTGAAGTCGATGAGCGAGTTCATAAATCGGTTTCGGATTGGCAGGCGATGGTGAGCCTTCATAATCGAACCACAACAGGCTTACCTTTCCGTAATTGCTCAGCAATTCAGTAAGTTGAGTCATCATGCGGGCGTTAAACGCATCGTTACTGACCGGATTTCGGCAGTCCGGATCTTTCCAGTCGGCCGGTGAAAAATACCACCCTAAGGAAAGGCCCGCTTCATGAACGGCATCCGCCAGTTCTTTGCAGACATCCCGGCCAAATGGGGTCGACATGATGTTATAGGGTATGGTTTGCGTATTCCATAGGCAGAATCCATCGTGGTGTTTGGCGGTGAGTACTACGTATTTCATGCCGCCTGCTTTGGCTTGAGCCACCCATTCCCTGGCATTGAAGTGTATGGGGTTGAACCGGCGATACAGCGAGTCGTATTTGCTTTTGCCATAGTCATTTCGCGACCAGCTTATTTCTCTTCCGGTGAGCGATACGGGTCCCCAGTGAATAAACAGGCCAAATCGGGCATCGCGCCACCACTGGAGTCGCTGGCTTTGGGGCAAAGCCGATTGCGCCTGGGAATTGATCGTTAGGAACAGTGCCACCACAGCAAGGTGAAGGCGGAGTGGGTTTATCAAGGAAAGCTGCATAAAACCGAAACAGGTGGCTAACTCGTAATCACGAAACCCCTGATTGGTAACAAAGAGAAGAAGCGGATTCGTCTAATGGTTATACGCTTAAACAATATCGATAATGTCAACGGGATCTGACTCAGGCACGGGTGGTTTGGATTGCCAATACCAATAAAAGGGCAGTCCGGTGGCAATCAGGCCTAACCCTGTTAATGCCTCCCGGGGTTGATTGATGAGGGTCATCACGACCAGCAGTATACAGCAGCAACAGAAAAAAGCAGGTACAACGGGATAGCCAATAACCCGGTAGGGGCGATGTAAATCGGGTTGTTTGTAGCGTAATAACAGCACACCAAAGGCCGTAGCACCGTAGAAAATAAAGGAGGCAAACACTAGCATGTCTGTTAACTGATCGAAGCTACCTGACCACACCAGAATGACCGACCAAACAGCTTGAAGCAATATGGCGACCGATGGCGTTTTATAACGAGGATGGATAACGGCAGCAGCTTTAAAGAATAAGCCGTCGCGAGCCATGGCGAAGAAAACCCGTGCTGGCATTAAAATGGACGCGTTGGTTGAGTTGGATGTGGTGACCAATATCAGGATGGAAATAAACAGGGCACCAGCCCAACCAGCCGCCTGACGGACTACTTCAACAGCCGCAATTTTTCCGGGGGTACTGGCCAGCGTTGCCAGGTCGCCAATGGGGAGTACGTACACGTAAACGATGTTCAGCAGCACGTAAATTCCAACAACGATACTCGTTCCGACGCCCAGGGCAATCGGTAGGTTTCGTTGCGGATTTTTGACCTCCTCGCCAATGTAGGCAATCTGATTCCAGCCTTCGTAGCCCCAAAAGGCACCCAGCGATGCAACGACAAGAGATCCTAGTAAACTTCCGTGAGCAGTGGTTGCTTTTACAGAGATGGATTCTGTCAGATTAGCAATACTGCCCGTTTTAGCCGCAAAACCAACAACCGCAATGATGGCTACGGCACCAAACGTTAAATAAATAAGTCCCCGGCTCAGTCCCTCAGCAAATGTGACGCCCCTATAGTTAATCAGGCTTAGAAACGTTATGAGTCCAGTTGCTACACATTTTACCGCTAATTCAACCACTCCATTGTCCAGCCCTATCAAGGAAACCAGCGATTGACCAAAAATATGCGCCAATGCAGCAATCGTGGCGGTTCGCATAACCGTGAATGCCCCCCATCCGTACATAAAAGCGAATAAACGACCGTACACTTTCTTGAAATAAACGTACTCGCCACCCGATTGGGGAAACATACCTGCCATCTCGGCATACGTAAGTGCCCCCGCCAGACTAACAACCCCGGCGGCAATCCAGCAAGCCATAACCAGAAGGGGGGACCCTAGCTCAGCTGCCATGGGTGCAACCTTTTTGAAAACTCCCGATCCGACAATGCCGCTCACAACCAATAAAATGGCAGGACGTAACTCGATTGTGCGCGAAAGTTTATTCATGTCGATTATTTGGCTATTTGAGGAGATGGCCGAAAGAATAATTTATGAAATCGTAATAATACGGATTAATTTAGTTTCTGTAGTATCGGGTTCTCAAACCCGACATAACAGTTAGAACAAAATGTCGGATTCTTCAACCTACAGTGTATACACATCTTTTTTCGGTCGCGTAGCGATCTAATGTTTGTAGGGATACCCGAATTTTACCCTGTTTTCTGATCGAGTAGCGATCTAACAAGGGGTGTGATTCGATCGCTACGCGACCCATATGGTCGAATGTGACCGTTTTGTTACAAACATTTGATGCCTAACGGCATCTCAAGGATGGGTATACACCGTAAGCTTGAGAACCCGACACCATAACAAGAATAAAAAACGTCATTTACGACACGTTTTGCCCAAATAAGCCAGCAAGGCGGGTAAAAAGTCCGTCATGCTTTTATAGGCAATCATAGCTGGGGGGGTAGTGCTGAATACACTAGCCATACGACTGGCGCGCTCCGGGTCGCTGGCTTCATGAGCAAGCAGGCTCTGGTAGGTTCGGATGCCAAACAGGACCGCTCCAGATAAGGGCAATCGGGTAAGGGTTTGCCGTTCTATTCGCAGGTAGAGTTGCTCACCAATCGTTTCGGAGGTTAGGTAGGGTAATGTGTCCCTAAGGAGCTGATCCAGGCTTGGCTTGTGTCGACTTGTCATATCCAGTTGGTCGCTTACTTTCACGCTCCAGTTCAGTCGCCAAACCGGGCGTCCCACGGGCAGGCGTGTCATTAACTGCTGGGCGGCTCGCATCATCGGCTCGACTATCGAAACAATGGGTGCATGAATTTGCCAGAAAGGGAGCCCGATTTTCTCATCCAGACTCCAGTCGTTCCCAAAACAAAGCTGACCCGCTACTAATCGGGCATCGTCGCCCGCCAGCAGAACCAAATCTTCCTGAACCTGCCGCCCCACCCAATCCAATGGATCATAGGGTAGGGTTTGTTTATCGCCAAATGTAAATGTTGTTTCTTCGTTCAAACGTAGGTTTAGCCAATACCAACGATTGCCTTCCTGACGAAGACTAAACGAAGTAGGATAGAACTGAACCAGGTTTTCAACGATCAGCTTTACAACCTCCCACTGGGCTGTTTCATAACCCGATTGCGCCTGGTAGTAGTACGTTGGCAACGCTGTCAGAAGCTTCCGCTTGAGGGCAATCACCGCTGGGTAGTGCTCATCGACTTCCACAAGCCGGTCGCTTTCGAGCAGCGGGAAAGTGCCCATCTTATCGTTGAACTGTTGACCAAACGGGAAGTAGGGGAGCATGGGTTGAGAGATACAGAAGCTAGGACAGACTGGTAAGGCCAAGGCCGGGTTCGTTTGTTGGGCGCATCAGTCCATCTTTCAGTATAAAGCCCCCCGTTACGATGTCTTCAGCCAGATCCAGACTACCGTCGAGGTCAATATAGCGCGTATTGGAACAGGCAAAGGCTACATGCAAGGCAGCAGCGATACTCACCCGACTTTCGTCATTACATCCCCAAAATAGGGAAATGTTAGCAGGTTTAGCAATAATAGCTATGGCAAGTGCGGCCCGTATGCCTCCACACTTCATCAGTTTGATATTATAAATACCGAATGGCTGGGGTTGATGTGCCAGTTTCAGGGCGGCTTTGTGGCCTTTCAACGACTCATCAGCTGCCAATAAACGCCTTGTCTCATCGGGTAAAGCCAATAATTCCAGCTCCTGCCCAACAGGAAGGGGTTGTTCCACTAATTCTACATCGACAAAACGAGTGGCAGCAAGAAATTTCTGTAAGTCAGCCAGTGAATATCCCTGATTGGCGTCAACCCGAATGGTTAGGTTTTTTCCATAAATCTCACGGAGTTTGACAATCCGCTCGATATCTTCGTCAACATTAAGGCCAGTTTTTACTTTTAAGACACGAAACCCCTGTTGATAAAATGCGGCTGCTTCGGCCAGCGTATCGCCTAGGTTCATGATGCCTATAGTCACGGAAGTAGGCATCGACCGGATTTTCTGACCGTAGAATTGAACAATAGGGACACCCAGATACTGGCCAAACGCATCGTGAAGCGCAATGTCCAGCGCGGCCAGCGTACCCGGCGCATTTGGAAACTGGTGACGGGCTTCGTCGATCAGCGAATTAAACAGCCGGATATCGCGCCCCACTAAGCTGTTTACCCACTCACTTTGGAGATTTTGCAAAACCTGATCGGGGGATTCTCCGACTACTTCGGGCGATGGATTTGATGCCCCTATGCCTACAATACCATGAACCAGCTCAATTTCAAGAAAGACGTTCTCAACGGTCGAAATGGTTTGATAAGCAATGGTATAGGGTTTGGTTAGGGTCAAATCCCGGCAATAGGCACGAATGGCATTAATGCGCATGAACGGTGGTAGTTAAGGTCTGTATACTAGGCACAATTGCATCGACACCTTCTTCCAGTGGTAATAGCACCGGAATACCCAGTTGGTCTGCATATTGTTTTTGATAGGCAAAGGCTTCTTCCCGGCTGCAATGTTCGGTATTTAAGGCCAGGGCAATAACGGTTGCGCCGTAGGCATTGATCAGATTTATTTCGGTTTCAACGGGTGGTATACGGCCCCAGTGTTCTTCATGGTCGTAAAAGATTCTGGTGGGGGCATGAACCAGCACCACATGTCGGGCGTTTCCCGACACTAAAAACTCGGAGCCACAGGGCCCGCTGGGGTTTCGGAGGGCGGCTTGTCCTTCAATTAACAGTACATCGGCACCAGTTTCGCGCCAGCAGGAAACCAGTGCATGCTCCAGCTCGCCCGATACGAAATCGTTGAGCGTTGAATCGAAAATAAACCCGTATTGCACACCTTGCAACCAGCCGGTTTGACCGGTATAGATCATCTGGGCATTGATACCCTGCCGTCCGCAGGCTTCCCGAATCAGGCGAGTCGTAGTGCGCTTACCGAGGGCGCAGTCGGTGCCGATGACTGCAATAATTGGAGCGGTTATCTGGTTAATCTCGCCCGTCCAGAAGTGGAGCTCCTGGCGGGTCTTGGGGCGTCGAACATCAATGAGCTGCCCGCCGAATTGTTGGGATAGCGCAACCAGATCGGGTTTTTCGCTCAGGAATTCATGAAGGCCATTGACAACCGACAATCCTTTTTCCAGACTACGACGAATATCCGTCAGCATGGTTGGTGGCAAAACGCCCCCACTCGTTGCAACCGAAACAATGGCGTAAGACACAGGCCCAACCTGCGCAAGAGCCTCATCGACCGACGCGAATATGGGAATGTTGCGTACTTGTCCATCAAGGACAGCACCAGCGTCCTGCCCGGCGGTTGGTGCATCCACGACACCCACAATGGTATATCGGTCCGATCCACGAATTAGTCCGTGAGCCGTTTTGGCATTCGGGGTGCTTAAAATGCCATCCGTAAGTAGAATAGCCCGATTACTCATCTCCAAATTGTTCTAAAAATTTCGATAAATCTATGAATTCGTTCTTATAATCGTTTAATTAGTTGAATAAAATAATGACTTGTCAGAAATTATAGAATATTATTCTTTTTGAGCGACAGATTTGTATATTGAAAAGAAAACTAGTCTACACTGGATATGCTGGATGATACGGACCTGCGTTTGCTGACCTTATTACAGCAAAACGCCAAGCTGACCATTAAAGAGTTAGCGGAACAATTAGGCATGACCACGACGCCTATTTTTGAGCGGATCAAGCGCATGGAGCGCGACGGGGTGATTGCCGGTTATGTAGCCTTAGTCGACCCCGAAAAAGTAGGTCGGCCCATGGTAGTTTTCTGCAACGTGTCGATGCCCGACTATACGCCAGACAATATCAGTGGTTTTGAAGAGAGCATTCGACAGATGCCCGATGTACTGGAAGCCTACCATCTGGCCGGTACCATTGATTATCAGTTGAAAGTGCTTGTGCAGGATATCAAAGAATACACACTGTTTTTGCAACAAGTCGCTACACTTCCAATGGTCCGTGTTCATAGTAGTGCCATTGCGCTATACACCGTAAAACAATCGACCATTGTGCCAACACCTGCCAAAACCAATATACTATGACTCATTTTTTACGCTTCCTCACGCTTGTTTTGCTGGTCAGCTGTTCGGTCGTTTATGGGCAATCGGGTAGCCCTGCTTTAGCCAATCGCCTGAAAACCCTCGACTCGGCTCTCACTGTGCTCCATGACCGGGCTATGTTCAATGGGGTCGTGCTGGTGGCTGAACAGGGAAAAGTGCGCTACACCAAAGCATTGGGTACGGCCAACATCACAACCAATGAACGCCTGACAACCAGCTCTGCCTTTAACCTGGCCTCCGTGTCGAAGCAGTTTATCGCCATGATGATTATGCAATTGCAGGAGCGGGGCAAACTGGGGTACGATGAGCCGGTTCAAACGTATTTGCCTGACTTTCCGTATGTAACAATCACGGTGCGTGATCTCCTTAATCATACATCCGGTTTGCCTGAATATTTCGACCTGGCGCAGAAATACACGGGGCCGCTTGATACACTGACCAACGATAGCATGCTTCAATTGCTTCATCAATACCAACCCGCTGTTCTTTTTCAACCCGGCGATCGTTGGGAGTATTGCAATACGGGCTATGTGCTACTTGGTTCGATCATTACCAAAGTGGGTGGGATGCCCATTGAGACATTTTTTGACAAGAATATAGTACGCCCGCTTAAGCTGAAAAATACGTACATCTATTACCATAAAAGCAGTACTACGCCCCGAAATCGGGTGTTTGGCTTCGGGCGCGAAAATGGGAAAAACGTTCCGAATGACCTCATCCGGCTGGATGGCGTTGTTGGCGACGGTAATGTGTACTCCTCCGCCGACGACTTACTGACCTGGAGCCAAGCGCTGTATACCGAAAAACTGGTGAAGGCGAGTACGCTCCAGGAGGCTTTTACACCCGTCAAACTGAATGATGCCACCACCTATCCCTACGGCTTTGGGTGGATGGTTGAAGAGAAGGGGAAGGTATTGATGCACACCGGTAGCTGGGTTGGCTTTCGAACATTGATTATCCGCTATATCGACAAAAAACAAACGCTGATCGTTTTGACGAACGGGACTAATGCGGCCGGGCGAGTTGCGCGGGAGATCCTGGAAGGGAAAACAATCCAGTTACCCCAAACTCAGTTAATTTCAAATATTCGACTGATTGATGGAACCGGGGCCGCTCCCCGAAAAGCCTCCGTTCGACTGCTAAACGATCGGATTCGTGAAATTGGCGAACTAACCGCTTTTCCCAACGAGACCGTCACGGATGGTAAAGGGTTTGTGTTGGCCCCCGGATTTATCGATAGCCATAGTCACCATGTTTCGGGACTAAAACCGGATGCGCTCGCGGCTGTTAATCAGGGTATTACCACCATCGTGTCCGGGCAGGATGGCGGTAGTTATTCGATGGATACCTTACAGGCGTTACTGAAACGGCAACCGGTGGCCATCAACATGGCCACCTATACCGGACATGCCACCTTGCGGCAACAGGCAATGGGGGTCAATGGACTTTACCGCACGGCCAAACCCGAGGAGGTCGACAAAATGAAAACACTCCTGCGCGCAGAGATGCAAAAGGGCTCGCTCGGACTGTCGACGGGACTGGAATACGAAGCGGCTTTCTTCTCGAATCGTGATGAAGTACTGCAACTGGCGCAGGTTGCTGCTGATTCGGGTGGACGGTATATTAGCCATATTCGTAGCGAGGATATACAGATTGATGATGCCGTTGACGAAATTATCCAGATTGGACGCTTAACGAAGATGCCTGTTCAGATTTCTCACCTGAAAATCGCGCTGCGCGACAAATGGGGGCAGTCGTCTAGTTTGCTGGCTCAACTGGAACGAGCCCGCGCCGAAGGGATTACTATTACCGCCGATTGTTACCCGTATGATTACTGGAATTCGACACTTCGGGTACTGTTTCCCAAGCGGGATTATACCAATCTGGCCAGTGCTGAATTTGCGGTGAATCAACTGTTCGATCCATCGAAATCGGTGCTTGTGCGCTTTGCGGCCAATCCTGCCTATGCCGGAAAAACTGTTGGCGAAGTGGCACAAATGCGTCAGGAAAAACCGGCTCAAACACTGATGGGGTTAGTTGCTGAAGCGTCGGCGTTTTCCGAAAAGAATCCCGATGCCAGCGGAGTTGAAGCCATCATGGGTAAGTCCATGGACGAGCCCGACGTGAAGAATTTCCTGGCCTGGCCGCACACAAATATCTGCTCCGACGGGGCCAACGATGGCCATCCACGCGGCTATGGAGCGTTCACGCGCGTTCTGGGCCGCTACGTACGTGACCAGAAACTGATGCCGCTTGAAACCGCCATATATAAAATGACAGCGCTTTCGGCAGAACACCTGGGCTTGAAAAATCGGGGTGTTATTACGTCTGGCTACTATGCGGATCTGGTGCTGTTCAATCCAGATACCGTACAGGACAACGCCCGTATTGGCGACAATCAGGCGCTCTCAACCGGCATCGAAGCCGTCTGGGTAGCTGGGCAACTGGTTTATCAGGGCCAGAAAGCTACGGGTGCGCATCCAGGCGTGTTGATTCGGCGGTAGTTAAGCGTTGTTCGTATGGTGTTTAGGTGGTGTCAGGTTCCAAACCTGACACTAGTGAGGTTTCTCAAAACCTATTCATGCAATTTCAATAGGTTTTGAGAAACCTCACCACTGTCGGTTATAAGTAACCGACACCACGGGTAGTCTAGTTAGTTGAATGATTGCCTGAATTCAAGGGGTGAAACCTGGGTCTTGCTCTTGAATAGTTTATTGAACGACTGTGGGTATTCAAAGCCGAGCTGGTAAGCTATTTCGCTGACAGACAATGAGGTAGTTGATAAAATCTCTTTCGCTTTCTCAATCAGTTTGTTATGAATATGGTGCTGAGTGCTTTGCCCGGTCAGGTGCCGCAGCATATCGCTTAAGTAGTTCGGCGACACGTGCAGTGCTTCAGAGATGTACTGAACAGTCGGGAGCCCCAGTTCCTGTACGGTAGTTCCGTCAAAATAATCCGAAAGAAGGGCCTCCAGCTTGGTCAGTATATCGTGACTGGCATTTTTACGGGTGATGAATTGCCGATTGTAAAAGCGGTTGGAATAATTGAGCAATAATTCAATATGCGACACGATTACGTCCTGGCTGTAGCTATCGATAACAGACCGATATTCCTGCCCGATGTTCTGCATAATGGCCATCATGAGTGTTTCTTCTTTATCGGACAAATGCAGAGCTTCATTCACGGCATACGTGAAAAAACCGTAGTCTTTAATGCGCCTGGATAATTGGTAATTCAGGATAAAATCAGGATGGATAACCAACCACCAACCGTTAAGCGCCATGTTGTCCGGCGTAACTGTTGCAATGACCTGACCTGGCGAAAAGAAGGTCATGATTCCTTCATCGAAATCATAGTAGTTCTGTCCATATTTCATTTTCCCAGTGAAGTCCTTTTTGATGCAGATCGAATAAAAGTTGTAGACAACACTTTTTAGGCTTTCATCAAAATGGCAGGTTACCTCACTGAGATTGATAACGCTGATTAACGGATGCTCTGGTTTGGGCAAGGCGAGCAGGCGGTGCAATTCAGAAATTGAATTGATGATATAGGGGTGGCTGGCTTCTTTTTTCATGTTTACTGATCAATCCATTCCATACCCGCAGCATCGTAGCGGTCGCCTGTTAACGTACCCAGGGGGATAATCGTTTCGATTCGAGCCAGTTCGTCAGCCGTTAGGGGTATGCTGGCCGCTTCGATATTTTGCTCAACATACTTGACGCGTTTGGTACCCGGAATCGGTAAAAATCCCTTTGAAACCACCCAGGCAATGGCTAACTGCGATGGGGTGATGTGTTTCTCATCGGCCAGTTTTTTCAGTTCATTGACCAGCTCAATGTTTTTATAGAAAGCCTCGCCCTGAAACCTGGGAATACTCCGTCTGAAATCATCAGCCGGAAAATCGTCCGGGCTTTTGATATCTCCGGAAACAAACCCTCGCCCTAGCGGTGAATAGGCCACAAATCCAATCCCCAATTCCTGAAGCGTAGCCAGAATCCCGGCCTCTTCCACACTTCGCTCAAATAACGAGTACTCGGTTTGCACGGCCGTGAGTGGATGAACCGCATGTGCTTTTCGGATCGTTGCCGATGATACTTCAGAGAGACCGATATACCCAACTTTTCCTTCTTTTACCAGCTCGGCCATGGCACCAACGGTTTCCTCAATAGGCGTGTTGGGGTCTAAGCGGTGCAGGTAATACAGGTCAATGTAATCCGTGCCGAGGTTCTTTAACGACCGTTCCACGGCCTTTTTTACATACGCGGGTTGTCCGTTGAATTGCCAGGTAAGTTGCTCGTTATCGTCGATCTCAAACCCAAACTTAGTGGCTATGATATACTTGTCCCGTTGACCCTTGATGGCTTTGGCGATTAACCGCTCGTTGTGTAGCGGTCCGTATAAATCGGCCGTGTCTAAAAAATTGCCGCCTAATTCCAGCGAGCGATGAATGGTGGCGATGGATTCAGCTTCATCGGCTTTTCCGTAAATATCATTACCGGCAATTTGCGTCATGCCCATGCAACCAAGCCCAATAGCTGGGACAACGAGCCCCTGACTTCCTAAATCTGTTTTTTGAAGACTGTTCATTGATTATTTTTTTTTCTTGTGAGTTTTAACCCTACAAAGGTCAGCGCACTCACAGGAAGAAAAGTAGCCCAATCTCTTGTTGTTGTATCCAGAATGGGGGTGGTAGTTGGAGAAGTCTACTGTTGACTAAACATCCCCATCATATAAGACAGGGCATTTTCAGCGTGTAGTATATCCGTGTTGTGTAACGATTCCCGCGCGGCTTCGGATGCCCTCGTTCGCATTTGGTTTTCATAATGTGCTATGGCCGATTGCAGGTCGGGGAACTGGTTAGATGTCAGACACTCACTTAACTCTAATGCATCCTGCATGGCCATATTTACGCCTTCTCCAGCATACGGGGGCATTAAATGAGCGGCATCGCCCAACAGCGTCAGGTTGGAAAGTGCGGGCCAGGTTTGATCCAGGGGCATATAGTATAGCGGTCGGACAATGAATTTGGTTGTAGCGTTTTCAAACAGTTCCCACCAGAAACTAGCCCATGCTGAAAACGCCTGCTTAAACCAAGCCAACACTTGCGTTGTATCGTTGAAGTCGATTCCCGAATTACGTGCCCAGAATTCATCCGTTTTACAACCTGTATAAAAGGCTAAACTGCCATCGCCTTTTGCACTAACAATCAGGGAGTTGCCATTGCCAAACGCGAATAGTTTGCCCCCTTTCAGGAGTTCGTGGATGTTGGGTGCGTTTATCGCTGACTCATATATAGTCCCCTCTACAGCAGTAACTCCTGAGTAAATGGGTTTAATTGGGGTGAGTAAAGGACGAATCTTTGAATTTGCCCCATCGGCCCCTATGACCAGATCTGCCGTAGCTGATGTACCATGTTGAAAAGTAAGTTGCCAGCCACGATCCAGGGCTGACATGGATACAAATTGACTGTCCCAGATAACGGTATCAGGTTGTAACGAATCTACCAATAGGTTCCGTAAAGGCCCACGGTCAATCTCGGGCCGATACCACTCACTGTCAAACGTTTTTTCTGCCGGTTGCAGGTGCTCGTCAAATACGATGGTAGCGGTGTTATCCAGAATCCGAATTAGATCTGCGCCGGGCCGGTAGGCAGCTTTGAAGGCATCCAGTAAGTCGGCTTTACGGAGGGCGGCCAGGCCTGATTCATGATGCAGGTCAAGTGTGGCCCCCTGCACCCGAACATCCCTGTTAACGTCCCGTTCATAGACCTTTACCTGAGCACCTTTTTGTTGTAAAAGCCGGGCAAGGGTTAAGCCACCAGGTCCTCCGCCAATGATGGCGATTGATTTATTGTTGAGTAACATAGCTTGAGAAATAGTTAGTACGCTGCAAAACTAGTTCTCGGGCAAGGTCAATAATAGTATAAATCGGTCATTGGCGTTCCTGGCTAATTCTTTTGGAATTACGCCTGAAAACTTTTTTATCTCTTTTATGAAATGGGTTTGGTCGGCAAAGTTTTGCTCGGGATATAGCTTGCCTGATTTGATGTGATTCAGGGATGCTCTGAATCGTAAAATGGTGCAATACGCTTTTAACGAAATGCCAACATACGTAGTGAAGTACCGGTTAATTTGGCGGCTACTCCAGCCTACGTTGTCTGCTAATTCGGCTACAGATAAGGCTCCAGCTGACGAATAGATGAGGTCAAACAGTTTTTGTTTACGGGCATCGATATTCTGCTGGAGTAAACCAGTCAGTGTAGCAGAAACCTTATTGCAAAAGCTGTCAAAATCAGTCAGATCATGCTCAGAAATGCCCCAGAAATCAGCTGGCAATCTGGTCGCATAATTAACAAGTGACGACAGTTTGATGCCTAGCAAATACTCAATGGCCAGCAGCCTGAAACTGACCGCAAACATGACCGCTTTAGGTGGAATAGCGGTTGCATCCGGCTCGGTGCCCAAACCCATAAGTGTACTATGGAAAGGCTCGGTAGCCGAATAGGAAAAGAAAATATCAATTCGCCCATCTGGCAAAACTACAACTTCCTTTTCCTGATCCGATGGATTGGCAAGCATCCAAAAACTTTCTACAAAATCGGAAAGCGATGAGTCTGGTTTTCTTAGTTTGTAGTCTACGTCGTTTTCAGGCATTTTTTGCTAATAATTTGAAACGTATTGTTCTGTAATAACTTGTTACTATACCCTGTCTTCTCAAAAATGAAAACCAACGATAAACCAGAATGGTGAATAATTTATTCACCATTCTGGTTTATTAACTGGAAGCTTGTTATTTAGTTGATGCTAACAGAAGTGGAAATTTTCGATAAACTATAGCGAATTCCTGACCAGATCAATAGATACAGTACCGAATTTATTAATGCCAGTAATGTACCGACACCGGCTGGAAGTACGGCTCAACTGAAAATGTCATGCCTATTATTAAAATGAATGATACTGGTTTTGATCAGATCTTGTTAGGTGAATTTTTTAGTAACCGTCTACTTTGTTTTTCTACATTTAATTAGATAGAAGGGATAATTCTCCATAACCTCTGTAATTTCAACTAATCCAAATTTGCCAAACTCTGCGTGAATTGATTCGCTGTCATAAAAAAACAGGTTCACCCCATCGACTAATTCATAGCGATCCTTGCTGATAAATCTGCCTTTTCCGTATGTCTGAGCTTCTTTCGAAATAGCTGTAAAAATCATGTAGCTATTAGCCGACAGTTGATTATAGCAATCGCTGATGAGTTTCCATCTTTCATTACTATCCAATAGATGGATCAACGCATAGCAAAATAGTCCATCATACTGACAATTATCAAATGGCATATCCGTTACAGAACCATGATAAATAGTCATAGCTGTGCCGTAGTGCTTTCTGGCCATTTCAATAGCGGTTTTTGATATCTCAATCCCCGTTACTGCTATCCCATTGTCTCGGAAAATTTGCGCATTTCTTCCATACCCAATTCCTGGGATAAGTATGTTTCTTGCTGAATTTTGAACGAAAAAATCCTTTGCCAATACGGCTGAATTTGATGGCTCAAAGCCCCACATTTCCTGTTTTTCGGTAAAGCTCGTTTCCCAAAATTCAGGTTTTACGCTTTCAGCTGCCATAGACACTGTATATAATATTAAGCCTTATAATATCTTAGAATAGCCTGCAATGTTTTGACGCTTAGCAACCAGCTTTAATTTCCGTCAAACTTTGTCAAGCTACTTCATTAGCATATGGTTTTACTACCCATTGAGTTCAGCATCAACTGGCTCCCATAGTTCAATCTTATTGCCTTCTGCGTCCATGATATGAACAAATTTTCCGTAATCGTATGTCGTAATGCTGTCAAGTATGGTTACACCGTTTTCACTGAGTTTGGTAACAAGTCCTTCAATATTTTGAACCCGGTAATTAATCATAAACTCTTTTTGAGATGGAGCAAAATAGTCATCTCCTTTTTTGAAAGGGCTCCATTGAAGCGAGTTTATCTCGTCAGGCTTATTAACGTTTCTGGATTCAAAAGTCGACCCCCAGTCATTGATATCAAGTCCTAAATGTTTGGCATACCATTCTCTCGTTTCTTTGGGATTGTCGGAAAAAAAGAAAATGCCCCCAATTCCGGTCACCTTAGGCGTTGTGTCGTTCGTTGGAGCTGATTTTGTCGATTCATTTTTTTGGTCTTCCATTTTTTTGTTTTTTTATTTGTCGAGTTGTAGATGTTTTTTAAGTTGACGTATAACGGTTTTGGGCTTTGCGTTCGGGCGGAAAATCAAAGCGTAAAAGCCGATATTATTACTAATGTTTAATTGAAAAACTATTGTTGAGCTTTGCACTTCAGCCCGCCTGACGCAAAACCCGTGTTACCAGTAGTGCTTTCTTATGTCGTCATACAAATTTCGCTTCTCTTGTTAATTTACTTTTATCTAAGTCAAGGTCGTTACTAAACCAGTCAGTCAATACTTTTTCTATTTCGTTTTTATTAAATGTCTTTGAGTTTCGTCTTAATTTTAAATAATTTTCTCTTGTCATTTTTTCAGCTACTTGTCCAACCGTTTGCAAGTCAAGTTCGTTTCCGATTTTATTTGCAAACCAAAGTCCAGCGATTGAAAATACAAGTCCTAAAAGTCCGATTTGCCATTCAAAGAAAATTCCAACAAGAGAAGCGAGTAATATAATTACAAATGTCCCTGTAACCCAGTGTGGTGGTCGTAAGATATTAAGTTTGAAACCTAATTGCTCTTCAAGCTTTCGTGTCCGTGAACGTCTGCTTGCTCTTGGCAAAATGTCTGCAAGTGAAAGGTTTGTTGAGATAGTTTTATTGTCGATTTGAAGTGTCGATGAAATTGCGTCACGTAATTTATAAAATGCTTGTTGGCTGGTGCAGTCATCTGAATTGTCAAGTTGGATTTTATTTGCAATATGGTCACACAGTTCACCAAAAGTCGAAATGTGCATTAGTTCCGTGTCGCCAAACTTAATGTCAAATGACTTTTCAACTTTAACGAGTAAATCGCTAATGTCATCTGGGTCGATATTTTTTAGTTCGTAGTCTGTCATAGCATTACTGGTAACTCGTAAATAGACGCATGTTCGCATCCTCACGCAATGCTATGCAAAATTCTTGTCTTGCCAAATTTAAAGCATTATTGAGGGTTAAATTATTGACTGTCAGTAATTTGTGCTATATGTGAACATGTGCTTTGTGGAGTGGTATCACAAAATGAAAGCGTATACTTTTTTGCCGGATCAGTTGCCGACAATACAAAATGCGCATCTTTTTCAACTCACTAGTTAGTAGCCACAGAGGCACAGAGAATACGGAGTCTCAACTACTGGTATTAAAACTCTGTGTTCTCTGTTCCTCTGTGGTTAACATCTAAATCCAGCTTTACTTTCCTACAACACTCAACTCCAAATGCGAAGGAGCCGCAGTTGATCGGAAAATCGTATGAGTGGCTTTCTGGTAATCCGTTTCTTTCGCTTCGAAAATATTCGGAACAAACTTTTGTGGGTTTCGGTCAATAATGGGAAACCAGGTGCTTTGGATCTGTACCATCATCTTGTGGCCTTTCTGGAAAACGTGATTGATCGAGTGTAAATCAATGCTGTACGTTTCCGTTTTATTGGGCGTAATAGCTTCGGGTGTTGAAAAACTGTTTCGGAACCGGCCCCGGAATACATCGTTGGCCACCATTAACTGGTAACCGCTCATAGCGAGTTGTTGCGGATAATGAGCCGGATACACATCAATCAGCTTGACAACCCAGTCGGCATCGCTGCCAGTGGTGGCAGCAAACAGTTTTGCCAAGACTTCGCCCGTAACCGTTACGTCTTCGGTCAGGGCATCGGTTTCCCAGGAAAGCACATCGGGGCGGTTATGGACAAACCGCTGATCTTCGGTAAGCCAGGTGCGCCAGCGCGAGCCCGGTCCGTAGGTGGCTTCGATGGGGCGCGTTCGGTAGGGGATAGGCTGGGACGGGTCAGACACATACGCATCAGAGCCGGACGCGGCCTTTGGCGCATCGAACGATAGTTTTCCGTTGGCCTGAAAATACAGATTCCGTTTCGTCGCTTCTTTCGGAGGCCAGCTATCGTAGCGTTTCCAGGTATTGGAGCCCGTTTGAAACGTGACCGCTTCCGCAAAATTTCCGGTGCCTTTTCCTTTCAGATAATACGCAAACCAGGGTGCCTGAATGGCCTTTCGGAACGTAACCGACGTGGCCGTATCGAACTTGATGTTGCCCAGTGTACGCCCATCGGAGCGGCCCCAGCCCCCATGATTCCAGGGACCCGCTACCAGGAAGTTTTTATTCGACTTATCCTGCTTTTCCCACAGTTGATAGGCTTTTAATGGGCCATAGAAATCCTCCTGGTCCCACCAGCCCGCCACATTCATGGTTGGTATTTTAGGACTACTATCAATTCGGTTAATGAGTGATTGTTTATGCCAGAACGAATCGTAATTCGGGTGCTTTACAAAATCGTTCCAGGTGGGTAGTTTGTCCTTGAAATACAGCTTGTTTACGTTCGAAAGCGCCCCCAGTTTCAGGTACCAGTCGTAGGTATCATAGCTCGGGAATGGGAAGAGTGAATCCGTTTTAGTGGCTTCTTCCATAAAGGCGTACTCGAACCCATAGCTTAGCCGAAAAGCCCCATTGTGGTGAAAGTCATCGCCCAGAAACATATCCGAAGGCGTTGCCTGTTCCGAAACGGCTACCAAAGCCGGATGCGGATCAATAGCCGCTATTGCCGTAGTCCAGCCAGCGTACGAAATACCATACATGCCCACCTTTTTGTTGTTATTGGGAACATGCGCCAGCAACCACTCAATGGTGTCGTACGTATCGGTACTCTCGTCGATGGCCTTGGAATTTTTCTTGTCTCGGGTAAATCGCTGCATTTCAAACGTTCCCTCCGATTTGTATCGTCCCCGAATATCCTGGTACACAAAGATATACCCATCGTCGGCCATGTCTTTCACGTACGAAATTCGATCCGGGCTATCGGTTTCACTGACGCCGTAGGGCGTTCGGGTCAGCAAAAAAGGCAGCGGCTCTTTACTGTTTTTAAGCGTATAAATCACCGTATTCAGTTTAACGCCGTCGCGCATCGGAATCAGCACTTCCTGGCGTTCGTAGGGACTTGAGTTTTGAGAAAGTGTTGAGTGGGATAAAAGTAGAAGTAGTCCATGTAGCCAGATGAGGAAGATTTTCATTGAAGAAAGTGGTTGTAAGTCAAGCACTAAAGATAGAAAACGTAGCGATACTTTTCGTAGAAATTGCGTTGTACCGTTTTAAATCGATACAAATGATTGTTAAGCGTTAATTTTGTGGTTTGAAGATTCACTATTTCAGGTTCTTTAAGTGGTGTCAGGTTCTTAAACCTGGCACTAAAGGTTTCTCAAAACCTTTAGTTGACTAAGAAATGCTGCAATCGGTTTTGAGAAACCTCCTTATGTCAGGTTTAAGAGCCTGACATCACACAAAGAACCTGAACCATTAAACTGTTCTTGCATTGATTCCTGCCGTCGACGCCCTGCTGAAAGACATCCGCAACAAGCGGATTGCTCCTGTGTATTTGATTCATGGCGATGAGCCTTTTTACATCGACCGTATTGCCGAAGAGCTTGAAAAAGTGGCGGTTCCGGTTGCTGAGCGGGGTTTCAATCAATTCGTCCTGTTCGGGAAAGACACGGATGCCGGAGCCGTTTTGAATTACGCCCGACGCTATCCATTCATGGCCGAGCGGCAGTTGGTTTTGGTGAAAGAAGCCCAACAGATGAATGGCATCAACGATAAATCGACCCAAACGCTTTTTGAAGATTACGCCCTGAATCCATTGCCCAGCACCATTCTGATGTTGTGCTATACGCGGGAAGACGGGAAACCCGCCCTCGACGAGCGGAAAGCGTGGGTGAAAGCCTTCGGAGCGAAAGGTAAATTGCTGGGTGTCAAGAAACTCTATGATAACAAAATTCCTGATTGGGTAGGGGAGTATTGCCGCGAACAGGGGGCGAAGGTTAGCCCCAAAGCCTGCCAGTTATTAGCTGATCACATCGGCAATGACCTCAAACGGTTGGCGAGTGAGATCGACAAAATCCTGATTAACCTACACGTTGGCGAAGAAATCTCGGCGGCAACCGTTGAGCGACTGGTGGGAATCAGTAAAGAATATAACGTCTTTGAACTTCAAAAAGCCCTTACTCAGCGCGATGTTGTGAAAGCGAACCAGATCGTGGATTATTTCGGGCGTAACCCGAAAGATAATCCGCTGGTGGTCATTCTGGCGCAATTGTTCGGGTATTTTAGTAAGGTGTTGCTGGTGCAGGCGTCTAAAGACCAGACCGACAAAGGGCTGGCTCCTTTACTGGGGGTCAATCCGTTTTTTGTGAAGGATTATCAATCAGCCGCCCGTACGTTTCCGTTACCCAAAGTAGCTGCTATCATTCATGCCATCCGCCGGGCTGACGCGCAAAGTAAAGGTATCGATGCACCGACTATGAATGAAAGTGATATCCTGCGGGAGTTGGTGTTCGAGGTGCTGCATTAGGAGGCCAAGTGGCTATAACGACAGAACCGGTGCAACGGCCTAACACCCATGCACCGGTTCATGATAGCTGCGGATTAGTTACCTACTTTATAGACTGGTTGCCCTTACTCATTTGCATGCTTGTCAGTTCCTGCAACAGTTGCTGCTGATTTTGCACCGATGCGTCCATGAGTAACAGATTGCCTTTGCCTTCACGGGCAATATACTTCATGGTTTCGGTCCACATCAGGAAGCTCACAAAGCTGGGATCTAAGCCAGCCCCGGTAATATCGCGGGCGGCATGGGCCACCCCACGGGCCACCTCTTCGCGGAAGAGTGCAGTACCCTGCCCGCGCAACTGCATGGCTGTTTTCTCGGCATCGGCCGCAATGCGAATCGCATTTCCTTCTGCCTCAGCTTCTTTGGTCCGTTTAATGAGCATCGTCTCGCCTTCGTTTATAGCCGCCTGACGCAGGTTATTGCTCGCTACTACCTGTGCCATCGAGCTGGTAATGACCTGATCGAAGGTCATTTCGTTGATTTGTAAATCGAGCAGATGATAGCCCCAGCCCGCCAGGGTTTCATCCAGATTGGCTTTTACAGCCTGAGTTATCTCGGAGCGTAGCGACAAAATCTCAGCCTGCTTTTGGGTGCCTACAAACGCCCGAACCGAGCTTTCGATAGTGCGGGTCATGGCCTGCATGAACGACCGCTGGTCGATAAACTTAAACGCAACGCTCTTAATCGTTTCTTCCTCACTGTCGCGAACCGTATAAAGCAGCATGGTCTTGAAATACACGTTTGCCTGGTCGAGTGTAATGGCTTGAAACGAAAGCTCTTCAGATTGGTTCTGAACAGAAATCTGCCGAAAGATGGACTCCCCAAAAGGAGTCAGGCCGTGGTAGCCCGGATAGAGAACCCGCTCAAAGCGGCCCCATGAAGTGGTGACGGCTACGTTACCTTCAGCTACGGTAACCCCCGCCGAGCGGATGATTAAAAACAGAATAAATACGGCGAAAATGGCTAGAATGAACATGTGTTTTAGGAGTTTTAGATGGAAAATAAATTTATTTTTACAGACGATAAAGGGACACCTTAGTTGAGAGAAGCTATTGACAGGAAATGAGCTAGAGCTTAGAGACGGTGTCTTTGAGCAGTTTTTTAGCCGTTTCGTTTTTAGGGTCGACTTTGAGAACCATGTTCAGGTCGTCGATGGCCAGGGGAATCTTACCAAGGCCCAACCGCGCCTGTGCCCGATTTAGCCAGCTTAATGCTTCTTTGGGGGCCAGGCGCACCGCCTGATCGGCTTTCAGCTCCGCATCGGCATGGCGACCCAGTTGAAGTAGTGCAACACTGAAGTTGCACCAGGCACCCCAGGAGTTTTTATTGAGGTCAATAAAATGAAGGTAGTCGTTAACGGCTAGTTGAGGTTGTTGGATCTGGATGCGGTAATAGCCGCGTTTGAATAAGCCCAACTGATTGTCAGGATTTAGCAGCAGACATGAATCCAGATCCCGAAGCGCCCAGAGTAGCTGGTTTTGATCTGCCCATGCTGTTCCTCGTATATAATAGGCATCGGACAGGGGGTAGTAGCAAATTGATTTTGTGGCTAATCCAACCTGATCTTTAGGCTGGGCCGTTTTTGCCTGGGCAAGAAGTATTTCTGCCTGTTGTTTCCGCGCCAGTTTAGTAACCGTATCATACTCGGCACGCATCAGCGTTTCTACTTCTTCGCTGCCTGAGTGGGTGATAAACTGCCTGTAGGCATACCTGGCCTGGATATACTGTTGTTGTTCAGCCCGAATGCGGCCAATTAAAAGCCAGGCCCCACCCAGAAGATCGCGCTCCAGCCTATCTGAATCGGCTAGTACCGACAGGGCCAATTTGCCAGCTTCGCGTAGCCGGATCGGGCGCAGTGATACAAACGCTTTTCGGATCGAATGCCAGTAGGTCGAATCTTTTTTATTGGAGTAGAGGGCATCGGCCAGCCCAATTTTTGTCAGATTGCTGGTGCTATCGAACGTAAGCGATCGACGCAGAAACTGCTCGGCCCGTAAAAAATCGGCTTGCTTAAAAGCAGCTTTCCCTCCTTCAAAATAGGCTCTGCTTAGGGCAAATGCCTCCTGGTCGTTGTTGATCTGGATGTCATCCAACGGGTGTAACTGCCCTACTCGGACGGCTTTCAACATGTCGAGCGGAACGGCGAAATTCAGGTTTTGTCCGTCCTTTTGCTGCGAAACGACCACACCGACCACCTCGGAGCGATGATTGAGTACTGGGCCCCCAGAGCTTCCCGGCGAAATTGGGGCCGTAAACTGAAGAAGCCGTGTACGATTTTCGCTGGTGCGATAGCCGCTCACCAACCCATTCGAAAAGGTGGCATCGAACCCCTCGGGTGAGCCGATAACAAAAATTGCTTCGGCCACCTCCGCGGGCTGATTCGCCAGATCCAGTGGCTCCGGATGTTGATACCCGGCGGTTTTTAGTATGGCTATATCGTTCTTCGAATCAAGTCCGGCAAACTGACGAACCACAATCGGCTTAGGCAAACTTGAGCCTATTAATGTTACGCTGGTGGCACCGGCTATCACATGCCGATTCGTAACCACATGAACTGAATCGATAAAAAAGCCAGACCCAAACCCAATGTCGGTACGTACCGTAACAAAGGCTTTGATGGCCTTTTTATAGACAGTACGCTGTGCGTTGGCAACGGCTAAACTAACAACTACCAGAAGGGCAACCTGAATGGTGAAACGTTTCATGGACGTAGGTGTTTAAGTGTGATGTAAACCTAAATCCGTATTTTTGTTTACTATTGATGAGCCGGACCAAACTTTGTTTGTTTCCTACAGAAGCAAAGCCCTGCCCGATGAACCCCCGTAAAGGTTGCTTCATCCAGAGCTGAATCCATTTTATCCAGAGCGTACTTATGCCGGAAAGCAACCCTTTTACTTTTGTGAGACAGCTGTATACGCAGATGCAAACAAGTGCTTCGTTGGCAAGTCGGTCGTTTTATTTACCTCAGCGCCAGGACTGGGCGTACTGGCTGGTCGCTTTCCTGATTTTTTACATCGACCAGGTGTCGATCTGGGGCTGGAAACTCAACCAGGGGTTTGGTTCCGCTCTGCTAAATGTGGGATTAGGTGTACTAGTCGCTTATCCGCATCTGTACTGGTTCGACCGATTCTACGGAAAGCATATGGGCTGGTATTTTGCTGGATTGGGGTTCCTGGGTTTTGTTGATAGCACACTGTACTGGTGGATTGCTAACATTCCAATTGATAGTGCGCCTTATGTTCTGCTCGATATTACGCCCACCAGCAGTAATGACCGGGCTGGGTTGAATGAATCGCCCATCGGCTGGGTTGGGAAGTATTTAGGGGAAGTTGGGCAGTCGGTAGCTCGAAATCGGCCGTCGGATAATCATACTATCTGGATTCGGAATTTTCCGGAAGCCATCATCATTATGTGGTCGCTAACGGTGGTTCATCGCCGTAAAACACTGGCCGATGTTCGGCATGAACTGGAACATCAAAACCAGCAGCTCGATTTGCAAAATCACCAGCTAGAGCTCACAATTGCCCATAATCGGCTGCTCTACGACAACTTTATGCGTCGGATGGAACCCCATTTCCTGTTCAATATTATTGACTCCCTGCACACGCGGGCACGTGGTAACCCCGACTTGCAGGAAACCATCGTTCAGATTCGGGACTTCATGAGTTATGTCATCAAGAATAGCCGTGAACAGGAGTTTATGGAGGGGGTTCCGTTATTGAACGAGGTCGATTTTCTGAATAAACTCATCAGCTTTCGTGACGAAAAAGCGAAACGACAAGGCTTACAGCCACTAATCACCTTCGATTTTCGGGCCAACATGAGCAACCCGGTGCGCGTACCGCCCATGATCTTTGCCGAATTCGTGGATAATAGTTTTAAGTATGGCGTGGAGAAATATGGCCGCGATTATTTAGCCTCGCTTCAGCAAACGGTTCCCCTGCCGGTACCTTACGTCAAAATTGAGTTGTTTATCGAAACCACACATACCTATTTCTCCGTGCAGAACAACGTGTCCGAATCGGCCGAATCGGTGGCAGTCAGCACTGGCGAGGGGCTTCCCAATATTCGAGAGCGTTTGCGGTTGTTCTATGGCGCTCGTTTTCGAGATGACGACCTGTTGGTAAAGACCGAAAATGGTCACTTCTACGTAGCCCTTCATTTAAACAATTGACCGATCATGTTTAACGTTTTAGTCGTCGATGATGAATTGTCGGGTCGACAGCGTATCATTGATTTTAGCGACAACCATCCCGAGCTCTCGCTTACCATTCGCTGGGAGTGTGCCAATATCCGCGAAGCAGCTGCTGTAATCGGGCAGTACCGGTCGGATATTTCACTAATCATTATGGATTCGGAAATGGATGGCAACCGGCGGCAAGGAGTTGATTTCCTACTCACGCAACGGTTGATGAATATCCAGCTACCGCCCACAATTCTACTTTCCAGCCACCCTGACTTAGGCGACTCGGCCGATGAGGCCGAAGTGCGCTACATGACCAAACCGTTTAGCGAAGGCCGATTGGTAGCCGTGATCAGAAAACTGCTACGCCTGGAAAATGACGAATCCATTGAGTTTCATTATGAAAAGGATGGCCTTATGGGCCCACAACACGTATTGTTGCGGGATATTGTCCTGATTCGCGCCACCAATACGGTAGGGTATGACGCCGTAAAAATCCTGACCGTACACCAGCAGGAGTTTTTAGTAAAGGCCTCCCGCAACAACACTGCGCCAGTTCATACCCTGAGTTTTTATACTGAAAGCTACAAGGCAGCCGGATTAGTGCGGGTCAACCGGAGCGAAGTGGTCAATGTAGCCAGAGTAACTTTTGTGAGCTATAACACCGTTTCGCTGATTCTGGAAGGCTATGCCCGCAGTATAGACATTAACGAGCAATACCGGGATGCGTTTCTGGCCGAGCGAAAAAAACGGAATTGATTGTAAAAACAAAGCGTTTAGCATACTCCCACCGCCTTTGGCCTTTGTTGACAAGCCTTTATAGCTACTTGTTGCAGTCGTATTTGTATTTCTGGCGCTGAAAATAACCTCCTGATTTAGCTACTATCACTTCTTTTTTCTATTATTGCAACGTTGTTGCATAAATGGCGTTGCTGTTTGTTTTAGTAGCGGGCTGAGAAGAGGAAACTAATGCGGAATTTTTGGAGAGCTAGTGTAGGGTGTGGGTTAATGATCAGTATCGTGACATCAGGACTGGCGCAGTCGGCTGAGTGTAGGGCTACGCTAAGCGGGACGATTGTCGGTAGTGGGCATCATGAGCCATTGACGGGGGCTACCGTATACGTACATGAACTAAAGACAGGCGCTATAGCCGATTCGAGTGGTTCGTTTCGAATTGAGCATCTATGTCCGGGTACCTACACGCTTGTTTATCAGTTTGTAGGCTACAAAACGAAAGAATTGGCCGTTCGCGTTGGGGCCGATTCATCGACCGCTGCCGCTTCGGTGCAACTTATTCCCGATAGCCAGACATTGCAGGAAGTTGTGGTAACTGAACACCGGTCCGAAGCCCAGCAATTACTGCAAACGCAGGTTAGTTTGTCAGGTGCAGCGCTCGATCAAACGCGAGGGCAGTCATTGGGCGAGAGTTTGAAATCGCTCGCGGGCTTATATTCCATTCAAACGGGGCCCAGCATCTCTAAGCCCGTTATTCACGGCCTCTACAGTAATCGGATCATAATTCTGAACAATGGCATTCGGCAGGAAGATCAGCAATGGGGCACCGAACATGCGCCCCAAGTCGATCAGTTTCTGGCGTCGCGGCTGACGGTTATTAAGGGAGCCGCCAGTATCCGGTATGGTTCCGATGCCATTGGCGGGGTAATTTTGGTGGAGCCCAAACCCATGCCTACACGACCGGGAATGGGTGGCGAACTAAACATAGTAGGAGGGACCAACGGGGGGCTGGGTGTGGCATCGGGAATGCTGGAAGGCGCTTTTGATAAGAAACTAGCGGGGTTAAGCTGGCGGCTACAGGGAACACTCAAGCGGTCGGGTTATGTACGAACGCCCAACTATTATCTGGAGAATACCAGTTACCACGAAAATAACGTTTCGGGCGATGTCCATTACGATCACCGAAATTGGGGAGCAGAAGTGTTTTATAGTCAGTTCGATACCAAAGTGGGGCTCTTTACGGGAGCTCAGGTAGGTAGTTTGGCCGATCTATACGCAGCCATTAGCAATCCACAGCCACTGGTTCAGCCGAACTTCTCGTATGCGCTTGGCCGTCCCTATCAGGATGTTCAGCATGATTTGCTGAAAGCGCGGGCCTATGTTCACGGCCCTAAAGGGGGAACATTGACGGCAACTTTTGCCCGTCAGCAGAATAGCCGTCGGGAATACGATTACGTTTCATTCAGTGGGGCACTGAATCCTGAATTATATCTCAAATTGGTTACGCACACCACCGATCTGGTTTGGGAACATGCGCCCATTAAAACGAAATCAGCGGGGCAGTGGTCGGGGAGCGTTGGATTTAATGGAATTACCCAGGGGAACGTTCGGCAGTACTTGTTTTTAATCCCGAATTTCCGAAACTATGGCGCTGGTCTCTTTGCTATTGAACGCTACGCCGTTGGGCCCTGGACGGTAGAAGCTGGATTGCGCTATGATTATCGGTGGCTGCGGGCTTACTTTCTGGATGATGCGACCAAACAGACCTACCATGAAACCCATAACTGGCAGAACGCAAATGGCTCACTGGGTGTAGCCTATCAGCTGCGCCCTGCGCTAACCCTGACGGCCAACCTCAGTACTGCCTGGCGCGCGCCCAATGTAGCCGATCTGTATTCGAATGGGTTGCACCAAAGCGCAGTCGCCTATGAGCGGGGCAATCCGAATCTAAAGCCTGAGCAGGCATATAATGGCAATCTCGTGCTGGCTTATGCAGGCAAGCGACTAAGCGGAGAAATTGGGGTTTATAACAACCTCATCAACAATTATATCTATCTCAAACCCGATTCGGTGCCCATTATTCGGCAGCGGGGCGCATTCCCGTCCTACACCTACACGCAGGTACAGGCTACGTTTCGAGGTATCGATGCCACGTTGACCTATAAACTGACGGATCAGTTAACGCTAACGACCAAGAACTCCCTGCTTTATGCCTATAATCAGACCGATCATGGATACCTGGTATTTATTCCGCCCAATCGATCTGACAATAGCCTGCGATACGACTGGTCGAAGGTAGGAAAGCTATCGAATCTATATATCTCTGTAACTGGATTGTATGTAGCCCGCCAAAACCGAGCCCCCGCCGTGACCTCCCGACAGGAAAATGAGCAGATCATCTTTACTGGTGATTTTGCGACCCCTCCGCCCGCTTATTTTCTACTTGGAGCCGAGCTGGGATTCATAACACAGGTGGGTCGCCAGCCGATGAGTGTTAGCATAAGTGGCACCAACCTGGCCAATGTGGCCTACCGCGATTACCTGAACCGCTTCCGATACTTCGCCGATGAGCCGGGGCGTACTATCATGCTCAAAGTCAAATTACCCTTCTCGGTGGGTAAACGCTCCTGAATCAATTAAATACAACCTGTTTCACCTCTAAAATCTGTAAATTATGAAGTACTGTAAAAACCAGTTGATCTGGCTAGCAAGTGTGGTAGTTCTGGCCGGGGCCTGTACTAAGGATGAGCAAAATGTGGCACCTACCGATGATAACGAAGCCATTACCACCGCTACGCTCATGCTAACGAATAAGGCTACACCCACAGAGAGCGTAACGGCAACCATCGAAAACCTGAACACAACGGCTGACTTTAGCAAGGCTACGCTGAATCTGAAAGCGAATACGACCTATACGGGCGTAATTGGCTTACTTGATAAAACAAAGACGCCTGTACTTGACGCAACGGAAGAAATCAAGGAGAAGGCCAATGAGCACCTATTCGTTTATACGCCAACGCCGTCGAACCTGTTAACCGTAACGCTGACTGATAAAGATACGAACCCTTCACCAGGTCCGTACCCCATCGGGCTGACAACCGAAATAAAAACGGGCGCTGCCGGTTCGGGTAAATTGAAGGTTGTGCTGCGTCACCAGCCGAATGCCAAAAACGGTACGCCCACACCAGGTTCATCCGATTTAGATACTGATTTTACAGTGGTAGTTCAATAAAGAACTATAACTTATTAAGTTGTTGATATTCAATAGAATGTAGTTGCCATTTGACTTTCCTGGAATAAAGTTTTTGTACTAAAAAAGTACCCTTTTTCGTGCTGAAAGTTGCGTTTTTTTTGTTCTTCTCATAGAAGGGAAACAACAAATTTGACGAACAAATGGAGTCTATTCACCTGCATAGTATAGCAACTCATACGCCGGAATTGAAAACGGCGCGTGCCACTCGGCGTAAGGTTAATGGGGCAGCTACGGCAGCACTATTGATTAAGATGGCAGCCGAACTACTAACAGCTTCCCCAACGCTCAGGAAAAAAGCCAATCTTACCTTAATGGATTTAGCAGCCGCTGACAAGGTGCGAAAGGGATTACTGAAAAAGGCAGATTAATACAGTAACTGTCATGATGAGTTTACCAATAAAACAGCAGAGCCTCTCCATCAATAGAGAGGCTCTGCTGTTAATGACTTTGTGGAAAGTGTACCATTAGGCTTATTTCCTGCTGAAAACGGAACAAATCTGTATATCAATACCCCTGAAGCCTTGCTGTTATTATTTTTATGCGAAACCGGAAATAGTGGCACGGCTTTTGAACATAACAAAAAAACGCTGACTCTCTTGAGTCAGCGTTTCCCATATACCCATATATGTAGCTCGTTGCAGCCTGTAAACAGGCGTACAATGAACATGAATTTTTATGCAAGAATTGGGCCAATTCATAGCACGAAACGGACCATTGCCTCACTTTTTAGTAACTTTATAGGTGCTGACTGGCGGAAAAACAGGGGGCAAGTCACTAGCTGAACTTTATATACTTGTTTAACAGGCGCAAAAGGAAGGCAACAAAAAACGCCAGGTCTAGTAGGCCCAGCGTTTGTAACCCCAAATTTAACTTGCTTCACAATCCGTTTTAATTGGCTTGTGACTCCCACTTAATCAGAGTACGGGTGGTAAGACGTAAAGGTTGCGTTAGGTTGTTAGCTATCAGGTTAAACTTATAACCATTGTCTATAAAAGGCCATTATATCAGCTCGCATCCCTTCTGTTTCCTGGTGACCAGTTTCATAAATTGTAAGCTTCCAGGCGGTTGGCGCTCCATCCTGTTGATAAACTTTCGTTAACTGTTCATCAATTTTTTCAAGCCCTGCCAGCGGGGTTAACGGATCGAATCGGCCTGCTAAACTGAAGTGAGGGCGTGGTGAGATCAGCCCGTTGATTTGCGCGGTGGTAAACTGAGTTAGTAAGCTGGGAACGTAGTAATAGATGCCGTGTAAACCAAGGCCTTTTGCCTCTAAAAGCGCCTGATAATCGGTCAGGCAGCATAAGTCAACACATACGTTGATTCGCTCGTCTAAAGCGGCCAGCCACCAGGCCATCGTGCTGCCCATCGACATTCCCATGGTACCTATCCGGCGGACATCAACGTCTGGCCGGGTTGATAGGTAATCCAGTGCCCGAATATGGTCGTAAACCATCATGCCCCATAATACCTGACCATTCCAGAGCATTTCTTTAAAGGTATCCATTTCTCCACGCCCCTGTCGTTCGCCAAAGCACCAGCTATCAATACATAAGCCCGCATAACCTGCTCGCCCTAACGCCAGGGCATATGGCGGTTTCTGCATCTCAGGTCGTCCCTTCACAAATTCATCTTTTCCTACTCCGTATTGGCCGAAATGTGAATGGTTAAATAAAATCAGGGGTAATTTACCCGTTCGGTTTTTGGGTTTCGTAAAGTAGGCCGGTACCTTCTCCAGTCCGTTTATATCCAGGAGGAGTTTCTCGGTTATCAATTCATCAGTTTCTTGAGTTGAGATAAGTTCTACCGTAATCGGACGTCGGCGGTCAGGAAGTTTTCCTAACAGTTGGTACAGTTCCTTACGTTGCCTGTTCTTACTCTGTGCTAACGCCTGTATGGAATTATGTCTGGACATACGAATTCTGACTACTACTGTTGTAGGTTATAGCGCTTAATACATTGTGTTTCTGAAGGATATACAGAATCCAAAGAACCGTTAACTCCAAGGCACTTACTCACTTACTGCTACCGCTTTTTTTACTTTTTCGTAAAAGGCCGGTACTTTTTCGCGCGGATCACCTTTGCCAAGCGTTTCTATGGGCAGATAACCCCGGTAGCCCGATTCGCGAACAATCTGCATAATTTTAGTCAGATCGGTTTCCACTTCCTTGCCATTTACAAACAGATTTTCTTTGAGTTGCCAGGTGGCTGCATAGGGCGCTACTCGGGCAATTTGTTGATAGGGATCACCGATTTTAAAACTACCAATATCCAGGTTGACGGCCAGCCAGTCTGAGTTGACCTGCCGAATAATATCCAGGATATGATCGGCTGTCTGGATAAAGTCAGCATGGTTCTGCACCACAATCATCACGCCTTTCCGGGCAGCGTATTCCGTGCATTCTCTAATAGAGTCAACAACCCAGGTCGTAACCTCTTCCCGTTTATAACCCACTGGAAGTTCTTTGCCCGTACCTGCGAAAATCCGGATAACGGGAGCTCCCAGTCGAGCTGCCACATCAGTCCACTTCTGAACCAAGGTAACCTCCGCTTTTCGGCGGGTGAGGTCGGGTATTGTAAAGTCGTTACGAACACCTGTACCACTAATATCGAGGCCTAGTCTGAACGCTGCTCGTTTGATCTGATATATATAGTGGTCATCAGGTAAGGCAGGGTAGTTTGAGAGGTAGTAGGCTGTGGGGTCGACTGCCGTAAAACCCAGATCGGAACAAAATTTCAGAACCTCATTGAGAGACATCTGTCCACTCATAAGGGGCTCATTGAACGAATAGAGGTTACAACTCAGCTTTAAAAGCCTGGACTTAGCCGTTGATGAACCAACTTGCCCCACCGCTAGTGGCATTGTGCCTGCGGTTGCCAGCAGGGGGAGGCTGGCAACCGCGGTTTTGAGAAATGTCCTTCTGTCTGGCGCTGGCGTATGCGTATCCATGAGATATTGAAAAGTGGAGTCTAAATTTTTAGTGATTGATCAAACTAGATTCTTTGGTTTTTACCCGGCTCAATTGATGCTACTGTATTGATAATCAATAGCAAAAGAATCAGCAAGCCGAGCTGCTCAGTCAACTAAACCTAGCTAGTTACATTACACCGTTACTCCTCCTTATGAAATTGGCAGCTCTATGGTAAATGCCGTACCTTCTCCTTCCTGGCTCTGGACAAGTAGTGAACCATTATGCCCTTTCGTAATGATGTCGTAGGAAAGCGACAAGCCTAAGCCGGTACCCGCGCCTGATGGTTTCGTCGTGAAAAAAGGTTGGAATATCTTGTCTTTCACGGCCTGGGGTATCCCTGTGCCGTTATCGCTGATTCGGATAGTAACTTGATTCGCTGTTCGTTTTGTACTGATTTTTACCGTTGGATGATAATTGTCTGGCTGCTGTTTTTTTCGTTCCGAAACGGCATAAAAGGCATTGTTGAACAAATTGAGTAGAACCCGGCCTAAATCCTGCTGTACCACCGTTAACTTGCCTAATTTAGGGTCAAAGTCTGTTTTCAACTCAGCATTAAATGTTTTGTCTTTTGCCCGTAAACCATGGTAAGCTAACCGTAGGTATTCATCGCCGAGGGCGTTCAAATCGGTAGGTTGTCGTTCTCCGGTAGAGGTGCGAGAGTGCTCTAACATGCCCTTTACAATGGCAGATGCCCTGCTGCCATGGTGGGTGATTTTCTGAAGATTCAGCGTTAGGTCTCCCAAAATCTCATCGGCATACTCCTTATCGGTTTCCGGTAAATTTTGAAAAGGGCCTTCTTTCAATTCATCGACTAACTCGGAACTGACTTCCGAAAAGTTGTTAACAAAATTGAGAGGATTCTGAATTTCGTGAGCTATCCCCGCCGTTAGTTCACCCAGAGAAGCCATCTTCTCCGATTGAATAAGCTGATCCTGGGTGGTCTTCAACTCGACCAAGGCTTGTTGAAGAGCCTCTTTCTGCTCATGCAACTGCTGGTTTGCCAGATGTTTAGCCCGATTGTTTCGGGTCAGAATAATCGAAAACGCAGCTAGTAAAGCAATACAACCCACCAGGACTAACACAAATTGTCGTTGCCGGTTCGATTCCTGTTCGCGTAGTTGCCGATCTTTTGTCAGCAGCTTTATTTGAGCTTCCTTTTTGAGCAGATTTTGTTTGTAAGCAAGAGAGGCTAGTCGGCGGGTAGTGGTTTCAGCGGTTAAGCTGTCTTTGTAGGCACTGTATTGCAAAAAATACTGATAAGCCTTTGCATAATCGCCCTCTTTGGCAAATGCCTTACTTAGCTCATGGCTCGAATCACGACGTTTCTTTTGTTCAGTAAGCTGGACTACAACCTGCGGGCTACTTTTATCAAAATGGATCAGTGTGTCGAGCAAACGGTCGACGATATCGGTCTTAAAGCGAAAATGGCGGTTTTGGAGTGGTTCGAAGGCTGAATTTGGTACCTGAACGACAAAATCAGAGGGATTGGCCTGGAATGCCCGTCTGTCAGGCATTTGTTTACTAGTTGATGTTGGGGGTTCAAACGGGAATGCTCGGGCACCTTTGCCTCTTCCAAGCATTGATGCACTTACGCTCATTGCTCGCCCAAGTGACTCCAGGACCGGGACAAATGACGCGGAAAACGAAGGCGATGTGCGGCTACTCATTCGCTGAATTCTGGAAACCTGATTCATCATCCAGACAGATTCTTTTAAATCGCGGGTCTGTTCGGCAAGTTGGCTGGCTTCCTGTAAAAGTCCTGCCGCCTGCTGGGTTTGCTGTTGCTGCAAGCGAATACCAGCCAACTGACAGAGAGCAATCACTTGTCCGGGGGGGTAAGCAAGTTGTCTAGCTACTATAAGCAGGGAATCAGCTACGGGACTAGAGGTCATATTCTGGCTCAAAGCTGCTTTCAGGCGACCAATGTCACTTTTTGAGCGTTGCCATTCGCTGCTTACAATACTATCAACTTGAATTACCTGAGCTTGTAGGGAAATAGCAGCTAAGGTGAAAAACAGAATAAACCGAAGTACAGGGCTACAGAGAAAGAACCTTTTCATGATTAATAAATCAATAAACCACCGTACGCTACTTATTGATACCTACAGGAATTGATATAAAGGTTACAAGTATAATCGGAAAATACGTGAAAATGCGATTCTTTGTTAGTTGCTTAATTACCACCTAACTACATAGACTGTAAATCGACCAGCTTACGTTAAATCGGTTAGGATTTTGACTATACTGTCAATTTATGTGGAAAATTTACCGGTTACGACCAGTCTAATTTAGTTGGAATATAGCAAAATTCCACTAAAGAAAGTTGGCGTCTTTACTTACTGAAAGCATGAAGAATGGGTACTAAGGGTTTTATTTTTGTCTAAGAAAATCAAGTAATGTATCTATTGAAAGAAACTTGATATTAGCTAACTACTTCTAATTCATCTTATCCGATACTACGTGCTAGTTCGAGTTAGTAAGTAAAAATTACGAATTAGGAAACGAAATATATTGAGTGCGCTATTGACACAATCTCTATAAAACAAATTTATTGCGTATTATCTCCTTAATATGCGCGCCTGAAAATAAATTGTAGATTTAAATTAATAATACTTAGTAATAGATTTGACTTTTTCGTATCCATACTTACTATATTTGCAGCTGAGGAATCCCATTAACAATAAATATTTGTCGAATGAAAGCAAAGCAAATTCGGTTCTTTTCTCCTAACGAGAACAGCGAATCTAAAAAACAGAAGAAGAAAAGTGCCGCTAAACCTGTTCCTGTTACAGGGTATATTTCGTCGGCTGGCAAGGTCGTATTTCCCGACAAAACGATCGCTCAATTAGGGTTTGATCCGCAAAACAACCTTTTTAAGGTAGGTACACAGGACGGTAAGCGGAAAATAAAATCATTATACCTTATACCTGGTGCGGGCGAAAACGAGGAAGCATTTGAACTAGAGAAAGCTGCCAAAAGTCACAGTATTTCATTACCTTATATTCTTCAAAAAGGGGGAATCGACTTTGCAAATACAAAACATACATTTACTGTTAAGCCATTTGATTATGATAATGGCGTAACTGGCTACGAACTCAAACTAGCTGCTGAAAGCACAGGCCCTAAGCCAGAATATACAGGCAAACCACGAGGCCGTAAGCGCCTGAATCCAGCGGCTGAATAAGGAATTTTATAGCGCACGTACACCTAAAAATGTACTTTCTGTATTCATTAAAAAAGCGGACATATGTCCGCTTTTTTAATGAATAGTGCTGCCAAATAAAGAAAAAATCTATGTTATTTAGCAGCACTATTCATTAAAAATCAACCTAAAAATTAGATTTTTGGCAATTTACGTGAATGCCATCGATCTGTTTAAAACTTGAACAACAGGCTACAGACAAGGTTTTCTGTTTATGACCCGCGATCAACTCGATAATCTTATTTCACAGGGCGAGCACACCCGATTAGAATTTAAACGACAGTTGTCGGCTGCCGACCGTATTGCTCGTACACTAGCTGCTTTTGCGAACACCTCGGGCGGAACAATACTTATTGGTGTTGCTGATAATGGCAACATTGTAGGCGTTTCGTCGGAGTTTCGGGAAATTGAAAAAATTGAAAAAGCAACAGATCAACTAGTTGAACCTGCACTGCTTGTGAGTTATGAAACAATCACTCCCGATGGACGAATTGTATTGATAATCAACGTTAAGGAAAGCGATGAAAAACCACATTATGTAGTAGATGAAGCAGGAAAGCGCACAATTTATATTCGGGCGAAGGATAAATCTGTACCAACCAGTAAACTCATTATCACGCCGGATATGGCAACAACTGAATTGCTCAGATCGCCAATGGCTCGGACATTGATTCAGTACCTACGTAAGAACGACCACATCACAGCTGATAAATTTGCCAAGCTCATTAATATTTCTGACTACCGGGCAGGTAAACTATTGCGCCAATTAGCTGAGCGAGGTTTGCTAATGTTAATTGATAAACCCCGGCCTGTACGTTATTCGCTTAAGCTGACCGACTAATCAAGCCGTATCTTTGCCAACATGATAACATCAGAACAAGAATTAACAAAAGAAACAGTTACCCTGTTTTTTCAGGGTTTGCAGGACCGTATTTGCCAGTCTTTAGAAGAAGCCGACGGTACGGGCCGGTTTCGCGAAGATAGCTGGGAGCGGCCGGGCGGGGGTGGTGGGCGTTCACGAATCCTGGCTGGCGGTAGTGTAATTGAAAAAGGTGGTGTCGGATTTTCGGCAGTACATGGTGAGGCTACAGAAGCTACTCTGCGGGCCTTGCAGTTGATGGATCGAACCGATACAGCCTTACCTACTTTTTATGCTACTGGTGTGTCAATAGTACTGCATCCGCGCAACCCAATGGTGCCCATTATTCACATGAACGTGCGGTATTTTGAGATGAGTACTGGCCATAATTGGTTTGGTGGTGGTATTGACCTGACACCCCACTATGTAGTGGACAAGGACGCTCGCTGGTTTCATCAATCGCTCAAAACGGTTTGCGACCGTCATGACCCGGCGTATTATACTAAATTTAAACCCTGGGCCGATGATTATTTTTACATTCCTCACAGACAGGAAACGCGTGGCATAGGTGGTATTTTCTTTGATTACCTTAAACCGACAGATACGGCCCATAAAGCGGATCTATTTGCCTTTGTACAGGATGTGGGCAACGCATTTGCACCAATTTACACGCACTTTATGAAGCAGAATCGGGATCTACCATTTGGCGAACGAGAGAAAGACTGGCAACTGCTACGTCGGGGGCGCTACGTAGAATTCAATCTGGTTTGGGACCGGGGAACAAAATTTGGTCTCGAAACCAACGGCCGTACCGAGTCTATCCTGATGAGTATGCCGCCACAAGCCAACTGGATCTATGATTTTCGAACCGAAGCTGGTAGTCAGGAAGAAAAAACGGTACGTCAACTTCAAAAAGGAATCAACTGGGTGTAATTAGTTAGTTATTTACTCAATCCTACCAGTTGTTTATCCATCCTGGCATGTCGGGGTTTTACGGGTCAATTTTACCAACAGAACGTAGGCTAACAAAAGCACATGAGCTACGTATCCAATTAAACCGTAAAACACATGAACTTCTTCTGGATTTTTTGGGGTATCGACGCTGTGATTGCTCTCATTTTCTTTTATTTCTTTTTTGTCGGTATAGCTGATGGCTCTGTATCATCTTTTAATGCGGGCTTGTGGTTTTTACTACTTACTGTTCTGGGAGCAGTATTAATAGGAGGGTATTGGCTTCATACCCATCAACATGAGCAAGGAGCTAAGATTTTGTTAGGTTTACTGGCTATACCAGGTCTCTTATGTGGCCTTTTCTTTTTAATTCTTATTCTGACCAATCCCCGCTGGAACTAACCTGATTATGTAACCAGGATATTCTCAACACCTGTTAGGTAAAGCTGACTACTGAGGTTAGTTAATTTATTAGTTTTACCACTAAGCCGTACCATCATTTTTTACTCTTAGTGGAACCGTTTACAACCTTCGATTTTCAGCAGGCGAAAACCAGGCATTTGCTTTTCAAAAGTCGTTTACGAGCTATTCTGTACGATGAGGGCGATGTTGAAGACACAACTGTTTTATCGCAGTATGCCTGCCCTGTTGGTAAGTGGATTTATAGCCATGCTTTAATTCAGTATGAATACGAGAAAGTAAGTATGCTGGAAGCGCCAATTCCTGTTAATAATTTTATGGACTTTTGAATAACGTATATACTACCCGTAAGTCCTTTATTGGCAAGAAATTTTAATCGAGTTAGATGGTACATCAGGAAATGCAAGAGATGCATATGTGGATATAATCTATCAGCCCACATTTACCCACTACGGAGAAACAGATGGCATTCTTGCCTTCGCCAATAAAGTAACTGAGCAGGTGATGGCACAGAAACAAGTGGATGAACTTGTTCTACAACGAACCTAAACTGTGATGAAATCATCGTTCAGGATAATGGGATTAGTTTCAGGCTTGAGTAAGCCGAAAAGATTTTTACCATGTTCCAGCGGATTCATAACCGAAACAGCTACGAAGGACATGGTATTGGATTAACAATTTGTCGACGGATCGTTGAGAATCATGGTGGCAAGCTTTACGCAACCTCAATTGAACATCAGGGCACAACCTTTTATATTTTATTCCCAGTTAAGCAGATTAACTGGGCAACTATACACTTGGATTGTTAGCCTAGTAAAAAAGGATTATAGCTCCGACCTGGGAGTGAGAATATACCCAAACATTGCTGCCGGAAAATAGAGGCTTAGAGAAGAATAAGTTCCAGGCCAGGCAGGATTAAATCATGTAAAAGTGATGTCCGCAGGCCTTGCAGTGATACGCCTTTAAAGGTACAATACCCAGCAAAGATTTTAACAACTTAGGTCTTGGCACTCGATCCGGATAATTGTCTTTACAGATCGGGCACTGTTTTTTTAACGCAATTTTTCGATACAGATAGACCAAAAAAAGCAGAAAGCTAGTAGCGACAAGCGGAAGTGTCAGTCGTGGTTGCATAGCTTATCTATCAGGTTGTGAGAGCAAGATAGATCAATTGAACAACAACAATTGATAGTAGTAAGAATATGTAGTTTGAATTTATTATTCGGTGGAATAAGTCACCATAAGGCGCTCAATATCAGACCTAATGACCGCGTCAGAAGCGGTTCCTATAGGCGCTGGGATGGATGGATGTTAAAAAATGAGTTTAATGATACCTACCCAGCAGGCTATTGAAAAAGCTAACATACCTAACCAGATACCTACACTTATGGCGTCAGAATATGTAATACGAATGCGAATAGTCATGGTAAAGAGAGAGCGATACCAATAACCTAAAGCAATTCTAATGCCAAAAATAGATCCGTGTTATATTTTTTAATAACATGCTGATAGTGAGAGGTATATGCACATGTAGGTATAGTAGGGCAAACTTACTCGACAGCCTTAACGAGCCAAAAAGCAATACCCAGCATAGCAACAAACGCAAGCAGGTAGGCGATAAACGCAACAAAGTCAAATTCCTCAAAAAAACGTCTCATAGAGACCAAAACACAAGTGAAAAGTATACAAATTTAAGATGAAATAAAGAATAAACGTTATAAATGCGGGATAAAGTATTCTGGCAACCCTTATTTATCATTGGTTTTCACTGGAATTGACTTAATAAATTTCAGAATATACAAAGTAGGAGTGCATCAAGTAGGAGAAAAGGTGGTCTGATCAGTAAACGTCCTCCAATAACCCAACCTAGTGCGATTCAGGAAATTTTTAATAGACATGCGTGCAATGCTACAAGTAAATCTGTAACATTTACGTAAAATGGACTGGTACGGATTGTCTGAATCCTGGAAACTGATTAAAAGAAAAACCGGATGATCATCACCCAGAACAGTATGGAGATACTCAGCATACACAACCAGACCAAAACTTTGATTAGGTTGACTGATGTCATGAAAAATCGTATAGCCATAGTACGAACTGTCCTGGTATACAATTAAACAAAAAATGCGCTGAGTTGACTCCTGATTCGAAAAAATGGTATTAAACGGGACAACAGAAATTTAGAAAGCTCTAAATAAGCTGCATCCATTAAGAGGCCAACTGACTACAGGTTTGCCCAGAGCCATTTTGAGGTTAATAGCAGCAATGAGAAGATAATAAGCAGGCAAATTGCCCATGGGTTAGGTATAAGCGAATTCTTTGTAGCCATACCATTGTGTTTTTTAGACCAGAAATAGCAATATCTACGCCAATGTAGGGTATAGATGTTACCATAAAATAAATAAGGATACGCACATGGTTTGGGTATTATGCACGAACGTTCAATCGTAAAATCCGTTATCAATAAAAATAACCTGCCATCAGGCGTTTGCTAATGAATAAATACGGATATGTGCTGGCCGTTTGCTGGCTACTCGCTGGTAGTTGTCGGCAAGCCGACCAGTCACCTTGCAACCTAACAACCGTTACCACCAAAGCACCGCAAGAGGAGATTGCCGCCCTGAAACAGTATATCGGCACTAACAGGATTGCGGCAAAAGCGGATAATCGTGGGTTTTATTATACTATTCAGTCGCCTGGCTTGGGTGCCAAGCCAACCGTTTGCTCTAATGTGACTGTTAACTACACAGGTATGCTGACGAATGGGGCAACATTTGATAGCAGTAGTGGCATAAGCTTTGACTTAAATCAACTAATTGTGGGCTGGCAGGAAGGTATACCGCTCGTGGCGCCAGGCGGTAGTATTACACTCTATTTACCGCCAAGTCTGGCCTATGGATCTCAGGAGCAGAATGATATTCCAGCTAACTCAATTCTTGTTTTTAAGATTGACCTTATTAAAATTAATTAGAGCAGTTGTAAAGGTGTAACCTAGCTGGACCAGACAAAGCTACCGGAATCTAAACAGGAGGGAGGTAGTAAAAAGTATCACCCTTGAGGTAATATAGACTTCCAGATATTTCTCTCTGTAGAATGAAAATCTGATTAATGCTGGGCGATTTATAATAGAGTGATTATAGCAGCAACGTCAACAGGCCATAAGCATACAACAAACAAATAATGGCCGCTAATGCCCAGGTTATAAAGTTTACTAGATCAAAAGAAGTTGAACGTTGTAGGCGATTCATGGTTAGGAAAAGGAAAAAATAGTAACAAATAAATCCATGAAAACAGGAACATTACACTTTCTACTCACTTTTACCCGATAAGAAGCCTATTTGTTGGTAGGAATTACGTAAAAACTTGAAAATGAGAGTATTAACTTCAAGGAAGGCTAGCCAGAAAATCAACACCCGGCTGGATAACTTGGCAAGCTGTAGGGGATACTCGGGAGCGTCGATGAGTGGGATCAATGAGTGAAAACGAGCAGGCGCGGTAGTGCCAGCCACCGAATCCAGACCAGAGAGAGCCAGTTACACTAACAGGTAATGTGAAGCAATGGCGGCCAGGGCCGAAAAAAAAAATTTTAGGAGTAAGTCTCATGGCCGTAAAAGCTTACGAATGGAACAATAAGGCAACTGCTTCCATGAAGAAAATAAGACTAATGCCAAAAACAACTGACCAGGTTATTGCCCGGATAGGGTCAGGCGAAGTGATGTGCAAACGATTCATAACCATGGAATTAATTGAGGTGTAAAAACTTAATGATGGGTATGGACCAGATTCACTACGTACGTACGGTCGATGGTGAAATTCGGATTTAAGACAAGAAAAAAAACGGAAAGTCACATTTTGTTAAAAATAAAATGTATCTCGTGCTATCCGACAGTTAACGAGTAATTGGGATACAGAAAATGAAGTCAATATAGAAGGTTCAACTGTAAGCAGAAGGCTGCGATAGAGAAAATGCTACAACAGGGTATATACGTCACTAGTTTTGAAGCCTACAGAAAAATTAATCAACAAGTACTCCAGATTAGCTACCCATAGCTAATTGTATATGCTTATCTCTTTACTGTACTCCTGATCATTGAACTAGCTGCCAGGGTAAATGAAATTCCTCCCATTGCCAAAGCGATAAGTAGGCTAGTCCACTCAGTTTCTGTATGTAAACGGGTCACAACCCGAGGTATATGCAGAACAATGACCAATAAGGTAAATAGAACTCCCAGCAACGTTGCCGCCAACTGAGCCAATTTTTTCGACAGAAAACTTATCGCTGCCGCCAGAAAGGCAATTCCTACGAAATATGCCCAAAACAAATGTACTGGAATCCACGACGGGATGAGCGTAGCCACATATTGGCCATACAGGATGTGTTGAATTCCAAAAATTAGAAGAGATAACGAATATACAAGAAGTCCTGAACGGATGAGTGAACTACTAATGCGGCTTACATGTATAGCTGAAAAATCCGCGGAGAAGTGCTCAACAAGCAGAAAAGCCCCACCAGCTAGTGCAAGGAGTTCCGTAAATACCGTCCATTCACCTCCATTATATGGATTGGCTAACAATTTGGGTAAATGAATAACCAGATCGAGCAGGATGAACAGTGAACCTAACAAGATAGAAGCCCAGGTCGGCTTTTTCTGGATAATTATACCCAGGCCGCCAATCGCCAGGATAGCTCCTACAACATACACCAGAATAAGTCGGCCTGGTGTATCAGAAGGAACTGGTAGTAAGGCTACAGGAAAATTGCCTGTAATGAATTGTTCAACTCCCAGCAAAAAGATAGAAGAGCCATACAGATAAGGGCCTGACTTAATCAGTTTATACATCGTATTTTTCTATAATGATCCTGACCTAACCAACTCCTGGCAACTTTTCGAGATAAGTCAGGAGAACTTATATAAGTCGTTTTAGCGTAAAGCGAACCGTAAAGCGCTGGCGATTTCGCTGGATAACCAACGCAACCAACTTTCCTTCTCCTGCCTGAAGCATTCGGTATATATCGCTGATAGTCATTGTAGTAGCCAGGCTTCTATTCACCACTAATAATTCATCTCCAACCTGTAACCCTGCTTGTTCTGCTGGTGAGTTCGAATTGACGTTGTTAATAAAATAAGTACGGAGCGTTTCGCCTTTAGCCCGAAGTTCCAGCCCACTCATGTCGTGTTCAAAACGCTCCCGCATGATTCGCCTAACTGGCTTTAATACAATATACCGATTCGGATAATTGATCGTAACGAGAAACCGACGCAGCAGTTCACACCCTATATTGCCTTGTCGTTCGGGCATGTCTCGGATCTTAAGACTAAAATCCGAACTATCAGGAAACGAGACGAGCATATCATCCAATTGAAAGCGACCAACGTTTACCTTTTGAAACCGGCCAACTGCCCCACTAATCAATCCGTTGAATCCCGATCCCAACGGAACCTGTACAACTTTATCGGGGAGTGGTAGCGTTGGTCCGTTATGAAACCGATTGAGTAATAATGCCTGACCCGCACCCGTATCAAGCACTACACGGAGCGGCCTGAACCGAATCCCGTCAAAAATTGACAGCGCATCCAGATAGGCTTTTCGATCCAGAATTGTAATTGGATAGCGTTCACCTTTCCGGTGGTGGTATCGATACTGCTGGGGTTGCATTAGGACCAACTCTCGACGCTGGAAGTCAATCGTTACAACGAGATCGGCAAATAGTTCATAGCCAATTAGGCCGTGGATGGATAGACCCGCATACTCTGACAATTTTAATACATCCTCCTCCAGAATAACTACATTGTGATGTTCTGCCCGGAGGTATCCTATGCTCAGCGTATTGTTAATAGACACAGATGCTGTTGTTGCGCTGCCTGCACCCATACCTGTAAGCTTAATCTGGCGACTTAAAGTAAGCGGACGTTTTTTGAACGCATGCCGATCCGTAATGATCGTATGAGCAACTCCTGTATCAACAAGTAATCGCAGTGAGTCAACATCATTCATACACACCGAAACAATAATCAGATTTGACTGAAACTGAAAAGGAATGCGTGTCTGGGTACGGTTACCAGTGAAGAAAAAACCATATGTATCATCAATGATTTTACAGGATTGATCGGTAGCTTTAGTAACCTGAGTGACAACCAGCAAAATCAGTATAAATGATACGGTTTTCATTTTTTAATATATATGATAATATGAATATCAGTCATCTGATGTTTTTTCGAATCGTCCGTTAAATCTTCAGTATGTGACTGGACTTATCAACTTAATCAGATAGAGAACATCATCATATCGACAAACGCATGACTGAGAGCTACCAACGTCGTTTATCGCGCTCTGATCTGCCTTTATCTTACCTGACCTGTTGTTTGACGTTATAGCAGGATAGGGGATGGGATCCTGAGCCGACAGTCGTGTTTATTCAGTAAATTTGCTTATTAACGCCAGGAAGATGACTCATTTTCAGACGCTCAGCTATCGGGAAATCACTATCCATGTAGTAGCCTGGCTATGTTATATGAATCTGCAAATTCTGGCAACTGATCAATTTGAACATCAGTATATCGATCATTTGCTGATTGCGTTATCAGAGCTGCCTGCCCAGCTTCTATTTACCTATACTACGCTTTACTGGTTGATTCCGACCTATCTGTTAACGCTGAAATATGTGACATTTGGCTTGCTGACATTAGTAGTACTGGCTGTTAGCGGAGTGTTGTATTGGCAGGGATATTATTATTTGTTTTTAGCCCAGTTTGACCCGGCTCAACTTGATCAGGAAAGTCCATGGGATCTCCACCGATTGGTTCTGTCGTCATTTTATATGCTCTGTACCAGCGGTCTATTGATTGCTTTCCATATGATCCGGTACGGTTTTCGACAGCAACAACTAAACCAGCAATTAGTGATTGTCAATCAGGCGGTTGAGCTGAAATCGCTTAAAGACCAGATCAACCCGCATTTTTTGTTTAATACCCTCAATAACTTATATGGTCTAACCGGTAGTAACCCCGATAAAGCCGGCGAAGTAGTTTTACGACTATCGCAACTTATGCAGTATATGCTCTATGAGGGAAGCCTGACAAAGGTGCCACTTTTCAAAGAGATCGAGTATTTACAAAACTACCTGGCCCTGGAGCGTATTCGCTATGGCCAGGGTCTACAACTGGCATTTCAGATCAGTGGGCCTACCGAGAAATTAATGATTGCCCCATTGCTGTTACTCCCATTTGTCGAGAATGCGTTTAAACATGGCCTAAGCCGTCAATTGGGTGATGCCTGGCTACAGATTCAGCTAAACGTGACCCACACGCAGTTGACCTTCAAGGTTGAAAACAGCAAGCCCGAGTTGGCTGGCCCAGCAACGTCCCCCGGTATAGGTCTGCCCAATGTTGCCAAACGGCTCCAATTAATTTATCCCGACCGCCACCGGCTTCGGCAACTAAATGGCGTGGGCTCGTTTTTAAGTACGTTGACTATCGGATTAACCGCTGACGATTACTGTCTACAGAAAGGCTATGAAAATCAAGTGTTTGCTCGTAGATGACGAGCCCATTGCATTGACCATACTTGCGGCTTACGTTCAGAAAATAGACATACTGGACTTGGTTGGTCAATGTAGTTCGGCGGTTGAGGCTTTTACCATTTTACAAAGCAAACCTGTCGATCTATTATTCCTGGATATTCAGATGCCCCAGCTTTCGGGCCTGGATTTACTCAAAACACTTTCCAACCCACCCAAAACCATCATTACTTCCGCTTACCGCGAATACGCAGTAGAAGGATATGAATTAGATGTACTGGACTACCTAATTAAGCCAATACCTTTTGACCGGTTTATTAAGGCGGTGGGGAAGATGATAACTCAGAGGTTGGCCATTTCGCTCCCGAACTCACAACCCGATGAAGAGCCATTTATCTTTGTGAAGGAAGACCGGAAATTAGTGCGTGTCGATCTCCGCGACATTATATCGCTGGAAAGCTTACGAGACTACGTAAAGATCAGAACTAGTACGCAGGAGATCGTAACCCGCCAGTCTATCAGCTACTATGAAGAACTGCTGCCCGCCGAACAGTTTATGCGGATACACCGATCATTTTTGGTGGCCTTAGCTAAAATCAGGGCAATTACTGATTGTCAACTGGAGGTGCCTGGGCAGACACTTCCAGTTGGGAGAAACTATAGGAACCAGGTGTTAGAGCAGTTACAGGTACGGCATTTCTTCAGGCGGGGCCAGGTTTAACCTGAAAACCCTCCTGTTGGTCCATCTGGTTACTGGTAAACAGGTAAATTATATCGTCATCGGCTAGATAAGTATAGTTTATGTTCGTTTGGTCTAGGCAGCTTTTGAATGGGGTTGCACATAATCACGCCATTCTGGTTTGGCCTGGTATGAACCGGTATAGGAATTCTTGGGGAGTTCAATACCTAATTGATCGACAACCGCACTTATTCGTCTACGCCCTATAGGAAGCCGAGCGCCATTGCGCATAATCAAATGGGCAACAATGGAAGAAACGACTATACAGCTATGAATATGTTGTGGGTTAATAAGATTGGCTTTATGAATACGAATAAAATGGGGCCAGCGATCATTATACCATTTTAATGTCCTGCTGGATAAGATGGCTTTACCATTCAGGAGGTGTACGGAACAGTAATTTACATCCCCCGTTAAATAGAGGACCTGATTTGGATCAAACTTATGCTGAAGTTGAGCAGCAGCTAATCGCTTCATGACATAAATGGCTAAAATGGGTGGTAAAATTTCTACAATACGTATCGATAAAAAATAGGAAAATACAACAGGAACTGGTAACTGAGAAGCACAAATAAAATCCAAAAACAAAGAATTAAACTAGTATGTACTTGCAGGTAAGTTACTACATGTTCAGTAAAGGTAATAAGTTATATAGTTATGCGAATATAACTAATATTAGAGAACTGGAAAGTGATTTTTGAGGAGTTTGATACACTTTTTGTAAAGTATATACATACAAGTATAATAGAAACTTCTGAAATAGTCCAATAATATGCTTGATAGTTTACATAAAAAAAGACCAAAGACGCTATAAATGCACATTTTGGATATAATGGGTGTCGAATTAGTCTCCCAAGGCCGCAGCTTCAAAACTTGATTAAACGGCCCAAAATTTTTCCGTAAGTTATCCGGCCGCTGTATTTTGTATTTAAAAGATGGGTTTATAAGTAAGTCTAAACGTGAGGTACTTGACCTCTGAAAATCAAGCTTTTTATCCTAACCATAAAGTCCTTGCCTAAATCAATGACCTTTTTTCTGAGAAATCAGGGAAATTGGCTTACTTTTGCAGAGATGGCTTTATGGTGTAATGGATAGCATCACAGTCTTCGGAACTGTTGGTTGGGGTTCGAGTCCCTATAAGGCCACTATTAGCACAGCCCTCTTGGTATTTTAACCGAGAGGGCTGTGCTGGTTTATTGGTAGACCCAAGGTAACTCCTTCAACTGCACGTGCCTAGCCAGATACGTTAAAACTGACTTGTTCTAATCAGCTTGGCAACCCTACCTACTAATCAATTCCGGGTTTTACGCTGATACTTTCGTCGTCATTCGAATTCGTATCCTCAAGGCCATCGTAAATGAAAAAAACCGGAGACTTCTCGAAACGTCTATTTTTTGCTTGACTCGCGGATAATACGGCTTTTTAAAGCAGGCCGTAAGCCCGGATAATAGCTATAAGCGGCCAGAAGAAGCATATGGATACGCCGAATTGGCGGGAGAGAAAGGATTGAGTTTGTATGCCAATCCGTACTTTTTGGATAAAAGAAAACGCCTAATCAATTAGTTGTCAATTGATTAGGCGTTTAGCTGTAGCGGGGAGCAGGATCGAACTGCCGACCTTAGGGTTATGAATCCTACGCTCTAACCATCTGAGCTACCCCGCCGTTTGATTTCACAAAAGTAAGGAAAAATCGGCTTAAGACAAAAAACAGCGTTGACTTTCGCAAAAAAAATCGTTTACCTTTGCCAATGTCCCTTTTAGTATAATAAGTTATGGAGAAATTTAAATTCATCACCGAATATGAACTTCGGGCCTCTCCCAAAATGCTGTTTCCCTACATTAGCACGGCATCAGGCCTGTCGCAATGGTTTGCCAGCAAAGTGAATACCATGCCCGAACAACGGTTCGATTTTCAGTGGGACAATGAAAGCCACATCGCCCGTCAGGTATCTATGCGGCAAAACAAAGGAGTACGCTTTGAATTTTTAGATACAGATGAGAATAACGCTTCCGACAATAACTATGTGGATTTTCGGGTTGATCAGAGCGAATTAACCCAATCGACCTTTCTCCGCATAACCGACTACTCCAGTACTACCGACGAAGAAGAACTCAAAGATCTTTGGGATGGTTTAATGGATAAACTGAAGGAAATTGTGGGGAGTTAAATTTTGTTAATGAATAATGGAAAATGATTAATGAACAACTGATTGACGTTCTATAAGTAAGCCAATCGCCATTTCTCATTCGGAGCCGCCTGTGTGGCACATTATACATTAGAATGAAAAAAATAGATAAATTAATACTCGGCTCGTTTTGGGGGCCGTTTTTTTTGACTCTCGGTGTCGTCATCTTTATTTTTCTGATGAGGCTACTGATGTTTTATATTGACGATTTTGTTTCTAAAGACCTCGATCTGGCCACCTTCGGTCGATTGCTCTTCTATTTTGCCCTCCTCACTATCCCGACTGCACTGCCATTAGCTGTATTACTATCATCGTTGATGACATTCGGAAATCTGGGTGAATTTTTTGAGTTGACAGCCCTCAAAAGCGCTGGAATTTCGCTTACAAGAGCCATGCGGCCGCTGCTTATTGTCGCCATAGGTATTAGTGCTTTCTCGTTCTGGTTTAATAATTCGGTATCTCCCTGGGCAAACCTGAAAGGATACAGTCTGCTCTACGATATAAAAACCGCCAAAGCTACGCTGAACTTAAAAGAGGGTATTTTTTACAATGATTTGCCTGGTTATAGTATTAAGGTAGACCATAAAATTAAGGGGCCGAAAGACAGTAAAAATGGTGATTTGCTGAAAGGGTTGGTTATTTACAAACATCCGACAAATGGGTTGGATGCTGGCAATCGCGAAATTATCCTGGCCGATTCGGGGCGGATGTATACCGATAAAGACCGCTCGTATCTTGTTTTTCAGCTGTTCAACGGCAACGATTATCAGGAATATTCAGACAATAATTCTGTTAGTTTCACCGGCGGTGGAGTACCTAACAAAGGCGCCCAGTTCATGCGGAATGGCTTTAAGGATTACCGGCTTGTCATTAGCCTTGAGTCGTTTGGTATTAAGCGTACGGATGAAAATCAGTTTGAGTACCATGAGTACATGAAAAACCTGAACGAACTATCAACGCTAACCGACTCTTTACGAAAAGATTACACGAAGACAAGCCTGAATGTAGCCAGCACATCGAGACAATACTATAATTATCAATTTAAGGCCGATGCAGCCCTTCGGCAAAAGGTAGTGAAAGATGGAAAGTGGGTTGACTCCTTAGTAAAAAAGCGGGCTGTTGCTACTCCCGATTTAGCACAGGCGGCCTTGAGCCAGGCTCAAAATATTCTGTCTTATTCAACGTCTAACGTAACCTACCTGACCGAAAAAGAAAAGGGAGTCTGGAAATATCAGTTAGAAACACATCACAAATTCACACAGTCGTTTTCAATTTTTGTGATGTTTCTGATTGGAGCATCCATGGGCGCTATTATTAAAAAAGGTGGGTTTGGCCTGCCAGTTTTGATTGCGATTGTATTTTTTATTTTCCTGTATGTATTGACTATTGCAGGTGATAAGTACGCCAAAGACGGATTAGTCTGGGTCCCATTGGGTGCCTGGCTGGCCAACATCGTGTTACTACCCATTGGCCTGCTACTTATGCAGCGAGCCCGACACGATTCCCGATTGTTTGATAAAGATGTGTACGTAATTGCCTGGGAACGATTGAAACGGAAATGGAATGAGCGAAAAAGCCAGCAGGCAATGGTCGTTAGTCAATAGATAGGGTATGCGTCTTAGAAAACTATCGACTTAGGCTATCGTTTATTGGCTAATTTCCCTATCTTTGCACCCAAATTCATTTTTTCATTTTATTAGCTGTCTGAAGATGTATCTAACGACCGAAAAAAAACAGGAGATATTCTCCACCTCGGGCCACGCCAAAAGCGCAACGGACACCGGGTCGGCCGAATCCCAGATCGCGCTGTTCACTTACCGGATCAGTCATTTAACTGAGCACCTAAAAGTTCACAAGCACGATTACGGCACCCAATTGGGTCTTTTAAAATTAGTAGGTAAGCGTCGGCGGTTGCTGAATTACCTCCTTCACAAAGACATCACGCGTTACCGGGCTATTCTGGCCGCGTTAGGATTGCGGAAGTAATCGGCTACTTCAAAAAAAGGGAATCTGCTACATAGTAGATTCCCTCATTTTTGTTGTTTCTACAGGGATGTGGTGAAAACCCGTTAAGAGTTAAAAAAAAAACGGCAGGCCCGACAGTCGGAGATTTCCGGTGCGCTGGGCCGCCGAAGCGGTTTAAAGCTGTAAGAAGACGTATTCAAAATCTGCTGTATGTTTCAAATCACCACGCAATCCGTTGCGCTGCCCGACGGGCGGGAAATTACCATCGAAACCGGAAAAATGGCCCGTCAGGCCGACGGAGCGGTGGTTGTCAGGTTGGGCGACACGATGCTGTTAGCCACTGTCGTATCGAGTAAAGATGCCAAAGAAGGTGTTGACTTCCTTCCATTATCTGTTGATTATCAAGAAAAATTTGCTTCGGCTGGCCGGATTCCTGGTAGCTTCCAACGGCGTGAAGGCCGCCTGGGGGACCACGAAATCCTGATTAGCCGTTTAGTTGACCGCGCCTTGCGGCCCATCTTCCCGGATAATTACCATGCGGACACGCAGGTAATGATTACTCTGATTTCGGCTGATCCCGAAGTTCAGCCCGATGCGCTGGCCGCGCTGGCTGCTTCGTCGGCTCTGGCTGTTTCGGATATTCCCTTCAACGGTCCGATCTCGGAAGTACGCGTTGCCAAAATTGACGGCAAGTATAAGATCAATCCTAAAACGTCGGAACTCGAACGCGCTACCATTGATCTGATTGTAGCGGCTACCGAGAAAGACATTTGTATGGTAGAAGGCGAAATGGACGAATGTTCTGAAGCCGAAGTGGTGGAGGCTCTCAAAGTCGCTCATGATGCCATCAAACAACAGTGCCAGGCTCAAAAAGAACTGGAAGCCAAAGTAGGCAAAACCGAAAAACGGCAGTACAGCCACGAAACGCACGATGAAGTACTTCGTGCCGCAGTTCGTGCTGCTACGTACGATAAAATCTATGAAGCGGTTAGTCGGCAGAATCCAAGCAAAAAAGGCCGTTCTGAAGCGGCTAAAGCGATTCGTGATGAATATATAGCGTCATTTCCGGAAGGTTCGGACGTGAACGTGGGTCTTATAAAGACTTATTTCCACGATCTGGAATGGGAAGCATCCCGTCGATTAGTGCTTGATGAGCGTGTACGCTTAGATGGTCGGAAGCTGGATCAAATTCGTCCAATTACTGCTGAAGCTGGCCTTTTGCCGGGTCCGCACGGTTCGGCCCTATTTACCCGTGGCGAAACGCAGTCATTGACTACGGCAACGCTGGGAACCAAAACAGACGAGCAAATTGTGGATCAGACTATGTATCAGGGATACAGTAAGTTCCTGTTGCATTATAACTTCCCTGGTTTCTCCACCGGCGAGGTAAAACCAAACCGGGGAGCCGGTCGGCGTGAAATTGGTCACGGCAACCTGGCGCACCGCTCACTGAAGAAAGTATTGCCACCAGCCGAAGATAACCCATACACCATTCGGATTGTATCGGATATCCTGGAATCGAACGGTTCATCGTCGATGGCGACGGTTTGTGCCGGAACAATGGCGCTGATGGATGCCGGTATCAAAATCAAAGCACCCGTAGCCGGTATTGCGATGGGGCTGATTTCGGATGGTGACAAATATGCTGTATTGTCGGATATCCTCGGCGACGAAGATCACCTTGGCGATATGGACTTCAAAGTAACTGGTACCGAAAAAGGGATCGTTGCCTGCCAGATGGACTTGAAAGTGGATGGGTTGTCGTACGAAGTACTGGCCCAGGCGCTGGAACAGGCTCGTTTAGGCCGGTTGCACATTCTTGGGGAAATGAAGAAAGGCATTGCCGAAGTGCGTGCTGATCTGAAACCGCATGCACCCCGTGCCATGGTTATCAAGATCGACACCAACCAGATTGGTGCCGTGATCGGACCCGGTGGTAAGGTTGTTCAGGATATCCAGAAAGATTCGGGTGCTGTAGTGAACATTGATGAACACGACAATGCCGGCTGGGTAAGCATCTTTGCAACGAGCAAAGAAAGCATGGACAAAGCCGTTTCGCGTGTAAAAGGTATTGTGGCAGTACCGGAAGTTGGTGAAACATATGTAGGTAAAGTTAAAACAATTCAGCCCTTTGGTGCCTTCGTGGAATTCATGCCAGGCAAGGATGGGTTATTGCACATTTCCGAGATTAAGTGGGAACGCTTAGAAACGATGGATGGCGTCTTGCAGGTAGGGGAGGAAGTAACGGTAAAATTGATTGACGTGGATAAAAAGACAGGAAAGTACCGTTTGTCGCGCAAAGTTTTGTTACCTAAGCCAGAGAACAAAAATGCGTAAGTCATTGTTACTTTTTTGTGTAATGCAACGTCAAAAGTTAGCGTTATATAGTCACTCCACCGGAGGCAACGTAATATGAGACAGCTAAAAATTTCAAAACAGATTACCAACCGTGAAAGTCAGTCGTTAGACAAGTACTTACAGGAGATTGGTAAAGTGGACCTGCTTACGCCCGATGAGGAAGTAACTCTGGCCCAAAAGATCCGGGAAGGTGATCAACTATCGCTGGAACGGTTAACGAAGGCAAACCTGCGCTTTGTGGTCTCGGTTGCCAAACAATATCAGAATCAGGGTTTATCTCTGGGTGACTTGATCAATGAAGGTAACCTTGGTTTGATTAAAGCCGCCCAACGGTTCGATGAAACGCGTGGATTTAAATTCATTTCCTACGCTGTTTGGTGGATTCGTCAGTCTATTCTACAGGCTTTGGCCGAGCAGTCCCGGATTGTACGCTTGCCCTTAAATCGGGTTGGTTCGCTGAATAAGATTTCTAAAACGTTCTCTGATCTGGAACAAAAGTTCGAGCGCGAACCATCGCCCGAAGAACTGGCGGCTGTATTGGAGATTTCGGCGGCAGAGGTTGTCGATACCCTCAAGATTTCGGGTCGCCATGTATCAATGGATGCACCGTTTGTACAGGGTGAAGAAAACAGCCTGCTCGATGTACTCGAAAACGACGGCGAGGATAAGCCTGATTCGGGCCTTATAAACGATTCGCTTCGTAAAGAAGTACAACGTGCTCTCTCAACGCTAACACAGCGTGAGGCCGATGTAATCACACTCTACTTCGGTCTGAATGGTGAGCATGCCATGACGCTTGAAGAAATTGGTGAAAAATTCAACCTGACCCGCGAACGGGTTCGGCAGATAAAAGAAAAGGCCATCCGTCGTCTGCGCCATACCTCACGGTCAAAGGCGTTGAAGACTTACTTGGGCTAAACTTCCTGTTTGCTTAGGCAAAGCGGTTCCTGCGAAAGTGGGATCCGTTTTGTTTTTTAAAGAGGTTCTGGAAACAGACACGGACATGACTCAATTTGCAATTCTGTCTCCGTAGACTAGCGCTGGATGGTTTTACATAACACGGCTACCGGTCTAAATGACTTCTATTCCCGTTCTGTACACCCCGTTTTACTAATCTGATCTCCTTTAACATCAGCTAGTTTTGCCGTTTAATAAATTGGACGATAATCTATATACGTTTTTCGCTTTGTAGCCCCTATCTTGAACACGATACGTATAGGCTGAAAGGCCAACGTTAGTAGAGTGGAAGCTATCTAACTAGTTTTCACTCACGGTGTGGAATAATCCGGAAAGTCCGGCTACCCTGTGGCCGGTTTTTTTATAGCTAGCCAGAACGCTGTGATTGCTAATGGCGGTTCGTTGGCTATTCAGGTTCATTCCACAAAGGCCCAGAAAATAGGTAGGTAATAAGTTTACCTTTGGCATGATTAATCTAATCCATTATGACATCTAATTATAATCCTTTATCTGAATCACAACCCTTTGGACCATGGCTGGAACAAGTCATCAGTGAACTCTCTGAGTTTGGCCACCTTGAGGAGCTAACGATCAAAGAACGCAACTGGCTCTTTACTACCTGGGATAAGTACGACCTATCACCTGCCGAAGCAGCTCAATCGTTTATTAACGAAATGCCTGATTGATGGAGGCCTGGTAGATCAAGACCACGAGTCAGCGACTCAGCTGAATGTCAACTAGGTATCATTATAGTCCATTTTTATACGAACAAAAAGCACCTGCTGGTGAACTAAACAGGCGGGGTACCAGTTAATTCAAACACACGTCATGATAAGATGGCTATAAACGCTTTTTGTTGTGATGTGGTCAATATGGGGGCGACTGGAATTGACAGCTTGCTGAGGTCGCGTGTAAGCATGCCGGGAGTTGACGGTATTTCCCGCCCAAACAAATCGTCAAAACAATAACTGGCGAATATAACTACGCCATGGCTGCCTAATCCGGAGGATTAAGCAATAGCCATTGTCTCCCCGGCCTACGTGCTGCTGGCTGGATCAGGAGGCATCGACTCGCAGCGCTGGCTCGGTTTATGGTGTTAACGGCCGAGTGAGACACAAGCACCTACGGATGAAGCTTGGTCTGGTATACACCGGGCCGATTCCCGACAATCCTAAGTGTACCTAAGCATGTAGAAAGCGCGTTGGTTTCCTTGACTGGACGAGGGTTCAAATCCCTCCGTCTCCACTTTAAATCGAAAAGCCCAAAATTCACTTGATTTTGGGCTTTTCGTTGTATATATCTTTCCTTATACACAAAAAAGACAGCCATATATAGCTGTCTTTTTTGTGTATAAGGATAAAATTTTAATTCTTTAAAATCCAGGATTCTGCACCGGATAGCTCATTGATGGCCGCCATCTTGGCAACCGCTTCATCCCGAACGGCAGAGCCAGCCGCAGCCACTTTATATAATTCTTTCTCGTTGGGAGCAGGCATAATAACAAACGCATCGTCATAGCCCGCTTTACGTAATTGACGTCGTAATTTCAACGCATTATGCTTGCTCAGGAAAACACCGGCAATCACAGTGAAGTGGGGCCCAGTTCGAACAGGCTTGATAGCAGGCGCTACGACTTTTGCCACTGCTTCTGATTTTACAACGGGTAGCGCTTCAGGTTTCGCTTTTACGTCAACCGAAGCAGGTGCCGGTGTCTCAGCTGGTGCTGGAGTCGGCGTCACGGCTACCGGCTCCGTTGGCAGGGTAGTTGTCGATTTAACGTCTGGATTGACAACAGGAGTCGTTTTTTCTACGACAGCCAGCTTTGCTGTTTCTTTTACGTCCGTTGTTCGCTCGAAGAAAGAAGCCGTAACACGGAACAGGCTGGCTGGATCAAGACTGCTTTGAAAAGGTTGTCCTGGTTGAATAACTGAAAAATAACTAATAGCGCCTAACGAACCAACCAGTAGTGCAATGGCTGCTACCCGCCAGTACGGGCGAGCTGGGCGATAAGGCGTCAGTATTACTTCATCTTCCCGAACCAGCACTGGGCCAACTGCTGTAGTTGGTACCGCTTCGAAAGCAGGTTCAAGTTGGGGTTGACGATTGATCGCCTGAACCGACAGGGCACTCATCCCGTAGGCTTCGCCAAAAAAGTTATGACGTAAGCTTGGAGAAAACTGCAGGCGACTTTCTTCATTATAGGTGAAAGTACCAATGCCTTCCAATTCAAACTTCCCCGTTGACTCCACCTGCTGCCGTAATTCAGCGACAAACATACTAACATGCCGTTGCGCACCTTCGCGGGTAACGGGTTCATGCAGCATGATGTAGTTGGCCAGAATGCCATCATCGAAACGAAGGGCTTCATTGAACGCAACCCGTTTGCGGGGGGGCAAATACAGACCAGAAGTTTCCGTAAAACTTGCCGATTGATAATGGGTCAGGAAAGCTCCTAACTCAGGTACGACTACGCAGTCGTACTGAAACAGCAGCTTTTTAAGGTAGTCGTTGACGGAAGCCATAGTGTGCATCGGTGGAGCGATTAGAACGAATAACTGATTCCTCCGAGAAAGTTAAGTCCTTGTGTTTGATAATACAAATAACGCTGGTAATTCTGGCTAAAGATATTATTCAACGCCACAAAAGCGGACACCTGTTTCCCTAAGAAATAGTCAATTTTTAGGTTCGCATCGTAAATGGGTTTCAGCGTATAGGTGATGCCTGACGTGAAGTTTTTGTTTTGGATGCCCTCATAAAAATACAAATCGGCAGTGACGAATAATTTTTTATTCAGGATGTATGAGTTCGTCCAGGTTGCCGTTGTGCGAGGGCGTCCCCAGGCGGCTTCGAGCCGGTCGAGACCGTAGTTGAAGAAGTTAGCCTTCAGCGTTGATCGGAACTTGTCTTTCTGGGCATAGCTGAGTTGACCCGATACCGTCAGCACATTTGTAATGCCACCATCGTACAGAACAAAGAATTTTGTAGTATCAGGAATGGTGTTGTTAAAAGTCGAAAAGTTTCGGTACCGGGCATAAGACACTTTGCCTTCGTACGAAAAACCGCCACCCAAATCTCCTTTTGTACCTCCGTAAATATCGATTGACTTAACAGTGTTAGCCAATAGGACTTGTGGAGCAAGCCACTTATTCTCACCGAGTAACGAGCGGAGTGTATTGCGATTGATATCACCGTCGACACCCGCAAAAATGTGAATGTTGCCAATTGGAGCCACGTCAACATCAATCACCGGAAACGCACGTGTTTCATTGATACCCTGCCGTTGATCGGTTTGGTTCACGGCATTGATACCCGCCGTTATCGTGAAGAGTGAAGATGCGTATTTAAATGTCGGCTTTACCCGAAACAGGTTGCGGTTATCAATGATGGAACCATCCGTTCGTTGGGTTACGTAGGCATCGGCGGCTACGAGTGCGTAAACGTTGTCGGTAATGCCAAGCGACGCATTGAGGTTTGTGCCCCAGTCAGTTTCAGACGCATTGAATCGGTCACTCAGTGAGGTAATTCCCGTACGAAGCGAGTAATCAATCGCGTTGTCCGAATTCGTATTTTCAATGCCAAGTTTAAAATTGATTGTATTGAGCCGCTGTTTGATCAGGTCAGGATTGAAGGTAGATTGGGCGGCATATTCGCGACTATAGCCGTAAAAATTATAGGCGTTACGATCAAAGCCGAGATCGGCTTGTAGTTTGAACGCGTCGGTCAGGTATTTCCCCGTTACCCGAACCCGTGTATCGCTTTGCGCTGAATTCTTGCCATCGACGGGACCAAGTCCTGAAGACAAGTGTCGAACTGATCCTTCTAACGCAAGATTCGACAGCGCATTGATACCCACAAAGCCTTCGCCCAGAAATGAACTGTAGTTCCCGGCACCCAGCTTCACATAGTTGCTATAGGCAGGGGTATCATCGGCCTTCCCCAGGGCGGGGTCCAGTACACCGGGCGTGATTTTAGGGTCGCCAATGGTTAGTTTTCGATCTTCGAATTCGTATGTCAGCTTCCGTTGTTCAGCCGACGGTTTTACCGATGGAATCTTATTAAAGATCCGGTTAGCGGGTGGCAGCTCAATTTTACGGCTTTTCTCGACAGTAATTTCCTGATTATCGACTTCGCCTTCTTTCACCGGCCGCGTAGGCTTAGGCTGCTGCGCATAAAGCGTTGCCGACAGGGAAAGGAGGGTAAGGGTGAGACGGTAGTGCATAATGGATAATGTAGAATGACTAATGGATAATGTAAAATGATACGATATGCGCAAGGCATTATCCATTAGTCATTTTACATTATCCATTGGTTAGTTTTTAGACTCCAGCGTGGCTAGTTTTTGTTTGGCTTCGGCAACGATGGCTTCGTCGGATGAGTTTTCGATGATGGAATTCAGAACGGCTTTAGCCTGGGCGGGTTCGTCGAGGGCGACATTATTGTCGGATACCAGAATGAACGCCTTGCCTTTCCAGTATTCAAAATCGCTGAACTGCTCATTAAATTTTAACAGCAGTGCCACCGACTCTTTGTACTTTTTCTGTTTGTACAGAATCTCGCCGAGGTGATATTGGGCTTCAGCACCGTTTACGTCTTTGGCGAGCGCGATGGTTTTCTCGAAATCAGCCTGCGCGGTTTTGAAATCGCCTTTTCCCAGGGCTACTTTCCCGAGCATCAATTGCGCCCGGTTTTGCGCGCCAGGCACCACATTACCCGTGGCAACTAGTTCGCGGGCCATTGCTGCGGCTGAATCAGGTTTTGGATAGGCAAAATAGGTATCCATCAAGCCCAACTGAGCCGCTACCTGTTCCGCTTTGCCATTGGCTTTGCTAATGATGATCTGGTAATTCCGAATGGCACGTGGGTAGTTTTTCTGTTTAGCTTCCAGCTCGGCCGCCCGTGTAGCTGCCCGAACCAGATAATCCGATTTATTATCGGCAACAACTAAGTTATAGTACCGAAGTGCACTGGCAGGGTCGTTAGTCTGGCGGTACGATTCGGCCAGATAATAGCGAGCTTCGTTGGTGCTGGGACTGTTTGGATACTCCTGCATGAACGATAGCAACGACTGAATAGCCTGTGGGTATTTTTCGTTGGCGTAGATATTCTTGGCGTTCTCGAACTGAACCCGCTCCACATCCGTACTACCCGGATTGCTTTTCTTATACTGACCCAATACCTGCGAAAACTCTTCGGGTCGACCGGCGTCGTTCAGTGTGTTCTGAATACCGAGCAGCGCACTTTGCGCCTGTTCCGAATCGCCGTAATTATCTAAAATGCGTTTGTAATCGGCTACGGCGGGGTCATATTGCTGAACGTTGCCGTAAGCAATAGCCCGCTTCAACAGAGCCGCCGGAACGAGTGTGCTATTGGGCTTATCCTGAATTAGCTTTGTATAGCCCTGGATAGCCGCCTGATAGGAACCTTTCTCAAAATCGACGTTCGCTTTCTGAAGGAGTGATTCATCCACAAAGCGGGAATTCGGAAACTGACGTTGCACCTGATCGAACTGTGCTTTGGCTTCAGAGTCGCGGCCTACGTAGCTCAAAATGACAGCTTTCTGATAGGCCGCGTAATCTTTATCGGCCGCATTCTGTGCAATGGCCTGATCGTAGTAACGCATTGCGTTTTCATACTGCTTGGCCGAAAAATAGGTATCGGCTAAACGGATCGTTGCATCCTGAAACTGCGCTCTGTCGTCGGAGCCAGCGCCACGACTCACAAAATCACGGAAGTAGGGGAGCGCACGAGCGTAGTCTTTTTTATTGTAATACGCATACCCAAGGGCATATAAGCTTTTGCTGGCATAATCGCCGGAGCCTGATTTGGAAATGCTGGCATAAAGCGGAATCGCCGTATCATATTGCTTTCCTGCCGAATACGATTCGGCTTTCCAGAACTGGGCGGCCTGTTCCAGGCTTTTATCGACCGGGAATTTTAATGACTTATCCAGATTCGCCACCGCTTGCGGATAACGCTCAGCATTGAAATCGTTTACGCCCTGATTGTAGGTCAGGCGCTGGTAAGTCGCGTTGATTTTGGACGTCCGTCGTTTCAGTCCTTCAATGTAGGAAATAGCCGCAGGGTAATTATTGGATGCATAATACGCTTCACCGACCAGTTCATTCGCTTCATTTTCAAACTTACTGTCGGGATATTGCTTCAAAAAAGCAGTCAACTCTTTCACGGCATCGGCCCCGTTATTCTGATCCAGTTGCAGTTTCGCATGGGTGAACCGAGCTTCTTCCTGAATCGTACGATTGAACGACAGCCGGCCCGCCTGATCGAATGCTGTCAGGGCGTAGGTTGGGTTCTGAGTCTGTAAATAGCTTACTCCCAATGTATAAGCAGCGTATTGGGCCGTTGTGTCTTTCCCGCCCGCTAAGGGTTTAAGCTGAGTAATGGCATCGTTATAGGCCCCGGTACGGAACAGCGACTGGCCATACCGGAACTTTACCGCACTGGGCGCTTTGGCACCTGCCGTATTGATATATTGCTTGTAATACGGAATGGCTCTGGCAAACTGATTCTGCTGGTAAAAGACTTCGGCGGTAAATAAAGCTACTTCGTTCAGGCTACCACCACTGTTTCGCTTAAGTAGAGGCTCCGTATAAGCCAATAAATCATCGAATCGGCCCTGCTTGTAGAGCGTCTGCGCAATCCAGTTCGGAACCTGATTTTGGTAGGTTGGGTTGGTTTCAATCCGGCGGAAATCGGCAACGGCCTCGTTGTAGTTTCGATTCCTGAAGTTGATTACCCCAGCATAGTAAGACGCAGCTGGCGCATCGGCCGAATTGGGGTCGAGTTTGACTTCATTCAGAAGCGGCAGGGCATGCTGTAAATCCTGCGTACTATAATAGGAGAGGGCAAGCTGATATTTATAGGTGATCTGCTGGGCACTACTACCACCCTGCGCTACAGCCTTTTCCAGAAAGCTAATGGCTTTGGTATAATCCTGACGGTTGTAATAATACGTTCCTAAATCGCCATATAACTGCCCGGCTTTAGGGTGCTGGCTGTGGTTTTTGACGAAGCGATCCACCAGCAGCTCTGCCCCTGGCTCATCGATGTAAAGGCTCGTCAGCGCAATGTAATACTCGGCTTCAACCGCATTTTGGTCACCGGTATTGAGTAAAGTCTGAGAGCCGTCGCCCCGGCGGGGTTCGAGATATTGTCGGAATTCGTAGCGGGATGCGGCATAATTGGCTTTCTCGAAAAGCTCAAGCCCATTTCGGTAGTGATAATCGGGTTCGGCATTACTCTGGGTACGTTGAGCTAATGCTGGTAGTGTAGTAAATAACCCAACAGTCAGAGCGAACAGCAATCGATACGAAATTCTGCGGTTCGACTGGTGTTGATCTGATTGGGTGGTTGAATAGGGCATAAATAAATGTATGGTTGGTTTGAGGTTTACGGTTTACGGTATTCAGCTAAATGGCGTGAGCATGTTGGCTCGCCTGTAACCGAAAACCTTAAACCGAGAACCGAAAACTGTAAACTTTGAACCTGGAACTACCATATAAGCCGATTGCGTCGTAGTTTCGCCTGAGAATTGACAAATATCAGGTCAATTCTGGACAAAAAACGAAGGTATTCCTGTTTCCGTATGAAAAAAAACGCCCGGCTTCTGTATTTACTTACTGTCTGGACATTTTTTATTCCATTTTCATCAACTGCTACCGGCTTACTGGCCGATGACGAAAATCCCCCAGCGACTTCTCCCAGTGTAACGTATGTGCTTTCGATGCCCGAACCACAGACGCACTATTTCGAGGTTGAAATGCAGCTGAAGAACATAGCAGCCGCAACAAATGCCAAGAAAAACGGCTATTTAGACATTAAAATGCCCGTCTGGACACCTGGTTCGTATCTGATTCGGGAATATGCTAAAAACGTGGATAGCTTCAATGCTTACGTTGGGGACAAGAAAGTGCCGAGCGAGAAAATTCGTAAAAATGCCTGGCGAGTATCTACCAATGAAGATAACCTCACCATCCGCTATAAGGTATATGCCAACGAACTGACAGTGCGGACGAGTTTTGTGGATATCGATCACGGCTACGTGACACCCGCTGGCGTGTTTATGTACCACGACGCGCTTAAAAACATTCCCTTGCGCGTGGTTGTGCAACCGTACAAAACCTGGAAAAACGTGGCAACGGCGCTGGAGCCAGTATCCGGGCAAGTCGGACGCGACGCCAGCTTTACCTACGAAGCGACTGATTTTGATCTGCTGGTCGATTCACCTATCGAGATTGGAAACCATAAAACGTTCAGCTTTACCGCTTCGGATATACCGCATACGGTATCGATGTTTGGCGATGTTGAGTATAACGAAAAGCGGTTAGCTGAGGATTACAAACGGGTTTGTGAAGCCGCGACTACTGTAGTGGGTGAACATCCGTGTAAGCACTACACCTTTATTGTGCATCATATTCCACCGGGCGGGGGCGGACTGGAACACCTTAACTCCACTACACTCGAAACGACGCGTAACGCCTATGCTACGGAAGCCAATTACAAACGGTTTCTGTCATTGGTAGCGCATGAATATTTCCATCTCTGGAATGTGAAGCGTATTCGGCCAGTTGCGTTGGGGCCGTTCGATTATGAGAATGAGAACTACACGCACATGCTTTGGTTATCTGAAGGCTGTACGTCGTTCTATCAGGAATATATTTTACGCCGGGCCGGATTCCACACGCCCGAGGCCTACCTGACTCTGGTTGCCAGCGGCATTACGGAGATTGAAAATCAGCCGGGTACGCGCATTCAGTCGGCAGCCGAATCGAGTTGGGACGCCTGGATTAAAGGGTATCGACCAAACGAAAATTCGGCTAACACCCAGATTTCGTATTACGGCAAGGGTAGCGTATTAGGAACCCTGTTGAATCTGGCTATTCTAGCGGGGAGCAACGGCCAACGCAACATGGACGACCTGATGCGACTCCTGTACAACGAGTACTATAAAAAGCAGAAGCGCGGTTTTACAGATAGCGAATTTCGGCAAGCGGCTGAACAGGTTGCGGGGCGTAAACTCGACGACTTTTTTAACATCGGCGTTAACACGGCTGAGCCCATTAATTACGACGCGTATTTTGCGCCCGTTGGGATGCAATTAGTGAATCTGGCGAGCAGAACACAGGATGGTTTTCTGGGTGCGGCCACAACGATTGCCAATGGTAAATCAACGATTTCGAGTGTTCGACGTGGGTCGGCGGCTTACAATGATGGACTGAACGTGGGCGACGAAATTATTTCGGTCGATAAAGTTCGGGTGGGCGATGATCTGCTTCGGGTTATCAGCGGTCGGCGGGTTGGCGAGACGTTAAAAGTATTGGTGAATCGCGCTGGTTTCGTCCGCGAAATTCCGGTTACGCTTACCACAAACCCCTTGGTGAGTTACCGCCTGGAGCCCTTGCCGAATCAAACGGCAGAGCAGAAGGCATTGTATAACAAGTGGTTGTATGTCAAGTGAGTAAAAGGATTTAACCACAGAGGCACAGAGAACACAAAGAAATAAACAGCTAACAATCTAGCATTTTTATCTCTGTGTTCTCTGTGTCTCTGTGGTTAAAAATTGGTTGATTTTTTGGTTTTACCCGTCAAAGCTTTCGGTACATAATGTAGGCGTTTGTTAGGCCATTTTTCTGGTGGTTAAAAGCCTCAGGAATTTCTCCAATTATCGTAAAGCCTAATTTTTCCCAGAGCCGCACCGCTCGTTCGTTGCTCTTGATCACGATATTGAACTGCATGGCTTTATAGCCGAGTCGTTTCGCTTCCTCTATCGAAAACGCGCCCATCGCTTTCCCAACGCCTTGCCCTGACGCACTAGGTGCGGTCATATACGAGCCATTGGCGATGTGTGAACCAAGATCAGGTTGATTGTCTTTCAGCACGAATGTTCCGACGATGATGCCGTTTCGTTCAGCTACATAAGTATGTTTATCGGGGCCACACCAGTAAGCCAGCATTTTTTCTTTCGATGAGTTTGGGTCGAACACGTAGGTGTCACCACTGGCAATTACGGGTTTGATAATTTCCCAGATTGGCTCCTGATCAGCCGGGGTTGCCTTTCTTATGTCAATCATACAGTTAGCTCGTGAAAAAGAAAGATAGCATGCTAGTTAAACAAAAATTTTAACCACAGAGGCACAGAGAACACAGAGTAATAAAAAGGTTGGCTTTTGCCTTTTAAGACTCTGTGTTCTCTGTGCCTCTGTGGTTAAAAAAACACAGTTACCAAAGTTTGTTATTCGCCAGGGTGGTAGGTTTTTTCGGCAGTGGCCATGACATCTTTCTTGTAAAAAAGAATGTCTTTGTAAACGCCCTTCCGATACCCATCCACCTGATCGGTAAAGTGGGATGAGTTAGGGTCAGAGCTGGAGCCGCCGGTAAGAATCGATTTGCCTTTTACAGTTTTACCAAATTCAACGACAGCCGCAAAGGTGTTTCCTGTGATTCCGTAACGCTTCTGGGTTTGAGGGCCTTTTTTGCTGACGTATGCGTTGAGTGAACCCATAAAACCCGGTGTGCCATTTACCGCCCAGCTTGGTTTAGCATCACTAAATGACGTTCCTTTATCCACTCGCTGGTAGCGATTGATCGTGCCCCAGGAGATTTCCCAGGTGCCAAAGTCTTTCTTTAAATCGCTGATAACCTTCGTAAAGGCATCGAGCATCTCTTTGGCCGACAGTACATCTGTCGAAATCGTAGCCCCGTTCGTGATGGAATAGCGTTCCTCCGTTGAAACGGGCTTTTTCAGCCGTGCTACATTTAATTCAATGATTTTTTCCAGCCAGGAGACGGCAAGTATCGTTGCTACAGAGCTACTATCTGCCCGAAAATTCCAGGCTTGCAACGTTTGAATAGGTGCAGCCAGAGCCGCATAAGCTGTATCGGCTTTTAGAGTTTCGTAGGCGGCAATTAACTTCGGAATATGGCGCTCACCATTGGGCAAATAAGGATCATGGGCAGCGGTGATCACATCGTCGATACTGGCGTTGGTGAGGTTAGTCAACACCCGGATGGCACTGACCGCTCTGGGCGTCTGTCCATCGGGAAGCATATACACCGGTTTTTTGCTCATCAGCGAGTCGAATACACCCGTGCCGTATAAAGGAGTCGAGTTGCAGTTTTGCACCCAGCCGTTGGCCGGATTGATGTACTGCGGAATAGCTGCCAGCTCATGCGTGCCCTGCCAGTCGTTCGTCAGGATGCTGCCGTCTACAGGTCGTTTCCAATCGAAGGAAGGATTCTTTTTGGGTACAAAATTTCCGTGCCAGTACGCGATGTTACCATCCCGGTCGGCATAGACCACATTACTGCCCGTCATGGCCCGCTTATTGATCGACGCCTGGAATTCCTTGAAATTTCGGGCTTTCATCTTTTCCCAATGCATGGCCAGCAAATCAATGTTCGCATCCAGGTTTTTAAGCGTAACCCATTTTTTGTCGAATGAGGCTACGACCGGTCCATGATGCGTGCGGTAGGTAACAAATTTTCGGGATGACAGCCCCCCTCCCTGTTTGTACTGTAGCGTGATAGCTGTACTGTCAACCGGGCGCATGGTGCCATCAAAGCGGTAGAAATACTGCCCGTTCTTCTGTTCAACCTGCTCTGTAAACAGATCTTTTGCATCGGAAAGTGAAACCGGATGCATCCAGCCCAGAAATTCGTTAAAACCCTGAAAGATGTTGAATTGACCCAGAAACGGAGCGCCGTAGGCATTCAACCCCTGTTTGCTCACGACCTGAATTTCGATGCGACCGTAGAACTCCGCGTGCGGGTTGATCAGCAACATGGCGTTCTTACTCTGTGTTCGTGACGGTGCCAACGCCCAGCCGTTCGACCCACTGGATTCCTGATATTCCTGAGTAATAAGTGGGCTAAACGACAGTGCCTTACCCAAGCCATCTGCGTAAAAAGCCCGGAAATCGGCCTCGCTAATATTACTGCCTTCCAGCGAGGGAATATTGTTCATTAAAGCAACCCAGGGCTGCACGCGGGTGATCAACTTAGGTTTCTTACCGGGGTGCGAAATCATGTAAAAATTAATACCATCGGCATAGCCATCGCAGAGTTTCCTGAGCCAGTTGGGCGATTGCTGATATAGGGCAACGGCTTTGCTGGAGTCGATGAACATGCGCGACCATAAGTCTTTATACAAAGCAGACTCCCCATCGACCTCCGCCTGTCGACCCAGCCGACTGATAATGGACGATTCTACATTATCAAAAAACTCTTCGCACTGGACGTACATCATGCCGAACACGGCCTCGGCGTCGGTTTTTGCATAGACGTGCGGAACGCCCCATTTGTCTTTGATAATGGTGATCCGTTTTGCCTGTTTATTCAAACCGCCGATTTCTTCGGGAGAGAAGGGCTGGGCCTGAACATGGATTGCTAAAAAGAGGAGAATAAGTACTGCTACAGATTTCATAAACCGTTTGTGATTGGGTCCTAAGGCGTCATTAGCCTAACAGGAACTGTATGAGGTATTTAAGATAAAATCAAATTATAATTTTGAATATAGCTCTATTAGTAGAATAATATGAGTGTATTTACTTGTGTAGACATGTTTTTTTAAAACTTACAGATTATTATTGGTTCGCTCCATTTTTCACCCGGATAATCTCACCCGCAATGCTAATGGCGATCTCTTCCGGTGTCTGGCTGTTTATGGGTAAGCCAATGGGTGCATGAATACGATTTAGCTTTTCTTCATCCAGTCCCTCCGCTCGGTATTCGCTAAACAGCTTATCAATCTTGGTCTTACTGCCTAGCACGCCCAGGTAAGTAAGTTCCTTATCCAGCAATGCCCGTATGGCCAGATCATCAGTCCGGTAACCAAAAGTCATCACGACGACGTAATGGTGATCGCCGGAAGGTAGTTGATTGGTTAGTTCACTATAGCTGCTGACCACAATTTTCTCATGGGCTGCGTCATTCAATTCCACGGTATGCAAATCCGGGCGGTCATCGAACAGGCGGATATAGAAATCCATCTGGCCCATGATGCGCGATAATGCCAGCGCACAATGCCCGCCACCGATGATGAAAAGCTGGTTTTTATAGCCTAGTCGCTCCTGATACAACCAATTTTCTTCTGATTCCATCGTGAACCGATAATTGGTTTCGGGCAGATGATCAGCGAAGAAATGAATGCCTGAGGGCGATAGTTCGAGTAACCCATTACGGTTCCGCTCCAGAAAGGTGATAATCGTCTGAATCGCAGGCATATCACTCGGCTGGACACGATATAACAGAATGGTTTGATCGCCGGAGCAGATCATGCCACTTTGATTACGGGCTGCACTTTTATCGTGGTATTGGGTTCGAATAGAAAGCTCAGGGCCGTGCCGGAACGCCGGACCGTGATTCAGCTTTTCTTTAGCCATTTCCACAAACTTATGCTCCATGATGCCCCCACCGATGGAGCCTTCCATCTTACCAGTTGCATTGACAGCCATTAGAAAGCCCTGCCTTCCGGGGCTGCTGCCATTGCTTTCGAGCACGTACAGCAGCATGACGGGTAAGTTCTGTTGGCCACTTTTATGGATTAACTGCCAGGTCGTTAGCTGTTTGGGTCTTGGCATCGGTGGTCCGTCATTACGGCGTGGGGCAAGGAGCAGGGGGGGCATTGTATAAAGCCAGCAGGACTTTTTCGGGCGTCATGGGGGCATCAAACGGAATAGTAGCGGATGGATTGAACGCCAGCACCGCATTCCGTAAGGCAAA